>NZ_JAUFPQ010000002.1:127174-143754 GCF_030409305.1 Halomonas maura
ATGTTGCCGCGATGGAGGAACCCCGCCAGGGCGAGGTGCGCCAGAGCCTGCTCGATTTCCTTAATCGGGATAGCAACACGGGTGAGTTACCCCATTCCTATGACCCGGACTTGCCCGAGGATCTTAAGGGGCGCCTGCAGGAGATGCGAAGCGAGGCGGACCGCGCCAATGCCCGCGACATTGCCTATCGCCTGCAGGAAGAGGTGCGCCGTTATTATGTCGAGGATAGCCTCAGCGACGGCCTGGGGCGTGACTTCGTGGATCAGCATAGCGATGCTCTGCTTTCCATGAAACGACAGCATAACGAGCGGCTCAAGGCGCTTCTGGAAGGCAGCCAGATCGGAGAGCGGGGCATCAATGAGCTGATCGATCGCGAACGCATGGATGCATTTCTCGCCGAGCAGCGTCCGCGGCTGCAGCGCTGGAATACGACGCTCGACGCCCTGTCCGACGATCGCGCCGATATGCTGTGCAGCACGCGTTTCCACACTGCCGCCTGGTACTTCGATGCGCAAAACACGGACCAGATCCATGAGGGCTTCAAGGCCCAGTATGGATGTCTGAAGGATATCTGCCGCAGCGATGAGGCGACCGAACGTGTGGCCGACTGGCTGGAAGAGGCGCCGCACTACGATCGGCCGCTGTTTCATACCCTGCCGCTCGCCGACCAGAGTGACTTCATCGGCCAGTATTCGACGATCACCAATGCCGGTTACGGGACCGTGCTCAAGGCCAAGGACCTGTGGGATGAGCTCAACGCGATCGAGTCAGGTCGACTGCCGGCAGTGGATCAGCTACCCGAGGATACCCAGGTCATCGCCGAGAGCGCCCATCAGCCCTTTGCGCCGGCGATCTCGCGGGGCATCGCCCAGGTCATGGACGAGTTCCACCAGAGTATCAACCGTGACACGGTGCCCGACCTGGAGGAACTGTTTCGGCGCCTCCCCAAGGCGTTGCCCGCGAGGATCCTCGACGCTGCCCATCGTACGGGCGCCAGTTTCGTGGTGGCGTCACGCGAGGAGCTGGATAACTTTCGGCGCACCATGCAGCGCGTCCTGGCGCTGCGGGAAGAGCTCGACGAGCTTCGCAAGCGTCGCAATATCGTCAAGGCAAACGCTGGGCATTCTTCCCCTGAAGCGAAGGCTCTACTCGAGAAGTTCAAGCGCATACGCCAGGAGCTGCAGACGGTACACGAACCGAAACTCGCACAAGCGTTAAGCCCAATTGAGGAGCTTCCCGAGGATAGCGTCCGTGTCGCCGGTGCCGCCCCGGGGCGCGCCGGCCTGACGCTGGTGCTGCCGGCGGCCCAGCAGGCCGAGGTAGGCGGATTGATCCGTAACATTCGACAAGGGGTTGCGGCGGCACCCAAGGCAAGCCTGGTCGGAGATGGTCTTGGCTTGCTAGTTTTTGCTGCTCAGGTGGTTACTTTCTGGCATACATACCAAGACTATCAGAGTGGTACTGGGTCGAATCGATCAACGACGCGTATCGATGTTATTAAATCATTTGTTGCTACAAGTTCTGCTGGGTTTCTTGCGGCTCAGGGCATCATGGATACCGCCCTAGATCTAAGGGTGAAGGCACTAGCCGATGCCCTTAATGATGCCGGTGCCCTAAAGGTCGCGAACTCACTAGGTAAGCTGCATATTTTCTTGGGAGGCATGACTTACGTCGCAGGCGTTTTTGCTTCTTACTTTAGCCTTTCAAGTCGATATAGTACTTGGCAGGAGGCTGTTCGTAGTGGCGACCAAAGTGCTCAGAGTGCTGCCATGGCCAGTATGGCAGGTGCCGGAGGCATGCTGGGGGCTAATGTCTATGGCTTGACCCATACCCTTCATACAGGCTTTTCCGTAGCGTTCCGTGGCGTTGAGTGGGCCGCTGCCGGTGCTCGACTGGGATCAGTGTTCTGGCGATTTAACCTCGCCGGAGCGCTGTTTACCGTACTCGAACTGGGAGGCAGTTGGTTCTATAACCGTTACAGCACTAGCCGCCATGACCAATGGCTACTCTCTACCCCCTGGAGTCAGGATGCGGAACAAGCCCGTGATGACTCGCTTGAGGCTTATCAGTCTCAGCTACAGGCAATTGCACAAGCACCAAGGATTAATGTCAGCATCGAGGAATTCGAGAGCTGGTGGAAGAATCGGCTCGAAGGCCTAAAGTCGGTGGATTTTGACCTTAGCCTTCCTCCCATCGGCTTGCAGGATATTATCGCCCCCTTTGGCGGTAAGCCGCCATATACACTGTCGCTGGCCTGCTATCAGGTGCGCTCGAACGCGGGACCAGGCCCGCGTGAATTCTGGTATCCCGCAACCAGTCAAGTCGATCTCCAGCTCGATCTGGAAGATCAAGCGCCTCTGACGCTCGGTTTTCCCAGACCGGAGCCGGTGGGTGAGGGAGATTGGCGCTACCATGATACCGTTATGGCGATCCGGGTCGAGACCCTGGATAAAGACGGCCAATATCGACCCACTGACTATCATATCCGCGTTTCTTTAGCTGGCGGCGAGGGAATCTATACGCCATCGGAAGTGACCGTGCGTGGCGAGCCGGCGCCCTGGCAGGAAATCGATCCTCTTCTTCTTACTTGATCCAAGGCATAATCATGGCAGGCAACAAACCCCAGACGCCGCGCCCCGATATGGCCCAGCCCCATCGGGCCGGTGATATTGAATCATTTCCAGGCGGCAAGGTCAGTTACCTGTCGCCTGTTCCCTTGCCCACGGGCTCGGCGCCCGTGGACTTCAATCAGGCCATCGGCGAGGTCAACGATGCCTATCTGGACTTCGGGGGGAGTCTTCCCACCCCCTTTACTTGGCAGTTTACTTTAGGGATACCCTTCATTGGTTCTCTGTGGATTGTTGTGGTTACCCCTTTGGTACTCGGGTGGATGACTTCTAGCGAAGAGCTCCCTTTTGCCAGTGAGTTTATAGCCTTCTTCGATATTACTCTGGGAATAGGACTATGGGGGGGGGGGCTTATCCTTGCCTTGGCTTTGTTTATCAAAGCCCAATACCACTTCAAGTTTCGCAACGACGTCCCTACCCGCTTCCATCGCCAGCGCCGTGAGGTCGCCTTTGCGCCGGGCGGTGGTAAGCCGCCAATAATTGTGCCCTGGGAAAGCGTGGCGGCCTGGGTAACTCAGGCCCAGGGCGCCACTCAGTACGGCGTGCAGCGCCAATATGGCCTGGGGCTCGGCTTTATCGATCCCGAGACGGGGCAGCAGCACTTCCTCGAACTGCAGCAGCCCGGCCTGCCGCTGGCGATGGGGCTGTGGGAGTCGGTGCGGGCCTACATGGAATACGAGGTGCATACCCGCGAGGAGATTCAGGATCCGCACGGCCTGCATCGCCCCGGTGATCCGCCCCACGAGGGCGTGCATACCTTCCATCGCGCCCGCCAACGCCTGCATCGCCGCCATCGCGACGGCGAGATCGGCCTGTTCAAGGTGGCCATGTGGTACCTGTGGCACATTATTGACCTGTGGACGATTCCCTTCCACCTCGCCGAGTGGGAAATCCGCGCCATCCAGAAAGCCGGACGCAAGACCCTGCCGGCGAGCCTCGAGGACTGGTCGCAGCCGCTCCCCAGGGAACAGTGGGTCCCGCCCAGCGATGAGCTCAAGCGCCTCTCGGCGGAAGTTCGCCGGCGTCAGGCCCAGCAGCCCAACCGGCCCATTACCGCCATCTTCGCCGAGGTCTATGCCGAGGAAACGACGCTCTCAGCCTGATTGCCTCTTACTTGGGCACCGCTTTCACTGAACGACATATCGCACGGCAAGGATGCCGTGCCTACATATTCTCGCTAGGGAAGGCACGCTGCCGTCTGCCCCAGCGGTAGCGTGCCTTTAAGGTTGTTGGCGAGCTAAAACGCTGGAACAAGCAAGGAGGCAGGACATGACCGATGCCGCGCAGCCGGAAGAACAGCAAGGGTACGAGGAGACGGCCTTCACGGCCGATCGTATTCCCCGCCAGGCGCCGCCGCCCCCCAAGGGCAAGCTCGGCAAGCTGGGTGACGCCTTCGATATGGCGCGTCTGCCTTGGGGGCATTATATTGGCGTCAATCCTTCAGAATTCGAATATGAGTATTCGGAAGCCTGGTATCGTAAGTATGAGTACATGGGGGAGAAGGATTTTCACGACTATTCGATGATCAACGAGTTACGCTGGTCGCAGTTCGTTGATGAAGATATTAGCCTGATCTATCGCTTATTTCGTTTCTGGTTCGTTTTCTGGACGCACCTTCTTAGCTTTATTGGGCCGGGGGGGCGCATGGGGGGGGGGTTAGGCGCGGCATTAGTAGTCTTGGGGGTGGAAGTTTTTGCGGAACTGTTTTGGCCTAAGAACGGCTTCTCCTTTTCCATGCTTGTTATTCCATTGAGTGTTGCTGGGGTTTGTAGTGTTTCTACGTTGCTGAGGAGACTCTACGAGACTCAGAGTATTCGTTTCTACAAGAGTAACCAGAACTGGTCGGATGATGTCTCTTTCTGCCGCCGCTCCGGCCTGGTCAAGAGCTTCCAGGGCAATTTCCCCTTCTACGAGTTCGATGCCTTTATCGAGATGGCCGCTGACATGAAGGGCAATCAGCGTCACACCCTCAAGGTGCGCCATCGCTATCCGCAGTTCAGCAAGGACAAGCGCAGCGGCTTGCCGTTGGAATTCACTTTTCCCACCGATACCGGCAGCATCGCCGAGCGCTACGCCATGTGGGATATGCTGAGCCGCTTCATGGACGTCAGCCAGCCGCTGCCGGACATTCCCCGGCTGGAGCCTTTCCGTCAACTCGACCCGACCACCCGGGCCTTCGACGAGGCCGGCAAGCGTGGCCGCCCGGCCACCTACTGGCGCGACCTCTACGCCAGCGTGGATGAGAAGGAACTGACACGCCTTCGCGACGAGCATCATCAGAAAGTGAACGCCGCCCCTTGGGGCAGCCGCCCCGACCTGATGGCAAAGTCGGTGCCGGGCTACGAGGACAGCTACGCCGCCGAACCCGAAGACGTAAACGCCTACGCGCATGCGCCGACCAGGAACGTGCGTTTCGTGGAGCGCCCCGAGGCGGCTTCGTCGGACAGCCCGTCGGAGCGAAATGACACCTAGCCCGACATGTCGAGAGCCTCGGTGGCCGCCGGTTTCACCGAGGCCCTGAAACATCGAAGGATATACCGCACGGCAAGGACGCTGTGCCTTAATTTTCGCCAAGGCCGGCGAGCTGTTTTCTGACCCGGCGGTAGCATATCGGGTAGTGGCGACTCTCCTGTCCTTGGAAGTTTGCGTGCCTCCTCTGGCTCTAATCTGTACCTGTCCCTGATTGTTTCTGGCTACCTTACTCTTCGGCCGACAGGGCTTGCAGATGGTTCTCCAGGGCGGCCATGCCAGCCGGTAAGTCCACCGGGTGACCGAGGGCGTTAAACGTTGAACCCAAGGCATGCAGCGTGCGAAACAGGTTATGCACCCGGCACTGCTCACCCATTTGACCGATGCGTACGATGGGCGGGCCAAAGGAACCGGCAATCTCAACCCGAAAGTGACGCGAGATGTGGGAGCAGACTGCCTTTGAATCCAGCCCCTCGGGCAAGGCAATACCCACCACAGAATTAAGCCGGGCTTCGGTGGGCACGTAAAGCGAAAGCCCCAACGCCTCTATGCCACCCTGCAACGCCAGGCTGCTCTTGCGGTGGCGTTGAAAACGACGCTCCAGGGTCTCCTCGCAGACCAGACGCATGGCTTCGTGCAAGGCCAGCAGACCAGACACCGGCGCGGTGTAATGATAGGAGGCTTCATGCCAGAACCGGGTCGCGAGCAGGGCGTCCAGCGTCCAGTGCGGCATCGGCACCGGGCGTTGCAGAATACGCTGCCAGGCGTGTTCGGAGAAGGCGACCAGAGAGACGCCGGGAATCGAGCTCAGGCCCTTCTGGCCACCGGTAATCACCACATCGATGCCCCAGTCGTCCATGTTCAGTTCCATGGTGCTGAGCGTGCAGACCGCATCCACAATCAGGCGGCAGTTGTACCGTTGAGCCAGAGCGCCGATGGCAGCCAGGTCTTTGTTATGGGTGGTGTTCGAGGTCTCGCCCTGAACGATGGTCATCACTTCCGGTTCAAAGGTTTGCAGAATGTCTTCAATGCGACTGACATCGGCTCTGCAACCTTCATCGACCTGCAAGCGCTCAACCTCTCCGCCGGCGCGCCGGGCCATTTCGGCCAGGCGCTGTGAGAAGAAGCCATTGCAGACGCACAGTACCCGGGTGTCCGGCCACACCAGGTTGGTAACGGCCATCTCCATTGCGGCCGATCCCGGCCCTGCCACGCCCATCAGCCAGGGCGATTCGGTCTGGAAGATATAACGCCCCATCCGCTTCACCTGATCGATGATGCGCGCCATGGTCTCACCCAGGTGGTTAATGACAATGCCATTCGCCGCTGCCACCGGACCAGGAATGGGTACCGGGCCGGCCCCCATCATCAACAGGGGGTCTTCGGGTAGAATCTGGTTAAGGGCATCTATATGGGGAGCTTGAATCATCCTGGGCACGTCCGGCTGGGTAGGGAAACAGTTAGGACCAAAGAGCCCATATCATGAGGCGCTAACCCCACCAGAGCAATCACCTGTACGCCCTGTCAGCCCACCCTGCCCCGGGCGAAAGATCTTCTTACCATCCCCCGGCGCGCACCTGATGCACGGCTTGTGGTTTGCGCTGTTTTCCATGAGTGGCAAATTCACGCTGGTGGGTCTGGGCTTCCTGGGGGCAGAGCAGGAATCGCTGGGGGCTTCGGACATCGTCTGGATGGCGATTCTCCATCTGGTGGTCTTGCCGTCTCTGGCCATCGGCTATGTCCTCTTCTACCGCGGGGTGCGCCGCCTGACCGGCTGGCGCAAGGAGACCGTCTTCGTGCCCCGTGGAGGAACGCTTCGGGCAGTCAGGCGCCGGCGAGGCGCCGAAGGGGCCTATCGCAGTGTGCCCTTCGCCGCTCAGTCGGGATGGTTCGGCGCGGCAGGCCCTACATCAGATGGCGCTGCGCCCGTGTTCAACAAGCCGCCGGGGGAGGGCTTGGCTAGGATGAAGATATCTCCCTGTCGTGGGCCCTCGCGATGCCCCACTCCCACCTTGCCCGAATGGCCCCTCCCACGCCTGGCTGGCGGCGCCTCACCCGGATCGTCCTTTGCCTGGCGCTGTCGTGCCTGCTGGGGGGACCGGCCGCGGCCCAGGATGCGGCGACCCGCGAGCGCTGGCGCGAGGCCATCGCCGCCTCGCCCTTCGAGGCGCCGCTCAGTGTCGTCTCGGAGGCACGCCCCTACGGCGTCAGCGGCAGCATCTATGCCCGCATCTCCCGGCCCTTGCCGGTGCTGGCGGGGGAGCTCACCTCGGCGGCGGCCTGGTGCGAGATCCTGTTCCTGCACCTCAACGTCGAGGCCTGCCGGCACCAGTCGCATGCCGAGGGGGCCGATGCCCTGAGCGTCCATGTGGGCCGGCGAGGCTTCCAGCCCCTCGAGGAGGCACAGCGTATCGACCTGACCCTGGAGGTCCGGGCGGTGCTTCCCCAGTACCTTTCCCTCGGCCTGGAGGGCGACCAGGGGCCCTATGGCACCCGCGACTTCCGCCTGAGGCTGCAGGCGATGCCGGACGGCGAGGCGGCGAGCCTGGTCCACCTGCGCTATTCGCTGGCCTATGGCACGCCCGCGCGCCTCGCCCTGTGGGCCTATTTCAACTCCGTGGGCCGGGACCGGGTCGGCTTCACGGTGGTGGGACGCGAGGCGGATGGTTCCCCGCGCTACGTGGGAGGCGTGCGCGGCATGATCGAGCGCAACGTGATGCGCTTCTACCTGGCCCTGGAGGTCCACCTCGCGACGCTCTCCCTGCCCGCGTCCGGCCGTCTCGAGACCCGGCTGCGGCGCTGGTTCGCGGCGACGGAGCGCTACCCGCGGCAGCTCCACGAACTGGACGAGGCGACCTACCTGGCCCAGAAGCGTCGCGAGCAGGCCCGCCAGCCGGCTCGCTGAGACGGACGTCTCGGCGAGGAGGCTGGGGCTTGTTGCCTGGACTAGGCTGGCCTTTGGAGGACATTCACATCGAGGACAAGGAGGCAGTCATGTTTCAAGTAGAGCGCAAGGGCGACGATCGCCTGGATATCACCTTCGGCGGCAAGCTCGACAGCGAGGCCATGCGCGCCGCGCTGGACGACCTCATCGCGCAGTCGGAGGGCATCGAGCACGGGCGCATGCTGTATCGCGTCGAGGACTTCCACCTGCCGACCCTCGGCGCCATCGGCATCGAGATGTCGCGCCTGCCGGGGCTGTTCCGCTTCATCCGGCGCTTCGACCGGGCGGCGGTCATCGCCGGCCAGGACTGGATTCGGCGGGCCAGCGAGCTCGAGGGCGCGCTGATCCCCGGGCTCACCATCAAGGCGTTCGAACCGGACGAGGAGGAACAGGCCGAGGCCTGGTTGCAGGAGGCACCATGACGAACCTGTTCGACGACCTGCCCGCGGCCGTCGACGACGAGGTCTTCGAGGTCCTCGCCCGCAACGAGCGTGTCACCATCGAGCGCATCGTTTCCCGGGGCCAGGCCTCGCCGGCCGGCGGTGGCTGGTACGACCAGGCCCACGACGAGTGGGTCCTGGTGCTGAAGGGGGAGGCCCGGCTCGCCTTCGAGGGGGGCGACGAGGTGCGTCTCGCCCCGGGCGACCACCTGGTGATTCCCGCCCACCGCCGGCATCGGGTGGCCTGGACGACGCCGGACACCGAGACCGTCTGGCTGGCGGTGCACTACTGAGACGGAGGCGCCGCCAGACGTGGTTCAGTGAGCGTGATGGCCGTCGGCGGCGGCGCTGCCCTCGGCGGCGTGCTGCACCCAGACCTCCACCTCGACCTCGCCGCGCTCGGCGAATTCCAGGGTCAGCGGGAAGTGGTCGCCCTCGGCCAGCGGGCCGCTCAGGCCGATCAGCATCAGGTGGTGGCCGCCGCCGGGGCGCATCCGCACCGGCGCCTCGGGCGTGATACGCAGTTCCGGCACCGGGCGCATGCGCATGGTGCCGTCCGTCATGGTCATGTGGTGGACCTCGACGACCTCGCTGGCCGGGGTGCGCGCGCCCGTCAGCACGGCCGGGTGGTCGCCGGTCACCTCGAGGTCGAGATAGGCGCCGCCACTCATCGCGCCCGGCGGCGTGGGCGTGGCGAAGGGATGGGCGATGCGCAGGTCCTCGGCCTGCTGCTCGTGGGCGGCGGCCAGGGGCGACAGCAGGCCGCTGGCCAGCAGGCAGGCGGCGGCGAGGCGAAACGGGTGACGCGTCATGCGGGCATCCTTGTGTGGGGGGCAGGCGAGGCCGTTAACTGGCCTCAGGGTAGCGGGCCGGCCGGGGCAGGCAAGGGGTACCGTGTCGCAAGGGGCGGGGATCAGCTGGGCAGGCGGGCGAGGATCGCGTCGAGCGGCGCCTCCCGGGGCAGCACCCCGTAGGCGGGGCTCACCGCCTCGCCGAGCCGCGAGCGGCAGAAGGCCTGGCCGAGCGGCGCGGGGGCGTGACGCAGCAGCAGGGCGGCCTGCAGGCACTGGGCCAGGCGTTGGGTGAGCCAGCGGGCGCGGGGCTCCAGTGCCTCGGGGGCATCGTCGAGTTGGCGCTCCAGCTCGGCCAGGGCGCGGTCCAGCTCGGCGGATTCGCCCTTCACCGCGGCGAACTCTTGGGTCATCGCCTCCCGGGCCTCGGGATGACGCCCCAGCACCCGCAGCACGTCCAGGCAGATCACGTTGCCCGAGCCCTCCCAGATGGAATTCACCGGGGCCTCCCGGTAGAGCCGCGCCAGCGGCGATTCCTCCACGTAGCCGATGCCGCCCAGGCACTCCATGGCCTCGGCCAGGAAGCCGGGCGCGCGCTTGTTGTGCCAGTACTTGGCCAGGGCCGGCAGCAGGCGGGCCAGGGCCTTCTCGTGGGCGTCGTCCCGCGCCGCGCCGTCGAAGGCCCGGGCGGTGCGCAGGCTGAGGGCCACGCCGGCCTCCACCTCCAGGGCGAGGTCGGCCACCAGGGTGCGCATCAGCGGCTGCTCGGCCAGCCGCCTGCCGAAGGCCTGGCGGCCCTGCACGTGGCGCCAGGCCTCGACCAGGGCCTGGCGCATCATGCCCACCGGCGCGGTGGCGGCATCCAGGCGGGTCTGCTGGACCATCGCCAGGATGGTGGCCACGCCGCGGCCGGGATCGCCCACCGCCGCCGCCCAGGCGCCGCGATACTCGATCTCCGCCGAGGCATTGGCGCGATTGCCGCACTTGTCCTTGAGGCGCTGCAGCTCGATGGGGTTGCGGCTGCCGTCCGGCGCGAAGCGTGGCACCAGGAAGCAGCCCAGGCCGTCGTCGGTCTGGGCCAGGGTCAGGAAGGCGTCCGACATGGGCGCGCTGCAGAACCACTTGTGCCCGGTCAGCCGCCAGCCGTCCTCGTCCCGCTCGGCGCGGGTGGTGTTGGCGCGCACGTCGCTGCCGCCCTGCTTCTCGGTCATCGCCATGCCGAAGGTCAGGGCGCTCTTGCGCTCGGCGGGAAGGGCGCGTGGGTCGTAGTCCCAGGCCAGCAGGCCCGGCGACCACTCGGCCAGCACGCCCGGCGAGGCGCGCAGCACCGGCATGGCGGCATGGGTCATGGTCACCGGGCAGCAGAAGCCGGGCTCGGCCTGGGTCAGCAGGTAGAGGGCGGCCACGTGGGCCTGATGGCCGCCGCGGCCCTCCTCCTGCCAGGCCACCGCCTGCCAGCCATGGTCCATGGCCAGGTGCATCAGCTCATGATAGGCGGGGTGGTAGACCACCTCGTCGAGGCGACGGCCATGGCGGTCGAAGAGGCGCAGCTCGGGGGGATGCCGGTTGGCCGCCTCGCCGAGGGCCTGCACGCGGCGGCTGCCGACCTCCCGGCCCAGCGGCGCCAGGCGCCGGGCCACCCAGTCCGGGGCCTCCCGGCGCAGGGCCTCCTGCAGCGCCGGGTCGTCGGCCAGGGCGTCGCGGTCCTCGGCCGGGGCGGGCTGGTTGATCACCAGGTGGGTGGCCAGCCGGTCGCGGGGAGCATGATCCTGCATGGCGCGCCTCCGATGCACGGGTTGCCTTGAGCATGGTGGCTGCCAGCGGCCCGGTCAAAATCCCCCGACCTGAGGCCGATATGCCCCGTCGTTGGGCGGCGTCGCAGGGGCCCGGCCTCACAGCGAGGTGCGCACCGACCACAGCTCCGGGAAGAACTGCAGGTCCAGCGCCTTGACCAGGTAGTTCACCCCCGCCGTGCCGCCGGTGCCGCGGCGATAGCCGATGATGCGCTCCACCGTCTTCATGTGGCTGAAGCGCCACTTCTGGAAGTTGTACTCCAGGTCGACCAGTTTCTCGGCCAGCTCGTAGAGGTCCCAGTGGGTGGTGGTATCGCGATAGATCGCCGCCCAGGCCGCCTCGACCTCGGGGGAGGCGGCGTAGGGCTCGGCCCAGTCGCGCTCGAGGTGGCTCGCGGGAATGGTGAAGCCCCGCGCGGCGAGCCGTTGCAGCACGATGTCGTAGAGGCTCGGCGCCTGGAGCACCGCCTTCAGGTGCGCGTAGTGCCCCGGGTGGGCGCGGTGGGCCTCGATCATCCGTGCGTTCTTGTTGCCCAGCAGGAACTCGAGCTCGCGGTACTGGTAGGACTGGAAGCCCGAACTCTGGCCCAGCTCGTCGCGGAAGCTGGAGTAGTCCGCCGGGGTCATGGTCACCAGCACCTCCCAGGCCTTGATCAGCTGCTCCTGGATGCGGGCGACCCGGGTCAGCATCTTGAATGCCGGGCGCAGTGCGTCGCGACGGATGTGCTCGGCGGCGCCGTGGGCCTCGTGCAGGCACAGCTTCATCCACAGCTCCGAGGCCTGGTGGATGACGATGAACAGCATCTCGTCGTGCTGCGAGGAGCGCGGGTGCTGGCAATCGAGCAGCGTCTCGAGGCCCAGGTACTGGCCGTAGCTCATGTCCTGGTCCCAGTGGACGCGCTCGCCCTCCAGGTCCACCTGCCGCTTGTGCTCGGTCTCTCCGGCTGGTTGGTCGTGCATCGTCGCCTCCGCATGCTGGGGGTGGGGCCGTCACAGGCATATCCCTCAGACTGCACGCAAGCGAGGATCCGCGCCATCGCCGACTCCGGGATCGTTCGGCCGCGGCGCGGACGCGAGCGGATCTGTGCCGCCGCTGCGACCCACGGCACGTGACGCTTCGGGCTTGACTGAGTAGGCTGAAGACATTTCCCTGGAGACCCGCCATGACCGACGATGCCCTGGCGTCCCCGCCGCTGCCGGCCCCGCAGATCGCCGACGAGAGCATCCAGCTGGTGGATGCCCGCAACCGGCCCTGCGGCAGCGCGTCCCGGGCCACCATGCGGCGCTTTCGCTACTGGCATCGCGCCACCTACATCGTCGTGCGCAACCGCCAGGGCGAGCTCTG
The DNA here is from genome assembly GCF_030409305.1 of Halomonas maura. Lineage (GTDB taxonomy): Bacteria > Pseudomonadota > Gammaproteobacteria > Pseudomonadales > Halomonadaceae > Halomonas > Halomonas maura. The sequence goes on from NZ_JAUFPQ010000002.1 coordinate 139,584, forward strand.
CGTGCAGCGGCGCACCCTGACCAAGGAGGTCTTTCCCGGCGGGCTCGACCTGGCCGCCGGCGGCGTGGTCGGTGCCGGGGAGGCGGTGCATCGCGCCGCCCGTCGCGAGCTGGCCGAGGAACTGGGCATCGAGGGCGTGCCGCTGCGCCATGCCCTGGACTTCACCTATGTCGGGGAGGGCAACCATATCTTCTGCAGCGCCTACCGGGTCGACTACGAGGGCCCCCTGCGCCTGCAGGCGGAGGAAGTCGCCGAGGTCTTCTGGCTGCCGCCGGCCGAGGCCCTGGCCCTCGAGGGGGCCACGCCGGACACCCGCCAGGCGGTGGAGGCGATGCTCGCCGCGGGCTGGCTGGAGGGGGCCGCGTGAACCGGCCGGTGGCACGGGAGGGCCTGGCGGCGGTGATCGCCGGCCTGGAGGGCGTGGTGCTGGGCAAGCCCCGGGAGGTGCGCCTGGCGCTGTGCTGCCTGCTGGCCCGCGGCCACCTGCTGATCGAGGACCTGCCGGGGCTGGGCAAGACCACCCTGGCCCAGTCCCTGGCCCGGGTCACCGGCCTCGACATGCAGCGGCTGCAGTTCACCAGCGACCTGCTGCCCGCCGACGTGCTGGGCGTCTCGGTGTTCGATCCCCGCGAGGCCAGCTTCCGCTTCCACCCCGGGCCGATCTTCCACGGCCTGGTGCTGGCCGACGAGATCAACCGGGCCACTCCCAAGACCCAGAGCGCGCTGCTCGAGGCCATGGAGGAGAACCGGGTCACGGTGGAGGGGGAGACCCGGGACCTGCCCGATCCCTTCTTCGTGATCGCCACCCAGAACCCCCAGGAGCAGGCCGGCACCTTCCCGCTGCCGGAGTCCCAGCTGGACCGCTTCCTGATGCGGCTCTCGCTGGGCTACCCCGACCCCCGGGCCGAGCGCGAGATCCTGCGCGGGCGGGCCGGCCGGGCCACCCTCGAGATGCTGCCGCCACTGCTCGATGCCGGCATCCTGCGGCGCTGGCAGGATCGCTGCGAGACCATCCACGTGGCCGATCCACTGCTCGACTATCTCCAGGCCCTGGCCGCGGCCAGTCGCGAGCATCCGGAACTGTCCTGGGGGCTCTCGCCGCGAGGCGTGCTGTCGCTGCTGCGGGCCGCACGGGCCTGGGCGCTGCTGGCGGGGCGCGACCACGTGCTGCCCGACGATGTCCAGGCCGTGTGGGTGCCGGTGGCCGGGCATCGGCTGAGCAGCGGGCGCCGCGAGACGGGCGAGGCCGCGGCGCGGCAGCTGCTCGAGCAGGTGCCGGTGGTGCGATGACCCTGGCGCGCTCCGGCCCCGTCTCCTGGCGCGAGCGCCTGCGCCAGCACTGGCAAGGCCGGCTGTCCGCGCCGTTGGGCGAGCCCCTGCCCCAGAAACGCCTCTTCCTGCTGCCCACCCGCTTCGGCCTGGGCTGGGCGGCACTGATCCCCGTGCTGGTGCTGTTCGGCATCAACTACCAGAACAGCCTGGCCCATGCGCTGGCCTTCTGGCTGTTCGCCCTGGGCGTGGTGGTGATCTTCCGCGCCTGGCGCAACCTGCTGGGGGTGCGCCTCGCGCTGCGCCAGCCCGCCGAGGTCTTCGCCGGCGGCGAGGCGCGCCTGGGGATCGTCGCCAGCGCCCGGCGACCGCGCACGGCCCTGCGGGTGAGCGCCGAGGGCCGGGCGGCCCAGCTGGACATCTGTGCCGGCCATGGCGAGACCGAGCTGGCCGTGCCGGCCCCGCGGCGCGGGGTCGTCGCGCTGCCGGTGCTGCGCCTCGAGACCCGCTGGCCCCTGGGCCTGGTGCGGGCCATGGCCTGGCAGGACCACGACACCGAGCTCGTGGTCTGGCCCCGCCCCCTGGTCGAGGAGGCGTCCGCCCACCGCCCCGAAGGGCAGGGGCTGGATAGCGGGGATTTCGCCGGGCTGCGCCGCTTCGTGCAGGGCGACAGCCCGACCCGCCTGGCCTGGAAGCAGTGGAGCCGCACCGGCACCCTGGCCACCAAGGCCTTCGAGGCCCCGCCCCGCGAGAGCCTGTGGCTCGACTACCAGGCCTGCCGCGGCGATCCCGAGCGTCGCCTCTCGGTGCTCTGCGGTCGGGTGCTGGCCCACCACCGGGCCGGCGACCGCTATGGGCTGCGCCTGCCCGGCCAGGTGCTGGCGCCGGGCGAAGGCGAGGCCCAGCGGCGCGCCGCCCTCGATGCCCTGGCACGCTGTCAGCCGCCGGGGCTGGCGGAGCTGTCGCCTTGAACCGCGCGGCCCGGCCGTCCTCACCGGTGCTGCTGGCGGACGGGCACCGCCTCGGCGGCGTCATGCTGCGTCAGCTGTTCCTCGGCCAGTGCCTGGTGCTGGCCCTGCACCTGGCCTGGGTGCCGGGCTGGCTGGCGGTGATGGCGGTCGCCGTGGCCGGCTATCGCTACCTCCAGCTGCGCCGCGACCTGCCGCGCGCCAGCCTGGTGCTGCGCCTGATGGCGGTGGCCGGCCTGGTGCTGGCGCTGTGGGGGCACTATGACGGCTTCGGCGGCATGGAGTCGCTGATCGGCCTGCTGCTGGGGATCTACCTGCTCAAGTTGCTGGAGACCCAGAATCGTCGCGATGCCCGGGTCGTGGTGATGATCGGCCTGATCACGGTGACCGTGGCCTTCCTCCATGACCAGGGCATGCTGATGGCCCTGGCCGCCCTGGGAACGCTGGCCTGGCTGCTGCAGTCGCTGGTCTGGCTGTCGGGGGCGCGGGACGCCCGGCATGCCTGGCGGGAAACCGCCTGGCTGCTGGGACTCTCGGCGCCGCTGATGGCCGTGCTGTTCCTGGTCTTCCCGCGCATGGAGCCGCTGTGGAGCATGCCCCAGATGGGCCGTGCCTCCACCGGGCTCAGCGACCAGATCGCCCCGGGCGACATCGCCGAGCTCTCGCGCAGCGATGCCCGGGCCTTCCGGGCCGCCTTCGAGGGCCCGCCGCCGCCGCCCAGCCAGCGCTACTGGCGGGTCTACACCCTCTCGCACTTCGACGGCGTGCGCTGGACCCGCGCCACGCCGTCGCAACTCGCGGCGACCCTGGGGCTGCCGCTGTCGCGCTTCGCCCGCGAGGGGCGGCGCAGCGCCTGGGCGCCGCCCGGCGCCGCCGCCCGCTACCGCCTCGAACTGCTGCTCGAGCCCGACAGCCGTCCCTGGCGACCCTCCCTGGGGGCCCCCCGCGCGGTCGACTCGCCCCAGCGCTTCCTCGCCGACGGCACCCTGGAGGGCCGCGAGCCGCTGCGGGCCCGCAGCCTGCTGCGACTCGCCAGCAGCGGGGCGCCGCCGGCCTACCCGGACCCCGCCGGCGCGATCTGGCACACCCTGCTGCCGGCCGAGACCAACCCCCGCACCCGGGCATTGGCCGAGCGGCTGTGGCGCGACAGCGGGGCCGACCCGGAGCGCTACCTGCAAGCCGTGCTGGCGCGTTTCGGCGAGGCGCCCTTCCGCTACACCCTGTCGCCGCCGCGACTGACCGGCCGTGACCGCGTCGACGACTTCCTGTTCACGACCCGGGCGGGATACTGCTCCCACTATGCCTCGGCGACCGCCGTGCTGGCCCGCACGGTGGGCATCCCGGCGCGGGTCGTGGCCGGCTTCCAGGGCGGCGAGCGACACCCCGATGGCCACCTCACGGTGCGCGAGTACGATGCCCATGCCTGGGTCGAGGTCTGGCGGGACGGGATCTGGCGGCGCCTCGACCCCACCGCGGCGATCGCCCCGGAACGCATCGAGCAGGGCGCCGGGGCCGTGCGCGAGGGCCGCGAGGCCTTCCTGGCGGATGCCCCCTTCTCGCCGCTGCGCCTGCGCGAGATCGGCTGGGCCAACCAGCTGCGCCTGGAATGGGAGCGGCTGGAATACCGCTGGCAACGCGGGGTGATCGGCTATCACCGCGAGGCACGCGATCGCCTGCTGGCGGAGCTGCTGGCCACGCTGGAGGCCTGGCTGGCGGCCCTGGTCGCGCTGGGGGCCTGGACGCTCGCGCTGGGGCTCGCCCTGGGCCTGGGCGGCACGCTGCTCGCCACGCTGGGGCTGCGCGAGCTGTATCGCTGGGCGGTCGGGCGGCGGGGCGATGTCTGGCGCATCCAGCGGCTGCAGGCCTGGCTGGCCCGCCGCGGGCGGCCGGCCCGGCCGGGCGAGTCGCCGGCCGCCCACCTGCGGCGCCTGGCC
>NZ_JAUFPQ010000020.1 GCF_030409305.1 Halomonas maura
AGCGGCGGCGAAAGCCGCGAGAGGAGGAACCCGCTGACCACCGCCAACCGCCACCGGCACGCAGGTCACGCCGCCGTGCGGCTGGCTGACCCCGGGAGAGCGGCAGGGTGCCCCTTGCCTACAGCGTCGGCAGCAACAGGATCAGCGGCGGCGAAAGCAGCGAGAGGATGAACCCGCTGACCACCGCCACCGGCACGCAGGTCACGCCGCCGTGCTGCTGGCTGACCCCGGGAGAGCGGCAGGGTGCCCCTTGCCTACAGCGTCAGCAGGAACAGGATCAGCGGCGGCGAAAGCAGCGAGAGGATGAACCCGCTGACCACCGCCACCGGCACGCAGGTCACGCCGCCGTGCTGCTGGATGACCGGCAGGGTGAAGTCCATGGCCGTGGCGCCGCCGTAACCGATGGCCAGCGCCGCCTGGCGGCGGATCACCAGCGGGATCAGCACGAAGGCCAGCAGCTCGCGGCCGAGGTCGTTGAAGAAGGCCACGCCGCCGAGCAGGGGACCGAGCTGGTCGCCGATCAGGATGCCGGACAGCGAGTACCAGCCGAAGCCGGCGGCCAGGGCCAGGCCCTGGTTCCAGGGCAGCTCGAGCAAGGGGGCGGCGAGCAGGCCGCCGGCCAGCGAGCTCGCCGCCAGGGTGGAGGCGATGGCCAGGCCGAACCGGTTGAGCAGGATCTGCCGGAGCGGCATGCCGGAGTTGCGCAGCTGGCAGCCGATCAGCGCGAGCAGCGCATAGAGCACCCACTCCGCCAGCCGCTCGGCCCAGGCAAACAGCGGCTCGCCCAGGGGACCGCCGGCGGCCACGCCCAGTACGACCCCCAGCAGCACCACCCCGACGAGCGAGAGGGACCCGGCCAGGGCGGCGAGCTTGCTGGTCGGAGCGCCGGCCACCGCCCGGGAGGGGTCCACCGCCAGGCGCAGCCGGCGGGACAGCCAGCCCAGCGCGGCCAGGTTGCAGGCCGAGGTCACGCCGAGCAGGGTCAGGGCCTGCCCGCCCATCCGCGAGAGCTGGCCGCCGAGGTCGTCGAGCCCGGCCAGTCCGATCCCCATCAGCAGCAGGATCACGTAGATCGAGGCATTCACGCCACGGTTGATCAGGGCCATCGGCTCCGCCTGTCGGACCCGGACCAGATAGCCCAGGGCCAGCGGCAACAAGACGATCAACAGACCGATCAGCATGCGAGAGTCCCTTCTCCATGGGGGCGCCGTCGGCGCCGCGGAAGCCGACCACTCTAGCAGCCTGTCGGACTCGACGCTGCTCGACTGCGAAACCCGGGCGTTCGGCCGATTTCATTCGATCTGATTCGTTGAATCGCGCGCACTTCACCTCATCCGATCGATGGGCTCGTCTCGAAGGCCGTCTTGCTCGTGATGATCGGTCGAATCCGACCGGCTGCCAGGCGCTCTTGCCCCGCGGCGGAAGGGGACTCAGGGCTCGGCCAGCGCGGTCAGGGTCAGCCGGCTGCGGCGCCGGCCGTCGCGGTGGTACTCCAGGGCCAGCAGCAGGCCGGGACGCCGCGCATCGAGGTCCAGCACCAGGCGCTTGTTCGCCTCGCCCGGCTCGCTGAGGGCGACCCTTACCCGCTCGAAACGACCCAGCGGCAGGGACAGGGCATCCCGCCTCAGCACCCGGTAATGCAGCACCTCCTCGCGGCCCTTGTGGTCACGGTAGCGCAGTGGGCAGTCCCGGGTGCAGCGATCGCCGATGGCCCGGCGGGCGAGGGCGACCAGCGCGCTCTGGCGGTCGGGCAGGGCGCCGAGGTCCCGCCGATCCAGCGAGTAGCTTCGCTGGATCCCCAGCAGCGAGTAGCCGGCGGCATAGTGCAGGGCGCGCACCCCATGCCCGGCGACCCGGAAGCGTCCCCACTCCCGCCCCCAGGCCCCGGGCAGCTCGGTACGCATCTCGCTCTGCCAGGCGTCCCCGGCATGGCGGAGGCGGTGGCGGATGTCGGTATCCGGCCAGCCCTCCAGCTGCAGGTGATAGCGGGCGCTGAAGGCCTGTGGCGGGGGCGCGGCCAGGGCGGGCAGGGCCAGCGACAGCAGCGCCAGCCAGCCGATGAGGCGCAGGGCGGAAAGGCGCATGGTGGTGCCCTCGATGGGGTGACTGTCCTGAGAGCGCGGCGGGTCGCCCCGGGTTCCCGCGGGTCATGGCCGATTCACCGATGGCGGGCTAGGCTGCCCTGGCAGGGCCCCGCTTTCCCTCCCCATGCACAAGGAGATCCCCCATGGCCAGCTTGCTGCTTATCGCCGGCGACTTCGTCGAGGACTATGAGATCATGGTGCCCTTCCAGGCCCTCCAGGCCATGGGCCACCGGGTGGATGCGGTGTGTCCCGACAAGCGCGAGGGCGATCGCATCCGCACTGCCATCCACGACTTCGAGGGTGACCAGACCTATTCCGAGAAGCCGGGCCACAACTTCGTCCTCAACGCCACCTTCGCCGAGGTCACCCCCGGCGACTACGACGGCCTGGTGATACCGGGGGGGCGCGCCCCCGAGTACCTGCGCCTGGACGAGCGGGTCCTGGAGCTGGTGCGCCACTTCTTCGACCACGAGAAGCCGGTGGCCGCCATCTGCCATGGGGCCCAGCTGCTGGCCGCGGCGGTCTCCCTGGAGGGGTTCCGGGTCTCGGCCTATCCGGCCTGTGCCCCGGAGGTCCATCTGGCCGGCGGCGACTTTGTCGAACTCGAGGTCGACCAGGCGATCGTCAGCGACACGCTGGTCACGGCCCCGGCCTGGCCGGCCCATCCGGCCTGGCTCGCCCGCTTTCACGAGTTGCTCTAGGCGCGGGCCGCGAGTCCCCGCCGGCGTGGCCCGCCCACCGGCGGGCCGTGTCCGGGGTCAGTCGCGGGCGACCCGGCGTTGCAGTGCCGCAGAGAGCGCTACCGGGTAGCCGCTCTCGCCGTGGTCGAGGCGTCGCAGCGTCGCCGGCAGGCGGGTCAGGGCCCGTGCCACCCGTTCCCGGGCGGTATCCGCCAGGGCCATCGCTTCGGGGACGGGCCGGCCCCCTTTCACGCTGGGCATCAGCAGGGGCGTGGCCGCCTCGATGGCCTCGTCCCGCCCGGCGATGATATCCCCGCGGAAGTGGCCGGTCGCGTCCCGGCGGCGAAACACCTGCTTGCGCCCGGGCAGGTTGATCTTGCCCGTGGAGTGCTTGACCCGCGGCGTGCCGGCGTACTCCACCAGCTTGTAGGAGAGGTCGATGACCGGCGCATCCGCCGCCACGCCCATCTGGGTGCCGACCCCGAAGGCGTCGATGGGGGCCCCGTCCGCGAGCAGTGCCTCGATGGCCTGCTCGTCGAGGCCGCTGCTGGCGACGATCCTGATGTCCTCATGGCCGGCCTCGTCGAGCAGGGCCCGCGCGCCCTTGGCCAGCTCGCCCAGGTCCCCGGAGTCCAGCCGGATGGCGCCGATGCGCAGCTCGGGCGCGTCGCGCATCAGCTCGATGGCCAGGCGCACCCCGGCGAGGGTGTCATGGGTGTCCACCAGCAGGGTGGTGTCGGGGTAGTAGCGGGCGAAGTCACGAAAGGCCTCTCGCTCGCTGTCGTGGGCGAGCACATAGCTGTGGGCCATGGTGCCGTTCAGGGCCAGGTCGTGGCGCAGGCCGCCGAGGACGTTGCTGGTGCCGGCCAGCCCGGCGGTGCGGTAGGCTCGCACCCCGCGCACGGCGGCATCCACGCCGTGCATGCGGCGCATCCCGAAGTCCACTACCGGCCGGCCCCGGGCCGCCATGACGATGCGCACCGCCTTGGAGGCGAGTACCGTCTCCAGCTGCACCAGGTTCATCACCAGGCTCTCCAGCAGCTGCGCCTGGGCGATGGGGGCGTCGACCTCCAGCAGCGGCTCGTTGGCGAACACCGGCGTGCCCTCGGGGAGGGTCCAGATATCGCCCTCGAAGCGCCAGTTCGCCAGCCAGTCGAGAAAGCCGCTCTCGAAGTGGTCGACGCTGGCCAGCCGGGCCAGGGCCCCATCGGTGAAGCGCAGCCGGCTGGCCACCTCGGCGGCATGCTGCTGGCCGCAGGCGAGCATGAAGCGCCGCTGGGGCGGCAGCCGGCGAAAGAACAGGCTGAAGGTGGCGACCTCGTGCATGGCCTCCTTCCAGTAGGCCTGGGTCATGGTCAACTGGTAGAGATCGGTAAGCAGCGCCAGTTCGTCGTCATCCACCTGGAGGGGCGTCGGCCGGCTCATGGGCGCACCTCGGCGCCGGCATCGGCGACTTCGCGCCGGCACGTCGCCACGCTGTCGGCATCCACCGCCGCGCTCAGCGACGCGAGCAGCAAGGTGTCGAAGCCCGCTCGGCAGGCGTCCAGCACGGTGGCCCGGACGCAGACGTCCAGGGCCAGGCCACAGACGACGACCCGGGTGATGCCGCGGTGGCGCAGGAAGCCGCCGAGGCCCGTGCCGTCGAATCCCGAATAGGCATCGGCATCGAAGGCCGTGGCCTTGCTGACGCGGATGGTCTCCGCCGGCAACCGGAGGTCCGGATGGAAGGCGGCCCCCTCGGTGTCCTGCACGCAGTGCACCGGCCAGGGGCCGCCGCGATGAGCGAAACTGACATGATCCACCGGGTGCCAGTCCCGCGTGGCGACCACCAGGGCGCCCGCTTGATGGGCCGCGGTGATCTCGGCGTTGATGCCGGCCACCAGGGCGTTGCCGCCGTCCACGGCCAGGGCGCCGCCCTCGCAGAAGTCGTTCTGCATGTCCACCACCAGCAGCGCGTCGCGGGGACCGTAGTCCACCTGAGCGTGACGCATCATGCACCTCCTTCGAGGTCGGTGTGTCTTCCCTCAGACTACGCCCTGCATCCGCTTTCGTGTAGAGCCCCTTCGGAAGCAGGGTGATTGCCGTGACGGGGCCGCGTCCTCCGTCCTCGCCCCGTCACCGGCGCCCCTCGGCATGCCTGGCCGGGAGCGATGCGGGCCCCTCAGTAGCCGGCCTCGGGGTCGATGGTCTCCACCGGCTCGCCGGCCTCGAGGGCACGCAGGGCGTCGACGACCTGGTCCACGGCCTCGGCCAGCGGCGTGGGACCGGCCATGTGGGGCGTGACGAGCACCCGCGGGTGGTGCCACAGCGGGCTGGTGCCGGGCAGCGGCTCCTCCGGGAAGGCATCCAGCAGCGCCCCGCGCAGCCGGCCCTCCGCCTCGCCGTCACCGAGGGCCTCGAGCAGGGCGGCCGCGTCGATCAGCGAGCCGCGGCCGGGATTGATCAGGGTGGCGCCCTCGGGCAGCGCCGCCAGGACGTCGGCGTCGATGATCCCCCGGGTGGCCGGGGTGTCCGGCAGCAGCAGTATCAGGCTCTTCACCCGGCCGAGCAGCGTCATCAGGCCGCCCTCGCCGTGGTGGCAGGTCACCCCGGGCAGCCGCTTGGGGGAACGACTCCAGCCATGCACCGGGAAGCCGTCGGCGGCGACCATGGCGGCCACCCGAGCGCCGATGGCCCCCAGGCCGAGCACGCCCACCGGCCAGTCGGCCTTGTCGACCAGCGGATGCTCGTGCCACTCGGCCCGCGACTGCTGGCGGGCGTAGCGGTCGAAGTCGCGCTGGAAGTGCAGCAGGCCATAGCGCACATAGTCGCCGATGGGCCCCGCCATGCCGGCATCGCGCAGCTTGACGATGGGCACGCCGCGGGGCAGCCCCGGGTTGTTCAGCAGGGCGTCGACGCCGGCGCCGAGGTTGACGATGCCCTTGAGCCGCGTCGGCTCGCCGAGCAGCTCGGCGGAGGGCTTCCAGGCCGCCAGGTAGTCCGCCCGTCGGCGCTCGGCGAGGGGCGCGGCGCTGGTGAAGACCTCGGCGTCGGGCAGGCGCCTGGCCAGCGCCTCGCGCCAGGCCTCGGCGGCATCGATGTGGACCATTACGCGCATGGGAGCTCCTTCAGTAGACGATCTGCATCATGGGGGGTGGGGCCTCGTCGAGCATCCCGCCGAGGCGAGCCAGGCCCTGCTCGAGGCGTGCGATATCGGGCTCGGCGCCCAGGCTGAGCCGGATGCGCCGCGGGGCCGGGGTCTGCTCGACCATGAAGGGCACCGCCGTGGTGATGGCCACCCCTTCCTGCTCGGCCTGCTGCTGGAGTTCCTCCGCCCGCCAGGCGGGGGGCAGCGAGACCCAGACGTGCAGGCTGGAGGGGCGGGCGCTGCGTTCATGGCCGTCGAGCAGCCTCGCGGCCAGTCGCTGGCGCTCGGCGAGCAGCCGGCGCTGCTCCGCCGCCATGGCCTCCAGGCTGTCGTCGGCGATCCAGGCATCGGCGATCTCGAAGATCAGCGGGGTGGCCATCCAGGTGGTGGCGCGCATCCGCGGCAGGGTGTGGTGCAGCTGGCCCCGGGGCACGCTGAGATAGCCGGCCCGGACCCCGGGCACGGTGGCCTTGGTCAGGCTGGTGACATGAAAGCCCAGGTGGGGCAGGCGGGCGGTGAGCGGGGTGAGGCCCGGCGGCTCGAGCAGGGCATGGACATCGTCCTCGATGAGCCAGACGCCATGGTGATCGAGGACCCGGGCCACGGCGTCGCGACGCGCGCTGTCCATGGTCGCGCCGGTGGGGTTGAGCTGAGTCGGCGTCAGGCACACGGCTTGCGGCTTGAAGCGCCGGCAGGCGATATCCAGGGCCTCGGGGACCACGCCACGCTCGTCGATGGCCACGCCGCGCAGCTGGAAGCCCAGGGTCCGGGACAGGGCGATCAGGCCATGGTCGGTGAGGGCCTCGGTCAGCACCAGGTCGCCGTGCTGGACCACCGTCGAGATGGCCAGCATCAGGCCATGGGCGGCACCGTTGCACAGCACCCGGCTCTCCGGCTCGCCGGGCACGCCGAGCCGCTGGCTCAGCCAGTCGCTGGCCCGCTCGCGCTGGTGGGGCAGGCCGGCGATGGGCCGATTGGCGGTCACCACGTCCGGTCTGGCCTGCTCGGCGAGCCGTGCCAGGGTCTCGCGGAAGCGCAGGTGATGGCCCGGCGGGCAGATCGGATGGGCGATGGACAGGTCGATCAGGGCGCTTTCATGGCGCGGTTCCTGGCCGCGCAGGTAGGCCGACTCCCGGGCGTCGTCGAGGGCATTGATCCAGGTGCCGCTGCCGACCCGGGCCTGCACCAGGCCCATCTTCTCGGCCTGGGCATAGGCGCGCGAGACGGTCTGCACGCTGACGTTCAGGGTCTCGGCCAGCTGACGGTGCGGCGGCAGCCGGGTCCCCGGGGTGAGGTCGCCCTGACGGATGGCCTCGGAGAGGGCACGAGCGATGGCCAGATACTTGGGGCCGGTATCCGAGAGATAGGGTGTCAGATCAATTGTCATGATGCAATAAAGCCTTTGACCGGTCGCCGATCGGGGGTGCTAGTATCAGCGTTGAGACATTGACCGGGAATTGTCATGACACATGCTAGCAAACGTCATGACAATTCACACGACCTTAGACGTGGCCGGCGAGTCCGCCCTTGCGCCCCGGCCGCCCCCAGGAGAGGACGTGGCCGGATTCGGTGATGTGATCGTTTGATGAGCGATTCCATGATTGAGGTTTCCCTGCCGTTCACTCGTGAGGAATATCTCGGCCGCCTGTGGAAGGTGCGCGCCGAGATGGCGAGTCGAGGCATCGATGTGCTGATCATCAGCGACCCCTCCAACATGGCCTGGCTGACGGGCTATGACGGCTGGTCCTTCTATGTGCACCAGTGCGTGCTGCTCGGCCTGGAAGGCGAGCCGGTCTGGTACGGCCGGCGGATGGATGCCAACGGCGCCCTGCGCACCTGCTGGATCGACCCGGAGAACATCACCTACTACCCGGACTACTACGTCCAGAACCCCGACATGCATCCCATGGACTACCTGGCCCAGACGATCCTCCCCGATCGCGGCTGGCACGAGGGCGTGGTGGGCATGGAGATGGACAACTACTACTTCTCGGCCAAGGCCTACCAGAGCCTGCTGCGCGAGCTGCCCCATGCCCGCTTCATGGATGCCAACGCCCTGGTCAACTGGTGTCGCACCATCAAGTCGCCCCAGGAGATCGAGTACATGCGCATCGCCGCCAAGATCGTCGAGGGCATGCACTCGCGCATCCTCGAGGTGATCGAGCCGGGGCTACCCAAGAGCAAGCTGGTCTCCGAGATCTACCGGGTCGGCATCGAGGGCTGGAAGGATGCCAGCGGCAATGTCTACGGGGGAGACTACCCGGCCATCGTGCCCATGCTGCCCACCGGCAAGGATGCCGCCGCCCCCCACCTCACCTGGGATGACTCGCCCTTCCGCGAGGGCGAAGGGACCTTCTTCGAGATCGCCGGGGTCTTCAAGCGCTACCACGCCCCGATGTCGCGCACCGTCTTCCTGGGCCGGCCCCCGGCGGAGTTCATCCGCGCCGAGTCGGCATTGCTCGAGGGCATCGACAACGGCCTGGCGGTGGCCAAGCCCGGCAATCGCACCGCCGACATCGCCATGGCCCTCGGCGCGGCCATGGACAAGTACGGCTTCGACCGCGGCGGTGCCCGTTGTGGCTACCCCATCGGCATCAGCTACCCGCCGGACTGGGGCGAGCGCACCATGAGCCTGCGTCCCTCCGACGACACCGTCCTCAAGCCGGGCATGACCTTCCACTTCATGCCCGGCCTGTGGGAGGAGGAGTGGGGCCTGGAGATCACCGAGAGCATCCTGATCACCGAGACCGGCTGCGAGACCCTGGCCGACTTCCCGCGCCAGCTGTTCGTGCGCTGAGCCTGGCGATGATCAGCAGGCGGGGCGCCGGGGGCAGGTCGTAGGGGAGGTCCTGCGATTGGCCTCCGGGACGGCCCCGAGTGTCGCAGGCGCAGTAGTGTCGCCTGCCGCAAGAGAACAAGGAGTTACATGGCCATGACCAAGCGACCCAGCCCGATTTCCGCCACCGTCGACTTCGACGCCGAGGGCGTCCAGCACGGTTTCCTCAAGCTGCCGATCTCCAACGACGAGTCCGCCTGGGGCGCGGTGATGATCCCGGTCACCGTGATCAAGCACGGCGAGGGGCCCACGGCCCTGTTGACCGGCGGCAACCACGGCGACGAATACGAGGGCATCACCGCCCTGCAGAAGCTGTCGAGCTCGCTGGCGGCCGAGGATATCCAGGGGCGGGTGATCATCGTGCCGATGATGAACACCCCGGCGGCCCAGGCCGGCCGGCGTACCTCGCCGATGGACGGCGGCAACCTCAATCGCAGCTTCCCGGGGGACCCCGACGGCAGCGTCACCGAGAAGATCGCCGACTACTTCACCCGCACGCTGGTGCCGCTGAGCGACGTGGTGCTGGACCTGCATTCCGGGGGGCGCACCCTGGACATCCTGCCCTTCGCCGCCTCCCACGTGCTCGAGGACCCCGATCAGCAGCGCCGGGCCCTGGCGGGCGCCAAGGCCTTCGGCGCCCCCTATGCCATGATGATGTTCGAGCTCGATGCCGAGGCGCTGTTCGACACCGCCGTGGAGCGCCAGGGCAAGATCTTCGTCGCCACCGAGCTCGGCGGTGGCGGCACCTCGACGCCGCAGAGCCTGGCCATCACCGAGCGGGGCATCCGCAACTTCCTGGTTCACTTCGGCCTCGTCGAGGGCACCCTGGAGGCGCCCGAGGCGCCCCAGGTGTACCTCGACATGCCGGATGCCAGCTGCTACGTGCAGAGCGAGCATACCGGCCTGCTGGAGCTCACCGTGGCGCTGGGCGAGGGCGTGGCGAGAGGGCAGGTCATCGCCCGGGTCTACGACATGACCCGCAGCGGCGCGGCGCCGGTCGAGTACCGGGCCGGGCGCGACGGCGTGCTGGCCGCCCGGCGCTTCCCGGCCAACGTCAACATGGGCGATACCATCGCGGTGATCGCCGAGGTCGTCGAGTCGCTCGGCGGAACCCCTGACCAGAGATCCCCATGAAGCTCGATCGTTACGACCTGAAAATCCTCGAGATCCTCTCCCGGGACGGGCGCATCACCAAGTCGAAGCTGGCCGAGGCGATCAACCTCTCGGTCAGTCCCTGCTGGGAGCGGGTCAGGCGCCTGGAGAAGGCCGGCATCATCGAGGGCTACGCGGCCCGGCTCAACCCCCGGGTGCTGGTGCCGCGCACGCCGGTCTGGGTACAGATCGAACTCAAGGCGCACCATGCCGAGAGCTTCGCGCGCTTCGAGGCCCTGGTGCATGACACGCCCGAGGTCACCGAGTGCGTGGCGGTGGGTGGCGGCGTGGATTACCTGGTGAAGGTCGAGGCGTCCTCCATCGACGCCTACCAGCGGCTGATCGATGCCTGGCTGACGTCGGACGTGGGCATCGAGCGCTATTTCACCTACATCGTCACCAAGACCGTCAAGCGCCCGGCGGCCGGCGTTTCGGCGGCCGAGCTGGCCCTCTAGTTCGTCGGCATGGAGCAGCTCCGAGCGCCAAGGCTAACTACAATAGCCATGGACTGCGGACCCACAGCGTTGATTTCGGGTGACGGACATGGGATAAGCTGGTCGAGGGGTGGGTAGAAGACCCACCCCTGCCGGGCGATCCCACCGGCGTTGACGAATCTTGCGGCGCCGGAGTGCTGGACCTAGCCCGACTGATTCGAGATCGCCTGACGCAGAGAGACCGCCGATGTCCTACTTCACGATTGCCGGTGTCCAGATGCATGCCCTGCATCATGGCGACAACACCGAGGCCATGCGCCATCGCATCGATGTGCTGATGAGCCGTTTTCCCCAAGTGCAGATGGTGCTGTTCAGCGAGCTGATGCCCATGGGCGCCTCGCCGCACCACGCCCAGCCCCTGCCCAGCAACGCCGAGGCGATGTTCTGCCAGCTCGCCGAGCAGCACCGGATCTGGCTGATTCCCGGCTCGATGTTCGAGCAGGCCGAGGGAGCCGTCTACAACACCCTGTCGGTGATCAATCCCCACGGCCAGGTGGTGGCCCGCTATCGCAAGATGTTCCCGTTCCGCCCCTACGAGGCCGGGGTGGAGAGCGGCAGCGAGTTCGTCACCTTCGACGTGCCGCGGGTCGGCCGCTTCGGGGTGTCGATCTGCTACGACATGTGGTTCCCCGAGACCACCCGCACCCTGGCCGCCATGGGCGCCGAGGTGATCCTCCACCCGACCATGACCGATACCATCGACCGGGATATCGAGCTGTCCATCGCGCGGACCAACGCCGCGGTGAACCAGTGCTACTTCTTCGACATCAACGGCGCCGGCGCCATCGGCAACGGCCGCTCCATCGTGGTGGGGCCCTCCGGGGACGTCATCCACCAGGCCGGCACCGGCGAGGAGATCATGCCCATCGAGGTGGACTTCAGCCGGGTGCGCCGCGAGCGCGAGACCGGCCTGCGCGGCCTCGGCCAGCCGCTCAAGAGCTTCCGCGATCGCCGCGTCGATTTCTCGCTGTATCGCCACGAGGGCGGCTCCACCCCTTTCCTCGATACCCTGGGGCCGCTCGCCAAACCACAGCGCGCCGATATCGAGGAATACTGACTCGCCAGGGACAGGCGCCAACGGAAGAGGAGGTCCCATGCTTACCCGGATCCTGCACGTCCTGCGTCGCCTGTTCGACCCGTCCCGGGCCGCCGGCCCCGCCGGCGCGTCCCCGCCCGACCGGCCCGCCCCCGCCAAGGGGGCGGGGCAAGGGTCATCCGCCGATAGCCAGGGAGCGACAACGATGAGCAAGATAACCAGCATTGCCGATGTCCGCCGCCACTTCCTCAACAACAAGGAGCCGATCTACTTCATCTCGGCGACCAACTTCAACCTCCTCGGGATCGGCGACTGGGTGGGCAACTTCCGCCATATCAACTACATCGACTGCTTCGAGGGGCGCCAGCGCAACGTCTTCGTGCCCCGGGAGAAGTTTCCCCGCGACTTCGAGAGCATCGAGGACATCAACAACTACCTGCTCGAGCACAAGGAGGTCATCGACTTCCTCCAGTCGCGGGCCGACGGCGACAACGCCGGCACCGCGACCTTCCTGATGTTCGACGAGCACACCGAGGAAGTGTGCGAGCAGCTGGGCCTCAAGGTGGCCTTCCCGCCGGCGGAGCTGCGCTCGCGAATGGACAACAAGATCGAGACGGTGCGCATCGGCAACAAGGCCGGGGTGCCCAGCGTGCCCAACGTGCTGGCCAGGGTGGGCAGCTACCAGGAACTCTGCGAGGTCAGCCGCGAGCTGGGCACCGACCTGGTGGTGCAGACCGCCTTCGGCGATTCCGGCCACACCACCTTCTTCATCGCCAGCGAGGACGACTACTACAAGCATGCCGAGGAGATCGAGGCCGAGCCCGAGGTCAAGATCATGAAGCGCATCAACTGCCGCGGCTCGGCCATCGAGGCCTGCGCCACCCGCTGCGGCACCGTGGTCGGCCCGTTGATGACCGAGCTGGTCGGCTTCAAGTCGCTGACCCCCTACAAGGGCGGCTGGTGCGGCAACGAGATGTTCGCCGGGGCCTTCAGCCAGGAGGTGCGCGACAAGGCCCGCGAGTACACCTTCCGGTTCGGCGAGGCGCTGCGCGAGGAGGGCTATCGGGGCTATTTCGAGCTCGACTTCCTGATCGACATGGACAGCCAGGAGGTCTATCTCGGCGAGCTCAACCCGCGGGTCACCGGCGCCAGTTCGCTGACCAACGTGGCGGCCTTCGCCCATTCCGACATCCCGCTGTTCCTGTTCCACCTGCTGGAGTTCTCGGCGCTGGACTTCGACCTCGATATCGCCGAGATCAACGAGCGCTGGGCGCACCCCGACAGCATCGACAGCTGGAGCCAACTGGTGATCAAGCATACCGAGGAGTCGGTCGACCTCTTGACCCAGGCGCCCCAGTCCGGTGTCTGGAAGATGGCCGAGGATGGCAGCATCGCCTACGACCATTACGATTCCCACCCGCATGCCGCCGAGAATGAACGGGAGGCCTTCTTCCTGCGCATCAGCGGCGAGGGCGACTTCCGCTACGAGGGCGCCGACCTGGGCATCCTGATCACCCGTGGCCGGCTGATGGATGACGACTTCCAGCTCACCGAGCGGGCCCGCGCCTGGATCGAGGGCATCCGCGGCCAGTACGCGGGCCAGTCGCTGCAGGATCCGGTGGTGGAGGAGGTCGCCGTCAGCCATGCGGTCGGCGGCGGCAACTTCAAGATCCTATGAGCGGAGAGCAAGGCACCGACCCGCAGGGCCGGATGCCGCGGGGCGCGATGGACAAGATGCTGGACTTCCGGACCGTGCGCGAGGACAGGCCCGGCGCCCGGTGGAAGTCGCTGTTCGACTACCACTGGCCGGCCTACGAGCACTGGTACCTCAGCGAGGGCGAGCGCGAGCGGCCGGCCTACCTGGCGTGCTTCAACGCCCTGCGTCGCCATATGCCGGAGTTGCTGGGGACCTACCGGGCCCTCTGCGACCTGGCCGGCGGTGGCGACCTCAGCGCGCGACTGCTCAGCCTCTACCGTCCGCCCCCCTATATCACCGGCTGCTCCCAGGCGGTGCTGGCCCGGCCCGGGTCCACGCTGCTGGCGCGCAACTACGACTATCCGCCGGAACTCTGCGAGGGCACCATCCTCTACAGCCGCTGGAACGAGCGCCGGGTGATCGCCATGTCCGATTGCCTGTGGGGCGTGCTCGACGGCATGAACGATGCCGGCCTGGCCGTCTCCCTGGCCTTCGGCGGACGCAAGGTGGTCGGTGACGGCTTCGGCGCGCCGATCATCCTGCGCTACATCCTGGAGTTCTGCGACAGCGTGCCCCAGGCCGCCGAGGTGCTGGCCCGGGTGCCCACCCACATGGCCTACAACATCACCGTCGCCGACCGCGCGGGGCGCTACGTGACGGCGATGATCGCGCCGGACCACAAGGCCAGCATCCGGCGCGTGCCGGTGGCCACCAACCACCAGAAGAAGATCGAGTGGTATGCCCATGCGCTGGCCTCCGAGACGCTGATCCGCGAGCGCCAGCTGTCGATCCTGGTCGACGACCAGGCCACCACCGAGGAGCGCCTGGTCTCGGCCTTCTTCGCGCCGCCGCTGTTCCGCCACGACTACGGACGGGGCCTGGGCACGGTCTATACCTCCGTCTACCGCCCCGCCGAGGGGCGCGCCCAGTTCCACTGGCCGGGCCTGCACCTGAACCTGACCTTCGACGACTTCCCGGAGGAACGCATCACCGTGCGTTATGGCACGCGCGGCCTCTATTCGGGCTGAGCCGCAACGCCTCCCTGCAGAACAACGACCGAGAAGGGTGTCGCCATGCAAGAACCGACGCAAACCGAAACCCCCTACACCGCCCTGGGCTTCTACCACAAGATTTCCCACCTGCGTGCCGATACCTGGAATGCCCTGACCCGGGACCTGGGCCAGCTGGTGCGGCTCAAGGACGAGAGCCGGACGAAGAACCTGATCAAGGCCATCGACGTCAAGCTCACCCGCCTGGAGATCATCGAGGACTACCATGCCTTCCCCTCCAAGGAGGACTTCCGGCACATCTGGGGGCTGTTCGAGCGCGAGGAGTACGTGCTGCTCGAGAAGGTGGTCAAGCGCCTGGTCAGGGCGCTGATCAGCGAGTCCTACCGGCGTCGCCACGTCGACCTCAGCGAGACCGACGCCGATGCCGAGGACCTCGAGACCCTCGATGCCCTCAACCAGCTGCGGCGCGGCCATCCGGCCTCCAACAGTTCGGCCCAGCCCTACTTCGAGTTGCTGATCGTCGACAACTGCTCGCCCCAGGAAGAGGAGGTGGTCCGCGAGGCCTTCCACAACCTGCGTCGCCCCGAGGACAAGTTCGTCTACGACGTGGTCACGGCGAGAAGCTTCGAGGACGCGCTGATCGCGGTGCTGGTCAACCCCAACATCCAGGCCTGCCTGATCCGCTTCGACTTCCCCTTCAAGTCGAAGTACAACCTCAGCGCCCTGCGTGGCTACCTCGAGGGCCTCTCCGAGCAGGCACTGGACAGCCAGACCGAGGCCGATCGCAGCATCATGCTGAGCTCGATGATCCACGAACTGCGCCCCGAGGTGGACCAGTTCCTGGTCACCAGCGGCGACGTGGAGTCCACGGCCAGTCGCGACATGCGCTACTTCAACCGGATCTTCTATCGCGAGACCGACTACATCGAGCAGCACCACACCATCCTGCGCGCCATCGACAGTCGCTTCCGCACGCCCTTCTTCGATGCCCTGCGCGAGTACAGCAAGAAGCCCACCGGGGTCTTCCACGCCATGCCCATCTCGCGGGGCAAGTCGGTCACCCGCTCGCACTGGGCGGGGCACATGATCGACTTCTACGGCATCAACATCTTCCTCGCCGAGACCTCGGCGACCTCGGGGGGACTCGACTCCCTGCTGCAGCCCTACGGACCGATCAAGAAGGCCCAGGAGTATGCCGCCCGGGCCTTCGGCGCCCGCCAGAGCTTCTTCGTCACCAACGGCACCTCCACGGCCAACAAGATCGTCGTCCAGGCGCTGATCAAGCCCAAGGACATCGTGCTGGTCGATCGCGACTGCCACAAGTCGCACCACTACGGCATGGTGCTGGCCGGGGCCCACGTCAGCTACCTGGACTCCTACCCGCTCAACGACTACTCGATGTACGGGGCGGTGCCGCTGCACGAGATCAAGAAGACCCTGCTGGCCTACCAGCGGGCCGGCCTGCTGCACAAGGTCAAGATGCTGCTGCTCACCAACTGCACCTTCGACGGGGTGGTCTACAACGTGCGCCGGGTGATGGAGGAATGCCTGGCGATCAAGCCCGACCTGGTGTTCCTGTGGGACGAGGCCTGGTTCGCCTTCGCCTCCTTCAATCCCACCTACCGGCCACGCACCGCCATGCACGCCGCCCGCACCCTGCGCGACCGCTACCGCAGCGAGGCGTACCGCGAGGAGTACGCGGCCTGGAAGGCCGAGTTCGACCAGCTCGACCCCGACGATGATGCCACCTGGCTCGAGCGGCGCCTGCTGCCGGATCCGGAGCGGGTGCGGGTGCGCACCTATGCCACCCACTCCACCCACAAGACCCTGACCTCGCTGCGTCAGGGCTCGATGATCCATGTCTACGACCAGGACTTCCGGCAGCGCGTCGAGGCCCCCTTCCACGAGGCCTACATGACCCACACCTCCACCTCGCCCAACTACCAGATCCTCGCCTCGCTGGACGTGGGACGCATGCAGGCGGAGATGGAGGGCTTCGAGCTGGTGCATGCCCAGGTCGAGACGGCGCTGTCGCTGCGCGAGCAGCTCTACACCAATCCGCTGCTGCTGAAGTACTTCCGCGTGCTCAAGAACAGCGACATGGTCCCCGCGGCCTACCGCGAGTCCGGCGTCGAGTCCTACTACGACCCGGTGAGCGGCTGGAACCAGATGGAGGAGGCCTGGGCCCGGGACGAGTTCGTGGTCGACCCGACCCGGGTGACCATCGCCATCGGCAACACCGGGGTGGATGGCGATGCCTTCAAGAACGAATACCTGATGAACAAGTACGGCATCCAGATCAACAAGACCTCGCGCAACACCGTGCTGTTCATGACCAACATCGGCACCTCCCGGGGCGCCATCGCCTACCTGCTCGACGTGCTGATGAAGATCGCCAAGGAGTTCGAGTACCGCTGGGAGGACAGCAGCCGGCCCGAGCGCAAGATCATCGAGCGCCGGGTGCACTCGCTGACCCGGGAACTGCCGCCGCTGCCCGATTTCAGCCGCTTTCACGACGCCTTCCGCCAGCGGGCCGAGACCCCGGAGGGCGATATCCGGCGGGCCTACTTCCTGAGCTACGACGAGGAGAACACCGAGTACCTGCGCTTCGACAACGGCGAACTGCAGGCCCAGATGCGCGAGGGCAGGGACGTGGTCTCGGCCAGCTTCGTGATCCCCTATCCCCCCGGCTTCCCGGTGCTGGTGCCGGGTCAGGTGGTCAGCGAGGCGATCCTCGCCTTCCTGCAGGCCCTGGACGTCACCGAGATCCACGGCTATCGCCCGGAACTCGGCCTGCTGGTGTTCTCCGAGCAGGCCCTGACCGCCCCGCCGGACGACTGACCCTCGGCCCACGGCGGGGCACAAAAAAAACCGTAACTTCTCGGGCGCGGAACGAAAAACCCGCCGTGTCCGGGGCGGTGCTTCGAAAAGTCCTGAGCGTCCATCTCCCTTACCATGAAGGCATCGCGCGGCTCCGGCCGCGGATGACATTTCATCGCCGGCGCGACGACCCGACGCGCCGGTGCCTCAGGGGAGGTGCCCATGACTCTGTCCAACATGCTTAGCGATCCGCGTCTGTTCCGTCAGTATGCCTATGTCGACGGCAAGTGGACCCATGGCGATGGTGGCCGCGAGGACACCGTGTTCAATCCCGCCACCGGCGAGGCGCTGGGGCACATCCCGCTGCTCGAGGCCGAGCAGGTCAGCGCGTCCGTGGACGCCGCCGAGGCGGCCTTCGCCCGGTGGCGGGCGCTGCGCGCCGACGAGCGCTGCGAGCGCCTGCTGGCCTGGTACGACCTGCTGCAGGCCAACCGCGAAGACCTGGCCACCATCATGACCCTGGAGCAGGGCAAGCCGATGCCGGATGCCCGCGGCGAGGTCGAGTACGGGGCCAGCTTCGTGCGCTGGTTCGCCGAGGAGGGCAAGCGCACCTTCGGCGAGACCATCCCCAGCCATATCCCCAACGCGGCCCTCGGCACGCTCAAGGAGCCGGTGGGCATCGCCGCGCTGATCACGCCCTGGAACTTCCCGCTGGCGATGATCACCCGCAAGGCCGCCGCGGCCATGGCCGCCGGCTGTCCGGTGATCGTCAAGCCCGCCCACGAGACGCCCTTCTCGGCGCTGGCCCTGGCCGAGCTGGCCGAGCGCGCCGGGATTCCCGCCGGGGTCTTCAACGTGGTGCTGGGCGAGGCCGCCGAGGTCTCGAAGATCCTGTGCTACGACGACCGGGTCAAGGCGCTGTCCTTCACCGGTTCCACCCGGGTCGGCCGGCTGCTGCTGGAGCAGTGTGCGAACACCGTCAAGCGGGTCTCGCTGGAGCTCGGCGGCAATGCGCCCTTCATCGTCGGCCCGGACATGGACCCCAAGGAGGCGGCCTACGCCGCGGTGGCGGCCAAGTTCCAGACCGCCGGCCAGGACTGCCTGGCGGCCAACCGCATCCTGGTACACGAGTCGATCCATGACGCCTTCGTCGAGCAGTTCGCCAGCCGCATGGCGGCGCTCAGCGTGGGCAACGGCATCGAGGCGGAGGTCGACCTGGGGCCGCTGATCCACCGCCAGGCGGTGGAGAAGGCCGCGTCCATCGTCGATGACGCCCTTTCCCAGGGCGCGACGCTGGTCGCCGGCGACCAGCTCGAGGCCCCGGGCCCGAACTTCTTCATGCCGACCCTGTTGACCGGCGTGACGCCGCAGATGAAGGTCTGGCGCGAGGAGAACTTCGCCCCGGTGGCCGGCATCACGGCCTACGGCGACGACGACCAGGTCATCGAGATGGCCAACGACACCGAGTACGGCCTGGCGGCCTACGTCTACACCCACGATATCCGCCGCATCTGGAAGCTCCTGCGCGCGCTCGAGTACGGCATGGTGGCGGTCAACTCGGTGAAGATGACCGGCCCGCCCATCCCCTTCGGCGGCGTCAAGCAGTCGGGGCTGGGCCGCGAGGGCGGCGTAACCGGCATCGATGAGTATCTGGAGACGAAGTACTATTGCCTCGGCGCCCTGGGCTCTGTCTCCGGGAGCTAGCTGCGCTTGGCCATACGGCGTTGGATCTTGACTCGGGCGCGAGTCCGATCGAACAGCTCATTTACAGGACGTAAACTCCGCTGTTCTCGTCAAGATCCGCCTTGTGACCCACACGGATGTGGGAAATGCGTTGGCCCGTAGGGAAGGGGCCTGGCCCAGGCCTTCGCTCGCAGAGCTCTCTGGACCGGGGGCACTAGGGAATCGGCCATCCGAGCTCGATGGGCGTCGGGGTCAGGTCGCAGTGAGGGTCTTTTGCCATGGGTGAGGCGGAAGGAGAAGACCATCCAGTGAATGTTCTTCCCGCCGAACGGGTTGGCCACGGATGGCCATCCCGGGCCCTGCAAGCGGAGCAGGACGCAAGAGCGCCGCAGGGCAAAAGTAGCGCCCAGGGATGGGTTGACAGCGCCCTCACGGAGGCCTGCCGCCGGACAGCCCCTTCCTGCATTGGCCTAGTGGCGAAAAGAATCACCAGACCAAAGACAACCCGAGAATGACGAACATCCTCCCCGGCGGGGCCGGGGAGCCTTACTGGAGAAGCGCATGACCACCCATCAGGACCTGATCGACCGCGACCGCAAGGTGACCTTCCACGCGTCCACCCACCTGCGCGACTTCGCCCATGGCGACGCCCCGGGACGCGTGATCACCGGCGGCAAGGGCATCCATATCATCGACAAGGACGGCCGCGAGTTCATCGACGGGTTCGCCGGGCTGTACTGCGTCAACATCGGCTACGGCCGCACCGAGGTCGCCGAGGCGATCTACCAGCAGGCCCTGGAGATGTCCTACTACCACACCTATGTGGGCCATTCCAACGAGCCGCAGATCGCGCTCTCCGAGAAGATCCTCGAGCTGGCCGGCCCCGGCATGTCCAAGGTCTACTACGGCATGTCCGGCAGCGACGCCAACGAGACCCAGCTCAAGCTCGTGCGCTACTACAACAACGTGCTGGGGCGGCCGCAGAAGAAGAAGGTCATCGCGCGGATGCGCGGCTACCACGGTTCCGGCATCGCCTCGGGCTCGCTGACCGGCCTCAAGGCCTTCCATGATCACTTCGACCTGCCCATCGACACCATCCGCCACACCGAGGCGCCCTACTACTACCACCGCGCCGCGGAGCAGGAGGGCATGACCGAGCGCGAGTTCTCGGCGCACTGCGCCGACAAGCTCGAGGAGATGATCCTCGCCGAGGGTCCGGAGACCGTGGCTGCCTTCATCGGCGAGCCGGTGCTCGGTACCGGCGGCATCGTGCCGCCCCCGGAAGGCTACTGGGAGGCCATCCAGGCGGTCCTGGCCCGGTACGACGTGCTGCTGATCGCCGACGAGGTGGTCTGCGGGTTCGGTCGCATCGGTGCCGACTTCGGCAGCCACCACTACGGCATCCGGCCGGACCTGATCACCGTGGCCAAGGGCCTGACCAGCGCCTACCAGCCGCTCTCCGGCGTCATCGTCGGTGATCGGGTGTGGCGCGTGCTGGAGCAGGGCACCGGCGAATACGGTCCCATCGGCCACGGCTGGACCTATTCCGGTCACGCCCTGGGCTGTGCGGCCGGCCTCGCCAACCTGGCGATCATCGAGCGCGAGGGCCTGACCGCCAACGCCGCCGAGACCGGCGCCTACCTGCAGCGGCAGATGCAGGCCGCCTTCGGCGACCACCCGATCGTCGGCCAGGCCCGCGGCGTGGGCATGCTGGCGGCCCTGGAGTTCTCCGCCGACCCGGCGCGGCGCCGCCACTTCGACCCGAGCCTGAAGGTGGGGCCGCGCATCGCCGCCGCCGCCCTGGAGGAGAACCTGATCGCCCGGGCCATGCCCCAGGGGGACATCCTCGGCTTCGCGCCGCCGCTGACCACCCGCCGCGACGAGGTCGACGAGATCGTCGCCCGCACCCGCCGTGCGGTGGACAGGGTCACCGACGCCCTGGTTCGGGAGGGCGCCCTCGAGACCGCCTGACCGCGACCGCGGTCAACGTCGAGCGCCGCGGGGTGGCCCCGCGGCGTGGCTGTTGGAGGGGCGCATCGACCATCTTCATGGCGGATGCCCCGTGCCCGAAGCCCTGAGGAGGCCGTGGATGCGCGAGCCGAGCCATGGCGTCACCCTGGCGGCGATCCAGGCCGCCCGTCGGCGCCTCGAGGGCCAGGTGGCCCGCACGCCCCTGGTGCGTTCCGAGGCCCTGTCGCGGCGCTTCGACGCCGATATCCTGCTCAAGCTCGAGACCTGCCAGCCCACCGGCGCCTTCAAGCTGCGCGGGGCCACCAACATGATCGCGGCCCTGCTGGAAGAGCGGGGGCGGGAGGCCCTGTCCGCCGGGGTGGTGACCGCCTCCACCGGCAACCATGGCCGGGCGATGGCCCATGCGGCGGCGCGGCTGGGGATCCCGGCGGTGGTCTGCCTGTCGCGGCTGGTGCCGGCCGACAAGGCCGAGGCCGTCGCCGCCCTGGGCGCCGAGGTGCGTCGTGTCGGCGATAGCCAGGATGCGGCCTTCGCGGAGGTCGCGCGGCTGGTCCGCGAGCGGGGCATGGTGTCGATCCCGCCCTTCGACGATCCCCTCGTCGCCGCCGGCCAGGGGACCATCGGCCTGGAACTGCTGGAGGACGCGCCCGATCTCGACCGCGTGCTGGCCGGGCTCTCCGGTGGCGGCCTGCTCGGCGGCATCGGCGCGGCGCTCAAGGCGCTGCGCCCCCAGGTCACCGTCACCGGTGTCAGCCTCTGCCGCGGCGCGGCCATGGCCGAGAGCCTGGCCGCGGGGCATCCGCTGGCGGTGGAGGAGGTGGCGAGCCTGGGAGACTCCCTGGGCGGTGGTATCGGACTCGACAACCGCTGTACCCTCGCCCTGGTCCGCGAGGTCATGGACGAGCACTACCGGGTCTCGGAGGCGGCCATCGCCGCGGCCATGGTCGACTTCCTCGAGCACGAGAAGCGCCTGGTCGAGGGCGCCGCCGTGGTCGGCCTGGCGGCCCTGGCCGAGCACGGTATCGCGGTGCGCGGGCAGCAGGTGGCCCTGGTGGTCTCGGGCAACGCGGTCTCGCTCGAGACCCTCGATCGGGCCCGGGCGATGGTCGGGCGGTAGGGGTGAGGAGACGGCGATCACCGCCTGCTCACGCCTCTCACCTGACGCCTCACCCTTCCCCCTCACTCGTACGGAGATCCATATGCAGCTCTTTCAGCGTGACGCCATCGAGGCCGCCGTGGGCATCGATCGCGAGGCCCTGGTGGCGGTGGAGGCCGGTTTCGCCGCCCTGGGCCGCGACGAGGCCGTGCAGCCGCCGATCCTCTCCATGGCCATCGAGGAGGCCAATGGCGAGGTGGACGTCAAGACGGCGCATATCCGCGGTGCCGCGCGCTTCGCCATCAAGGTCAGCCCCGGCTTCTTCGACAATCCCGGGCTCGGCCTGCCGAGCCTCAATGGCCTGATGATGGTGTTCTCGGCGAGGACCGGCCAGGTGGAGGCCGTGCTCTTCGACGAGGGCTACCTGACCATGGTGCGCACGGCCCTGGCCGGAGCCATCGCCGCCCGTCACCTGTCCCGGGAGAACAGCCGCCGGGTAACGGTCCTGGGGGCCGGTGAGCAGGCCGAGCGCCAGGTGGAGGCCCTGCGCCTGGTGCGGGACATCCGTGTGGTGGATGTCTGGGCGCGCCGTGCGGAGGCCGCCGAGGACCTGGCCGGGCGGCTGCGCGCCCGCGGCCTCGAGGCGCATGTCCATGAGGAGGTCCCCGGCGCCTGTGCGGCGGCCGATATCATCGTCACCGCCACGCCGTCCCGGACGCCGCTGCTGTTCGCCCGGGATCTCCCGGAGGGGGTGCACGTCACCGCCATGGGCTCGGACAGTCCCGACAAGCGCGAGCTCGATGCCTCGGTGCTGACCCGGGCCGACGCCTTCGTCGCCGACAGCCGGGCCCAGAGCGAGACCAACGGCGAACTCAAGGCCTTTGCCGGCCGGGAGACGCCGTTCAAGGTCCACGAGCTCGGCCGGGTGATCGCCGGCGGTGACATGCTGCGGCTCTCGGCGGCCACCATCACGGTCTGCGACCTCACCGGCACCGGTGTCCAGGACACCGCCATCGCCGCCCATGCGCTGTCGCGGCTGGCCGGGACCTAGCCTTGTGCCCGGCGCCGGCCTGGCGCAGGCTGCACGGGTAAGCCCAGTGATCGACGCAAGGAGAGAGCACGAGATGGCAATGGTACTGGCCTTCGATGTCTACGGGACCCTGATCGATACCCATGGCGTGGTGACCGAGCTGGAGCAGCGGCTGGCCGCCCAGGGCCAGTCCGAGCTGGCCCCGGAGTTCTCGCGACGCTGGCGGGACAAGCAGCTCGAGTACAGCTTCCGTCGCGGCCTGATGGGGGCCTACGTGGGCTTCTCGCAGTGCACCCGGGAGGCCCTCGACTACACCGACCGGGCGCTGCGCACCCGACTCGGCGAGGCCGACAAGGATCACCTGATGGACGCCTACGCGCGGCTGCCGGCCTTCCCCGAGGCCGAGGCCGCCCTGGCGCGCCTCGCCGAGGCCGGCGTGACCTGCGTGGCCTTCTCCAACGGCGGCCGTGACGCCGTCGAGGGCCTGCTCGGCGAGGCCGGCCTGCTCGAGCGCTTCGACGACATCGTCAGCGTCGAGGAGGTCAAGCGCTTCAAGCCCGACCCGGCGGTCTATGCTCACCTGCGCCACCGCCTCGAGGTGGAACCCGGTGACACCTGGCTGATCTCGAGCAACGCCTTCGACGTCATCGGCGCCCGCCATGCGGGCCTGCATGCGGCCTGGGTCAGGCGCCTGCCGGAGGCGCCCTTCGATCCCTGGGGCATCGAGCCCGACCTCACCGTGGCGGATCTGGCGGGGCTGGTCGACGCCCTGGTCTGAGCGTCAGGCGGGACACGCCAGGGGCGTGGCATCCGCCGAGAAGACCAGCCGGCCGAACCAGGCACGGGCATCGCCCCCGGCATTGTCGCCATCGGTCATCAGGGCCACGCCGTCGATGGTCGCCGGGGTGGCCCCGAACAGGCGGCGGTAATCCGCGCGTACGTCGCGAACTTCGGCGACCCACTCGCCGACCCGGGCCGTTCCGCCCTGCAGGGCCAGCAGGTGGGCCCGGTCGGTGAAGGCGTTGGGCCAGTCGCTGCCGGCGGCCTGGGTCGACGACCACACGTAGTTCACCGACTGCACCTGCCAGGGCAGCAGGCCGGTGCGCCGGGCCACATAGACCCGCCCCGGGTAGTCGTCCCCCGCCTTGGTGGTCTCGTCGAGGCCGGGATAGATCCCCGAGACCCGCCAGCACCATTTCAGATAGGGCGTGGCGGTCAGGTCGATGCGCCGCTCCAGGTACTTGGCCGAGGCCTGGCCATCGGCCCGGGCCCGCAGCACCATCTGGCCGTCGAGGTCCACCAGCCGGTACTCGGTGTGGCCGACGAAGGAACGGCTGGGCCAGCCGAGGATGTCGCGGGGCGAGAACGCCAGCTCGGCGGCGGCCGAGGCGCTCGCCAGGCCGAGGAGCAGGCCGGCCAGCAGGTGCAGCACCAGGCGTTTCGGGGTAGCGGAAGGGGGACGCATGGAGTCTCCTTGCGGGGAGGGGGCGGGTGACGGGAACGCTGCGAGGGGCTGGGTCGCGGCGGTCGGGCCTTCCTTGCCTGTGCCCCTGATGACTTGACCCGCTGCCGGGTGTCGCCAAGGCTGAGGACGTCCACCGACGGGAGGGAGTGCCATGAAGCGACTGACAAGGCCCCTGGCCATGCTGGGGCTGGCGATGGGGGTGGCGCTTGGCGCCGCCGCCGATGACGCCAGCGAGCGATCGCAGCATGGCATCCTTCACAGGATAAGCCAGGACGACATCGCCCGGGTCGATGGCCGCCTGCGCGAGGCTCTGGCGGCTCGCGGCATGCGCCTGATGACGGTGGTCGACCATGCCGGGAACGCCGCCGGGGTCGACCTCGAACTGCCCGAGACACGCACCTTCGTCTTCGGCAATCCCGCCGTGGGCACGCCCATGATGCAATGCCGGGGCAGCCTGGCCCTGGACCTGCCCCAGAAGATGCTGCTGCGCGAGACCGCCGAGGGCACCCGCATCGAATGGAACGATCCCCGGTACCTGGCCCGGCGCCATGACCTCGAGGCCTGCGAGCTGCCGCTGGGCAAGGTGGCGGGAGCGCTGTCGGGCATCGCCGAGGCGGCCGCCGGGCCCTAGCGTCCCGGGAACTCAGCGCTCCTCGTCGTCGCGGGCCTCGCCTTCCGCGGGGGGCGCATAGTGGCGGCCCACCCGGTGCAGCAGCTCGAATTGCCGGTCGCAGTTGCGGCAGGCGCCGCACATCGCCAGGTGCAGGCGCAGCGACAGGCGCTCCTGGAAGGTCAGGGGGCGGTCCCGCTTGAGCGACATCAGGCGTGTCGCCTCCTTGCACATCAGCATGTCGAATCCTCCAGCCAGCCGCGCTCGATGCAGGCGCGCAGGCGCAGTCGTGCCCGGTGGAGCATCACCCAGCAGTTGTTCTCCTTGATGCCGACCTCGTGGCAGATATCGTCGGTGGACAGCCCCATCAGCTCGCGCAGCGAGAAGACCCGGGCCAGGTTGTCCGGCAGATGGATCATGCAGGCGTCGAAGACCTGCCAGAAGCGCTCGTTCTCGAAGGTCGCCTCCGGCTCGCCCCAGCTCGATGGCCGGGCGGATTCCTGCCAGCGGCCGTTGCGCTGGAACTGGCGATCGATGGCGTCATCCTCGTCCTCGTCCTCCAGCGGTTGCCACTTGCCGTGGCGCTTCTGGGCCCGCAGGGCGTCGAGGATCTTGTACTTGAGGATACCGAACACCCAGGTCTCGTAGCCGGAGCGACCGGCGAAGGCGTCCTGCTTCTCGATGGCGGCGACCAGGGCCTCCTGCACGGCGTCCTCGGCCTGGGCGGCATCGCGAAGGTGCATCAGGGCGAAGGCCACCAGGCGTGGCCTGACGGCCGCCAGGCGGCGGTGGCGATCATCGTCGGGGCTGTTCGTGGTCACATGGCCTCCCTGTCAATCCGTGAACGCGTCCAGGGCGGCGAGCCGCCGCAGGTCCTCTGGGCGGTCAACATCCCATACCTCGGCCGGACAGGCCAGTCGCCATCCCAACGCTCGTGCCCGTTGCCGGGTCTGGGCCATGAC
Source organism: Halomonas maura (assembly GCF_030409305.1). Classification (GTDB taxonomy): domain Bacteria; phylum Pseudomonadota; class Gammaproteobacteria; order Pseudomonadales; family Halomonadaceae; genus Halomonas; species Halomonas maura. The sequence continues at coordinate 25,753 of NZ_JAUFPQ010000020.1, forward strand.
ACGGTCCGTGCCCCAGGCGATGCCGCGAAACAGCCCGGGGTGGCTCTCGCGGATGCCGATCAGCGCGTAGCCGCCGTCCTCGGCGGGCAGGCAGACCGCCTCCGCCGTGTCCAGGGCCGCGTGGCATTGCCCCAGCAGCGCGGGGGTCAGCACCGGGCAGTCGCCGCCCACCAGCAGGCCGGGGCCGTGGATGGCCGCCAGGGCATGATGCATGCGCGCGCCCAGGTCGCCCGCGGGCTGGGGGGCCAGGCGGATGCCGTGGTCCTCGGCGAGCGCCAGGAACAGTGGGTGGGCAGGGTCCAGGGCCGTCCACAGGGTGATCCGCTCGGGGTGGGTCGCCGCCAGCGCCACGGCCAGGGTATGACGCAGCAGCCGGACATGCAGTGCCGCCGCGCCGGCCGCGCCCAGCACGGGAATCAGCCGCGTCTTGACGCGTCCAGGCAAGGGGGCCTTGGCGAGGATCGCCAACCGCGGGCCATCCGGCCGGAACTCAGCGGACATCATGGTAGTGCCTGGCCAGTTGTGCGGGAGGAGTGCCACGCCAGTAGCGGTAGCGCAGCCACCACATCAGCAGCATGGTCCGCCAGGCGCCGCGGCGCTCCCAGCGTCGCCCGTCGCTGACCACCGGGTCCGGCAGGCAGGCCGGGTGCGACAGGCGCTTGAGGCGCCGGGACATCTCGATATCCTCCATCAGTGGCTGATCGGGAAAGCCGCCCACGGCGTCGAAGGCCTCGCGGGTCATGAACAGTGCCTGGTCGCCGGTGGCGATGCCGGTGAGCCGCGAGCGCAGGCTCATGGCCCGGGCGATCACCGGCAGCAGCGGGTGGCGCCCGGCCAGGCGGATGTCGAAATGGCCCCAGTGGTGGGCACCGGCCAGGGCGGCGGCGATGCGCCGGTCGGCGTCGGGGGGCAGGCGCGTGTCGGCATGCAGGAACAGCAGCCGGCGGGCCCCGGCCAGCCGGGCCCCGGCGTTCATCTGGCGGGCCCGGCCGGACGCGGCGACGACGACCCGGGTGGCCAGGGGCTCGGCCAGCTCGGCGGTGTGGTCCCGGCTGCCGCCGTCGACCACGATCAGCTCGGCGCCGCGTTGGCGATACACGCGCAGCGCGTCGAGGGTCGCCGTGATCGTGCCGGCCTCGTCAAGCGTCGGCACGATGATGGTCAGGGGCGGGGGGGCAGCGTGTGGGTCGTGCACGGTCGGTGTCCTGGCGACGTCGAAGGCAAGCCACTTGGTCGGCGAGCCTGTGCCTAAGGTTTGTCTGAAAAGTCGACGAGCGATGGCCAAACAAGGCAAAAACCGGAGAAAAGACGGAGTTTACGCGGTGTAAATGAGTACTTTGATCCGATTTTTAACGCCGGATGGGCGAGCGCAGGCAGTTTTCAGACAAAGCGTAGCTTACCGCGACCTCGCGCCCGTGTAAGTCCCGGCGCGGATTAGCGACGAACCCCAGAGAGACGATGAGTGATTCGCCGAGGGGAGGACCGCGATGATGGCACGCGCCTTGTCGACCCTGATCCTGGGCCTGTCGCTGTTCCTGGCCGGGTCGGCGGCCGCGTGGGCGGCGGCACCGCCGACGCTCCCCCGGCCCGAGGTGCCGCTGGCGCATTCCCTGGAGGCCTTTCGTCAGGCGGTGCGCTCCGGTGGGCCGGGCAAGGACGGCATTCCCGCCATCGACCGGCCGCGCTTCGAGACGCTCGCCGAGGCCGATGGCTGGCTGGCGCCGGGCGATCGGGTGATCGGCCTCTATCGCGACGGCGAGGCCCGGGCCTATCCCCAGCGCATCCTGGTCTGGCACGAGATCGTCAACGACGCGGTGGCCGGCGAGTCGCTCGCCATCACCTACTGCCCGCTGACCGGCTCGGCGCTGGGCTTCCGGCGAGGCGACGGCACCTTCGGCGTCTCCGGGCGCCTGCTCAACAGCAACCTGGTGATGTACGACCGGGCCACCGACAGCGAGTGGCCCCAGCTGCTGGGCGTGGCCATCGACGGCTCCCTGGCCGGCCGGGGGCTGGTCCCCGAGCGGCTGGTGTGGACCACCTGGGGGGCCTGGAAGGCCCGTTATCCCGCGACCCGGGTGCTGAGCCGCGACACCGGCTACGTGCGCAACTATCGCCGCGACCCCTACGGCGACTACAACCCCTTGGCCGGCTACTACCGGCCCGAGAGTCGCCGCCTCTTCCCGGTGATGGCCGAGGATCGCCGCCTGCCGCCCAAGGCCATGGTGCTGGCCTTCCGCGAGGCCGGGGGCGCCGCCGCCGTCAGCCTGCCGGCGCTGCGCCGGGCCGGCATCCTGCGCTTGACCCTCGGGGAGCGCGGCTATGTGGTCATCCATGATCCCGAGCTGGATACCGGCTGGGTCTATCGCCATCCCGAGGAGCGGGACATCGACCCCGCGGCGCTGCGCTTCGGTCCCGGAGGCGTGAGCGGGGCGGGGATCGCGGCGCTCGAGCCGGTGAACGCCTTCCAGGTCATGTGGTTCGCCTGGGCCGGCTTCCACCCCGACAGCCTGCTGGTCGGCGAAGGCGGGGCACCGTGAGCGCCCTGGCCCGGCTGCTCGCGGCGCTGTTATCGCGGCCCGTCACCCTCGCCATGATGGCCGCGACGACCCTGGGCTATGCGCTGCTCTTCCTGTGGCTGTCCGGCGATATCGCCGGCGGCGGTCGGGGCGGCGTGCAGCTGTCCCTCACCGCCTGGCAGCGGATGTTCGAGTCTCGTGGGCCGCTGCGCTTCGAGCCGGTGGGGCTGGTCGAGCTGGGCCCCTGGGTGTGGACCCTCAGCCCCCTCGACACCCTGATCGCCCTGGGGCTCGGCCTGCTGCTGGGCGGTAACCTGGCCGGGCTGTGGCTGGCCCGCCGGGAACCGGCCGCCTGCCCGAGGCGGGCGCCTCGCGTCGCCGGGCTGGCGGCCCTGCCGGCGTTGCTGGCCGGCGGGGCCTGCTGTGCCCCGCTGGTGGTGGTCTGGCTGGGGCTGCCGATCGCCGGCGGCCTGGCGGTCCTGGCCCCCTGGCTGATTCCGCTGGCCTACCTGGCCCTGGTGCTGGGACTGGTCCGCCTGGCGGCCGGGCGCGAGCAGCAGCGGCAGGCGGGCCGGGGAGGGGGGCGATGACGACCTGGCGGGAGCGGTGCGGCTATTGGCTGGGCTGCTGGCTGTCCTGCCCGCGGCCCTGGCACCGCACGGTGGCCCCCTACGACGAGGACGTGCGCGGCTGCCTGCGCCCCGGCGATGTGCTGCTGGTCGAGGGCTCGTCGCGGTTGAGCACGGTCATCAAGTACCTGACCCAGTCCTCCTGGTCCCACGCCGCCCTCTACGTGGGCGAGCACCAGGCTCGGCGCCTCGGCATCGCGCCCGGCCAGGGGTTCATCGAGGCCGACCTGGCCGAGGGGGTGCGCCTGGTGGGCTTCGACGCCTATCGGGGCCACACCCTGCGCATCTGTCGGCCGGTGGGCCTGTCGGCGGCGGAGATCGAGCGGCTGATCGACTTCGCCCACGCCCGGGTGGGCCATCGCTATGACCTGCGCAATATCGTCGACCTGGCCCGCTACCTGATGCCCCTGCCGCCGGTACCGGTCGCCTGGCGGCGCAGCCTGCTGGCGCTCGGCAGCGGCGACCCGACCCGGGCCATCTGCTCCACCCTGCTCGCCGAGGCCTTCCAGTCGGTGCACTATCCCATCCTGCCGATTCGCGTCGCCGGCCATCGTCGGCTGTTCCGGCGGCGACACTACACCCTGTTCACGCCCCGGGACTTCGATATCTCGCCCTTCTTCGCTGTCGTCAAGCCACGCCTGGTGGGTGGCTTCAGCCCCCGCGAGCTGCGCTGGCTGGAGGATCTGCCCGCGCCGCGCGTCCCGGCATGGCCCGCGCCCTAGGCGAGCTCGATCACCCGCCCCCCGGCCGCCTCGGCATCGTCGCGGTCGTGAGTCACCATCAGGGTCGGCAGGCCCCGGGCGCGGATGCGCGCGAACACCAGGCGGCGCATCTCGTCGCGCAGCGCGGCATCGAGCTTGGAGAAGGGCTCGTCGAGCAGCATGGCGCGGGGCTCGGCCAGCAGCACGCGCATCAGCGCGACCCGGGCGCGCTGCCCGCCGGACAGGGTCGCCGGGTCGCGGTCGGCGAAGCCGGCCAGCCCGATGTCCGCCAGGGCCGCCTCGACGGCCTGCCGGCGCCGCCGGCGGCCGCCGTCGGCGGGCATGCCGAAGGCCAGGTTGCCGCCCACGCTGAGGTGGGGAAACAGCAGCGGATCCTGGAAGAGCAGTCCCAGCCGCCGGCGCTCCGGGGGATGACGGCTCAGGTCGTCGTCGCCGAGCCGGATCCGCCCGGTGGCGGTGAACACCGGGGCCAGGAAGCCGGCGACCTGGGCCAGCAGGGTCGACTTGCCGACCCCGGAGGGGCCCATCAGGGTCAGCACCTCACCCGGCGGGATCCGGGCATCCACGGCGACCAGGGGCTGCTCGCCGTGGTGGATGACCACCCGCTCCAGGATCAGCGGGGAGGGGGCGGTCGGGGGCGTGGTCTGGGTCATGGCAGTAGCTGGCGTCGATGGCGAAACAGGAAGCGGGGCAGGCCGAGGGCCAGCGCGAAGCCCAGGGCCGGCAGGGCGAGCTGGCCCAGCGCGTAGACCGCCGTCAGGCGACGGTCGCCGCCGCTGGCCAGGCTCACCGCCTCGGTGGTCAGGGTGGCCAGCCGGCCGGCGCCGAGCAGCACGGTCGGCAGGTACTGGCCGACGCTGACCGCGAAGCCCACCGCGGCGGCCACGGCGATCGGCCCGGCCAGCATGGGCAGCCGGACCCGCCGAAAGGTGGCGGCCCGGGACGCGCCCAGGGCGGCGGCGACCTGGCCCCAGCGGGGGTCGAGCCGCCGGTAGCTCTCGGCCAGCGAGAGGAACACATAGGGCAGCACGAAGAGACTGTGGCCGAGGGTCACCGCCAGCCAGCCGGCGGCCAGGCCGAGCTGGGCCTGGAGCTGGACCAGGCCGTAGAGGAAGGCCACCGGGGGCACCAGCAGCGGCAGGTAGAGGATCAGCTGGGCCCCGGGCCGCAGCGGCCGCCGGCGCAGGGTCTCGGCCTCCAGGCAGCCGACCACCAGCACCACCGACAGGGCGGTGGCACCGAGGCCGATGGAGGCGGTATGGCGCAGCGGCTCCAGGGCCGTGTCGGCGGCCTCCCGCCAGGTGCGCAGCGTCATCGGCGAGGGCCAGGCGGCGGGAAAGGGCCAGTAGGCGGCCAGCGACCAGAGGATCAGCCCGGCCAGGCTGGCCGCCAGCAGGCCGATGGCCAGCCAGGTCAGGCCGGCGCCGAGCACCCGGCCGGTGGCCTCGCCGCGTCGCCGGCCGCCATCGATCAGCCAGCCGGCTGCCAGTCGGCGCACCAGGCGCTCGGCGCCCCACCAGGCGAGCAGGGCCAGGGCGGTGGCGGCGAGCTGCAGCAGGGCCCCGGCCGAGGCCAGGAAGCGCAGCGACAGGTCGGGGTCGCCGAGCCAGCGGACCACCGCCACGGCCAGGGTCGGCGGCGTCGAGGGGCCCAGGATCAGCGCCACCTCGACGGTGGACGAGGCGAAGGCGATGACTGCGTAAACCGGCAGGCGGATCAGCGGGTAGAGCCCCGGCAGCACGGCCTTGGCGAAGGCGCTGACCGGGCCGTAGCCCAGCGAGCGCGCCACCATCAGGCGTTCCCGGGCCTGGCACTGGGGCAGGGCGGCCAGGCTCATCAGCAGCAGGAAGGGGACCTCCTTGAGCACCAGGCCGGCGATCAGCGCCACCCCCCCCGGGTCGCCGGGGAAGAGGAAGTCCGGCGGCTGGGTCCAGCCGGTCAGCCACGGCGAGAGCAGGCGGCTGGCGAGCCCCGAGGGGGCCAGCAGGAAGGCCAGGCCGATGGCGGCGGCGGCGTGGGGCACCGCCAGCAGCGGCGAGAGCAGGCGCCTGACCACCCGGAACAGCGGCGTCTCGAGGAAGGCCGCCAGGAACAGCACCACGATGGCCAGCGCCAGCAGGGTGCTGGCGAGCCCGGTGACCAGGCTCAGGCGCAGCATGTCGGCGAGCCCCGGCGCCTGCCACAGCGCCTGCCAGTGGGCCAGCGTCCCGCTGCGCCCGCCCAGCGCCGGCAGCCAGCCGAAGGCCGGCGCCACGACGCCCACCAGGCCCGCGGTCACGGGCAGCACCAGCAGCAGGATGGTCAGGCGGGGCAGCAGGCGAATCGCCAGGGTGAAGCCCGACATCAGCATCCCACCCGAGCGTCAGCCCTTGGCATAGCGGGCGATCCAGGCCGCCTCCAGGGCCTCCATCCAACTGGGGTGGGGCTCGGGCAGGAGTTTCTCCAGGGCCTCCGGCGGCAGGCGTGCCGGGTTGGCGTCGCCGCGGTCGAAGGCCTCGCGCTGCTCGGCACTCAGGCGGTCCATATCGAGCACGGTGGGATCGCCCCAGACCGCGATGTCCTGCTTGCGGGCCTGGGCCTCGGGGGACAGCAGGAAGTTGGCCAGCACCATGGCCCCGGCCTTGCGCCGGGCATTGAAGGGGATCGCCACGAAGTGGACGTTGCCCAGGGTGCCGCCGTCCAGCACGTAGCTGCGGGTGCCGGGGGGCAGCTGGTGGTCGGCCACCGCCGCGGCGGGCTCGGCGGGATTGAAGGTGAAGGCCAGCGACAGTTCGCCGTCGCCCATCAGCTGCTTGAGCTCGGGCCCGCTGGCGGGGAAGTGGCGGCCCTGGCGCCACAGGTGCGGGTGCAGGGCATCCAGGTAGTCCCACAGCGGGGCGGTCACGGTTGCCACCTCGTGGTCACTCGCCGGCTCGGCCAGCACCGTCGGGTCTTCGACCAGCTCGAGCAGCGCCTGCTTGAGGAAGGTGCTGCCCAGGAAGTCCGGGACCAGGGGGTAGGTGAAGCGGCCGGGGTGGGCCTTCGCCCAGTCGAGCAGGGCCCGCATGTCGCGCGGCGGCGCCTCGACGCGTTCGGCATCGTAGTAGAAGGTCAACTGAGCCTTGCCCCAGGGGGCTTCGAAGCCCTCGGTGGGCAGGGTGAAATCGGTGCGCATCTCGGGATTGTCGTCCGGCGCGGTCAGTGCGAAGTGGGGCAACCGCTGGGCGAAGGGACCGAACAGCAGGCCGTTGCGCTGCATGGCGGCGAAGTTCTCGCCGTTGATCCACACCAGGTCGATGGCGCCGTCGTCGACGTTGCCCGCCGATTTCTCGGCGATGACCCGGGAGACCGCCGCCGCGGTGTCGTCGAGCTTGACGTGCACCACCTCCACGCCGTGGCGCTCGGCCATCCGCTCGGCCACCCAGCCGATATAGCGGTTGACGGCGGCATCGCCCCCCCAGGCGTTCCAGTAGACGGTCTGTCCCCGGGCCTGGGTCTCGATGGCGTCCCAGTCCTCGGGCAGGCTCGTCTCGGCGGTCGCCGCCGCGGGAAACGAGAGGGCCAGCGGTATCGCCAGCAGCAGGGGGAGCGCGCGTCGGGCCAGATCGCTTGGGGTCATCGCGGTGATCCTGTGCAGTGGGGAGAGCGGGGGAAACGCGCCGCCAGGGCCTCGAGTTCGTCGCGGCCGCGCCGCAGCGTGGCCGGTGCCAGGTAGTGATCGACCCGGTCGCGCACGTGGCTGACCAGGGCGTCCTCGCTGAGCGCGGCGGACCAGTCCTCGCCGTCCCCGGCGTGACGGGGCCGACGCCCCTGGGCGACGCGCCACTTGGCACACCAGGTCAGTGACCACAGCCACATGGCACGGCGACAGGCCAGCAGGGCGTGCGGGGAATGCGTGGCGGCGGCCGGGCCCATGGCCTCGCGCCAGTGGGCATGGAAGTCGGCGAGCTGGTCGAGGCTCAATACCGCCTGGCTGGCGAGGTCCCAGGTGGTGGAGGTGTAGAGGCTGGCATGGGCCAGGTCGAAGCCCGGCAGGCCATAGCGGCACTTCTCCAGGTCGACCAGCACCGCGCGGCCGCCGGCCTCGACCAGGAAATTGCCCGGGTGGGCATCGAAGCTGATCAGCCTCGCCATGCGCGCGTCCCCCGGCAGCCGCTCGGGGAGCGCGGCGAGCTGGGCCTCGATCAGCCGGCGCGCCTCGGTCCCGAGCCCCGCCTCGGGCAGGGCGGCGGCCTGGCCGAGCACTTCCTCGCGCATCGCCCGCCAGGGAGCGTCGGGTGCCTGCAGGGGGGCACGCTCCGTCGCCGGCGGGCAGGGCAGCCGATGCAGGCCGGCCAGGCTGCGCGCGATGGCCGGCAGGTCCTCGGGGAGTCGCGCCGGGCGACCGTCGATGGCCTCGACCAGCAGGGCGCCGCGGGGCAGGTCCTCGTCCGGCGGCAGGCGGCCGTGCAGGGTCGGGGCATGGCCGCCGGCGGCGGCCCGCGCGAAGCAGGCCGCCTGGTAGGCCAGGTTATCCCGGGCCGGCAGGCCCATCTGGCTCTGCTTGGGGATACGCGCCACCCGGTCGCCGTCGCGCCGGTGAAGCCAGACATGCCAGTGGGCGAGGCCGGTATCGGCCATCGTCGTGAGATCCTGGATCGCCTCGAGCTCGCCGGCCCGCGCCAGGGCGCGGGTCAGGCGAGCCAACAGGGTATCCGCGTCGCGGCGATCCGTGTCGGCCGGGGGGGACGACGTCTCGGGCATCGGGGCTCCTGTGGTGGGTAGCGTGCCGACACTCGGTCGCATGCGGCACGCTTTCCTTACAACGGCGGGCGGCAAGACCGCGTCCTCGTGTCTCAGCATAGCCGCCGGCGCCCGTTGGCCGGGCGCTCGCCGTCAACGCCGTAGCCTGTCGGCCCGCCGCCTCGATCGCCAGTCGCGGCACGCTAAAGGGCGCCACCATGGCCGGTGGCGCCTCGCGAGTCGGCATGCCGAGCAGGCCGGGGAGTCGGCGGTCGGGGACCGCCGCGAGTCAACCGGGTCAGCGCAGGCGCTGGCCGGAGACGCTGGGATGGTAGAGCGGCTGCACGGTGTTGCCGTCCGGGTCCTTGCAGTAGAGGCTGCGCCCCCCGTCGGCGTGGTCGTGGGGACCGCGCACCACCTCGACGCCCCGGTCGACGAGGTAGGCGTGCCAGGCATCCACGTCCTCGCGCTTATCGACCACGAAGCCGAAGTGGTCGAGGCGCTGGGGATCGTCACCGGTCGGGCGACGGGCGCGGGACAGCGAGACATTGTCGTTGCCGAGCGTCAGGTAGACGAGGTCCTGGTGGGCGCGGCGCAGCACGTCCAGGCCGAGCACCTCGACGTAGAAGCGCTCGCAGGCCTCCAGGTCCTGGACCTGCAGGGCGATGTGGCGCATGCCGTTGAACGGGGCGGGACGTTGCATGGGGCCTCCTCGGCGCAATGGGGCTTCATCGATGAATTGGAAAATGTTTCCATATAACTTCTCGATCCACAACCCTCGGGAGTCCCCATGTATTGCATCATCGTCCAGACCCGGCTGAAGCCCGGTAGCCGCGAGCGCTTCCTCGCGGCCATGCTGCCCAATGCCGAGGCCTCGGTCCGCGACGAGCCGGGTTGCCATGCCTTCGACGTGATCGAGGACCGCGATACTCCGGACCTCATCCATCTCTACGAGATCTACACTGACCAGCAAGCCCTGGCGGCCCACAAGGCCACACCGCACTACGCGGCCTGCCGGGCGATCGTCAACGAACTGATTGCCGAACAGCAGGTGATTCGCGCCGATGTCCTGGCGACGAGCCCCAGGGCCTGAACGAATCGCCGGACCAGGCATCTCAGCTTTAACCTTATGCCGAGGCGGGGGTCATGATGTCCACCGGATCGCATGCCAGGCGTCGAGTCGTCTTATGGCTGAGCCTGGCCTGTCTGCTGCTGGGTAGCCTGGCCGCCTGGCAGTCGACGGCTCAACAGGAGCGTGGCACGGCGCTGGTGATGACCCTCGACGGCGCCATCGGCCCGGCCACCAGCGACTATTTCATGCGCGGTCTCGACCTCGCCGAGGAGGGCGACGCCAGCCTGGTGGTGGTGCAGATGGATACCCCCGGGGGCCTCGACGCCGCCATGCGCGACATGATCTCCGCCATGCTGTCCTCCGAGGTACCGGTGGCCTTCTATGTCTCCCCCGGCGGCGCCCGGGCGGCCAGCGCCGGCACCTACCTGCTCTACGCCAGCCATGTGGCGGCCATGGCCCCGTCCACCCACCTGGGCTCGGCCACACCGGTGCAGATCGGCGGCGGGGGCGGCTTGCCCGGCATCGGCGAGCCGGAGACGCCGGACGACCCGGAAGGGGAGGCCGGTGGCGGCGACGGCGCCTCCCGCGGCGGCAAGGACAAGAGCGGCGGCGCGGCGAGCGAGGAGGATGCCGGCGGCCAGCCGGACGACACCGCCGAGGCACCGGGCAGCGAACCTGGCAAGCGCCGTGGCGAGACCGCCATGGAGCGCAAGGTGCTCGAGGACGCCGTGGCCTATATCCGCTCGCTGGCCGAGCGCCACGGCCGCAACGCCGACTGGGCCGAGGACGCGGTGCGCGAGGCGGTCAATCTCACCGCCCGGGAGGCCCTCGAGCAGGACGTCATCGACGTGCTGGCCACCGACCTCGACGATCTGCTGACCCAGATCGACGGCCGCGAGGTGGTCATGGCCGACGGTACGCTGACCCTGGCCACCGCCGACCTGGTCATCGAACGCTTCGATCCGGACTGGCGCACCCGGCTGCTGGAGGTCATCACCAATCCCAACGTGGCCTACTTCCTGATGATCATCGGCTTCTACGGCCTGATCTTCGAGCTCTCCAACCCCGGCAGCCTGGTGCCGGGCACCATCGGCATCATCTGCCTGTTGCTGGCGCTCTTCGCCTTCCAGGTGCTACCCGTTAACTATGCCGGCCTGGCGTTGATCCTGGTGGGGCTGGGGCTGATCGTCGGCGAGGCGCTGATGCCCAGCTTCGGCATCCTCGGCATGGGCGGCATCGTGGCCTTCGTGATCGGTTCGGTGATGCTGATGGACGCGGACACCCTGAATATCTCGCTGCCGCTGATCGGCGGCATCGCCCTGGTGGCGGCGGGGCTGATGCTGTGGATCATGACCCGCTTCCTCGGCCTGCGCCGGCGCCCGGCGCGTACCGGCCAGGAGGAGCTGCTGGGCAATGAGGCCCAGGTGCTGGAGGATTTCCAGGGCGAGGGGCATGTGCGCCTCCATGGCGAACGCTGGAACGCGCGCAGCCGGCGCCCCTTGAATCGTGGCCAGGTGGTGCGCGTGGTCGGCATCGATGGCCTTACCGTCGAGGTCGAGCCGGAGGATGGATCGTCCTGAAGGAGGCCGGCTGATGCCGGCCGTCAACGTCGAGGAGAGACAACCATGATGATTTCCTATCTCGTGCCGGTCGTTCTGGTGCTGATGCTGATGGCGGCCTCGATCCGCATCCTGCCGGAGTACAAGCGCGGCGTGGTGTTCTTCCTGGGGCGCTTCCAGGCGGTGAAGGGGCCGGGGCTGTTCATCATCATCCCCGGCATCCAGAAGATGGAGGTGGTCGACCTGCGGGTGATCACCATGGACGTGCCCGAGCAGGACGTCATCTCCCAGGACAACGTCACCGTCAAGGTCAACGCGGTGCTCTATTTCCGGGTAGTCGACCCGGAGAAGGCGATCATCCAGGTGGAGCACTTCGTCACCGCCACCAGCCAGCTGGCCCAGACCACCCTGCGTTCGGTGCTCGGCAAGCACGACCTCGACGAGATGCTCTCCGAGCGCGACAAGCTCAACGACGATATCCAGGAGATCATCGACGCCTCGGCGGAGGGTTGGGGCATCAAGGTGGCCAACGTCGAGATCAAGCACGTCGACCTGGACGAAAGCATGATCCGCGCCATCGCTCGCCAGGCCGAGGCCGAACGCGAGCGGCGCGCCAAGGTCATCCATGCCGAGGGCGAGCTGCAGGCCTCGAAGAAGCTGGTGGAGGCCGCCCATGTCATGTCGGCCAACCCGGCGGCGCTGCAGCTGCGCTACTTGCAGACCATGAACGACATGAGCAACAAGAACGCCTCCACCATCGTCTTCCCGATGCCCATGGACCTGATGGAGGCCTTCCGGCAGATGGCCAAGCCTGGCGGCAGCGACTGATCCGCCTCGCCGGCGTTACCGCATGCAGACCGTCGACATTCCTGCTAGAATCCAGCGCCTTTGTGCCCGGGGCCATGCCCCGAGGCCGCTCAGGAGCACAGGGATTCGACCGACCATGATACCGCCTCGCGCCGGGCAGGCCACGCCGCCCTAGCCATTCCCGCCCCAGGCGATTCGGCGGGCGCCGTCATCGGCGCGTCATCGCCCGGCATCATCTTGGTGCCCCGGTGTCTCTCGGCACCCTCCCTGCGACCCCCAGAACGCTCGACACGTGCCCGACGCGGCAGCGGCGACAGGGCCTGTCCGTGTCGTCTGAACGCTGGGCGTTGGCCGGGAAGCGCAGGGACTCTTCAGACATGCCCAGGCCCTGGCGCCTTATGGCATCACACACCCCTTCGACTGGACCGCAGCATGATCCGATCCATCAAGCAAGACTGGTTCTCGAACCTGAAAGGCGACAGCCTGGCGGGCATCGTCGTGGCCCTGGCCCTGATTCCCGAGGCCATCGCCTTCTCCATCATCGCCGGGGTCGACCCCAAGATCGGCCTCTATGCCTCCTTCTCCATGGCGGTGATCATCGCCTTCGCCGGCGGCCGACCCGGGATGATCTCGGCGGCCACCGGCGCCATGGCGCTGCTGATGGTGACCCTGGTCAAGGAGCACGGCCTGGAGTACCTGCTGGCCGCCACCCTGCTCACCGGGGTGCTGCAGATCGCCGCCGGCTACCTGCGCCTGGCCGACCTGATGCGCTTCGTCTCGCGCTCGGTGGTCACCGGCTTCGTCAATGCCCTGGCGATCCTGATCTTCATGGCGCAACTGCCGGAACTGACCAACGTGACCTGGCATGTCTATGCCATGACCGCGGCGGGGCTGGGGATCATCTACCTCTTCCCCTACGTGCCGGTGATCGGCAAGACCCTGCCCTCGCCGCTGGTCTGCATCCTGGTGCTCACCGCCGTCTACCTGCTGACCGGCATGGACATCCGCACCGTCGGCGACATGGGCGAGCTGCCGGATACCCTGCCGGTGTTCCTGTGGCCGGACGTGCCGCTCAACCTGGAGACCCTGGCGATCATCCTGCCCTACTCGGTAATGCTCACCGTGGTGGGCCTGCTGGAATCGATGATGACCGCCACCATCGTCGATGACCTCACCGACACCGGCAGCGACAAGAACCGCGAGTGCAAGGGCCAGGGGCTGGCCAACATCGGCACCGGCCTGCTCGGCGGCATGGCGGGCTGCGCGATGATCGGCCAGTCGGTGATCAACATCAAGTCGGGCGGCCGCAGCCGCCTCTCCACGCTGATCGCCGGCGTGATGCTGCTGCTGATGGTGGTCTTCCTCGCCGACTGGGTGTCGCGGATCCCCATGGCGGCCCTGGTGGCGGTGATGATCATGGTCTCCATCGGCACCTTCAGCTGGACCTCGATCCGCGACCTCAGGAAGCATCCGATGTCCACCAACCTGGTGATGCTGGCCACCGTGGTGGTGACGGTGGGCACCCACAACCTGGCCATGGGGGTCTTCGTCGGGGTGCTGCTGGCGGCGCTGTTCTTCGCCAACAAGGTCGGCAATATCCTCTACATCGGTGCCGAGGCCGGCGAGGGCGAGAGCACGCGGGTCTACAGGGTGGTCGGCCAGGTGTTCTTCGCCTCCTCCGAACGCTTCGCCGCCGCCTTCGACTTCAAGGAGAGTCTGGAAAAGGTCACCATCGACCTGTCCCGGGCCCACTTCTGGGATATCACCGCCGTCCAGGCCCTGGACCGGGTGGTCATCAAGTTCCGCCGCGAGGGCACCGAGGTGGCGCTGATCGGCCTCAACGAGGCGAGTGCCACCATCGTCGATCGCTATGCCATCCACGATGATCCCGAGGCGGTCGAGAAGCTGATGGGCGGTCATTGAGCCGTTGCCGATCCATCGCCGGGTCGCCCCTGTGACGGGGCGGCCCCGATGGTGTAGAACGTGGGTAACGAGACAACACACGCCAGCTTCAGGACAGACAGATGACAGAACAGGTGATGGCCGCCATCGACGGCTCGCAGTTTTCCGAGGGCGTCTGTGACTACGCGGCCTGGGCCAGCCTGGCGCTCGGCGCGCCGCTGACCTTCCTCCACGTGGTCGACAACCACCCCCAGACCGCCGAGGCGGACCTCTCCGGCAATATCGGCCTGGGCTCCCGGGAGCACCTGCTCGAGGAGCTCTCGCACCTGGATGAGCAGCGCGCCAAGGTTGCCCAGGAGCAGGGCCGCCTGATGCTCCAGGCGGCCCGGGAGCGGGCCATCGAGGATGGCGTGGCGGAGCCCGCCACCCGCCAGCGCAACGGCACCCTGGTCGAGACCCTGGCCGAGCTGGAGGACGACATCCGCCTGCTGGTGGTCGGCAAGCGCGGCGAGACCGCCCACCAGGCCAGCGAGCATCTGGGCTCCAACCTGGAGCGGGTGGTGCGCAGCCTGCATCGCCCGATCCTGATGGTGCCCGAGGGCTTCCAGCGCCCCGAGAAGGTGATGATCGCCTTCGACGGCAGCAAGACCACCCGCAAGGGCGTCGAGATGCTCGCCAGCAGCCCGCTGTTCAAGGGCATTCCCTGCCATGTGCTGATCGTCGGCGCCGACACCGGCGACAACCGCTCCCAGCTCGACTGGGCGCTCGCCACCCTGCGCGAGGTGGGCCACGAGGCCGAGGGGGCCATCCGCGCCGGCGAGGTGGAGGAGACCCTGCGCGCCTACTCGGAAGAGCACGCCATCAACCTGGTGGTGATGGGGGCCTACGGGCATTCGCGCATCCGCCACCTGCTGCTGGGCAGCACCACCACCACGGTGCTGCGCCGCGCCAGCATCCCCGTGCTGCTGCTGCGCTAGGCGGTGCCCCGGCCATCCCGGGGCACCCCGCAAGACTCAGGCCCCGCCCCGGCGGGGCCTTTGCCGTTCGTCGCCGCCAACCGGAGAGCATCATGAGCTATCGCACCCTGCTGAGGGACCATCGGGGGCTGCTCGGCATCGCCTTTCTGGCGATGTTCTCGTCGAGCCTGGGCCAGAGCTTCTTCATCGGCCTCTTCCAGGTGCCCATCGGCGAACGGCTGGGCCTGTCCGCCGGCGAGTTCGGCACCGCCTACGCCCTGGTCACCCTGGCCAGTGGCTTCGCCATGCTGCGCCTCGGCCCCAGCATCGACTGGGTGGCGCCGCGTCGCTTCGCCCTGGCCGTCCTGCTGGCGCTGCTCGCCGGCATCCTGCTGCTGACGCTGTCTCCCGGCTGGCTGGTCGGGCTGCTGGGGCTGGGCCTGGTGCGGCTGTGTGGCCAGGGCATGATGAGTCACCTGGGCAATACCCTGGCGGGACGCGAGTTCACCGCCCTGCGTGGCCGGGCCCTGGGGCTCGCCGGACTGGGGCTGATGCTCGGCGAGACCCTGCTGCCGCCGCTGGTCGCCGCGCTGCTGGTGTGGCTCGGCTGGCGCGAGCTGTGGTGGAGCCTGGCCGCGGCGGTCGCCCTGGCGTGGCTGCTGATGCTGGGCGGCGCCCCCTGGCCGGCGGCACCGCGCTCGCGGCGGGACCGACAGGCCAGCCGCGAGGGGCCGCGGCCCTTCCGCGAGGCGCGCTTCTGGCGGCTGCTGCCGCTGTTGATGGTCTTGCCGATCACCATGACCGGGCTGTTCATCTACCAGGCCCATCTGACCGAGGCCATGGGCAGTTCGCTGGCCAGCTACTCGCTGGCCCTGACCGGCATGGGGCTCGCCAAGCTGCCCGGGGCGCTGCTCGGCGGCCACTGGGTCGACCGGCTGGGACCGGTGCGCCTGGCACGCCTCTACCTGCTGCCTTTCGCCCTGGCCCTGCTGCTGGCCCTCACCCTGGGGGGGCACCTGACGGTGTGGGCGTTGATGATGGGCGGCGGTCTGGGGATGGGCGCCCAGGAGGCCATCGCCACCAGCCTGCTGGTGCGGCTGTGGGGCGCCGAGCACCTGGGGCGGGTGCGTGCCACCCTGAGCGCGGCGATGGTGTTCTCCACCGGGATCGCCCCGGCGCTGGTGGGGCTGGCGCTCGACCTGGGCGCCTCCTTCACCCTGGTGCTGGCGGGCATGCTGGCGCTGCTGGTCGGCAGCTGGTGGCTGGCCCAGGGGGTGCTGGCCAGTCCCGAGGCCCGAGGGGCTACCCCCTAGGATGGGGGCGTACCGGCCTGGCGCCGGGCGCGTGACGCCCTAGGGTCTTTGTCCTTCGGGTCAACATGGCAGCGGTGCCACCGCGCATCGCGGCGATGCGCCGATAGGCCTTGATGTGTCGCGGCCGCTGACGAATGCTTACAGGGGCCGCGCCACTACGTCGTCATCACCGTGAGAAGAGCCCATGAACCATCCCGAGCTGGACATGGCCGCCGTCACCGCCCGCCTCGAGGCCCTGCGCGACGACCTCCTCGAGCAGAGTGCCGACAGCCGCGACGCCCGCGAGACCGTGATGCTGGACCAGACCGCGGTGGGGCGGTTGTCGCGCATGGATGCGCTGCAGGGCCAGGCGATGGCCAGGGCCGAGGAGGAGCGTCGCCGGCTGGCCCTGACGCGTATCGCCTCGGCCCTGGCGCGGATCGCGCGGGGCGAGTACGGCGTCTGCATCGCCTGCGGCGAATGGATCGCGGCCCGGCGCCTGGAGGGAGACCCGGTGGCATTGAAGTGTATCGATTGTGCCGAATGAATCGGTGATATCGACTGCTTTGTTCTTTATCGCTAGGTTATCATCTTGAGTTCACCCCTTATGGCAGGAGACGTATCGATGACCATCCAACGCCACGACACCAAGGCCCGCATGAGCCGTGCCGTGATCCACAATGGCGTGGCCTATCTGTGCGGCCAGGTGGCCGGCCCCGAGGCCCGTCAGGGCGACATCACCGAGCAGACCGAGAGCATGCTGGCCCGGGTCGATGCCCTGCTCGAGGAGATCGGCTCGGATCGCGAGCACCTGCTGTCCGCCACTCTTTACCTCAAGGAAGGCCATGACTTCGCGGCCATGAACGCCGTCTGGGATGCCTGGGTGCCGGAAGGCCATGCCCCGGCACGCACCTGTGTCTGTGCGCCGATGCCTGCCGACGAGCTGCGGGTGGAGATCACCGTCACCGCCCTGGTGAAGGACGCCGCCTGATCCCGGTCGTGATGCACGCCTGAGGCGAAGGGCCGGCGCTGGATGGCGCCGGCCCTTCGCCTTGCGTGTTCGGGGATCAGCGCAGGCAGGGGTCGTCCAGCGGGACCTGGCGGGGGCGCAGGCGTCGCGACAGGGCATCCACGGCGATGTTGAGCCCGGCGGTGACCAGCAGCAGGAAGAAGGCCACGTCGAACATCAGGTACTGGAAGTTCTCGTCGATGTAGTAGCCGAGTGTCGCCACCCCCAGCATGCCGAGGATCGCCGTCTCGCGCAGGATCACCTCGGCGCGGTAGTAGAGCAGCGCCAGCAGCCCCGGGTAGATGCGCGGCAGCAGCTCGTAGGCATAGCGGCCGGTGGCGGACAGTCCCGGCATCCCGGGGGCCAGGGCGTCGGCATGGCGGGCGGCGAGGAAGGCGATCAGCGCGCCGTTGTGCAGTGACAGCGCCAGCCAGGCGGGCAGCAGCGACGGCCCGAGCAGCAGCAGGAAGACGAAGGCCAGCATCAGTTCGGGGGTCGAGCGCAGCAGGATCAGCAGGCCGCGACCGGCCAGCCGCGAGGGCCCGCAACCGAAGTGGCGGCTGGCCAGGGGCCACAGCGTGAGCGCCACCAGCAGGGCACCGACGGTGCCCAGCAGCCCCAGCAGCAGGGTATTGCCGATGGCCGGGGCGAGATCGGGGATGTGCGCCAGCCAGTCGGCCAGGCCGGCCCCGTCGCCCGCGCGCAGTGGCGCGGGCCACAGGTCCTGGCTGACGAAGCGCCACAGCAGTCCGCCGTCCACCGCCGGCCAGGGCCCGAGCAGGAAGGCGCCGCCCGCCAGCAGCAGCGGCACCAGGCGCCGGTGGCTCCACCAGGGCAGGGCGGCGATCAGCAGGTAGAAGCACCACAGCAGGGCCCCGGCCTCGGGGTAGCGCCCCTCGCGGAAGGCGGTCTCGAGCTGGAAGCCCAGCGTCGGCAGGCCGACGAAGCCGAGCAGCACGCTGGCGCGCAGGCCGCACTCGAAGCGGTAGCGGGTATAGGCGGCGAGCTGGGCCCAGGCCATCGGCAACTCGGTGTAGACGAGCCGCGAGAGGCGGCCGACCCCCGGGGGCAGGGCGTCCCGGGGCGCGCTCGGCGCCTGCTCGAGGATCTCGGCATAGACCTTGGCGAAGATGCCGGCGTAGGGAATGGCCAGGGCCAGCAGCGCGGTGAGTGCCGAGAGGCCGAACACCTGCAGGAACAGCAGCGCCCAGAACAGCTCGTGGATGGCGCGGACGAAGGCGCAGCCGGCGCGCACCAGGCGCGAGCGGGCGAACAGCAGCGCCAGCGGGATGCCCAGCACCACGCCGCCCAGGGTGCCCCACAGGGCCACCGCCACGGTCAGCCCCAACGCCGAGAGCGGCGACTCCACCGCGCCGAAGGCCGGCCAGGCCAGGCCCCGGGCCATGCGGGCCAGCTCGGTCCAGGGATCGCGGGTGATCACCGCCAGGTCGGCCAGCGGCAGCAGCAGCAGGGCCAGGGCGACCAGGGTCAGGGTATGGCGGGCCAGGCGCGGCCCCGGGGCGCGCCCGGCGAGCCAGGCCGGCCGGGCGGGCGTGACGGCGTCGCTCATGCCCTCCCCCGGGAGCAGGGCAGCGCCTCCGGGGCGGGCGCGGCCATCTCGGCGGGGTCGCCCGGGTCGGCCGCCGTGGTGGCCTCGGCGTCGGGATAGAGGGCGTCGAGATCGGCGAGGCTCAGCTCAGTGACCGGGGCGTCGATCACCAGCCGGCCGTCACGCAGCCCCCAGACCCGGTCGAAATGGGAGAGCGCCAGCTCGCGCTGGTGCAGGGCGACCACGCTGGTGGCATGGCGCGCCTCGATCAGCGTCAGCAGGCGCAGGGCCTGGTGGGGGTCGACGCTGGCCACCGGCTCGTCGCCGAGGAACACCGGGCGCCGCTGGTAGAGGGCCCGGCCGATGGCCGTGCGCTGGCGCTGGCCACCGGACAGCCGACCCACCGGTCGACGCATCAGGCCCTCGAGACCGAGGATCGCGCAGAGCTCGGCGATCTCCCGCCAGGGCGTGCGCAGCGGGCGCACCAGGTTCCACAGGTTGGCCAGCGCCGAGTGCTCGGCCAGGCGGGCCATGTAGATGTTGTGGTAGACCGCGAGACCCGGCACCAGGCCGTGGTGCTGGGGACACCAGGCGGCCGCGTCGCCGAGGCGCTCGCGCAGGCCCGCCAGCAGGGTCGACTTGCCGGCCCCGCTGGGTCCCAGCAGGGCGACCCGCTCGCCGTGGTGCAACCGCAGGCGCAGACCCGGCAGCACGACCCGGTCGCCGTGGCCGAGATCGGCGCCCTCCAGGGCGACCAGGCTATGGCGGGACTCGCCCATCAGCGCAGCAGGCCGAGGTCTTCCGCCACGTCCTCGATGGGGGCATACATGGCGTTGTCGGCGGGGATGAAGGCCGAGCGGGGGAAGCTCGCCAGCAGGTCCGGGTCGTCCATGTCCAGCAGGGCGCTGCGCACCGCCTCGGTGAAGCCTTCGCCGTAGCGCTCGTCGGCGTCGCCGCGCAGGGTCCACTGGTAATCCGGATAGGTCGGCGTGGACCAGATCACCTCGACCTTGTCGGTGTCGACGCGGCCGTCCTCCACGGCGGCCTCCCAGACCGAGTAGTTGACCGCGCCGAGCTCGTAGGTGCCGGCCTCGACCAGGGCGATGGTGCGCGAGTGGTCACCGGAGAAGCCGACCCGGGAGAAGATCTCCTCGGGGGCCGCAGCGAAGCGCTGGCGCAGGAAGTGCTCGGGCATCAGCCGGCCGGAGGTCGAGGTCTTGGCGCCGAAGGTGAAGCTCTTGCCCTCGATGGCCGCGGGCAACTCGTCGGCGGGCTCCAGCTCGGTGGACCGATGGGCGATGACGTAGCTCTCGAATTCCGCGTCCTCCGCGCCCTGGGCCAGGGCCTGGGAACCCGGCACCAGGCGACGGGCCTGGACGCCAGAGAGGCCGCCGAACCAGGCGAGCTGGACCTGGTCGTTGCGGAAGGCGGTGACCGCGGCGCCGTAGGACTTCACCGGCACGTATTCCACCTCGACGTCCAGCCGCATCTCGAGGTAGTCGGCGACCTTGGAGAAGCGCTCGACCAGGCGCGACTGATCCTCGTCGGGGATGGCGGTGAAGCGGAAGGTGTCGGCGGCGACGCCCTGGGCGAACAGGGCGAGGGCGGCGGTGCAGGCGGCGATCCAGCGCATCGGCGGGCTCCGGGAAAGGGGTGAGGCCGCTATTGTTGTGGCTAGCCGGCCCCTTGGCAAGCCGGGCTCAGGGCAGGGCGTCGTGGGACAGGCGCCTCAGCGGCAAGCGCGGGGCGGCGGTGATGCGCAGCCGGGCATCGGGGGCACAGATCGACAGGGTCCAGTCGGCCTCCTGCCACTGCCAGGCGAGGAGGCCGCCGCCGGGTCCGAGGCGGGCCAGGCGGGTGGCGAGCACCGCGGGCGGCGGCCGGCCGGCGAGGCACGCCAGCTTGAAGAGCGCCTCGTGGAGGGTCCAGGCGCGGTAGAAGGCCGCCGGCGGATCCCCGGCGGCGAGGATGGCCCGACGCACCTCGGGCTCGGGCAGTCGGGCGACCAGCGCCGCCAGGCGCCTGGCATGGCGGGCCCTGGCATGCTCCAGGTCGAGGCCGACGGGACAGTCGGCGAGCCCCGCCACGACCCGCTCGTCGCGATGGGAGAGGGCCGCGTGCAGCCCGGTGGGCAGGGCGGGGTGGCGTGGCGGCCCCGAGCCCCGCGGCGACCAGCCGTCCAGCGGACAGTCCAGGCCGCGGCGCCGCGCCAGGCGGCTGAGCAGCTCGCGTCCCCGCCGCGAGGGCGCGTCGCGGTCGCGACCGGGAGGCACCCGCGCCATCACCAGGTCCAGCGTCGGCGCGGAGCAGGACCTCAGCACAGGCCGCCGTTGACGCCGAACACCTGGCGGGTGATATAGCCCGCCTCGGCGGAGCACAGGAAGCTGACCAGGGCGGCGACCTCGTCGGCGGTGCCGGCGCGGCGCATGGGGATCTGGCCGAGGGTCGCCGCATCCAGCTGGTCTTCCGCCATCTCTGTGTCGATCAGTCCGGGGGCCACGCAGTTCACGGTGATCCCGCGGCTGGCCAGTTCCACGGCCAGGGCCTTGGCCGCGCCGATCAGGCCGGCCTTGGCGGCGCTGTAGTTGACCTGGCCACGGTTGCCCATCAGTCCCGAGACCGACGACATCACCACGATGCGGCCCGGAGCCCGGCGCCGCACCAGCGGCAGGACCAGCGGCTTGACCACGTTGTGGAAGCCGTCGAGGTGGGTGTGCAGCACGTTGTCCCAGGCCTCGTCGCTCATGGCCGCGAAGGTGGCGTCGGCGGTGATCCCGGCGTTGCACACCACGCCGTAGTAGGCGCCGTGGGCCGTGACGTCGTCCTCCAGGACGCGGCGCGCGCTCTCGCGGTCGGTGACGTCGAAGCACAGCAGGCGGGCGTGGCCGCCCGCCCGGCGGACCTGCGCCACCACGGCCTCGGCGTCGGCCGAGGGGCGGCGGGCGTGCACCACCACATCGAAGCCGTCGCGGGCCAGGCGCAGGGCGATGGCGCGGCCGATGCCGCGGCTGGAGCCGGTGATCAGGATGCTGTCGTTCATGGCGTCTCGTCAGGCGGGGGAGGCCCCGCGTCGATGGGGTTCGAAGACCTGCAGCCGGCCCTCGGCCAGCGGCTCGCCGCCGGAGGCCAGCACGCGGCCGTGGAACTCGGCCAGGCCATTGTCGGCCCGGAAGTCGAGGTTCACCTCGACCCGGACCCGGCGTCCCAGGGCGAAGTGGCCCACCGGGCAACAATAGCGCCGGCTGCCCACCAGGAAGCCGACCGCCGGGGCCTCGCCGCGGCGCGCCGCCTCGACGCCGGCCCAGGCCGCGACGGCCTGGGCCAGCCATTCGAGGCCCACCCAGCCGGGGATGCCCCGGGGCGTGGCGAAGGGATCGTCGGGGCCGGGGCGGGTCTCGGCGGCGAGGAAGCCGTCGTCCAGCGCCACCAGCCGCTCGAGCAGGCACATGGCCTGGCGGTGGGGCACGTAGGGCGCGATGGGGCAGGGCAGGTCGGGCAGGTCGGGCATGTCAGTCGTGGCGTCCCAGCAGCAGGGCGGCGTTGTTGCCGCCGAAGGCGAACGAGTTGCTCAGCGCCAGGCGCGGCCTGGCGGCGGCGCTAGAGGTCACCAGCGGCAGCGCGGGCAGGTCGGGATCGTAGTGACCGTCGTAGACGTGGCGCGGCAGGAAGCCGGCGTCGAGGGCCAGCCAGCAGAAGGCCGCCTCCAGGGCCCCGGCGGCGCCCAGGGTATGGCCGGTGAGGGCCTTGGTCGAGCTGCAGGGCGGCGGGGCGGCGAACAGCGCGGCGATGGCCGCCGCTTCCATGCGGTCGTTGTGAGGGGTGCCGGTGCCGTGGAGGTTGAGGTAGTCGACCTCCTCGGGGCGCCGCCCGGCCTGCTCCAGCGCCTCGCGCATGGCCGCCAGGGCGCCGCTGCCGTCGGGCCGCGGCGCCGACACATGATAGGCATCGGCGCTCTCCCCGATGCCCTCGAGCTGGATGCCGCCCGCGGTGGCCTCGACCACGAACAGGGTCGCCGCCTCGCCCAGGTTGATGCCGTCGCGGTGGCGCGAGAAGGGCTCGCAGGGCCGTTCGCTGATGGCCTCGAGGCTGGCGAAGCCGTTGACGGTGAGCCGGCACAGGCTGTCGGCGCCCCCGGCGATCACCGCGTCGCACTCGCCGGCGAGCAGCAGCCGGCGGGCACTGGCCAGGGCCCGGGCCCCGGAGCTGCAGGCGGTGGAGAGGGCGTAGGCCGGCCCGGCCAGGCCCAGCCGGTCGGCGACGAAGCGGGCCGGCGCGCCCAGCTCCTGCTGGGCATAGCGGAAGCCGTCGGGCAGCGGCCCCTGGCCCGCCCGGGCCAGGGCCTGCTCGGTCTCGGCGATGCCGGAGGTGCTGGTGCCGATCACCACCCCGATGCGTGCCGGATCATGGCTGGCGAGCACCCGGTGCAGCGGCGCCGCGAGGCGTTCCAGGGCGGCGGCCAGCAGGCGATTGTTGCGGCTGCGGTGGGCCGCCGGCCAGTCGTCCGTCGCCGGGAGGGGGACCGTGACGCGGCCCAGCGGCAGCGGCCGGCCGGGAGTGTAGGCGTCGTCGGTGGTCAGCCCTCGGCGCCCCTCGGCCAGCGCCTCGCGGAGCTCGGCGAGGCCGCTGCCCAGGCTGCAGACGATGGCCGGCGGCGACAGCCGACAGGGCTGCCGTGGCGGGCAGGGACGTGGGCTCATGGCGGGTCTTCCTTCAGGGGGGCGATGGTCAGACGGTACTCACCCTGGCGGTCATCCAGCAAGACCCGCTGCGGGCTCCCGAGCCGGGGATCGGCCGGGCGGATGCGCGCGACCAGGCTGCCGCGATGGCGGATCTCGCGGCTGTCGCCGACCCGCGCCACCGACCAGGGCGTCCCGGCGAAGGCCTGCCGCAGGGCCTCCAGGGGCCACAGGCACCATTCCAGGCGGGCGGCCAGCCAGTCGGCCGGGACCGGCAGCGGGGCCTCCCCGGGGACGGCGGCGTCGCCGCTCTCGTAGCGGCTGCCGCGGGCATCCCGGACCAGGGTGGCCAGGCGCTGGCCGTAGGGGGTGAGCAGCACGGCGCGCAGGCGGTCTGCCTCCAGGCTGACCACCATGATCAGCGTCCGGGCCTGCTGCGGACTGGCGTCGGGGGTCAGGGTCAGGCGTCGCTGGACCGGTCCCATGGCCGGCATCGCCGCCAGCGCCGGCGAGGGCGGCGGGGCCGGCCGCAGCGCGGCGCAGCCGCCCAGCTGCAGGGTCAGCAGCAGCGCCGGCAGCAGGCTCGACAGCGCCCTCACGGGCCCCCCCCGGGAGATGGCCGGTGAGCGCAGAGGCGGGCCAGGGCGGTCAGGCGGCGATTCGGGGCCCGCACGAAGGGGTTGTCGTCATCCCAGGCATAGCCGGCCAGTACCGCGCTGATCTGCCGGCGCAGCGAGGCGGGCTGGCGGGGATGGAAGATGATCGCCGGCAGGCGGCCGTCGTACCAGGCCTCGACGAAGGCCCGGAAGGTGGCGATGCCGCGGCGCAGCGGCGTCTCGAAGGCCGCCGCCCAGTCGATCGCCTCGCCGTCCAGCCGACGGGCGACCAGGGGCGCGGCCAGCAGCGCCGAGCGCAGGGCGATGGTGACGCCCGAGGAGAACACCGGGTCGAGGAATTCCCCGGCATTGCCGAGCACGGCGTAGCCGGGGCCATGCAGGCGGCAGGCCGCGGCGGCATAGCCCTGGAGCTCGCCGAGCGGGCGGCGGCGCCGCGCGTCCCGCAGCAGGCCGCGCAGGCGGGGTTCGGCGTCCAGCAGCGCCTGCCAGCGCGCCTCGGGCGTGCCGCCGTGGCGGGCCAGGGCCGCGGGATCGCCGACCACCCCCAGTGAGGCGCGGCCGCCGCTGAAGGGGATCAGCCAGTACCAGACGCCGGCTTCCCGGGGATGGATCGCGATGAGGATCTTGTCGCGGTCGAAGGCGGCGTCGCGGATGCCATCGTCGACATGGCTGAAGAGGGCCTGGCGCGGCGCCAGCCGGGGTGGCCGGGCGAGGCTCAGGGCGCGGGCGATCACCCGCCCGGGACCGCTGGCATCGAGCAGGAAGCGGGCCGTCAGGACCCGGGTGCGTCCGTGCTGGTCGACCCGGGTGAGGCGGGGGCGCCGGTGGTCCGGGTGGACCTCGGTGACCGTCACGCCGAATTCGACCTCGACGCCCTGCCCGCTGGCGGCGTGGATCAGCCGCTGGTCGAAGTCGGCGCGCTCGACCTGATAGGTGTGGCGCCAGCCGGGGCCCGGCTGGTCGCGGAAGTCGACGGTAGCCTCCCGCCCCCGCCAGGTGAAGGCGGCACCGTCCTTGACCTGGTAGCCGCCGCGCTGGACGCTGTCGAGCAGGCCGGCCCGCGAGAGGTCCTCCATGCACGCCGGCAGCAGGCTCTCGCCGAGGCAGAAGCGCGGGAAGTGGTCACGCTCCAGCACCCGTACCCGGTAGCCGGCGCGGGCCAGCCAGGCGGCGGCCGCCGCACCGGCGGGGCCGGCGCCGATGATCAGCACGTCCGCGTCGGTGTCAGGGTGTCTCGACATGGGCACTCTCCCTTGGCGAGGTCTCGACGCCGGGGGCGGCCCAGCGTGCCAGCCACCATACCAGGGCCAGGCCGATCAGGCAGGACAGTCCCAGGTAGTGCAGCGCGGGGGTGGCGCTGAAGGCCAGCAGCCCGAAGGCCAGCAGGCTGGTCAGGGTGGACAGGCTGATGGCCAGCCAGGTGGCCGCCCGGCCCTCGGCCTCGGCGCCGAAGATGCCGGCATCCAGGCCGATGCCCAGCACCAGCAGCAGGCCGAGCTGGCTGAACACGTTCAGCGGGACCCCGGCCAGGGCGTAGACCCCGAGCACGCCGAGTACGCCCCCCAGCGGGGGCGTCAGCACCCGCCAGGTGTGTCCACGATAGCGCCAGGCCAGGCCCAGCGCGAGCAGCGCCAGGGCGCCGCCCAGCCAGCCGGCGATCTGGCCGCGCAACTCGCCGAGCAGCCGGCCCAGGCGGGCGGCGCGATCCACGTAGGTGACCCCCGGCCGGGCATCGGCCAGGGCCTGCAGGCGGGCGTCCAGCGCCTCGGCCCCGGCGCCGGCGGGCAGGTCGGTCAGCAGGATCAACGCGGCCACGCCGTCACCGCTGTCACCAAGCCACAGGCGCCGCTGGTGACGTCCCGGCGGGGACCCCAGCCAGGCCTCGACGCCGAGCAGCGGCACGGCCTCGAGCCGGGCGCGGGCCCGGTCCAGGGTCCGGGGGGGCAGGCCGGCGCGCGCCACCAGCTCGGCCAGCGGCTCGCCGTAGAGCCGGCGCACCCGCTCGAGGTCGGCGGCCTGGCGCGCCGGCGAGGGCACGCTGTCGGTGAGGTTATGGACCGAGAAGTCGGCGCCCTGGTCGCGCCAGCGCTCGAGGGTCGCCCCCAGGCCCTCGAGGCGCTCGAGCAGGCGCGGCTCGTCGGCGCCGCGGACCAGCAGGTAGCGGCGGCCGGTGTCGCGGCCCAGCAGGCCCTGGAGGGCGCGCTCCTCGGCCAGCAGCTCGGCCGGCGAAGGGTTGAGCAGGGCGAGGCTGTCGTCGGTGTCGAGTCGCCAGGCGATCACGGCGACCACCAGCAGCAGGCCGACCAGCGCCAGGCGCGGCGAGAGCCCGCCGCGGGGGCCGGCCCGGAGCCACCAGACCCGCGCCAGGCGCGCGGTCACCGGGTGCGGGGCGAGGCGCAGGCGGGGCAGCCAGAGCACCACGGTGAGCCAGGCGCCGGCCAGCCCCAGGGCAGCGAACACCGCCATCTGGCGCAGGCCCGGCATGGGCGTCAGGGCCTGGGCCAGGTAGGCCACCAGGCTGGAGGCCAGGCCGAGGGCCAGGGCCGGCAGCATGGCGTGCAGCCGGAAGCGCCGGCCCTGGACCGCGCGACGGCACTGCAGGTGCAGGGCATAGTCGATGGCGATGCCGATCAGGCTGGCACCGAAGGCCAGGGTCAGCAGGTGCAACCGACCGAACAGCAGCAGGGTCAGCGGCAGGGCCAGCAGCAGCCCCGTCGCCAGTGGCAGCAGCATCTGGGCGATGGCCCGCGGCGAGCGGAACACGGCCAGCAGCATGCCGAGCAGGCCGGCCAGGGCGCCCAGGCCGATGGTGGTGATCTCGCCGCGCGCCTGGCGGGCCCCGGCGGCGGCGTGGAAGACCAGCCCCGAGCGGGAGAGCGTCGCCTCGGGGTGGGCGGCGCGGAAGGCGTCCAGGGCGGTGGTCAGCGAGCGCTGGGCGGCCAGGTCATAGGGCGAGGCGGCGAGGTGGCCGATCAGCAGGGCCTGGGGCCGGCCGTCGTCGGTCACCGTCAGCAGGCCGTCTCGACTCTGCACCGGGCTGGTGTCGTGGGCGGCCAGCCAGCGGTCCAGCAGGCCGAAGGGATCGGCGACCGGATCGGTGGTGGCGGTCGGCGAGAACAGCGCGCGCAGGGCCGGTGCCACCAGGGACCGGCCGCCGTCGGCGTCGATTTCCCGGCGCACTTCCGCGGTGAGCAGGCGGTAGCGGGACTCGCCGAGGCGCTGGTCGGGGCCGCGGTCGGCCAGGTCGCTGGCCCGCCAGTCGAGGCGGTCGAGCAGCGGGCGCTCGCCGTCGGTGGCCTGCAGGGCCCGGGCCAGGTCGGCGGCCGCCCCCGCCAGCGACGGCGCGTCGAGCAGCAGCACGAAGCGCTCGGCGAAGGCCTGGCCGAGCTGGTCGTCCGCTCGCTCGACCAGCGGCGTGCGGCGATCCTCCGGCAGCATCGCGGTGAGCCGGGTGTCGGCCGGCAGGCCGTCGCGCAGCTGCCACGCCAGCAGCAGGGCGCAGCCCAGCAGCAGGCCGGCCCAGAGGGCGGCCAGCAGACGCCCGGCGTCAGGGCGCGGCATCGCCGGTCTCCACGGGCCGCTGGTCGGAGAGGCGCACCCTCAACCGGTCGCCGTTGGTCGCGTCCAGTGCCAGTCGCTCCAGGTAGCGGCCGCCGCGCAGGCGGATCTCGTCGATGCGCTGGCGCAGGGCCGCCTGGCGGGGTCGCAGGGTGACCCGCCAGGCGTCGGCATCGCCGCTCAGGCTCAGGGTGAAGCGCTCCTCGAGGGCCTGCCAGTGGCCCTGCAGCAGGTCGAGGAACAGCGTGGCGGCCTCGGCCTGGCGGCGGTCGCCCGCGCCCAACTCGGGGGGCGCGTCGGCCGAGAACTCGAGGCGCTCCTCGACCGGCGTCTCGAGGGTCCACACCACCCGCGCGTCGCGCTCGTAGCGGAAGTGGCCGGTGCTCTCCAGCTGGCTGTCGAGGTCGGCCAGGTGACGGGTCTGGACGAAGCGTCCCTCCAGGCTGGGCGTGGCCTCGAGCCGGCGTTGCAGGTCCCCGAGCCCGAAGGCCAGGACCGTGGTGGGCAGCAGGCATAGCAGCAGGGTGAGCAGGCGGGTCATGGGCGGTCTCCCTGAGGGGTCCGGCGGTGCCGGGCGGTCATTCCGGATAGAGGTGCCGGGCGAGGCGGGGCAGGTGCCGGCAGAGCCCGCGCAATTCCGATTCCAGGGCCCGGTCCTCGGCGAGGAAGGGGACCCGTCGGCGCAGGCGTTCCTGCCAGGCGGCCAGGGCCGGGGGCGGGGCGCAGGCCGACCGGTCGCGGCGCAGGTCCAGGGCCTGCCCGGCGGCGTGCAGCACGCCGGCGACGACCTGTTCGGTCAGGGTGATCACGCGCAGGGCATCGCGGGCGGCGATGGTGCCCATGCTGACCTTGTCCTGGTTGTGGCACTCCGTGGAGCGCGAGAACACGCTGGCCGGCATGGTCAGCTTGAGGGCCTCCGCCGTCCAGGCCGAGACGCCGATCTGCAGCGCCTTGTAGCCATGGTTGAGGGCCAGCCGCTCGGCGTCGGCGCCGCTGAGGTTGGCGGGCAGCCCGTGGTTGTAGCGCGGGTCCACGAGCAGCGCGAGCTGGCGGTCGAGCAGGTCGGCCAGGTTGGCCACCAGGGGCTTCAGGGCATCCATGGCGAAGGCCACGTGGCCGCCGTAGAAGTGGCCGCCATGCAGCACCTTGCCGGCCTCGGCGTTGATCAGCGGGTTGTCGTTGGCGCTGTTGAGCTCGCGCTCGAGCTGGGCATGCAGCCAGGGCAGGGCATCCTCGAGCACGCCGATGACATGGGGGGCACAGCGCGTCGAGTAGCGGTCCTGGAGGCGCGAGGGGTTGCGCGGGGTGGTGCCGGGGGTGTCCCGTCCCAGGTCGTCGCGCAGCCGCGCGGCGACGCGCTGCTGGCCGGGGTGCGGCTTGGCCGCGAAGAGGTCGGCATCGAAATGGTAGGGGTTGCCGTCCAGCGCCCAGACGCTCATGGCGGTGATGCGGCTGGCCAGCCGCGACAGCCGTTCGGCGCGGCCCCAGGCCAGGGCGGCCAGGGCGGTCATCACCGCGGTGCCGTTCATCAGCGCCAGGCCCTCCTTGGGGCGCAGCCGGTAGGGGGCCAGGCCGCGCTCGGCGAAGGCCTCGGCGGTGGCCCGGCGGCGGCCGCCATCGAACACCTCGCGCTCGCCGCAAAGCACCGCGGCGAGGTAGGACAGCGGGGTCAGGTCGCCGCTGGCGCCCACCGAGCCCTCGGCGGGGATCACCGGGACCACGTCGTGCTCGAGCAGCCAGGCCAGCCGCTCGAGCAGCGCCAGGCTGACCCCCGAGACCCCGCGGCACAGGGACACCAGGCGCACCAGCACCACGGCCCGGGCGGCCTCCACGTCGAGCACCTCGCCCAGGCCGCAGCCGTGGAAGGTGTAGAGGTGGCGGGGCAGCTCCTCGTGCAGCTCGGCGGGAACGGCCCGGGTGCAGGCGTCGCCGAAGCCGGTGGTGACGCCGTAGATCACGCCGTCCTCCGCCAGCAGGCGGTCGAGGAAGGCGGGGCCGGCGGCGATGCGCGCGCGAAAGGCCGGGTCGTCGGAGAGTTGGACCCGGCGCCGGCGGTGGGCCACGGCCTCGACGGCCGCCAGCGCGACGTCACGGCCATCGAGGACCAGGGGGGGAGCGGTAGTGTCAGTCATGGGCGTGCCAGAAGGGAAAGAAGTTGAACCATTGCAGGGGATGCTGGCGGCACTGGGCGGCGAGCCAGTCGACATAGCGTTGCATGGCCTCGAGATACCAGGCCTCGCGGGACTTGCGAGCGAGCCGCGTGGTGTCGTCGAAGGCGCTGAAGGCGATCCGGTAGGCGGACCCCTCGCGCAGGCAGCTCAGGGTGTAGACCGGGCAGCGCAGCAGGGCCGCCAGCCGGAACGGGCCCTCCGGGAAGGGGGCCGGCCGGCCCAGGAAGGGCAGGCGCCGGGTGCGGCCCCGCTCGGCGAGGGGCACGCGGTCGGCGGCGATGACCACGAAGCCGCCGGCCTGGATGCGGGCCGCCAGGCGCATGGCGGTGGCCGGCGAGATATCGCCGACCTCGACGATCTCCGGGCCCTGCCGGCCGGTGGTGCGGGCCAGCAGGCGGTTGAACTTGCGCGAGTTGCGGGTATGCATCAGCTGGGTGACATGGAAGTCCGGTCGGCGCTGGCCCAGCGCGCTGCAGATCTCCAGGTTGCCCAGGTGGGAGACCAGGATCAGCCCGCCCCGGCCGCCGCGGATGGCGGTGTCCAGCCGCGCATGGTCCTCGGGGGCGATGCGCACCGCGGGGGGCAGGCCGCTCCAGGCGTCGACCTTGTCCATCAGCACCTGGCCGAAGGCCATGAAGTGACGCAGGCCCAGCAGGCGCGGATGGCGGGGTGGCTGCCCGGCGTGCTCCGGCCAGATGCGGGCCAGGTACTCCCGGGAGGCGCGGCGTGGCAGCGGGTGGCTGAGGTAGTAGTAGAGCACCACCGGGCCCAGCACCAGGCGGAACGGCAGTCGGCCCAGGTGGCGGCGGATCCACACCATGGCGCGCATCCCGGCCAGGCTGCCGCGCTCCTGAATCTGCGCCCAGTGGCTGGCCCTCATGGCGGCGGCCCTCCGCTGCGCTGGCCGCCGACCAGGCGCGGCAGCCGGCACAGCATGCCGAGCAGCAGCCGCGCATGCATGCCGGCGAGCAGCAGGTTGTCCCGCCACAGCGCATAGTGGGAGACGCCGTCCAGCGGGTAGTGCACGCGCACCGGCAGGTTGGCGACCGGCCCGCCGGCCCACAGCCAGCGTACCGGCAGCTCGGTGTCGAACTGCATGCGGTCGCCGCAGTCGTGGCGGGCCACCAGCCGGTTGGTGGCCGCCACCGGGAACAGCTTGACCCCGCACATGGTGTCGCGCAGCGACAGCGACAGGGTGCTGATCCACACCAGCACGTGGGTGGCGTAGCGTCCGTAGAAGCGGTGGCGGGGCACGCTGGCGTCGAAGCGGGGGTAGCCGATACGCAGCTCGCCGGGGGCCTCGGCCAGGCCGGCGAGGAAGGGCGGCAGGTCCTCGGGGGCATGCTGGCCGTCGGCGTCCACCTGCAGGGCATGGGTGAAGCCCCGGCGCTGGGCCTCGCGCAGCCCGGCCTTGACCGCGGCGCCCTTGCCGCGGTTCTGCGGCAGGCGCAGCAGCAGGGTGTCGGGCTCCCGGGCCAGGGCGTCGAGCACGGCCGCGCAGTCCGGGTCGCTGCCGTCGTCCACCAGCAGCACCGGGACGCCCAGCGGGCGCACGCCGGCACAGGTGGCGGCGATGGCCGCGCCATGGTTGTACACGGGGATCAGCACACAGGAGCGAATCGGCGGCTCAGCCGGCATGATCGACCTCCCCCCGGGCGAGTTGCACCCGGCCCCGGGCATGGCAGCCGTGCCGGCCGGTCAGCGAGAAGGCCAGGCGCGGTCCCGCGGCGGTGGTGTCCACGGCCAGCTCGAGGGTGGCTCGCTCGCCGGGCAGCAGCGGTTGGGGGAAGCGCACCCGGGCCAGGTCGCGGAACTCGCCGGCCAGGCCCAGGTGCTCCTCGGCCAGGGCCACCGCCCACTGCACCAGCACCACGCCCGGCACCACCGGCTGCTCGGGGAAGTGGCCGGCCAGGTAGCTCAGCCGCTCGGGCACCTCCAGGGTCACCCGGCAGCGCCCCGCGCCCTCCGTCTCGACGCCGAGCCAGCGGGGCCTTCGCGGGTCGTCGAGGTCGCGGAACAGGCGGGCCACCTCGGCCGCGCCCAGCTTGCCCTGGGCATTGGTGGGCCAGGTCGCGACGAAGCGCCAGTGGCGCGGCATCAGCGAGGCGGGATAGGCGCCCGCCAGGGCGTCGCGCAGCTCGGCCACCCGGGCGCGCCGCG
This sequence comes from Halomonas maura, assembly GCF_030409305.1. Taxonomy (GTDB): domain Bacteria; phylum Pseudomonadota; class Gammaproteobacteria; order Pseudomonadales; family Halomonadaceae; genus Halomonas; species Halomonas maura. Next base: position 57,649 of record NZ_JAUFPQ010000020.1, read on the forward strand.
CCTCGCGACACCAGGGCAGCGCCGGGGCGGCGAGCTGGAGCACGGCTCCCAGGCGATGGGGGCGTCCCGGCAGCGGCAGGGCATGGGCCCGCAGGACGTCCGGGTGGCGGGCGAGGCGACGCTCCAGGCCGGTGAGCGACAGCCGCTTGCCTCCCACCTTGGCGATGCGGTCGGCCCGCCCCAGCAGGCGGAAGCCCTGTGGCCCGGGCGCGATGCGATCCGCCTGGGGCCGCCACTCGGCGGTCTCGAGATAGGCGGAGCGCAGCCACAGGCCGCCCGCGTCGTCGGCGCGCACCTCGACGCCGGGCAGGGGCGTCCAGGCCTCGCCCCGCTGCTGGTCGCGCCAGGCGATGCCGCCGGTCTCGGAGCTGCCGTAGACCTCCTCGACCGGCGCGCCGAGTACCCGGCGGGCGTGGGCGCTGGCCGCGGCGGAGAGGGGCGCGCCCGAGGAGTGGACCCGGGCCAGCCGGCCGGCCGCGGCCGGCGGGAGGAGCGTCTCCGGCAACCGCTCCAGGGGCGGCGGCGCGCTGACCAGCACCGCGCCCGGCGGGGCCGCCGGCGCCTCGGCCAGGCGACCCAGCCAGGCGCCGAGCGTCTCGGGGGTCCGGCAGGCGGCGCCGGCCAGGGGGGCTCCCTCGCAGAGCGGGCGCAGGATGCCGAACAGCAGGCCGTAGATGTGCTGGTGGCTGACCTGGCTGATCACCAGCCGTCCCTCGAGGGGCCACAGCCGGGCATGGGCCGCCAGCTCGGCGTCGAGCTGGGCGAAGCTCTTGTCGATGCGTTGTGGCTCGCCGCTGGAGCCCGAGGTGTAGAGCGACAGGGCCCGCCGCGACGGCTCCAGGGGCCCCCAGTGGGGCGGTGACGGCGAGGGGGCGGCGACGAGGCCGCCGGCAACGTCGCCGAGGGCGGCGCGGCACTCGGTGGCGAGGGCCTGGAGGGTCTCGGGGCGATCGTCGGCCGGCAGCACGGCGCTGTCGCCGCGCGCCCACAAGGCGATCAACGCCGCCGCGAATTCCCGGGGGCACCGGCAATGCAGCAGCCAGCGCTGGCCGGGGACGGCCAGGGCGTCCAGCCGGCGCTGCCAGGCCCCGATGCGACCGTGCAGCTCGGCCCAGGCGACGGGGCGGCCGGCATCGGCGTCCCAGGCGGCCATCCGCGACGGGGCGACATGGCGCCAGGGCTGGCTCGTCAAGGGGGCGTCGCTGGGGGGGCGAGCGGGGTTAGACACGATGGCGGTTCCTGACACGTTGGCGGATGCACCACTCGGCGGCGAACAGCGTGGCGCCGAGGGCGTAGGCGATGGCGCCATTGTACAGGGTCCAGAGGGCGAGGTCGGCGGCCAGCGCCGTCCACAGCGCCAGGCCGCCGTTGACCAGGAAGAAGCCGCACCAGACCCCGGTCACGCGCCGGGTGTAGCGGACCCCGGCGGGGGAGAGGTCGGGCTCCTGGCGACGGGCGAGACGCTCGACCACGCAGGGCGGGCGGCACAGCGAGCTGGCGAACACCGCCAGCAGCACGGCGTTGGCCGCCACCGGCCAGGCCCTGACGCCGAGTTCCGCCCGGCCCAGGGCGATCATCGCCAGGGCGGCGAGGCAGGGGACCAGCGCCCAGCGGCGATGGGCGGCGGGCAGTCGCCAGGCGGCCAGCAGGGCGACCAGCCCCAGCAGGGGGGCGGCCCCCAGGCGGGGCAGCAGGACGAGGACCAGCAGCGGCCAGGCCAGCAGGCCGGCGACGGCCAGGGGCGTGGCGAGGGACGGGAGGCGCGGGCGGGACATGGCCGGGACGGGGCAGCCGCCTCAGTCGTTGCGCCGTGCCTCGACCAGGGCCACCAGGCTTCGCAGGCTGGCGAAGTGGCGGCGGGCCTCCTCGCTCTCGGCCTCGAGCTGGATGCCGTAGGTCTTCTGCAGCGCCAGGCCCAGCTCGAGGGCATCGATGGAGTCCAGGCCCAGGCCCTCGACGAACAGCGGCGCGTCGGGATCGATGTCCTCGGGGGTGGTGTCCTCGAGCTCCAGGGTCTCGATGATCAGCTGCTTGAGTTCGTGTTCCAGTGGGGTCGCCATGGGCGGCTCCTTCGTCCAGGGATGGGGATATCGAACCGGGTCAGCCGGCCAGCCGCCAGCGCAGGCGGCGGCCGGGGCAGTCCAGCGGGGCCTCGCCGAGCAGCCAGCGGATGACGTCCGTGGGCTGCGGGGCCCGGGCGGGCACGGCGTCGGCCGGCAGGGGCTCGGCGGTGATCACACGGCCCGTGGCGGTGCCCAGTCGCATGGCCACCGCGGCCAGCTCGACCTCGGGGGTGTCCGCCCCGCGGAAGCGCTCCGGCACCGGGGCGTCGCTGAAGACCACGACGACCGAGCCCTCGCTGTCGGCCAGGTAGCCTCGGGCCTCGCCGAACAGGGCGGCCAGCTCGGCCCCCGAGGCCGCCAGGGCCTGCTGGGAGCGGCGGTTGCCCGAGGCGATCGAGTGGACGCCGAGGATGGCGTTGTGCACCGAGAGGCCGAAACGGGCGGGCGAGACCGGCTGCCCGGCGGTGAGCGCCTCGAGCATCTGCAGGGTGCGCTCCCCGTCACCATGGCGCGAGGCATGGATCAGCACCCGGCTGGCCTCCGGGTCCAGCGCGTCGAGCATGTCGCTGATCGCGCGACCGGGAAGGTTCAGGCGACGGCGCAGCATCGCCGGCACGGCCTGACCGGCCGGACGCTCCTCCACCGACAGGCGGGGGTCGTCAGGGCGGGCCTGGCCGGGCCACCAGGCGCGCCAGTCCTGCAGGGTCAATGGCGGTGGGGGCATCGCGGCTCCGTGTCATGGCCGGCCGTCGGGGCCGGGGGTCCTCGTCTGCTATGACCGCCGCCGGGACCGGATGACTCCGCCCGCGAGGCGAGTGGAGGTCCGAGACGCCGGTCTCACTCCCCGCTGCCGGCGGGGAAGCGAGTCGGCTTCAGGCTGTCCTTGATCTTCTTCAGGTGGGGCAGGAAGTCCTCGCCGCGGCGCAGCGTCACGCCGGTGGCCAGGACATCGATCAACGCCAGCTGGATCATCCGCGAGGTCATCGGCATATAGTGTTCGGTGTCCTCCGGGGCAGTCACCGCCAGGGTCTCGGTGCACTCGTCGGCCAACGGCGAGTCGGGGGCGGTGATGCCGAGCACCACGGCGCCATTTTCCCGGGCCAGGCGGGCGATGTCCACCAGCTCGCGGGTGCGGCCGGTGTAGGACAGGATCACCACCACGTCGCCGGTGTGGCAGGCGGCGGCGACCATGCGCTGCATCAGCACGTCGATGTAGGCCGACACCGGGATATTGAAGCGGAAGAACTTGTGCAGGGCGTCCTGGGCCACGGCCCCGGAGGCGCCCAGCCCGAAGAAGTGCAGCTGCTTGGCCTGGGTCAGGTAGTCGACCACCCGCTCGACACGGGCGGGATCCACCTCGCGACTGGCGACGTCCAGGGCGGCGATGGTGGCGCCGAAGATCTTGCTGGTGTAATCGCCGGCGGCGTCGCCGGGCTCCACCGCCTGGCTGACGTAGGGCGTGCCGCCGGCCAGGCTCTGGGCCAGCTTGATCTTGAAGTCCGGATAGCCCTTGGCATCGAAGCTGCGGCAGAAACGGTTTACGGTGGGCTCGCTGACCGAGGCGGCATGCGCCAGACTGGCGATGCTCATGCTGGTGGCGGTGCCGGGGTCGGCGAGGATGACGTCGGCGACCTTGCGTTCGGAACGGTTGAGCTCATCGAGTCGGCGGCGGATGCGGTCCAGCAGATCGTGACTGACCATGAGCGAGTGTGTCTCCCTGACGGCGGGGGCGCCACGGGCGCCACCGGTTATTAGATGTACGTGGTGATTTAACTACATTATGGGGCGCATCCTAGCGCGACCCGAGGGGCAAGTCACAGGCGTTGGTCGTGGGCTTGGCATTTAGTAGTAATTTTACAAAATATTTTGGATGCTGGCGCCGCGTTGCGCTAGAATTTTTGCTAAGTTAACCAAATGGGGGCGGACATGAGCCAACACAAGCGGTCCGGCGAGGCCCGGACCTCCGGCGACATCGACACGGCAATCGATCTCGCCCTGTTCGGCGCACTCGGCGACCTCTCGCAGCGCAAGCTGTATCCCGCGCTCTATCAGCTCGACCGGGAGGGGCTGCTCGACGAGGACACCCGCGTGCTCGGCGTGGCGCGTCAGGACGTGGATGCCGAGGGCTTCCGCAGCAAGGTGGAGGCGGCGCTCAAGCGCTACGTCAAGGCGGAGGAGATGGATCGTGCGGTCGTCAAGCGCTTCCTGGCTCGCCTCGACTACAGCCAGCTGGATGCCACCCAGCCGGAAGGCTATGCGGCCATCCGCGAGTGGCGCCAGGCCGGCAGCGCCCGCCCCCTGGTCGTCTACCTGGCGGTCGGCGCCAGCCTCTACGGCGACATCTGCCGTCACCTGGAGGCCAGCGGCAGTCTCGACGAGCGCAGCCGGGTGGTCGTGGAGAAGCCCATCGGCTTCGACCTGGCTTCCAGCCAGGAGGTCAACGACGCCATCGGGGCGGTCTTCCCCGAGTCGCGGATCTACCGCATCGACCACTACCTGGGCAAGGAGACGGTCCAGAACCTGATCGCGCTGCGCTTCGCCAACCCGCTGTTCGGCACCCAGTGGAACCAGAACCATATCTCCCACGTGGAGATCACCGTGGCCGAGAAGGTCGGCATCGAGGGGCGCTGGGGCTACTTCGACAAGGCCGGCCAGCTGCGCGACATGGTCCAGAACCATCTGCTGCAGCTGGTCTGCCTGATCGCCATGGACCCGCCCGCCAACCTCGACGCCGATGCCATCCGCGACGAGAAGGTCAAGGTGCTCAAGGCGCTCAAGCCCTTCACCGACGACATGCTGGGCCGCGACGTGGTGCGCGGGCAGTACATCGCCGGCACCGCCGACGGGGCGAGCGTGCCGGGCTACCTCGACGAAGACGACGCCAACACCGACAGCCACACCGAGACCTTCGTGGCGATGAAGACCGGGGTGTCCAACTGGCGCTGGGCGGGGGTGCCGTTCTACCTGCGCACCGGCAAGCGCATGCCGGCCAAGATGTCGCAGATCGTCATTCACTTCCGCCAGCAGCCTCACTACATCTTCGATCCCGACCAGCGCGCCCTGGCGGCCAACAAGCTGGTGATCCGCCTGCAGCCCGAGGAAGGCATCGCGCTGGAGGTGCTGACCAAGGACAGTGGCCTGGACAAGGGCATGCGCCTGCGCAAGGGGCCGCTGCACCTGGACTTCAACAGCGCCTTCGCCAAGTCGCGCATCCCCGATGCCTACGAGCGCCTGCTGCTCGAGGTCATGAAGGGCCAGCAGTACCTCTTCGTGCGCCGCGACGAGGTGGAGCACGCCTGGAGATGGTGCGACAGCCTGATCGCCGCCTGGCAGGACGACCAGGCCCCGCGGCGCTATCCCGCCGGTTCCTGGGGGCCGGTGGCGTCGATCGCGATGATCACCCAGGATGGCCGCAGCTGGTACGAGGACTACTGAGATGAGCGATATCCCCACCCCCCGCGACGCCCTGGCCCGGCAACTCGCCGAGGCCGTGGCCGAGGCCCTGAGAAGCGACCTGGCCCACCGCGAGCGGGCCCTGCTGGTGGTGTCCGGTGGCTCGACCCCGGTGCCCTTCTTCCACGCCCTGGCGGCCATGGCGTTGCCCTGGTCGCGCATCGACGTGACCCTGGCCGACGAGCGCTGGGTGGCCGAGACGGCCGACGACAGCAACGCCCGCCTGGTGCGCGAGCACCTGCTCCGGGGCGCGGCCGCCGAGGCCCGCTTCGTGCCGCTGACCAGCGACGCCGCGACCCCCGAGGAGGGGGCGGCCGAGGTGGGCAGCCGCATCGCGGCGCTGAGCTGGCCGGCCAGCGTGGTGATCCTCGGCATGGGCGGCGATGGCCACACGGCCTCGCTGTTCCCGGACAGCCGGGAGCTCGAGCTGGCCCTGTCCACCGACGAGCCGGTGGTGGCGGTGCGCACGCCGAGCCAGCCCCAGCCGCGCATCACCCTGAGTGCCGATCGCCTGCACCAGGCCTTGCGCCACTTCCTGCACATCACCGGCGAGGAGAAGCGCGCGGTCCTCGGCCGGGCCCTGGCCGGCGACGATACCCGAACGTTGCCGATCCGCGCCTTCCTGGCCAGCCCCCTGAGCATCCACTGGGCGCCCTGAGCCCCCGACGGACCCGATTCCTGGAGCCACGACATGACCATCGAAAAACAGCTGCCTTCCACCCGTATCACCGAGATCGACAGCATCTGCCTGAAGGCCGAGGTGATCCCGGTGCTGGCGATCCAGCGCGTGGAAGACGCCGTGCCCCTGGCCACCGCCCTGGTCGAGGGCGGCCTCAGCGTGCTGGAGGTCACCCTGCGCACCGACTGCGCCCTGGAGGCCACCCGGCGCATCAAGGAGGCGCTGCCCCAGGCCAGCGTCGGCATCGGCACCGTGCTGACTCCGGCCCAGTATCGCCAGGCCGAGCAGGTCGGCGCCGATTTCGTGGTGACCCCGGGGACCACCGAGGCCCTCTATCGCTATGGCGTCTCCAGCCCCGTGCCGATGCTGCCCGGCGTGGCCACGGTGTCGGAGCTGATGATCGGCTGGCAGTTCGGCTATCGCCGCTTCAAGTTCTTCCCCGCCGAGGCGAGCGGCGGCGTCAAGGCGCTCAAGGCCTTCGCCGGCCCGATTCCCGAGGCGCGCTTCTGTCCCACCGGCGGCATCGGCCTGGACAACGCCGACGACTACCTGGCGCTCAAGAACGTGATGTGCGTCGGTGGCTCCTGGCTGACGCCCCAGTCCCTGGTCGAGGCCGAGGACTGGAAGGCCATCCGCCAGCTGGCCCGGGAAGCCGCGGAGCGCTTCCACCACTGAATTCATGGGTTCTCTCTCGACAGCCAGTCGCTGTCCTTGCGCCCCGGCCACCCTGGCCGGGGCTTTTTTTGGTCGAGACGTTGATGCCGGCATCATTGCCTACATGCACCATGGGCTCGCATCGCACGCGCCGTCCGGACGCGAGCGGTGCGTCGCTGCCATGCCGTGCGATCCGCTGGCGCGCCGGCGACCTCGGCTCAACGACTTACGATCTGTCGAGAGTTGGCACTATCCTTGCATTGGCTAGATGCCGTTGCCCGATGGGCGCCGCCCCCGACGGCGTTCGCGGCACGCCGCCTGGCTGGGTTGTCGGGCGGCCTTCATGGCGGCTTCTTGTCCCCTTCGGAAACATGAGGAAGCGATCAATGGACGACATCACGACGCTCACCCTGCTGCCCCAGGAACGCTTGACGCTCGCCAGTGGCCTCGAAAGCCAGGACCTGCAGCGCTACCGTCGGCTCGCCCAGGACCTGGCGTCGCGCCACGCCGATATCAGCCGCGTGATGACCGGCCTCGGCGTCGAGTGCGAGCAGCAGCTCGAGGCGCTGCAGGAGGCGGCGGAGCACATGGAGCTGGGCTCCTGTGTCACCCGGGGCGATGAGCCGGCAGGCGCCGCGGCCAGCATCGCCGAGGCGCGAGCGTCGTCGTCGGTCGATGCGCGGGGGGTGAGCGAGGTGCTGGAGGAAGCGCTGGATGCCGCCGACGAGGCGAGCCGGTTATCCCGACTGTTGCTGGACACCAATGTCACCCCGGAACTCGAGACGCCGCTGCTGAGCTTCGCCCGCCACAAGCAGGCGGAGTGCGGCGTGCTGCGGGAGTGCCTGACGGACCACGCCGGGCAAGCGGCGGCGCCCCGCCGGGCCGTGACCGCCTGAGCGGCCTGCCGGTCCGCCGGCCGGTGGTGGTGCGGCTGGTGGCGGGGAGCGCGCGGCTGACGGAGGATCGCTAGCGAGGCGTCATCGATCCTCCGCAGTAGGTCATCGCGTCTTCCCGGCCCCCTGCCGGGTGTCTCCGAGCCGCGGCGTGGCGACGCGACACGCAAGGGGCCGGAGGCTAGCTCCCCCGGCCCTGTTGCACTGCGCCTTGCCCGTCGTTGGCGTCACGGCCTCCCGGCCGCTTGACGGCGAAGCGGGAGAGGGGCGCGGCGGGGCCTCATGTCGATGTCGCTTGCCGGGCTTTCGGATCACGCTTGTCGTTCGACTGGCGGCGCTTGTTCGCGGGCTCTTCCTGGGGCTCGTTGTGCTGAGCGGGGAAGTGCGCGCGGACCAGCGTGAGCAGGCCCTGGGTGGAGCCGTCGAAGTCCTGGCTGTGCGCGTCGATGCGGCTGCTGATCTCGCCGGCGATGCGCTTGCCGAGCTGCACGCCCCACTGGTCGAAGGAGTTGATGTTCCAGATCACCCCCTGGACGAACACCTTGTGCTCGTAGAGCGCGATCAGTGCGCCGAGGTTTCTCGGCGTCAGCTCGTCGAGCAGCAGGGTGCTGGAGGGGCGGTTGCCCGGGCAGCTGTAGGG
>NZ_JAUFPQ010000021.1:0-67993 GCF_030409305.1 Halomonas maura
CAACGTTGCCCGTCGCCGGCAGCGGATGCGTACTTTACGGATTATCCCGGACCCACGCAAGCCCTGCGGGGAAAAAGTTTCAGGGGCGTGTCGCGGCCATGACGCCACGATGACACTCACCCCGCCCGCCAGACTATCCACAACCCGTTTCGCCAGGCACCCGCTGTGGATATGTGGTCGCTGCCGCCACAGACACGAACGCCCGCACGGGGCGGGCGTCGCGGATCTCGGCGAAGCGTCTGCTCAGGGTGTCTTGCGCAACTTGCGCAACGCCGCCAGCACCGGCCCGGAGGCCACGTAGGTACCGAACAACAACAGCAGCATGACCGAGGGCTCGATGGAGATGACCACGAAGCCGAGCACGATGGCCAGCAGCATGACGAAGGGGACCGGCCCCTTGAGGTCGACGTCCTTGAAGCTGTAGTAGCGGATGTTGCTGACCATCAGGATGCCCGCGGCCCCCACCACGAACAGCATCAGCAACTTGAAGCCGAAGGCCTCGGCATCGAAGCTGTGGAAGGTCCAGACGCTGGCGGCCACCACCGCCGCCGCCGAGGGGCTGGGCAGGCCGATGAACCACTTCTTGTCGACGCTGCCCAGCTGGACGTTGAAGCGGGCCAGGCGCAGGGCGGCACAGGCCACGTACAGGAAGGCCACCACCCAGCCGGTCTTGCCGACATCCTGGAGGATCCAGGTGAAGGCCACGAGCCCCGGCGCCACGCCGAAGGACAACATGTCGGAGAGGCTGTCGTACTCGGCGCCGAAGGCACTCTGGGTGTTGGTCAGGCGGGCCACGCGACCGTCCAGGCCATCGAGCACCATGGCGATGAAGATGGCGATCGAGGCGGCGGTGAAGTCGCCGTTGATGGCGGCAACCACGGCGAAGAACCCGGAGAACAGCGCCGAGGTCGTGAACAGGTTGGGCAACAGGTAGATGCCCTTGCGACGCACCTTCTTGCCGTCCTCCAGGGCCTCCTCGACCACCTCCGATTCGCGGACGAACGTCGCGGCCAGGTCGTCGTCACTTGCCTTGGGCGTCTCGTGCTCGCTATTGCGGGGGTCCTGGCTCATCGGTCACATCCGTTGCGGCTTGGGGGTCTCCCCATTCTACACACTCGGGCGGCGATGGCTCATCGGCCATCGCGCTGGCCGAACGCAACGAGGGCGCGGATTGCCGCGCCCTCGTCGGTGCTACCTGTCAGTCGATCAGTTCTTGGACTTGTCGACCAGCTGGTTGGCGGCGATCCACGGCATCATGCCGCGGAGCTTCTCGCCGACCTGCTCGATGGGATGCTCGGCATTGAGGCGGCGACGCGCGGTCATCGACGGGTAATTGCTGTTGCCCTCGTTGATGAACATCTTGGCGTATTCGCCGGTCTGGATGCGCTTGAGCGCGTTGCGCATGGCCTCGCGGGACTGGTCGTTGATGACCTCGCCACCGGTCACGTACTCGCCATACTCCGCGTTGTTGGAGATGGAGTAGTTCATGTTGGCGATGCCGCCCTCGTACATCAGGTCGACGATCAGCTTGAGCTCGTGCAGGCACTCGAAGTAGGCCATCTCCGGCTCATAGCCGGCCTCGGTCAGGGTCTCGAAGCCGGCCTTGACCAGCTCGACCGCACCACCGCACAGCACCGCCTGCTCGCCGAACAGGTCGGTCTCGGTCTCGTCCTTGAAGGTGGTCTCGATGATGCCGCTGCGACCACCGCCGATGGCGGCCGCGTAGGACAGGGCCAGCTCCTTGGCACCGCCGGAAGCGTCCTGGTGGATGGCGATCAGGTCCGGGATGCCGCCGCCACGCACGAACTCGGAGCGCACGGTGTGGCCCGGCGCCTTGGGGGCGATCATGATCACGTCCAGGTCGGCACGCGGCTCGACCTGGTTGTAGTGGATGTTGAAGCCGTGGGCGAAGGCCAGGGTGGCACCCTGCTTCAGGTTCGGCGCGATCTGCTGCTCGTAGATGGCCTTCTGATTCTCGTCCGGCGCCAGCAGCATCAGCACGTCGGCCGCCTTGGCGGCGTCTTCCACGGAGGCGACCTTGAGGCCGGCGGCCTCGGCCTTGGCCGCGGAGGAGGAGCCCGGGCGCAGCGCGACGGTGACGTCGACGCCGGATTCCTTCAGGTTGTTGGCATGGGCGTGGCCCTGGGAGCCATAGCCCACGATGGCCACCTGCTTGCCCTGGATGAGGGAGAGATCGCAGTCCTTATCATAGTAAACGCGCATGAGGGGTGCTCCTGTAGAGAAAAGGGAAGATCGGTGTCAGCGTCGATGGCCACCCGCGCCGTCTGTCGCGGCGCTGGGCGTCTGCCTCGGGTGTGTCTCACCCGGCGATGACTCGACTCTACGCCAGGCCCCGCATTGCGTAAAACGCTATATTTGCAACACCACATCCCGACATGTGAAATAATCCCGCCATGGACATGCGCCCCCTCAAGCACTTCCTGACCCTGGCCGACACCCTGCACTTCGGCCGTGCCAGCGAGGCCTGCCACGTCAGCCCCTCGACCCTCTCCCGCTCGATCCGCCAGTTGGAAGAGAGCCTCGGCGTGCGGCTCTTCGAGCGCGACAACCGGCATGTGCTGCTGACCCGCCAGGGGCAGAGCTTTCACGCCTATGCCCGGGACGCCCTGGAGCAGTGGGAGCAGATGCGCCAGTCGTTGATGAGCGAGGCGCTGACCCTCACCGGCGAGATCAGCATCTACTGCTCGGTCACCGCCAGCTACAGCTTCCTCTATGACCTGCTCAGCGAGTTCCGCACCCGCTACCCCGGCATCGAGCTCAAGCTGCACACCGGCGACCCGGCCCAGTCGATGCCCCGGGTACTGGGCGGCGAGGAGGACATGGCGATCACCTCCCGCCCCCGCCAGCTGCCCGAGGCCCTGGCCTTCAAGTCGCTGACCCGCTCGCCGCTGGTGTTCATCGCCCCGCGGGACGGCGCCCCCTGGGTGCCGCCCGACCCGCGGAGTCCCAGCGCCGACCAGTGGCGGGACGTGCCCATGGTGCTCTCCGAGGCGGGGCTCTCCCGGGAGGTCAGCGACACCTGGTTCAAGGCCCTCGGGGTGACGCCACGGATCTATGCCCAGGTCGCCGGGCACGAGGCCATCGTCAGCATGGTGGGCCTGGGGTTCGGGGTCGGCGTGGTGCCGCGCCTCGTGCTGGAAGCGAGCCCGCTCGTGGAGCGCGTGCGCATCCTGCCGGTCAAGCCCGAGCTGCCCCACTACGACGTGGGCCTGTGCGTGCTCAACCGTCGCCTGAAGAGCCCGCTGATCAGCGCGCTGTGGGACGAGGTCGAGGAGCGCGGCTGAGCGGCCACGAAAAAGCCGCCCCGTAGGGCGGCTTGGGCATCAACGAACCAGGTATCGGCTCAGAGGGACAACACCTTGTCCCCCCGGGCGATCCCCGACACCCCGGTCCGCGCCACTTCCAGGATGCCCACCGGCGCCATGGCCTGGAGGAAGGCATCGAGCTTCTCGGCATCGCCGGTGATCTGCACCGTGTAGAGGCTCGGCGTCACGTCGACGACCTGCGCGCGGAAGATGTCCACCGTGCGCTTGACCTCGTCGCGGGCCGCGCCCAGGGCCTTGACCTTCACCAGCATCAGTTCGCGCTCGATGTGGCTGCCCTCGGTGAGGTCCACCAGCTTGACCACGTCGATCAGCTTGTTGAGGTGCTTGGTGATCTGCTCGATCACCCGGTCGTCGCCCACGGTGGTCACGGTCAGCCGCGACAGCGTCTCGTCCTCGGTGGGCGCCACGTTGAGGGTTTCGATATTGAAGTTGCGCTGGGAAAACAGCCCCACCACGCGTGACAGAGCGCCCGGTTCGTTTTCCATCAGAATCGAGATGATATGGCGCATCAGGTCCGCTCCGTCTTGGAAAGCAGCATGTCACGCATGGAGCCCAGGGGCACCTGCATCGGATAGACGTGCTCGTGCGGGTCCACGGCGACGTCGAGGAACACCAGCTCGTCCTTGTCGGCAAAGGTGCGTTCCAGTGCCGGCTCGAGCTCCTCCATCGTCTGCACCCTCAGCGCGGTGAAGCCATACGACTCGATGAGTTTCTGGAAGTCGGGCAGCGACTCCATGTAGGAATGCGCATGCCGCGACTTGTAGTTGAGGTCCTGCCACTGGCGCACCATGCCCAGCGAGGCGTTGTTCAGGTTGACGATCTTCACACCGCCGCCGAACTGCTTACAGGTCGACAGCTCCTGCATCATCATCTGGAAGCTGCCCTCGCCGGTCACGCAGACCACCTGCTCGTCCGGGAAGTTCTGCTTGATGCCCATGGCCGCCGGGAAGCCGAAGCCCATGGTGCCGAGGCCGCCGGAGGTGATGAAGCGGTTGGGCTTGTCGAACTTGTAGTACTGGGCCGCGAACATCTGGTGCTGACCCACGTCGGTGGTCACGTAGGCCTCGCCGCGGGTCTGGCGGCAGATCGCCTCGATGACTTCCTGGGGCTTGATCGTCTCGCCGGACTTCGATGGTTCGTAGAGCTTGCCGCGGCGCTCCTCGCGCCAGCCCTCGATGGTCTGCCACCACTCCTCGAGCGCGTCGGGATTGGCGATCTCCTTGCCCTGCAGCAGGCTGATCATCTCGTTGATCACGCTCTGGGCGGGACCGACGATGGGCACGTCGGCGCGCACGGTCTTGGAGACCGAGCTGGGATCGATGTCGACGTGGATGATCTTGGCCGTGGGGCAGAACTTGGAGGTGTTGTTGGTCACCCGGTCGTCGAAGCGCGCGCCGATGGCGATGATCAGGTCGGCATGGTGCATCGCCATGTTCGACTCGTAGGAGCCGTGCATGCCGAGCCAGCCGAGGCACTGCCGGTCGCTCTGCGGATAGGCGCCGATGCCCATCAGGGTGGTGGTGATCGGGTAGCCCAGGCGCTTGACCATATCGGTCAGCCCCTCGCAGGCCCGCCCGGTCACCACGCCACCGCCGGTATAGAACACCGGACGCCGAGCCTTGAGCATCAGCTCCACGGCCTTCTTGATCTGACCGGTATGGCCGCGGGCAACCGGGTTGTAGGAGCGCAGCCTGACCTTCTTCGGATAGACGTACTCGTAGCGCTCGGTGGGCGCGGTCATGTCCTTGGGAATGTCCACCACCACCGGGCCCGGACGCCCGGTCGAGGCCAGGTAGTAGGCCTTCTTGAGGACTTCCGGAATCTCGGTCGGGTGCCGGATCGAGAAGCTGTGCTTCACGATGGGGCGGGTCACGCCGATGATGTCGGTTTCCTGGAAGGCATCGTCGCCGATCAGGTGGCTCATCACCTGGCCACACAGCACCACCATGGGAATCGAGTCCATGTAGGCGGTGGCGATACCGGTGACGGCATTGGTGGCCCCGGGACCGGAGGTCACCAGCACCGTGCCGGGCTTGCCGGAGGCCCGGGCGTAGCCGTCGGCCGCGTGGGTGGCCGCCTGTTCGTGGCGCACCAGGATGTGCTTGACCTTGTCCTGACGGAACAGGGCGTCATAGATGTGCAGCGCCGCCCCGCCTGGATAGCCATAGATGTATTCGACGCCCTCATCCTGAAGGAAGCGGGCGATCATGTCCGCGCCAGAAAGCAATTCCACAGATGTTTCTCCCCTGGAGGTCTCGAGTGCGATCCGCATCCCCTCTCGGGACACGGGGTCGAGTGCGGCGGTATGCCGCTGCCGGTCTCGCCGGCACCTGATGCCAAACCCTGGCGTTTTGAGGCCCGGTTAGGGCCAGCACTCTCGTCGGGAACGCCGATTCACTGCTGCGCTCGATAGCGTGACCGCCGGCGGTACACGCAGCCTCGTTCACGGACTCGTAAACTCCGGCTGCTGCGTTCCGGCGACGCTCAATCCCTCGTCACTCGCGACATGAACCCGCGGTTCCCTCTCACGGCGGATCACCGCGTCGGGGCGTTGGCCAGGCCGGGCGGTTGGCCCGGACCCGGAAGTCCTACGGCGGGTAGAGGCTCACGGCCTACCCTTCGCGCGGTATTGGGGGATCGCCCGCTTGCGTCCGCGCCCGTCAGTCAGGAAACGTCAAGATTCCAATAGCCCCCGAAGAGTGTCAACCACCCCCCACCTCGAGACGCCGATTTGCCGGGGGGCATGGCCGTCCCGCCCCGCTGACCACGACCAAAGTCTACCATCCTCGGCTCGCGGCCTGGACGCGATGCTGCTTTAATGTCGCCAGGTGACACGATTCAGCCTGCTGGTGATATCCCTTGTGGGGCCGAACTCGCCGATCAGGCCCAAGCGGCGATCTCTTTCGACCACAGGGTGAATCGATTCACTTCCAATAACCAGACAACGCCTCACCGGAGGAGACGCACCATGTCACGCATCGTGCAATGGTCCATCACCGTGGCCCTGGCCGGCTTCCTGTTCGGCTTCGATACCGCGGTCATCTCGGGCGCCGACAAGCCCATCCAGACGCTGTGGGGACTGAGCGATCTGCAGCATGGCCTGCTGATCATGTCCATGGCCCTGTGGGGCACCGTGATCGGCGCGATCTTCGGCAACTGGCCGACAGACCGACTCGGCCGGCGCGCCACCCTGCTGATGATCGGCGTGCTCTACCTGGTCTCCGCCGTCGGCTCGGCGCTGGTCACCGACCCCACGCTGTTCGCCCTCTTCCGCCTGATCGGCGGCATCGGCGTGGGCATCTCCTCGGTCGCCGCCCCCACCTACATCTCCGAGATCGCCCCGCCCCGCTATCGCGGCCTGCTGGTCGCCATGTACCAGTTCAACATCGTCTTCGGCATCCTGATGGCGTTCGTATCGAACTACCTCATCGACAGCCTCATCCTCGACGAGACCGCCTGGCGCTGGATGCTCGGCATCGAGGCCGTGCCGGCGTTGCTCTACACCCTGATGATCACCCGGGTGCCCCGCAGCCCGCGCTGGCTGATCCTCAAGCGCAATGACATCGCGGAGGCCAGCCGGGTGCTGCGACTGATCAAGCCCGACGCCGACATCGACGCCGAAATCGCCACCATCCGCGCCGCCGAGGACGAGGAGCGCAATGCCCACGCGCCCTTCTTCTCGCGCCGCTACCGCCTGCCGATCCTGCTGGCCTTCCTGATCGCCTTCTTCAACCAGCTCTCCGGCATCAACTTCATCATCTACTACGCGCCACGCGTGCTCGAGGCCGCCGAGCTCGGCAGCCAGGTGGCGCTGCTCTCCACCGCCGGCATCGGGGTGGTCAACCTGATATTCACCATGCTCGGCATGGCGCTGATCGATCGTCTGGGCCGCCGCACCCTGCTGTACATCGGCTCGGCCGGCTACCTGGTGTCGCTGGTGCTGATCTCGCGGGCCTTCTTCCATGGCGAGCTCGGTGGGCTCGAGGTGCCGCTGCTGCTGGGGCTGTTCATCGCCGCCCACGCGATCAGCCAGGGCGCGGTGATCTGGGTGTTCATCGCCGAGGTGTTCCCCAACCACGTGCGCGCCCGCGGCCAGTCCTTCGGCAGCTCGATCCACTGGATCTGCGCCGCGCTGATCACCCTGGTGATGCCCTGGGTGCTGGGGACCTTCAGCGGCGGCCCGGTGTTCGCCTTCTTCGCGGTGATGATGCTGCTGCAGCTGGTCTTCGTGATGTTCCTGATGCCCGAGACCAAGGGCGTCTCCCTCGAGGACCTGCAGCACCATCTGGTCGGGGACAAGGTCAGCCTGCGTCGGGTCCACCTGTCGCGGGTTCGCGCCCGGGGCTGACCGGCCGACACGAAAAGGCCCGCCGGGAGGCTCCCGGCGGGCCAGGGCCATCACCGGCCCGGTTCACCTCGCCCGCGCCGCGCTCCTGCCGGCGCGGGCGAGTGGTTTCAGCTGCGGAAGATCAGGTGGTCCTCCTCGACCTCGACGCGGATGACGTCGCCGGGCGAGAAGCGGCCGGCCAGCAGGTCCTGGGCCAGCGGGTTCTCGAGGCGGCTCTGGATCGCCCGCTTGAGCGGCCGGGCGCCGAACACCGGATCGAAGCCCACCACCGCCAGCTGGGCCATGGCCTCGCTGGAGACCTCGAGGCCCAGGTCGTGCTCGGCCAGGCGACCGCGCAGGCGATCGAGCTGGATATCGGCGATGGCCTGGATCTGCTCCTGTCCCAGGGCGTGGAACACCACCACCTCGTCGATGCGGTTGATCAGCTCGGGGCGGAAGTGGCTGCCCACCACCTCCATCACCATGTCCTTCATCTGCTGATAGTCGCTGTCGTCGCCGCCCATGCGCTGGATGATGTCCGAGCCCATGTTGGAGGTCATCACGATGACGGTGTTGCGGAAGTCGACCGTGCGTCCCTGGCCGTCGGTGAGGCGACCGTCCTCGAGCACCTGCAGCAGGATGTTGAAGACATCGTGGTGAGCCTTCTCCACCTCGTCGAGCAGCAGCACCGAGTAGGGCTTGCGGCGCACGGCCTCGGTCAGGTAGCCGCCCTCCTCGTAGCCGACATAGCCGGGGGGCGCCCCGATCAACCGGGCCACCGAGTGCTTCTCCATGAACTCGGACATGTCGATGCGCACCATGGCCTCTTCGGTGTCGAACAGGAAGTTGGCCAGCGACTTGCAGAGCTCGGTCTTGCCCACCCCGGTCGGGCCGAGGAACAGGAAGGAGCCGTTGGGCCGGTGGGGGTCGGCGAGCCCGGCCCGGGAGCGGCGCACGGCGTTCGACACGGCGGTGACCGCCTCGTCCTGGCCGATCACCCGCTCGTGCAGGGCCTCCTCCATGCGCAGCAGCTTGTCGCGCTCGCCCTCGAGCATCTTGGAGACCGGGATGCCGGTCCAGCGCGACACCACCTCGGCGATCTCCTCCTCGGTGACGTTGGAACGCAGCAGCTTGTGGCTGGCGGTATCGGCCTCGGCCTCGCTCGACTCGGCGATCTTCTTCTCCAGCGCCGGGATCACCCCGTACTGCAGCTCGGACATGCGTCCCAGGTCGCCCTGCCGGCGCGCCTGCTCGAGGTCGATCCGCGCCTTGTCGAGTTCGTCCTTGAACTGGGCCGCCCCCTGGATGCTGGCCTTCTCGGCCTTCCAGATCTCGTCGAGGTCGGCGTACTCCCGCTCGAGCTCGCCGATCTGTTCCTCGAGGCTCTCCAGGCGCTTGCGGGAGGCCTCGTCGGTCTCCTTCTTGAGGTGCTCACGCTCCATCTTCAGCTGGATCAGCCGGCGGTCGAGGCGATCCATCTCCTCCGGCTTGGAGTCCAGCTCCATGCGGATCCGCGAGCAGGCCTCGTCGATCAGGTCGATGGCCTTGTCGGGCAGCTGGCGGTCGGTGATGTAGCGGGTCGACAGCTTGGCGGCGGCGATGATCGCCCCGTCGGTGATATCGACGCCGTGGTGCACCTCGTAGCGCTCCTTGAGGCCGCGCAGGATGGCCACGGTGTCCTCCTCGCTCGGCTCGTCGACCAGCACTTTCTGGAAGCGGCGCTCGAGGGCCGCGTCCTTCTCGATGTACTTGCGGTATTCGTCCAGGGTGGTGGCGCCCACGCAGTGCAACTCGCCGCGGGCCAGGGCCGGCTTGAGCATGTTGCCGGCGTCCATGGCGCCCTCGGCCTTGCCAGCGCCGACCATGGTGTGCAGCTCGTCGATGAACAGGATGACCCGCCCCTCTTCCTGAGACAGCTCCTTGAGCACCGCCTTGAGGCGCTCCTCGAACTCGCCGCGGAACTTGGCCCCGGCCAGCAGCGCGCCCATGTCGAGCGACAGCACGCGCTTGTCCTTCAGCCCCTCCGGCACCTCGCCGTCGACGATGCGCTGGGCCAGGCCCTCGACGATGGCGGTCTTGCCCACGCCGGGCTCGCCGATCAGCACCGGGTTGTTCTTGGTGCGCCGCTGCAGCACCTGGATGGTGCGGCGGATCTCGTCGTCGCGGCCGATCACCGGGTCGAGCTTGCCGCTGGTGGCCCGCTCGGTGAGGTCCAGAGTGTACTTGTCCAGCGCCTCGCGCTGCTCCTCGGCGTTAGGGTCATCGACCTTCTCGCCGCCACGCACGCTGTCGATGGTGGTCTCCAGGGCCTGGCGCGTCAGTCCGGCCTGGCCGAGCAGCTTGCTCACCGCATGGCGCATCTCCTGCGCGGCCAGCAGTACCAGTTCGCTGGCGATGAACTGGTCGCCGCGCTTCTGGGCCTCGCGGTCGGTGAGGTTGAACAGCATCACGAGGTCGCGGGAGGGCTGCACCTCGCCGTCGAAGTCGGCCACCCTGGGCAGCTCGTCCAGGTGGCCCACCAGGGCATCACGCAGCCTGGCCGCGTCACCGCCCGCCTTCTGCACCAGCGCCTTGACGCCGGTATCGGTGGCATCCAGCAACGCCAGCAGCAGGTGGCCGGGCTCGAGCTGGTTGTGTCCGTGCCCCACCGCCAGGGACTGGGCATCGGCCACGGCGTTCTGCAGCTTGGCGGTGAACTTGTCGAATCGCATGCGCTTTCCTCCGTCGGGGTAGCGGCGCGTTCGGACGCACCGCCTGGCCCGGTGTCATGGGTCTTGACATCTTAGGTGGCGTCAGGATGGCCGGCTTTCAAGTCATGGGCCATCGGAAAGCGAAGGGGATTGATGTGGGTCAAGCGACAGCGGAAAGCTGGAAGCTGGAAGCTGGAAGCTGGAAGCTGGAAGCTGGAAGCTGGAAGCTGGAAGCTGGAAGCTGGAAGCTGGAAGCTGGAAGCTGGAAGCTGGAAGCTGGAAGCTGGAAGCTGGAAGCTGGAAGGCAGCCTGTTGCCTCCAAAATCCGGGGCAAGGGTTTTTCTTCAAGCTTCTTAGGCGCGAAGCGCCGCTCTTCCCTCTTCAAGCGGCCCCGCCGCGTCTTATCTGAGCCAGATCATGCTGGCCATGCGGCCGGTCACGCCATCGTCGCGGCGGTGCGAGTAGAAGCGCGGCTCGCAGGCGGTGCAGAAGTGGCCGCCGCTGATATGCGCCAGGCCGAGTCGCTCGAGACGCAGGCGCGCCAGCTTGTAGAGGTCGGCCATGTAGTGACCGAGCCGGTAGGGACTGGGGTCGAAGGCCTCCAGGGCCTCGGGGTGCACGGCCACGAAGGCCTGGCGCACCTCCGGGCCCACCTCGAACTGGGCATTGGAGATGGCCGGTCCGAGCCAGGCCATCTGGGCCTCGGCCGGGACGCCCATGGCCGCCACCGTGGCCTCGAGCACCCCGCCGGCGAGGCCGCGCCAGCCGGCATGGGCCAGCCCGACGCGCTGGCCGGCCCGGTCGCAGAAGAACACCGGCAGGCAGTCGGCGGTCAGCACCACGCAGGCGTGGCCGCGGTCCAGGGCCACCGAGGCATCGGCCTCGGGCAGCTCCCCCGAATAGACCTGCTGGACCCGGGCGCCATGCACCTGGTCGAGCCACACCAGCGGGCGGTCGTCGCCGACCTCCTTGTGCAGCTGGCGCCGACACAGCGCCACATGGGCCGGGTTGTCCCCCACGTGCAGGGCCGGATTGAAGGCGGCGAAGTCGCCCTGGCTGGGGCCGGTCTCCCGCGTGGTGACGAAGGCCGCCACCGAGGGCGGCGCCGGCCAGTCGGGGCGGATCAGTGTCGGGCGCAGGTCGAGGGCATCGCTCATCGCATCGTCTCGCAGTCGTCGCGCAGGAAATCCAGCAGCATCAGCAGGTCATCGGGCAGGGGCGCGCGGAAGGTCAGGGTCTCGCCACTGCCGGGGTGCACGAAGGCCAGCTTGCGGGCGTGCAGCGCCTGGCGGGGAAACTCGCGCAGCACCTCCTTGAGGGTCTCCCCCGCCCCGGCGGGCAGCTTCAGGCGACCACCGTAGACCGGGTCGCCGATCAGCGGATAGCGCAGGTGTGCCAGGTGCACGCGGATCTGGTGGGTGCGACCGGTCTCCAGGCGGCAACGCACATGGCTATGGGCGCGGAAACGCTCGACCACCCGGTAGTGGGTCACCGCCGGCTTGCCGGAGGCGTTCACCGCCTGGCGCTTGCGGTCCCGGGGGTGGCGGCCGATGGGCGCATCCACGGTGCCGCCGGCGGTCATCACCCCGACCACCACGGCGTCGTACTCCCGGGACACGGTGCGCGCCTGCAGCTGCTCCACCAGCGCGGTCTGGGCGGGCAGCGTCTTGGCCACCACCATCAGGCCGCTGGTGTCCTTGTCCAGGCGGTGGACAATGCCGGCCCGGGGGATGGCCGCCAGCTCGGGACAGTGGTGCAGCAAGCCGTTGAGCAGCGTGCCGTCGGGGTTGCCAGCGGCCGGATGCACCACCAGGCCGGGCGGCTTGTTGACCACCAGCACCTGGTCGTCCTCGAAGACCACCTCCAGGGGGATCTCCTCGGGCTCGAAGCGGGCGTCGTCCTCGATCTCGGCGGCGAGCGCCAGAGCCTCGCCCCCGTAGACCTTGTCCTTGGGCTTGGCGGGATTGCCGTCGACGGTCAAGGCACCGTCCTTGATCCATCCCTTGAGACGTTCCCGGGAGAAGTCGGCGAAGAGTTCGGCGGCGGCCTGGTCGAGGCGCAGGCCTGCCATGCGCTCGGGAACGCGGTGCTGGGCTTCGAGGGTCTGGGACATGGGCTCGTCGATGGGTCCGTCTGGAGGGTGGCGACGCCCCTGAGCGCTCTGTCATCACGGCCGGCGCGATGACTGCGTTTTACCGCAAGGTGCTTTATAGTGGGCGATTCCTGGCCGATTCTAGCACGGCCGCCCAGGGTTGTTTGACACGAGGATCACGATGCGCGTTATCACGACCGGGACTCGCCTGGCCGCCATGCTGCTGGCGACCACCCTGCTGGCCGGCTGTGCCAGCACCGGTGACGAGGAGGCCCCCGACCTGCAGGAGCGACAGCTCTACGAGGAAGGCCGCGCCGCGCTGGAAAGCGGCCGCTATACCACTGCCATCAACCGGCTCGAGGCCATCGACACCCGCTTCCCCTTCGGCGACACCGCGGAGCAGGCCCAGCTGGAACTGATCTACGCCTACTACGAGACCGATGACTGGGAGAGCGCGCGGGCCGCGGCCAGCCGCTTCATTCGCCTGCATCCGGACCACCCCCAGGTCGACTATGCCTACTACATGCGTGGCCTGGCGGCCTGGCAGGCCGGTCGCTTCAGTCTCGAGGCCCTGCGCCTGATCGATATCTCCAAGCGCGACCTGGGCGCGAGCCGCGACGCCTATTCCGACTTCCGCGAGCTGGTCCAGCGCTTCCCCGACAGCCAGTATGCCGCGGATGCCCGCCAGCGCATCGTCTACCTGCGCAACCTGCTGGCCCGCCACGAGCTGCAGGTCGCCGACTTCTACCTGCGCAAGGGCGCCTACCTGGCCGCCGTCGAGCGCGGCCGCTGGGTCATCGAGAACTACCCGCAGGCCGACAGCACCCGGGACGCCCTGGCGGTGATGGTCGAGGGCTACCTGGGCCTGAAGATGACCGACCGCGCCCGGGAGACCCTGAAGGTTCTGATCGAGAACGCACCGGACCACGAGCGGCTGAACGGCCGCAGCTTCGATCCCCGCTACGTGGACGCACCGGCCCTCTCGGCCTGACCCGCGCCAAGCGCCAGGTCTCCGGAAAAGCGGGGCAATCACCAACACCGAACACCCCATCAGCGTCGCTGATGGGGTGTGTTCTTATGGCTTGCGGCGTGCTATTCCCCCGGCTGCCAGCCATTGACGATGGGATAGCGGCGGTCGCGGCCGAAGCCGCGCCGGGTGACCCGCACGCCCACCGGGGCCTGGCGGCGCTTGTACTCGCAGCGATCGACCAGCCGTACCACCTTGTAGACGTCGTCGCGGTCGAAGCCCGCGGCGATGATCGCCTCGGCGCTCATGTCGCCCTCGATGTAGCGCACCAGGATGGCATCCAGGGTGTCATAGTCGGGCAGCGAGTCGCTGTCCTGCTGGTCCGGGGCCAGCTCGGCGGAGGGCGGCCGCTCGATCACCCGCTCGGGGATCGCCGGCGACTGGGTGTTGCGCCACCGGGCCAGGCGATAGACCCAGGTCTTGTAGACGTCCTTGATGGCGTTGTAGCCGCCCACCATGTCGCCATAGAGCGTGGCGTAGCCGACCGCCATCTCGCTCTTGTTGCCGGTGGTCAGCACCATCAGGCCCTTCTTGTTGGAGATCGCCATCAGCAGCACCCCGCGACAGCGCGACTGCAGGTTCTCCTCGGTGGTATCGCGCTCGGTGCCGGCGAAGCTGTCGGCCAGGGTCTCCATGAAGGCCTCGACCATCGTCTCGATGGGCATCACCTCGTAGCCGACGCCCAGCAGCCTGGCCTGTTCGGCGGCATCCTGCCGGGAGATGTCGGCGGTGTAGTGATAGGGCATCATCACCGCATGGACGCGCTGCGGACCCAGGGCGTCCACGGCGATGGCCAGCGACAGGGCCGAATCGATGCCCCCGGACAGCCCCAGCACCACACCCTCGAAGCCGCTCTTGTTGACGTAGTCGCGAAGCCCGGTCACCAGCGCGCAATAGAGGTTCTCCTCCGGCGCCACCTCGGGGTCGGTCTCCCCGGCCTGGGGAATCCAGAGGCCCTGCTCGCGGACGAACTGCACCGGCATCAGGCCCACTGCCCAGTGAGGCGCCTGCACCCGCAGTTCGCCCCGGGCGTCGACACAGGCCGAGCCGCCGTCGAACACCAGTTCGTCCTGACCCCCGATCTGGTTGACGTAGACGATCGGCCGCGCCACCTCGGAGGCCCGCTGCTTGAGCAGCGCCAGGCGCTCGGCCGGCTTGTCCTGGTGAAAGGGTGAGGCATTGAGGGTGACGAGGATCTCGGCACCGGCCTCCCGGGCCTGACGCACCGGGGCCTCGGCCCAGATGTCCTCGCAGATCAGGACGCCCAGCCTGGCCCCCTTGTGCTCGACCACCAGCGGCTCGCTGCCGACGGCGAAGTAGCGCTGCTCGTCGAAGACCTCATAGTTGGGCAAGGCCTGCTTGGCGTACTCGTCGAGCCACTCGCCATTGTAGAGCACCCCGGCGAGGTTCCAGTTGCGTCCCTCGCGACGCCCCGGGTAGCCGACGATCACCATGACGTCGCGCACCATCTTCTCGGCCATGCGGGCACGAGCTTGGCGCAGGCGGGTCTCCATGGAGGGACGCAGCAGCAGGTCCTCCGGCGGGTAGCCGGTGAGGAAGAGCTCCGGCAGCACCACGATGTCGGCACCATGCTCGATGCGCGCCTCGCGTACCGTCTCGATGGCTCGGTCGGTGTTGCCGGGAATATCCCCGACCAGCGGGTCCAGCTGAGCCATCACCAGCGTCAGGTCTTGCATGGGCGTAGAAATCTCTCGAGAATCCGTTGATACGTGCATTGTCCCGCAAGGGCGGTCGAGTGGCAAAGGCGGCCGGCCCCACCCAGGGAGTCACCGAAGGATGAACCTGTTGCTGATCCGCCTGATCATCTTCGCCGTGCTGTTCTTCGCCGGCCTCAAGCTGTATCGCATGTATCGCGAGTGGAAGCTCGACCGCGAGGAGGCCGCGCAAGGCAGCCTCCAGGGGAACCAGATGGTGCGCTGCGCCTGGTGCCAGGTGCACCTCCCGGAGGACGAGGCCCTGCGCGAGAAGGGCGAGTGGTTCTGCTCTCCCGACCACCGCAACAAGTACCTCGAAGAGCAGCATCACGGGGATTGAGCCCCACCTTCCCCCGCCGGAGTGTCAGGCTGCGAGTCGCCCCGCCAGCCGGTAGGGCGCCGGATCGACGATCGGCTCGCGTCCCAGCAGCTCGTCGACCAGCAGATGCGTCGAGGCCGGTGCCAGCACCAGGCCGTTACGATAGTGGCCGGCATTGACGTAGAGCCCCTCCACGCCGGGCACCGCGCCGATGAACGGCACGCCATCCGGCGAGCCCGGACGCAGTCCCGCCCAGTGGTGCTCCACCTCGCAGTCGGCCAGCGCCGGGACGATCCGCGTCGCCGAGTGCCAGAGGGACTCTCGGGCCTCAGCGGAAACGGACGTGTCGAACCCCGCCTCCTCCAGGGTCGAGCCGGCCAGCACCCGGCCGTCGGCCCGGGGTATCACGTAGCGCCCGTCCATCAGCACCACCCGGCTGACCAGCCCCGGCGGCGCCTTGAAGAGGATCATCTGCCCCTTCACCGGCCGCACCGGCAGCGACACGCCCAGCGGCGCCAGCAGGCCGGCCGCCCAGGCACCGCCGCAGACGATGACCTGCTCCCCGCCGACGGTCCCCTCCGTGGTCGCCACCCCCGAGACGCGTCCCGCCGCGAGGCGCAGCCCCGTGACTTCACGGCCTTCCCGCAGCGACACGCGGTCCATCTCGACCAGGCGGCGGCGCAGCGCCCGGGTCAGCCGTGGATTGCGGATGCTGCCCAGGGTCGGCATCCACAGCGCCTCGCGGCAGCCGGGCGCCGCCTCGGGCTCCTTGGCATAGAGGAAGTCGGCGGAGACCCGCTCCAGGGGCTTGCCGACCTCGCGGGCCCAGTGCATGGCCCGCGCCTCGTCGTCGACCCTCAGGTAGAGCAAGCCCTTCTGGCGATATTCGGGGTCGATGCCGGTTTCCTCCAGCAGCCGCAGGGCCAGCTCCGGATAGAAGCCCTCCGACCAGGTGGAGAGGCGCGAGATGGGCGCGCTGTGGCGCCAGGGATAGAGCGGCGAGACGATGCCGCCGCCGGCCCAGGAGGCCTCGCGGCCGCACTGGCCGCGCTCGAGAAGGGTCACCGAATGGCCGGCATCGGCCAGTTGCAGCGTCGTCATCATGCCGATGACGCCACCGCCCACAACGAGAAAATCACTCACGAGGCGTGTCCGCTATCGCTTACGGAGAGGGCGCGGCACCTGTCTAGCTTGAAGGAACACCCACGACAAGGGGCACTCCAGGGAGACTCGGCATGGGACAGGACACCGCCGAAGGCCATCAGCTTACCGGCAGGCCACCGGGCCTGGCAAAGCCAGCCCAGCGGGGCCTGACCCTGATCGAGTTGCTGGTGGCGCTGGCCGTGATGATCCTCATGGCCACCTGGGGCGTCCCCAGCTTCCAGCAGTTCGCCGCCCGCAACGAGGTGACGACGGATGTCCAGCGAGTCGTGAGAGCCCTATCCTTGGCGAGGAATACAGCCATCATGACGCGGAACACCATCTCGGTGTGTTCGAGTCAAGGGCCCATCTATACCAATTGTAATTTCAATGACTGGTCGCTAGATTGGGTCATTATTGAGGGAGAAGCGGCGGGCGGCAGCTTGACTGGACACCCCATCCTCAAGGTGCTTGAGCCTTTAAATGGTGTCTCTGTCACATTCAATCGAGATGACCGGCCGATTCGCTTTTCGGCGATCGGCTGGTCTCAAGGATATAACGGCACTTTCGTTCTCTGTGGGCGCAATGGCGAAAGCGCAACGGCCATTCTGGGAAACAACGGGCGTGTGCGCACGGAGTCCTCATCCAACGATGACTGCTGAACTGCAGGCTCATGGTTTATTAGACAGCTGACCGGGCTCAAAGAATTTCTTGCCAACTTGTGACTTCAGTTTCCGCATAGGTGCTTACGTTAGTGGACATCCACTCCTGCTGTAGCGACTCTGGCAAGAGATTGAAGGCCGCCGTCAAAGCATCTGCGTCATAGGAGTAGGTGGCGTTGCCGCCACCATTGGTCACGACATCGGTATACGAGTACTCTGCCTGTGTATTACCGTCCGCATCCGTAGTCGTAACAAGCGGCATCGGGGCCATAACCAAGGCTCCATTCATGCCGCCATGCCCCCCCCCGGATATGCCAAAGGTTCCACCTTGAATGATAATCAAGCCATCAAACTGTGGGGTCCCCGAGGTACCATAGTCACCCTCAACGATCAGGATTCCCGAGCCACTGGCGCTACCACTAAGGACCAGATCCCCCTCCACGACTGTAATCTTATTATCAAGGTCTGTCTTGTCGTTTCCGTTAGTATCAATCTCGGAGATTACCTGGCCATGTTGGCTGGATTGAGCGTAAGCCTTAATGTCGGCCACGAACTGAGCGAACGCGGCAGGATTGGTCAGCAGGCTCTCACTGACTTCAGTGGAGATCCCGCCCTCATAGTTATCCTCTCGACCCACCCCATTGATTGCATTCACGATAGTATCATAATCGGAATCAGTGGAGTTACTGGGATCATCATCAGGAGAGTGGGTAGAGATCGCGGGGCGCTGGCCGCCACTGACACTTTCATCAACAGCTCCCTCGACGATGAAAGAACCAGAGTTCGGGGCATCGAAGGAATTAATGTGACCTGGAAAAGTTATAGCGGAAAGCCCAAGGAAGGTGGAGTCCGCTTGAGTGTAACCCACCTGTATGGTGCGACTCATCTGTCCAGCCTCACCCTGGACTGTGATCCGAATGGCATCCACCCCGGAGCGACAGGTCTCCACTTTATAGCCAGCTGAGGTATCCTGGCTATTTGATACTGTCTGCAGGCTACCAAAAGATGGTGTCCCGACACAGTCTGAAAAGTCTGAGGGCCCCTGCCCCGTACTTTTCAGAGTATCCAGTTGCTCAGAAGCCCCATACTCCGCAGCCATCAAGGCACTGGCACTGGCTCGACTATTTCCGGTCGAGACCTCTCCAAGCTGAGCGGTCTGCATGCCTCCAACCGCCACCACCAGGGCACCCACAAGAAGGACTAAGCTGACCGTCAAGGCAATTCCCTGTTGTTTATCTCTCATGAGACCTCCCATGAACCCAGGCAATTAGTCAAAAATAGAGACTGAATGACTCACCAGCCGCAACTTTAATGTATTTTTTGCCTCCGTCGCACTCGAGAAGGTGTTGTCAGAATTGGAAAGCGTCAAGGAGACATCGACAAAGCGATCATTTGCACTACGTTCAAACACCAACCCATTGACTCCAGACAAAACTCGTTGAGCACCTATATTCCCACTCACAGAGCAGAATGGCACAACGACCAGGAAGCTTTCCCCGAGCCCTGCATCGGTCTCAGTATAATACTCCAACGCTTCGAGAGCTTCCGTCCCCGGGCAATACAGGTCACTGAAAGGCGGATCTGCAGCATCACCCGTAAAGTTAATCTGCAGATTACCTGCGCTATCCGTCGCGCCCCCGCCACTGACCGGGTAAGCAGTTAAAGAGGCTCTTACCTCGTTACCCACCACATGGCTGAAATAACTGACCACCTCCTGCCTAGCCGCTACATCGGTAATCGCACGGGAAGACTGCAGTGTCGACAAATAAATCTGTGACACACCCAGAACGACCAGGAGGCCGAGGACCAAGGCGACCATAAGTTCCACCAAGGTGAAGCCCCGCTGCGACTTCGGACGATCAGATTTCATGGAGCCACCCCTCCTGGCAGCTTCGCCCGGTAGACGAGTCTCGCTGTGTCCGTCTCATCAGAGAACCGCCCCTCGCTCCACTGCACGATAACCTGATAAAGACACGGATTAGAGGCGGCATCAGGCTGCTCAATTACAGAACCACTATCTTCCATGTCTTCAAGGATGTCGTTCCAGGCGGCGTACCAGTCACCAGTAACATCGGATGGAGCAGGGCAAATTGTGTTATCGCTCCAGAGTTCAGCCCACAGTCGTTCCACACCATCCTGAGCGGCGGCCGTCGCCAAGGTGCGCTGGTAAGCTACACCTGAGGATTGCAATCCCTTCAGTTCCATGGCAGCCAAGCCCAGCACTCCCACGGCCACTACCAATACGGCGATCAACACCTCGATGAGGGTGAACCCAAGCTGCGGTAGCTTGCAGAAAGATTTACGCACAACTACGCCCCACTACGTTTCCCGAGATTTCGACACAGACTTGCTGTGTATCGCTATCATGGGTGATATCCATCTGGATGCTTGCCCCGGCCGTCAGCCTTCCCAGAGCATTGTATGTCACGCTCGAGTTGGTGATGGACAAGGCCGGCAAGGAGTCGTCATGATCACGAACCATTAGGCAATTTGCATCTGCAGTACTGGTACAGTCGATAGCTCCCAGATTTGTTCCATCATCCAGCTTGACTTCGAGCCTCCATCCTGCACCATCATCATCAGGGGTAATGATGGCCGTCACTGGCTCTCTTCGTTTCAAGGCCTCAGTACGAGCATAGCGTAAGCCCCCCAGAACCTGGTAATAGTCTGCCTCTAGCCGATTTTGTGCGATCAGGCTTTGAAAGTTTGGCACAGCAACAGTAGCCAGCACTACCACAACAGCGATAGCTACCAGCAACTCGATTAATGTGAACCCTCGGCTTATTTTATTCCCAGCATTCATCAGGCTCTCTTTCACCCAAGTTATTTAGTGTCATACTATTACAGCCAGTATCGGAAGCTTGAGACTTCCCACTCTGAGGTGTCGCGGTCAAGGTATAGCTTGCTGTGGAGGCTGAAATATTAATAGAATAATACGCCTCTTCAGAATCAACACTCGTTCCACTTGGACAATTTGCCGCTTGATAGTCACTACTCACTGTGTAACATCTCTCGAGCTGACTAGCGATATCGGTTAGTGATGACATTGCATCAACTCTTCTAGCCTTCTGGACATACTGCGTATAGCTGGGATAGGCGATGGCGGCGAGGATCCCGATCACCGCCACCACGATCATCAGCTCGATCAGCGTGAAGCCGGCCTGGCGCCGGGCATGGTCTTCAGGGCCCTTGGGACGGGGTCGTGTGCGGGTCATGGTCACGCGGCGCATCTCCCCTGCTTACGTCACGGTTTGTTTCAGTATGTATCAGCATCGTCGTTTGCGACAGCCAATGGTCACAAAAAAACCGGGCGTCTGCCCGGTTTTTTCGCTCCTACGAAAGGCTGAGGTGCCCGCTGAGCGCCACGGCCGCAGTAGCACAGGGCTAGTCGCTGGCGATCACCCGCTCGCGGAGTTCGCGCGGCATGGAGAAGGTGATGGTTTCCTCGCGGCCGGCGAGCTCCTCCGGCGCACTGGCGCCGAGCGCCTGCAGCCGCTCGATCACCCCCTTGACCAGCACCTCGGGGGCGCTGGCGCCGGCGGTGACCCCCACCGCGTTCACGCCCTCCAGCCAGGTCGGATCGACCTGCTCGGCACTGTCGATCAGGTGGGCCGGCGTGCCGACGCGCTCGGAGAGCTCGCGCAGGCGGTTGGAGTTGGAGCTGTTGGGGCTGCCCACCACCAGCACCAGGTCACAGTCGGCCGCGAGTTCGCGCACGGCGTCCTGGCGGTTCTGGGTCGCGTAGCAGATGTCGTCCTTGCGCGGCCCCGCGATCTCGGGGAAGCGCTCGCGCAGGGCATCGATCACCCTGGCGGTATCATCCATGGAGAGCGTGGTCTGGGTCACGAAGGCCAGGCGGCTCGGATCCTTGACCTTGAGGCGCGCCACGTCGTCCTCGTCCTCGACCAGGTAGATCTGGCCCCCATGGGAGGTGTCGTAGCGTCCCATGGTGCCTTCCACCTCCGGGTGGCCCTCGTGGCCGATGAGGATGCATTCCTGGCCACGCCGCGCATAGCGCAGCACCTCCATATGGACCTTGGTGACCAGCGGGCAGGTGGCGTCGAAGACCTTCAGGCCACGCCGCTCGGCCTCTTCCTGAACGGCCCGGGAGACGCCATGGGCCGAGAAGATGACGATGACGTCATCCGGCACCTCGTGCAGCTCCTCGACGAACACCGCGCCACGCTCGCGCAGGCTGTCGACCACGAAGCGGTTGTGCACCACCTCGTGGCGCACGTAGATGGGCGGGTCGAAGACGTCCAGCGCGCTGTTGACGATATCGATGGCGCGATCGACGCCGGCGCAGAAGCCACGGGGATTGGCCAGCTTGATTTGCATGATTGCCTTGCCTTGATGCTCGAGCATCTGCCTGTGAAAAGCTGGAAAGCGCTGAGTTCCGTCGCGAGCGAAGATAGGCTGGCCGCCGCCGGAACGGAGAATCCGGAGTTTACACGGCAGTAAATGAGGATTTCGAGTACCGCCGGCGGCCAGGATATCGAGCGCAGCAGGAAGTCGGTGTTTTCCTAGTGGGTCGTGGCGGGCTTCACGTCGATCACCTCGACCTCGAAGGTCAGGGTACGCCCGGCCAGGGGATGATTGAAGTCCACCTCGACCTGCTCGTCGTCGACGCTCTTGATCACCCCGGGCAGCTCGCCGCCGGCGGCATCGGCGAAGGACATCACCATGCCCACCTCGGGAGTGTCGCTGTCGAACTCCTCACGCTTGAGCATCTGGATGTTCTGGGGGTTGTGCTGGCCGAAGCCATGCTCGGGGGTGATCTCGAAGCTGCCGGACTCGCCGGCGCCCATGCCCTTGAGCGGCTGCTCGAAGCCCGGCGGCAGGTTGCCGTCGCCGAGCTGGAAGGTGGCCGGCGCCTTGTCGCGGGTGGAGTCCACCTCGGTGCCATCCTCCAGCCTGAGGGTGAAGTGCAGGGTGACTTCCATGCCCTCGTCGATGCGATGGCCTTGCGCGTGTTGGTCGCTCATGTGCTCTCTCGAAGCTGTGGTGAAGGTCGCGTGGGGCTGGTGGCTTGGATGACGCGGTGCGCCTCGGGTTCCTCAGTGGCCGCGCCGGGCCCGGCGACGCTCGCCGAACACCGACTCCCAGATCAGCCCGATGGCGCCCAGGGTGATGCCGATGTCCGCCACGTTGAAGGCCGGGTAGTACCAGCCGGCGACATGAAAGGACAGGAAGTCCACCACATAGCCGTGCACCAGCCGGTCGTAGAGGTTGCCCAGGGCACCGCCGATGATCAGCGCCAGGGC
This sequence comes from Halomonas maura, assembly GCF_030409305.1. Lineage (GTDB taxonomy): Bacteria > Pseudomonadota > Gammaproteobacteria > Pseudomonadales > Halomonadaceae > Halomonas > Halomonas maura. The sequence continues at coordinate 22,584 of NZ_JAUFPQ010000021.1, forward strand.
GCCGCCGAGGAGCTTCTCGTCGGCCCTCAGGCGGCGCATCCACACCGTCAGCCCCACGCTGGCCCCCACCGCGATTGCGGCGAAGAACCAGCGCTGCCAGCCGGGGTGGTCGGCCAGGAAGCTGAAGGCCGCGCCGGTGTTGTGCAGCAGGGTCAGGTTGAAGAATGGCAGCACCACCACCGGCTGGGCGTAGGCCAGCAGGCTCGAGGCCAGGGCCTTGGTGCCCAGGTCCAGGGCCACCACGGCCACGGCGAGCCACAGCCAGCGCAGCGGCTTGTGCATGGGCGCCGCCTTGGCGGCGCCCTTCGGGGTCTGCGACATGCTGCCTACCTCACGCATAGTGACGGCTCTCGCCGGGGCCGTCCGGCAGGTTGCTCACGCAACGGCCACACAGGTCGTCATGGCCGGCATGGCGGCCCACGTCCTCGCGGTGGTGCCAGCAGCGCTCGCACTTCGCGTGGGCGCTGGCCGCCACGGCGACCCTCAGGCCCTCGAGCTCGGTCGCCTCGGCGTCTCCGCCCTCGGCCAGCGGCGCCAGGTGGACCTCGCTGGTCAGCATCACGAAGCGCAGCTCGTCGCCGAGCTTGGCCAGCGTCGCCTGCAGGGCCTCGTCGACGTAGAGGGTCACCTCGGCGGCCAGGCTGCCCTTGATGATCTTGGCATTGCGGGCATCTTCCAGGCACTTGTTGACGGCCTGCTTGACCTCCAGCACCTGCTCCCAGAAGTCGCGGCCCAGGTCGGCGTCCGCGGCCAGGGTGCCGAGCCCCGCGTAGTACTCCTCGAGCAGCACGCTGTCGCCGCGGCGGCCGGGGATATGCTCGAAGATCTCCTCGGCGGTGAAGGAGAGGATCGGCGCCACCCAGCGCACCAGGGCCTGGATGACGTGATAGAGCGCGGTCTGGGCGCTGCGCCGGGCCACGGAATCGGCCTGGGTGGTGTACTGGCGATCCTTGATGACGTCCAGGTAGAAGCCGCCGAGCTCCCGGGCACAGAAGCCGTGCACCTGCTGGTAGACGTCGAGGAAGCGGTACTCCGCATAGGCCGTCTCGATGCGCGCCTGCAGCTGGGCGGCCCGGTCGACCACCCACTGGTCCAGGGCCAGCAGGTCGTCGAAGGCCAGGCCGTCACGCGCCGGGTCAAAGCCGTTGAGGTTGGCCAGCAGGAACCGCGAGGTATTGCGGATCCGCCGGTAGACGTCGGCGGTGCGCTTGAGGATCTCGTCGGAGACCGCCATCTCGCCGCCGTAGTCGGTGGAGGCCACCCACAGGCGCAGGATGTCGGCGCCAAGCTTGTCCATGACCTCCTGGGGCGCCACCACGTTGCCCATGGATTTGGACATCTTGCGGCCGTGGGCGTCCACGGTGAAGCCGTGGGTCAGCAGGCCGCGGTACGGGGGATGCCCGTCCATGGCGCTGCCGGTGAGCAGCGAGGAGTGGAACCAGCCGCGGTGCTGGTCGGAGCCCTCCAGATAGAGGTCCGCCCGTGGGCCCTGCTCATGGCCATGGGGATGCGAGCCGCGCAGCACGTGGCGATGGGTGGTGCCGGAGTCGAACCAGACGTCCAGGGTATCGGTGACCTTGTCGTAGTCGGCGGCCTCCTCGCCCAGCAGCTCGGCGGGGTCGAGGCGGAACCAGGCGTCGATGCCCTCGCGATCGACGCGGCTTGCGACCTCTTCCATCAGCGCCACGGTGCGCGGGTGCAGCTCGCCGGTGGCCTTGTGCAGGAAGAAGGGGATCGGCACGCCCCAGTTGCGCTGGCGGGAGATGCACCAGTCGGGGCGGTTGGCGATCATCGCGTGCAGCCGCGCCTTGCCCCAGGCCGGGGTGAAGGTGGTGGCCTCGATGCCATCGAGGGCCTTGTCGCGCAGCGTCCGGCCGTCACTGCCGGCCAGGTCCATGCCCACGAACCACTGGGCGGTGGCCCGGTAGATCACCGGTGTCTTGTGCCGCCAGCAGTGCATGTAGCTGTGGGTGATGGTCTTGTGGGCCATCAGGGCGCCGACCTCGTCGAGCTTGGCGACGATCTGCAGGTTGGCCTTCCAGATCAGCTGGCCGCCGAAGAACGGCAGGTCGTCCACGTAGACGCCGTCGCCCTTGACCACGCTGATGAAGTCGCTGAACTCCACGCCGTAACGACGGCAGGACTCGAAGTCGTCCACGCCATGCACCGGGGCCGAGTGGACGATACCGGTGCTGCCCTCGTCGACCGCGACATAGTCGGCCAGGTAGATCGGCGCGCGACGCTCGTAGAAGGGGTGATCGAACGCGATCAGCTCCAGGCGCTGGCCGGTGGCGGTGGCGATGATCTCGCCTTCCAGGTTGAAGCGCGCGAGGCACGACTCGACCAGCTCCTCGGCCAGCAGCAGCAGGCGCTCGCCGGTATCCACCAGGGCATAGGTGAACTCGGGATGGACGTTGAGCGCCTGGTTGGCCGGGATGGTCCAGGGGGTGGTGGTCCAGATGACCACGGCGGCGGGCTTGGCCAGCGCCTCGAGGCCGAAGGCGGCGGCCAGCTTGTCGCTCTCGGCACAGCAGAAGGCCACGTCGATGGCGTCGGACTGCTTGTCGGCATACTCCACTTCGGCCTCGGCCAGGGCCGAGCCGCAGTCGAAGCACCAGTTCACCGGCTTGAGCCCCTTGAAGACGTAGCCCCCCTCGACCATCTCCGCCAGGGCGCGGATCTCGCCGGCCTCGTTGGCGTAGTCCATGGAGCGATAGGGGTTGTCCCAGTCGCCGATCACCCCCAGGCGCACGAAATCGGACAGCTGCCCCTGGATCTGCTCGGCGGCGTACTCGCGGCACAGTTCGCGCGCCTTCGCCGGCTCCAGATGCTTGCCGTGGGTGATCTCCACCTTGTGCTCGATGGGCAGCCCGTGGCAGTCCCAGCCCGGCACATAGGGCGCGTCGAAGCCCGCCAGGTTCTTCGACTTGACGATGATGTCCTTGAGGATCTTGTTGACGGCGTGACCGATGTGAATGCTGCCGTTGGCGTAGGGAGGGCCATCGTGGAGCACGAACAGCTCGCGGCCTCGACGCGTTTCGCGCAGGCGATGGTAGAGGTCCATCTGCTGCCACTGCGCCACCCGGGCGGGCTCACGCTTGGGCAGCATGCCGCGCATCGGGAACTCGGTTTCTGGCAGATTCAGAGTGTGCTTGTAGTCGCTCATATCCTGGGGGTCAGCCGTCGTCGTGGTCGGCGGGAAACCCCGCCGAGGAATCGGAAGTCACGGTCTCGCGCGCCAGCGGCGCCGATGCCAGAGGAAGGGGGGCGCCGGCGGCGTCGGCGAAGAAGCGTCGGGCACGCGCCTGGTCGGCATGGATCTGCGCCTTCAGCTCGTCGAGGTTCTCGAACTTCACCTCGCCACGCAGCTTGGCACAGGGCAGCACCGAGAGGCGCTGGCCGTAGAGGTCGCCGTCGAAGTCGAACAGGTGGACCTCGAGCACCGGGCGATGGCTGCCGACCGTGGGGCGCCAGCCGATATTGGCCACGCCCTCGACACAGCGCCCGTCGGGCAGCGCGGCGGTGACCGCGTAGACGCCCTGCAGGGCCAGCGAGCGCGCGGGCTGGGGCAGGTTGGCGGTGGGCACGCCGATGGTGCGGCCGAGCTGGCGGTCGCGCACCACCCGCCCCCCTAGGCGGTAGGGGCGGCCCAGCATGCGCGCGGCCTGGGCGAAGTTGCCGCTGGCCAGCAGGGTGCGCACCCGGGAGCTGGAGACCCGCTCGTCATCCATCAGGAAGGTCCGGGTGTGCTCGACCCCGAAGCCCTGCTCGGCACCCACCGCCTCCAGCAGCGCGAAGTCCCCGAGGCGGTCGCAGCCGAAGCGGAAGTCGTCGCCCACCACCAGGTGACGCACGCCGAGCCCGCGGACCAGCACCAGCTCGATGAACTCCCGGGCGGTGAGGCCGCGCAGGCCGTCGTTGAACGGCAGGCAGAGCACCCGGTCGGCGCCGAGTTCGGCCAGCAGCTCGACCTTGTCGCGCAGCCGCGTCAGCCGCGGCGGTGCCTGGTCGCCGGCGAAGAACTCGCGGGGCTGGGGCTCGAAGACCACCACGGTAACCGGCAGCGACAGCGAGCGGGCCCGCTCGCGCAGCTGATCGAGGATCGCCTGGTGGCCACGATGGACGCCATCGAAGTTGCCGATGGTCGCCACGCAGCCCCGATGCTCGTCGCGCAGGTTGTGCAGTCCTCGAATCACTTGCATGGGCGTCATCGCGAGTGGGTAAAGGGATCGATTATAACGGACCGGCGGCCCCTTGACAGCCGACGCGCCCTGGACATCGGCATGCATCTGCCTACGGCGTCCGCGGAAAGCCCCGGGAGTCGAAGCGGATCCCGGCGAATCCGAAGCCATAGGGGCCGAGTGCCTCGTGCTCCAGCCGCCAGCTGTTGTCGCGGCCGAAGCGCACGGCCCGCATCATGGCCACCAGATCGAGGCGCCAGGTGTCCGCCTCGCGGACCAGGAAGTAGGGCGGGCACTGGCGCTCGGCCAGGGGCGCCAGCAGCACGGCACGCCGTTCCCCGGCATCGGTCAGCTCACGCGCCACGGGGCAGCCGGCCAGGCTGCGCGCCATGGTGTCCATCTGCGCCGGGGTCATCACCCAGTCCGCCAGCATATCGCGCGTCGCACGGCTGTAGATCGCGAGTTTTGGGTTGTCGTTGCGCGCCGCCATGGCGCGCCGATAGGCCGCCAGCACGTCACGGGGCAAGCCCCGCTCGTCGACCGTCACCCGAGCATCGCGGGGCACCGCTCGCCCCTCGCCGAGACGCGCCGGCAGCCGCGCCCCGGCACCGCCACTGCCGGCGATGGCCGGCACCGGCTCGCCCTCGGCCTGCTGGGCCTGGGCCACGATCAGCTCGGTGCTGGCCAGGATACCATCGGCGACCCGCCCCACGGCGAAGAACTCGGTCATCTGGCGCGCCTCCAGATAGGCGACGAAGGCATCGACGAACTGCCCCTCCAGGCCATGCCCCACCTCCAGGCGCACCTGGTCGGCCGATACGTCCAGCACCAGCAGCAGACCCCGGCCCTGATCCCCCCCGACGCCATGACGACGCACATAGTCGACGGCGAAGCGATCGAGATCGCCCAGCTCGCGGTCGATCACCACCCGGTAGTCGATAGCGTGGTCGGCCGCCAGCAGGGCGTGATATTCCGCCAGGCGTTGGCGCTCCGCCTCGTCAAGCAGGTCGACCCTGTCTTCGACTCGCGCCAGGTCGTCCGCTGCCCGCTCGGGGCCACCGGCCCACCAGAGACCGCCCACCACCAGCACACCGGCCAGCACCGCCAGCCATCCGGGCAGCTGGAGCCCCGACCGGGCCAGCCGCCAGCTCAGCAGCAGCAGGCCGAGCCCGACCAGCAGGCCATTCGCCCCGGGAAGGTCGATCATGCCCGGCGCCTCCTATTCGAACGCCACGGGGACCGGCTCCTCCGCCCCGGGCCGCGCCTCGAAGTAGTCACGGGGGGCCAGCCCCAGCGAGCCCGCCACCCAGCGCCCGATGAAGCCGCGCAGGGCGCCGTTGTAGTCGCGCACCGCCGCGTTATAGCGCAGGCGGGCCACATTGATGCGGTTCTCGCTACCTTCCAGTTGGGCCTGCAAGCGCAGGAACTGATCGCCGCTGCGCAGCGCGGGATGCTCGCCGGCCTGGCGCATCAGGCGGGCCAGCTCCCGGGAGAGCGCCGCTTCCAGTCCGGCGAACCGCGCAGGGTCCGCCTCATCCCGGGCGGTCGCCAGGGCGGCGCTCAGGGCGGCGGCGCGTTCGCGAACCAGCCGCACCAGCGTCTCGCTCTCGTAGGTCATGTGCTGCTGGACGCTGCGTACCAGGTTCGGCACCAGGTCGGCGCGACGCTGCAGGGTACTCTCGACGTCTGCCCAGGCCGCCGCCACACGTTCCTCGCTGCCCACCAGGCGGTTATGGGTCAACCAGGGAACGGCGATCAGCAGCGCCCCCAGCAGCACGATGATCAGCAGGCGGACGGTGCCACCATCGATACGACGACTGCCCTGGGTTTCCTCCATGCCGCGTCCTCCGCTGTCATTACTTCAGCCAGCATAGACGCTCCCGGCAGGCCTGAAAGGCGAGCGCAGTGGCTAGCCTCGCAGCCGGAAGTGACGCAGACGGACGCCGCAGGCGGCCAGCCAGGCGAAGTAGGCCAGTGCGCCGGCCGCCACCAGCAGCGCCAGCCAGCCGATCCGCTGCCACAGCGACCAGTCGAGCCAGGCCTGCCAGCCGGGCGACAGCCAGGCCAGCCCTAGCCCCATCACCGCGCAGCCGCCGACGAGCTGCACCCCATAGCGCCCCCAGCCTGGCTGGAAGACCAGCACCCCCTGCTTGCGCAGCAGGTAGCCCAGCAGGCCGGCGTTGAGGAAGGCCGAGAGTGCGGTGGCCAGCGCCAGGCCGGCATGGGCCAATGGCCAGATCAGGATCAGGTTGAAGACCATGTTGGCGACCATGGCGATGATGCCGACCTTCACCGGCGTCTTGGTGTCCTGGCGGGCGAAGAACCCCGGGGCCAGCACCTTGATCAGCATGAAGGCGACCAGCCCCAGCGCATAGGCGCGCAGGCTCATCGCCGCCATGGCGATGTCATGGTCGGTCATGGCGCCGTAGTGGAACAGGGTGATCAGCAGCGGCTCGGCCAGCACCGCCAGCGCCAGCGCCGCCGGCAAGCCCAGCAGCAGTACCGCACGCAGCGCCCAGTCGAGCATGGCGGCGAAGTGCTCGCCGGACTGCTCGGCGTGGCGTTTGGACAGCGCCGGCAAAATCACCGTGCCGATGGCGATGCCGAACACCCCCAGCGGCAATTCCACCAGGCGGTCCGAGTAGTACAGCCAGGACACGCTGCCCGCCGCCAGCAGCGAGGCCAGCACGGTGTCCAGCAGCAGGTTGATCTGCGACACCGAGACCCCGAACAGGGCCGGCGCCATCAGCCGCAGGATGCGCCGCACCCCCTCATGGGCGAAGCGCGGCCAGGGGCGCGGCAACAGTCCCAGCCGGGCCAGGAAGGGCACCTGGAAGAGCAGTTGTGCCGCGCCGGCGATCAGCACGCCCCAGGCCAGTGCCAGGGCCGGCTCGCTCATCAGCGGCGTCAACAACAGGGCCGCGCCGATCAGCGAGAGGTTGAGCAGCACCGGGGTGAAGGCCGGCACGGCGAAGCGGTTCCAGGTGTTGAGCACGCTGCCGGCGAAGGCCGTCAGCGAGATCAGCAGCAGGTAGGGGAAGGTCAGGCGCAGCATGTCGGCGGTGAGCGCCAGCTTCTCGGGGTCGCGTCCGAAGCCCGGCGCGAATGCCCACACCAGCCAGGGGGCCGCCAGCATGGCCAGTGCCGTGATCAGCAGCAGCACGGCGGCGAGGCTGCCGGCCACGGCGTCGAGTAGCTCGCGCACCTCCTCCCGGGTGCGCCGGGTGGCATACTCCGAGAGCACCGGCACGAAGGCCTGGTTGAAGGCGCCCTCGGCGAACAGCCGGCGCAGGAAGTTGGGCACCTTGAAGGCGACGAAGAAGGCATCCGCGCCCTGGCCGGCCCCCAGCAGCGCGGCGATCACCACATCGCGGGCCAGGCCCATCACCCGGGAGAGCATGGTCATGGCGCTGACGATCATCCCCGAGCGCATCAGCCCGCCGCCGCGGGGGGCGACCGCGCGGGTCGACTCGTCGGACGTCGCCGGGGGGCGGTCGGAGGCTTGCTGGGGATTGGGATCGGTCACCGCGCTCTTCCTTGCCAGACCTGTGGGGATATCATCGGGCACAAAAAAACCGGCCGCAGCCGGTTTTTCGATGGTGTGCCCCCGTCAGGCGCGGGCACCCATTAGGCGTCCGGCGCGCTTACGCAGCCAGGGCCTTGATGCGCTTGTTCAGGCGGCTCTTCAGGCGTGCGGCCTTCTTCTTGGACAGCACGTCCTTGTCGGCGATACGGTCGATGACCGGCTGCGCCGCCTTGAAGGCATCCATGGCCTGGGCGTGGTCACCGCCGTTGATGGCCTTGATGACGCGCTTGATGTAGGTGCGGACCATGCTGCGCTGGCTCGCCTTCAGGACACGACGGCCTTCTGCCTGACGGGCGCGCTTGCGGGCTTGCTTGCTGTTAGCCACTGACTGTCTCCTTGGAGAAAGTTGTCACCGCCGACTCGGGCGGCTTTTGATATCGGTTTGATCCAACAGGGAAATCGAGAAATCCCCGTCGGCTTGGCCATCCGGCCGACTGCGGCTCGGGGACGCAGTCGCTACGGGCCGTGTCTGAGAGGATGGCGTATCCTATCACGCGACCCGGCGGCTTGCCAGCCTCGCCGTGGGGCCAGGCCGCGTCATGACTGGCCTAGAGCACCACCAGGTTGTCGCGATGGATCAGCTCCGGCGCCTCCATGTAGCCGAGGATGGCCTCGATGCGATGGCTGGGCTGGCCCAGCAATCGCTGCGCCTCGTCGGCCCCATAGTTGACCAGCCCCTTGGCCACCCGCTGCCCGGCCTCGTCGACGCAGAGCACCATGTCACCGCGCACGAAGTCGCCGGACAACGCCTTGACCCCCACCGGCAGCAGGCTGGAGCCGCTGCCGCGCAGCACCTTCACCGCCCCGGCATCCAGGGTCAGGCTGCCGCGCACCTGGAGCTGCCCCGCCAGCCAGCGCTTGCGCGCCGCCATGGGCGCCCGTTCGGGGGTCAGCAGCGTGCCCAGCCGCTCGCCGTCGGCCAGCCGCTGCAGCACGGCCGACTGGCGGCCACTGGCGATGACGGTGACCGCGCCGGAGCGGGCCGCCAGCCGGGCAGCGCGCACCTTGGTCGCCATGCCACCGCGCCCCAGCGCCCCGCCGCCGCCGGCCACCGCGGCCAGCCGGGCGTCGTCGGCACGTCCCTCGGCGATCAGCCGGGCATGCGGGTCGTGACGCGGATCGGCATCGAAGAGCCCTTCCTGGTCGGTGAGGATGACCAGGGCGTCGGCCTCCAGCAGGTTGGCCACCAGGGCGCCGAGGGTGTCGTTGTCGCCGAAGCGGATCTCGTCGGTGACCACGGTGTCGTTCTCGTTGACCACCGGCACCACCCGCATGTCCACCAGGGTGCGCAGCGCCGAGCGGGCATTGAGGTAGCGCTTGCGATTCGAGAGGTCGTCATGGGTCAGCAGGACCTGGGCGGTGATCAGGCCGTGGCGGGCGAAGTGGCCCTCGTAGCATTCGGTGAGGCCGTTCTGGCCCACCGCGGCGGCGGCCTGCAGGGCATGCACCGCCGAGGGACGCAGCTGCCAGCCCAGCCGCACCATGCCCGCGGCCACGGCGCCGGACGATACCAGCACCACCTCCACGCCGCGCCGATGCAGCTCGGCGATCTGGTCGACCCAGCCGCCGATGGCGGCCTCGTCGAGACCCCGGCCATCGTTGGTCAGCAGGGCACTGCCGATCTTCACCACCACGCGCCGCATGGCCTTCAGGGCCTCGCGACCGGGTACCTGCTCGTTGCTCACTATCCTTCCCTCGACTCGACCGTGGCTACCGCTTCCCTTCGACCCTCACGGGGCGTACTCGATCTCGACATCGTAATCATCGCCGTCGAAGTCGTCGTCATCCTCGTCGTCCCGCTTGCGCTTGCGGCCCAGCCGCGCCTCGGTGCGCGCCACCGCCTCGTCCTCCATGCGACGGCGCATCTCGCGCTCGCGCTCGGCGGCCTCCTCGTCCTCGTTCTCCAGTTGGCGCTGCTCGGTCAGCCAGCGATGGGCCGCCTGCACCAGGGCCTCGGTGCCCTCGCCGCTGATCGCCGAGACACGGAACACCGGCCCTTCCCAGCCCAGGCGCCGCACGATCTCGTCGGCCGCCGCCTCGCGCTCCTCCGCCGGCAGCAGGTCGAGCTTGTTGAGCACCAGCCAGCGTGGGCGTTCGGCCAGCGTCGGCGAGAACTGGCCCAATTCGTGGACGATGGCCTCGGCGGCCTGCACCGGATCGGACTCGTCGAAGGGTGCCACGTCGACGACGTGAAACAGCAGCCGAGTGCGGGTCAGGTGCTTGAGGAAGCGCAGCCCCAGGCCCGCGCCATCGGAGGCGCCCTCGATCAGCCCGGGAATGTCGGCCATCACGAAGTGCTCGTGCTGGCCGATCTTCACCACGCCGAGGTTCGGCACCAGGGTGGTGAAGGGGTAGTTGGCCACCTTGGGCTTGGCCGCCGAGACCGAGCGGATCAGCGTCGACTTGCCGGCGTTGGGCAGCCCCAGCAGGCCGACATCGGCCATCACCTTCATCTCGAAGCGCAGGTTGCGCCGCTCCCCCTCGGTGCCCGGCGTGGTACGACGCGGCGCCCGGTTGGTGGAGGACTTGAAGTGGATGTTGCCGAGCCCCCGGCGACCGCCCTGAGCCACCAGCACGACCTGGCCGATCTCGGTGACGTCGGCGATCACCTCTAGGGTGTCCTCGTCGATCACCGTGGTGCCGACGGGCACCTTGACGTGCAGGTCGTCGCCGGCCCGCCCGCTCATCTGCCGCCCCTGACCGGGCTGACCGTTCTGCGCCTTGTAGAAGCGCTGGTACTTGAAGTCGATGAGGGTGTTGAGGGCATCGTCACCGATCAGGTAGACGCTGCCACCGTGGCCGCCATCCCCGCCATCGGGACCGCCCTTGGGCACGTACTTCTCGCGGCGGAAGCTCAGGCAGCCATTGCCGCCCTTGCCGGCTTCCACGATGATCGAGGCTTCGTCGACGAACTGCATCTGTCATTCTCCTGGCGGTGCATACCGCCATGATACAAGAAGGCCCCGCCATGGCGGGGCCTTCTCGCGACAAATTCGGGCGGTCTCAGGCGGAGACGACGCTCACGAACTTGCGGTTTTTCGGGCCCTTGGTCTCGAACTTGACCACGCCTTCGTCCAGGGCGAACAGGGTGTGGTCCTTGCCGATACCAACGCCGGTGCCGGCGTGGAACTTGGTGCCACGCTGACGGACGATGATGTTGCCCGGGGTCACGGCCTGACCGCCGAACAGCTTCACGCCAAGGCGCTTGGATTCGGAATCGCGACCGTTACGTGTGGAGCCCGCTGCCTTCTTATGAGCCATTGCAAATACCTCGCTCGTTCAGGGGAACTGACGCTTACGCGGAGATCCCGGTGATCTTGACTTCAGTGAACCACTGACGGTGGCCCTGACGCTTCATGCTGTGCTTGCGACGACGGAACTTGATGATGGTCACCTTGTCGCCACGGCCGTGGGAAACGACCTCGGCCGCCACCTTGGCACCGTCGACGGTCGGGGCGCCGACCTTGACGTCGTCATCGCTGCCCACCAGCAGGACCTCATCGAACTCGATGGTGTCGCCGGTCGGCACTTCCAGCTTCTCGAGCTTGAGAGTCTGGCCTTCCTGAACGCGGTACTGCTTGCCACCGCTCTTGATAACTGCGTACATGCTTGTCTCTCCGGTACTCATCGGGGTTGGCTCTTCATCGACCTGCTTCGAGTGGCGCCCCTTCCGGCAACCATCTGACAGGGAGCGAGATGAGTGGGTCGCGGATTATAACCGCGCCGCCATCGCCACACAACCCGCAATCCGCCCCGCTCGCCGACAGACCGGCCGGGGCCGAAGCCCGGACGGCGCCTGCCTTGACGCCCCCCCGGGGTGCCCATAGCATGACCGGCAACCCCAGGCCGGCGCAGACACGCGAAGACGCCCCGTTCCGGCCCCCACCTTCTTGTCGATGCCACCTCCATGCCAGCCACCCCTTCGTCGCCACAGCTAGACGCCGCCATCCCCGCCACGCCCATCCATGCGGTGGTTGCCGAGGACTTCGCCGCGGTCAACCGAACCATCCTGACACAGCTGGCCTCGCGGGTACCCCTGGTGGAGACCATCGGGCAATACATCATCGGGAGTGGCGGCAAGCGGTTGCGTCCGCTGCTGGTCCTGCTGGCCGCCCGTTCGCTGGGTTACCAGGGCGACCGCCACGTCACGCTCGCCACCCTTATCGAGTTCATGCACACCTCGACCCTGCTGCATGACGACGTGGTGGACGAGTCCCACATGCGCCGTGGCAAGGCCACCGCCAACAACGCCTGGGGCAATGCCCCCTCGGTGCTGGTCGGCGACTTCCTCTACTCCCGCTCCTTCCAGATGATGGTGGACGTGGGCTCGATGAAGATCATGGAGGTGCTCTCGGCGGCCACCTGCACCATCGCCGAGGGCGAGGTGCGGCAACTGACCAACGTCGGCAACCCCGACGTCGACGAGGCCGCCTACTTCGAGACCATCCAGGGCAAGACCGCCATGCTCTTCGAGGCGGCCTCCCACAGCGGCGCGATCATCGCCGACGCCACGCCGGAGCAGGAGGCCGCCCTGCAGGCCTATGGCCGCTACCTGGGCCTGGCCTTCCAGCTGATCGACGACCTGCTCGACTACCAGGGCGACGCCGAGGCCATGGGCAAGAACGTCGGCGATGACCTGGCCGAGGGCAAGCCGACCCTGCCGCTGATCCAGGCCATGGCCGTGGGCACGCCCGAGCAGGCCAAGGTGGTACGCCGCGCCATCCGCCAGGGCGGCCTGGAACAACTCGACGCGGTGCTGGCCATCATCAACGACACCGGCGCGCTCGACTACACCCGCGCCCGGGCCGAGGAGATGTCGGCCAAGGCCCTGGCCCAGCTCGACCTCCTGCCCGACTCCGTCTTCCGCGAGAGCATGGCCGAGCTGGCCCGTCTCGCCGTGGATCGCCGCAACTGAGGATTCGCTGCGCGCCCCAATCGGGGCTTGCAACACCATGACGAATCCGTATAATGCGTCTCCGTTGAGGCGACAGCCCAACGCATCGGAGTATAGCTCAGCTTGGTAGAGCGCTGCCTTCGGGAGGCAGAGGTCGTAGGTTCGAATCCTGCTACTCCGACCACCGGATACCCAGGGCCCCGCGAGAGATCGCGGGGCCCTTTTCGTTGCCTACCCCCTCGCTCAGCCTCTTGCCACCTTCACGGCCGTGCCCGTGGCCACCAGGAAGAGCATCGACTTGCCGCCGCCGGAGATCTCGCTGTAATCGAGATCCACCGCAATCACCGCATTGGCGCCCAGCCTCTCGGCCTCGCGACGCAGCTCGTCCAGACAGGCGATGCGGGCGTCACGCAGGGCATCCTGGGAGGACTTGTTGCGACCGCCGAAGAAGTCGCGCAGGCCGGCGAACATGTCCTTGAACACGTTCATGCCGAACACGCACTCGGCCGAGACGATATCGAGGTGCTCGGTGACGCGATAGCCCTCGAGATGGGACGAGGTGGTCAGCAGCAGGCGATCGGACATCGGCGGTTCCCTCTTCTCAAGATGACCGGGGCCGGCCCCACGGCGGTTCCGGCGGACCTCTTCACATTAGGCGGTTTGCGCGGTGCTGCGCAACGCGACCCTAGTCGTCTGGCGATGCGCCTCGCGCGATCCGCAAGCCATGCTGCCTGAGCTTGCGCACCACGCTGGGCTGGCTGATGCCCAGTCGCTCGGCGATCGCGTAGGTGGAGGTCCGCTCGCCGCACAGTTCGGCCAGGATGGCCCGCTCGGTGCGCGCCAGGGCCGCCTTGAGCGTTTCCCCGCCGCGCAAATCCTCGCCGCCGGGCGCCGTGGTCAGCAGGCCGCTCGCGCCCACGCTGGGCGCTCCGCCCGGCGCGGCACGCGGATGCCCGGTGCCGTCCTGGCCATCGGGGCGGATGACATCATCCGCCGCCGACAGCCAGGCCCGCTCGAGCCAGTTCTCCAGCTCGCGTACGTTGCCGGGCCAGTCCCGGCCCATCAGTTGCTGCCAGACATCCCGGGCCATGATCTTGTCGCGACCGTAGCGGTCATTGAGGCGCCTGAGCTGGCGTTCGACCAGCCCGGGGATATCCTCGCGGCGCTCGCGCAGCGGTGGCAGCGTCACGGGAATGACATTGAGGCGATAGTAGAGGTCCAGGCGGAACTGGCCGGCCTCCACGAGACGCGCCAGGTCCTGATTGGTCGCCACCACCAGGCGGAAGTCGACGCGCCGCGGCCGGGTATCGCCCAGCCGTGTGACGCTGCTGTCCTGGATGACCTTGAGCAGCTTGGTCTGCATCGCCAGGGGCAGCTCGCCGATCTCGTCGAGGAACAGCGTGCCGCCCTCGGCCTGCTCCATCAGGCCCGCCTTGCCTCCCGGCGCGGCGCCGCTGAAGGCCCCGTGCCGGTAGCCGAACATCTCCGACTCGAACAGGCTCTCCGGGATCGCCCCGCAGTTGACGTCGATGAAGGGACCGGCCTGGCGCCGGCTCCAGCGATGCAGCTGCCGCGCGAAGGCGGTCTTGCCGACGCCGGACTCGCCGAGCATCAGCACCGTGGCGTCCGTGGGCGCCACCCGCTTGAGCAGCAGCGCGACCTCGCGCATCACCCCGCTGCGCACTTCCAGGTCGTCCAGCTCGGCCTCGAGCCCCGGCTCGTCGGCGACGCCGCTGCGCCGCAGGTGATCGCTGAAGCGCCGCTGCAGCAGGGCGTATTCCTCCTGCAGCAGCTGCAGGTCGGTGAGGTCCATGGAGCGGCTGACCACGGCGGCCAGCCTGCCGTCCCGGAACACCGGGTGGGCCTGGGCGATGACCCGGCGCCCGGTGCCCGTCACCTGCATCAGCTGGGCCGGCTTGCCGGTGCGCATCACCTCGAGGCTCACCGAGGGCTTGAGCACGCCCTGGGCCTCCAGGGCCTGGACGGTGGTCCGGCAGAGCGCCTCCCGGGACATGCCGTAGACCGCCGCCGCCGCCGGACTCACGTCGAGGACGCGGCCGTCGGCATCGACCACGAAGAAGTGATCATGGGCGGTGTCGATGATGGTGCGCAGGATATCGCTGTCGATGTCGATGTCGCCCATGGGCCCTACCGATACAGAAGTGGATCGTTGATGCAGGAGTGTATCATCCCGGGCGAGGCAACGATCCATTTCTGCATCACTCAGACACAAACCCTTTCTATATCAGCATGTTAAAAGCTGGCACGTTTCCTGCTTCGAAATGCAGGACACCCATAGCGAGACGGAGCCTTACGTGAGCGACTTCAATCAGCCCCTGGGCGGCAACGAGATGCCGCGCTTCGGCGGGCCGGCCACCATGATGCGCCTGCCCACCCAGACCAGTGCCGCCGGCCTGGATGCCGCCTTCATCGGCGTGCCCATGGACATCGGCACCTCGAATCGCCCCGGCACCCGCCTCGGGCCGCGCCAGATCCGCGACGAGTCGCGCATGCTGCGTCCCTACAACATGGCCACCCGCGCCGCGCCCTTCGACAGTCTGCAGGTCGCCGATATCGGCGATGTGCCGATCAACACCTTCAACCTGCCCAAGAACCTCGACATCATCTCCCGCTACTACGACGAGGTGCTGTCCCACGGCTGCGTGCCGCTGACGCTGGGCGGCGATCACACCCTGACCTGGCCGCTGCTGCGGGCCATCGCCAGGAAGCACGGCCCGGTCGGGCTGATCCACATCGACGCCCACGCCGACGTCAACGAGCACATGTTCGGCGAGGAGGTCGCCCACGGCTGCCCCTTCCGCCGCGCCCAGGAGGAAGGGCTGCTGGACAGCAAACGGGTGGTGCAGATCGGCCTGCGCGGCACCGGCTACGCCGCCGACGACTTCGACTGGTGCCGCGACCAGGGCTTCCGGGTGGTGACCGCCGAGCAGTGCTGGTACAAGTCGCTCGAACCGCTGATGGCCGAGGTGCGTGAGCAGATGGGCGATGCGCCGGTCTACATCTCCTTCGACATCGATGGCCTGGACCCCTCGGTGGCGCCCGGCACCGGCACCGTCGAGATGGGCGGCCTCACCGGCCAGCAGGGCCTGGAGATCGTGCGCGGTGCCTGGGGCCTCAACGTGGTCGGCGGCGACCTGGTGGAAGTCGCCCCGCCCTACGATCCCAGCGGCAACACCGCGCTGATGGGCGCCACCCTGCTCTACGAGATGCTCTGCGTCCTGCCCGGCGTCCGGCGCCGCGACTGACGCCCTCTGGGCATCGTCACAAGCGCCCGGTCACGGGCGCCCACCGCTGACCACTACTACAACATCAACGAGTGAGACCCCCATGTCCTCCCATCTGGATTCTGCCGACAACATCAACACCGAGGGGGCGCCTCTCAGCCCCCACGGGCTGATCAAGTTCCTCGTTCCGTCCCTGCTGGGCGTGCTGCTGTTTCTGGTGCCCTTCTCCACGGGCGACACCATCAATATCGGCATGGGCCTGATGGCCGATGGTCTCAAGGCCCTGCTCGGCGAGGCGCTGCCGGCCATCGCCACTCTGCTGCTGTGCCTGTCGGTGCTGCTGACCGGCATCGTCAAGCTCACCCGGCCCGGCTGGGCCCGGGAGGGCATGCTGCGAGAGCTGTTCGACGTGGCCCCCCTGTGGGTGGTCATGCGCTCGCTCGGCGCCCTCTTCGCGCTGATGACCTACTTCCAGGTCGGCCCGGAGATCATCACCGCCTCCTTCACCGGCGGCGTGATGCTCAACGACCTGGCGCCGGTGCTGCTGACCTTCTTCTTCTTCGCCGCCATTCTGCTGCCCTTCCTGGTCGACTTCGGCTTCATGGAGTTCATCGGTAGCCTGGTGCGCACGCCCTTTCGCATCATTTTCGGCCTGCCGGGCCGCAGCGCCATCGACGCCACGGCCTCCTGGATGGGCTCCGGCACCGTCGGCGTGCTGATCACCACCCAGCAGTACGAGCAGGGCTTCTACAATCGCCGCGAGGCCTCGGCGATCGCCACCAACTTCTCGATCGTCTCCATCGCCTTCGCGCTGCTGGTGACCAGCTTCATCGGCATCAATCACCTGTTCGTGCCCTTCTACCTCACCGTGGTCGTCGCCGGCCTCATCGCCGCCGTCATCGTGCCGCGGCTGCCGCCGCTGTCACGCAAACCGAACAGCTACTACGAGCCGGTCGGCTGCCAGATCCAGGAAGAGAACACCGGCAACCAGAACCTGCTGCGCTACAGCCTGGGCGTCGCGGTGGCTCGCGCCGAGAAGGCCCCTGGGCCGGTCAGGCTCGCCAAGCTCTCGCTGTTCAACGTCGCCGACATCTTCTTCGGCCTGCTGCCGCTGGTGATCGCCATCGGCACCGTGGCCCTGGTGCTGGCCGAGTTCACGCCGCTGTTCACCTGGCTGTCCTATCCCATGGTGCCGGTGCTGGAGTGGATGCAGGTGCCCGAGGCCGAGGCGGCCGCCCCGGCGACCCTGGTCGGCTTCGCCGACATGTTCCTCCCGGCGGTGCTGGCCAGCGACATCGAGAGCGAGCTGACGCGTTTCGTGATCGCCTGCCTGTCGCTGACCCAGCTGATCTACATGTCGGAGATCGGCGCCCTGCTGCTCAAGTCCAAGATCCCGCTCAAGCTCTGGGAGCTGGTGGCCATCTTCCTGCTGCGCACCGCCATCACCCTGCCGATCATCGTGGTCATGGGCCACTGGCTGGTGGGCTGAGGACACCCCCATGCCCCTGAATGGAGAGACACCGATGACCTGCGCCGAACTGCTGATCCGCCTGCTGCGCGACACCTACGGCACCGATACCGTGTTCGGCATCCCCGGCGTGCACACCGTGGAACTCTACCGCGGCCTGGCGGGCGGTGAGGCGAGCGGCCTGCGCCACGTGACACCCCGCCACGAACAGGGCGCCGGCTTCATGGCCGATGGCTACGCCCGGGCCACCGGCCGGCCCGGGGTCTGCTTCATCATCACCGGTCCCGGCATGACCAACATCGCCACCGCCATGGGCCAGGCGCTCGCCGACTCGGTGCCGATGCTGGTGATCTCCAGCGTCAGCCGTCGCGACACCCTGGGCCGTGGCCAGGGACGGCTGCACGAACTGCCGAGCCAGCAGCAGCTGGTCGCCGGGGTCGCCCGCTTCAGCCAGACGCTGCTCGACCCGGATACCCTGCCGGAGACCCTGGCCCGGGCCTTCGCGGTGTTCGAGGGCGCCCGCCCGGGGCCGGTGCATATCGAGATCCCCATCGACCTGTTCGCGGCCCCGGTGCGCGCGCCCCGCGCCTGGCACCGCCGCGCCCTGGCGCCGGCCGCGCCGGCCGAGGCGGCGCTGGCCCAGGCCGTCGACTGGCTGGGCCGCGCCGAGCGTCCGCTGGTACTGCTCGGCGGCGGCTGCGTGGACGCCCCCGAGGCCGCGAGATCCCTGGTCGAGGCCCTGGATGCGCCCACCGTCACCACCATCAACGCCAAGGGCCTGCTCGGCCGCGACCACCCCCTGGACCTGGGCGCCAATGCCTCGCTGCCCGCGGTGCGTGCGCTGGCCCGGGAGGCCGACGTGGTGCTGGCCATCGGTACCGAGCTCGGCGAGACCGACTACGATGTGGTGTTCGACGACGGCTTCCGCCTGGACGGCCGGCTGATCCGGGTGGATGTCGACCCCCAGCAGCTCGCCCGCAACCAGGCCGCCGACCTGGCCCTGGTGGCGGACGCCGGCCAGGCCCTGGAGGCCCTGGCGGCGCGCTTCGCCGGCGTGCGCCTGTCCCGCGACGGGGTCGCCCGCACCCGCGCCACCCACGCGACCCTGGACCTGGCCCGGGACCCGGCCTTCGCCGTCTATATGCCATTGTTCGCGACCCTGCGCGAGGCCCTGCCCGAGGCCATCCTGGTCGGCGATTCCTGCGCCACCACCTACGCCGCCAACCACCTGGTCGCCCAGCCGGCCCCGCGGCGTTTCTTCAACGCCTCCACCGGCTACGGCACCCTCGGCTACGGCCTGCCGGCGGCCTTGGGCGCCAGCCTCGCCCGGCCCGACCTGCCGGTGGTCGCGCTGGTCGGCGACGGCGGCATCATGTTCACCCTCAGCGAGCTGGCCTGCGCGGTGGAGGAACGGCTGCCGGTGGTGATCCTGCTCTGGCACAACCAGGGCTACGAGGAGATCCGCCGCTTCATGGACGACGCCGGCGTCACCCGCCTGGGCGTCGACATCCGGGCCCCGGACTTCCTGAGCGTGGCCCATGGCTTCGGCTGCCTGGCCACCCGCGTCGGCGCGCCCGCCGAGCTGGCCCATGCCCTGGCCACCCGGCCCACCGACGGCCCCCTGCTGATCGAGATCGATGCCGACGCCTGGCTGGCCGTCGTCGACTGACTTCTCCCCTTTCCCCGAGGCCGGCCCCGCCGCCGGCCCAACCGGAGCCTTGCCGTGCAACGACTGACCAAACAGTTCATCGATAACCACTGGGTCGAGAGCCAGGCCACGCGCCGCCTGGCGGTGACCGATCCCTATCGCCAGGTGCCGATCGCCGAGCTCACCGCCGGCGAGGCGGCCGACGTCGACGCCGCGGTGGCTGCCGCCCGCCGCGCCCTGCCCGCCTGGCAGGCCCTGGGCGGCGGGCGCCGGGCCGACTACCTCGACGCCTTCGCCGACGCCCTCACCGAGCGCCGCGAGGCGCTGATGCGCGTGTCGGCGACCAACAACGGCAAGGCACTGGCCGAGGCCGGCATCGACCTGGACGATGCCATCGCCTGCTACCGTTACTATGCCGGCCAGGCCCGGGCGCTCGAGGCACGCCAGGGCCGCCTCGTCGAGCACGGCCTGGACGGTATCGAGGCCCGCAGCTACGAGGACCCCGTGGGGGTCGCGGGCCTGATCACCCCCTGGAACTTCCCGCTGGTGACCAGCGCCTGGAAGATCGCCCCGGCGCTGGCCGCCGGCTGCACGGTGGTGTTCAAGCCCTCCGAGGTGACGCCGCTGCCCGAGCAGGCGGTGGCGGAGATCGCCCTCGAGATCGGCCTGCCCCCGGGAGTGCTCAACCTGGTGCACGGCGACGGCGAGGGCATCGGCGCGCCGCTCACCGCCCATCCCGGCGTCGACAAGCTGTCCTTCACCGGCAGCAATGCCGTGGGCGAGAAGGTCATGCGTGCCGCTGCCGAGGGCGTGCGCGGGATTTCGCTGGAACTCGGCGGCAAGTCGCCGATCCTGGTGCTCGAGGATGCCGACGTCGAGGCGGCCGCCGACTGGGTAATGGCCGGCATCTACTTCAACTCCGGCCAGATCTGTTCGGCCACCTCGCGGCTGATCGTCCATGCGTCGCAGGCCGAGGCGCTCTATGCCGCGCTCGCCACACGCATCGACACCATCCGCCTGGGCGATCCCCTGAACGAGGCCACCGACATGGGGCCCATGACCAGCGCCCGACAGCGCCAGACCGTGGAGGGCTACCTGACCATCGCCGCCGAGGAAGGCCTCGTCGCGGTGCGCGACGCCCGCCATCGCGGGCTGCCCTCCCAGGGCGAGTTCGTCGCCCCGACGCTGTACCGCGACGTGCCCACCGACAGCCGCCTGTGGTGCGAGGAGATCTTCGGCCCGGTGCTCTGCGCGCGCAGCGTCGAGAGCGATGCCGAGGCCATCGCGCTGGCCAACGACTCGGCCTTCGGTCTCGCCGCCACGGTGATCTCGGGCGATGCCGAGCGTGCCAGGCGGGTGGGTCGCGCCCTGCGCGCCGGCAGCATCTGGTACAACAGCGAGCAACTGGTGATGCCGGAGGCCAGCTGGGGAGGCTTCGGGATCAGCGGCATCGGCCGCGAACTCGGCCCCCGGGGACTCTCCGCCTATCTCGAGGTCAAGCACCTGATCGGTCCGGCGGACTAGGCGCCCCCTGACGCGAAGACCCGCGGCGCCCCGCCTGGGCAGGGGGCCGTCCCGCGGGCGATGAGCGCAACCGACTAGGCAAGCTCCGCCGGCAGCGCCCGGGCCCGCTGGATCTCGATCAGGCGCGCCTGACCGGCATCGAGCGACGACCAGGGCCCGTCGAGCGTCAGGCGGGCGAGACTGGCGGTGGGCAGCAGCTTGCCGTCGTCGGGCACGGGGGGCGGTTCGGGCAGCAGCCAGACCAGGAAGGCCTCGAGGCCGGGATTGTGGCCGACCACCATCAGTCGCGAGACCCTGGCGGGGCAACGCGACACCGCCTGCGCCAGCGCCTCGGGACCGGCCGCGTAGAGGCGCGCCTCGATCGTCACGGCGTCGCGGGCCAGTCCCATGGCCTTGGCACAGGTCTCGGCGGTGGCCCGGGCACGCACGGCGGGCGAGGCCAGGATCCGCTCCGGCACCCGCCCCTCCCGGGCGAGCCAGGTCCCCATGCGCCGGGCGCCGCGCTTGCCGCGTTTGTTTAGCGGCCGCGCCAGGTCGCCCACCGGTGTCGACCAGTCGGACTTGCCGTGGCGCAGCAGTAGCAGTTCCCGGGGCATAACGTGCCTCCTTGGCGATGACGAGGCCCCCGATGGGGCGGAAGCCTTGCATCACCGCGGAACGATCCCTCCTCCGGCGACGCTAGACCGGCCGCCTCGCCGTCGGCCGGGCATCATGGGCAGGTGATCTCAGGATAGCCACCCGCCGCTCCACAGGCGCGCCCCTCGGGCCCAGGGCGCCTCATCGCCACGGCATCCCCGCGACAGCCAGCAATCTCCCGCGCATTTTCCCGCCTGGCCTGCCCCCCCTTCCCGTAGAATCCGCCTGTTCGGTGCCGGGCTGCCGTCACCGCGGGTCGGCCCTGGCACAGGGGTGCCACTTCTTGCCATCTTCGCGGTCCAACCCGGCCACAACGGCATCACCTGTGCGCATGCGGCGGGCCACCCCGGCAGCAATAGGCGACAATCTCGAGACAACGAGATAACGTCGCCAGGTAGGCACCCAAGCCGAAGGAAAGGATGCATGATGGATATCCGGCCGCCCCGCACCGACCCGGTGCCCGATCCGCTGCGGGTCCGACGCTATCGGCAGGCCCCGGAGCGGGGCCCCAGGCTGCTGTTCTTCAGCGGTGGTTCGGCGCTCGAGGGCCTCTCGCGCCGACTGCAGCGCTACAGCCACAACACCATCCACCTGGTGACCCCCTTCGATTCCGGCGGCAGCTCGGCCACGCTGCGCGACGCCTTCGGCATGCCGGCCCTCGGCGACCTGCGCAGCCGCCTGATGGCCCTGGCGGACGAGGCCGTCCCGGACCATCCGCGCATCTGCCGCCTCTTCAGCCATCGCCTGCCGATGGAGGCAGCGCCGGAAGAGCTGCGGGCCACCCTCGAGGCGCTCGTCAGCGGCCGACATGCCCTGGTCGCCGATCTCACCCCCGCCCTGCGCCGGCCGCTCTGCCGCCAGCTCGGCGCCTTCCGGGCGGCGATGCCTGCGACCTTCGACCTGCGCGGGGCCTGCATCGGCAACCTGATCCTGGCCGGCGGCTACCTGGCCAACCACCAGCAACTCGATCCCATGGTCCGGCAGGCCGCCGAGCTGGTGCGGGTGCGCGGCACCGTCCGCGCGGTGGTCGACCATGACTACCACCTGGCGGCCACCCTGGCGGATGGCCGTCGGGTGCTCGGCCAGCACCGCATCACCGGCAAGGAAGTCCCGCCCCTGGACACCCCCATCGCGCGGATCGACCTCTCCGCCAGCGGCGAGGCGCATGTCCCGGTCACGGCGGCGCTGCCCGAGGACAGCCGCCGGCTCATCGCCACCGCCGACCTGATCTGCTACCCCCCCGGCAGTTTCTATTCCAGCGTGCTCGCCAACCTCCTGCCCGCCGGGGTCGGCCGGGCCATCCGCGACACCCCCTGCCCGAAGGTGTTCATCCCCAACCCGGGCCATGATCCCGAACAGCTCGGCCAGGACCTGCCCGGTCTGGTCTCGGCCCTGCTCGAGACCCTGCGCCGGGACACCGGCGAGGACTGTCCCACCGCCGCCCTGCTCGACGTCATCCTCATCGACAGCCGGCACGGCGACTATGTCGGCCAGCTCGACGCCGACAGCCTGGCCGAGCTGGGCGTGACGCTGCTCGACATCCCCCTGGTCAGCGAGCGCAGCGCCCCCCACTTCGACGATGACCTGCTGGTGGCCGCCCTGATGTCGCTCGCCTGACTCGGCGCCCGACGCTGTCGTCTGGCCGCAGCGACGCGATGACGAAGGCCTCCATGGCCTGGGCCGCCGGAGACAGGCTGCGCTGCCCGGCCCTCAACAGGCCCAGCTCGCGCTCGACCAGGGAATGGTCATCCCGGCACACCACGTCGATGGCACCGCGCATCGATGGCGTGAAGGCCAGGCCGTCGTCCTGCTGCCACAGGCTGGTGATCCCCGCTTCGACCTCAGCGCCGGCCACCAGGCGCCTGACGAAGTCCGCATTGCCGTCCTGAAGACTGCCCCGCGGCTCGGGGTAGCGGTGGATGAAGTCACTGAACAAGGCCGGCATCGAGGCCCAGACCCGCCAGCCCCTGGACAACCTCGTCCATACCCTGGAGATGGCCGGCGCCGGCATGCAGGCCCTGACCCAGCTGCTGATCCATGTCACCGCCCGGGAGGACCTGGCCACGGTCAACCGCGTCTACGCCGAGTACGTGAGCGAGCCCTACCCCAACCGGGCCGCCATCATCGTCTCCGGCTTCGCCCGCGAGGCGATGCGCCTGGAGATGGTGGCCTATGCCGCGGTGCCGCCCGGCACGGCCTGAAGCCCCCCATCCCTGAACGGGGGCGGCGCGTCGCGCCCCGCGGCACACGACTAGCTCACCACCAGGCTGGCCTCGCGGCTCCTGAGGCCGAATGCCTCCGCCACCGCCGCATGGGTGATCCGGCCATCGTGGACATTGAGCCCCGCCAGGAAGTGGGGATCATCGGCCAGCGCCTGCCGCCAGCCCTTGTCGGCGAGCGCGATGATGTAGGGCAAGGTGGCATTGGTCAGCGCCTGGGTGGAGGTCCGGGCGACGGCGCCGGGCATGTTCGCCACGCAGTAGTGCACCACGCCATCGACCAGGTAGGTCGGCTGGGCATGGGTGGTCGCCTGGCTGGTCGCGAAACAGCCGCCCTGATCGATGGCCACGTCCACCAGCACGCTCCCCGGTTTCAAGTCGGCCAGCATCTCGCGGGTGATCAGCTTGGGCGCCGCCGCCCCCGGCACCAGCACGGCACCGATGACCAGGTCGGACTCCCTCACCACCTGCTCCAGCGCATCGGCGGTGGAATACACCGTCTTCATGCGTCCCTGATAGCGGTCATCGAGCTGCTCGAGACGCGCGATGGACCTGTCCAGCACGCTGACCTCCGCGCCGAGTCCCAGGGCCATTCGCGCGGCGTTCTCGCCCACCACGCCCCCTCCGATCACCGCCACCTTCGCCGGCGCGACCCCCGGCACCCCGGGCAGCAGGATGCCGGCGCCGCCCTGGGCCTTCTCCAGGCTGTGGGCCCCGGCCTGCACCGCCATGCGGCCGGCCACGGTGCTCATCGGCGCCAGCAGGGGCAGCCCGCCCTGGCGATCGGTGATGGTCTCGTAGGCGATGCAGGTGGCGCCGCTCTCCATCAGTCCCTGGGTGAGGTCCTCCTCGGCCGCCAGGTGCAGGTAGGTGAAGAGCGTCTGGCCGGCGGTCAGGCGCGCCACCTCCTCGCGCAGGGGTTCCTTGACCTTGAGGATCAGCTCGGCGTCATGCCATAGGGCCGCCACATCGCGCTCGATCCGCGCCCCGGCCGCCTCGAAGGCCGCATCCGCAAAGCCGGCCCCGTCTCCCGCCCCGGCCTGGAGCGTCACACGATGGCCACGACCGACCAGTTCACGGGCCCCGGAGGGGGTCAGGGCCACACGGTACTCATGATTCTTGATTTCCCTCGGGACGGCGATGTGCATGGGCGCTCCTCGTTGTCGTCATTGGCGGGTGGTTTGACGCCCTCAGCCTGAGCCGGCACACCCCGGGATTAAACCCATGAATCGTTAAGCTCATGACAGCAAACGCTTACCTTTCCACCGGCCACCTCCCGCAAGACCCACCGCCGGTCGATCACGAAGAGCGTCGTCGAAAAAGTTTGACCAACTGGAAAAAAATGCTCTAGATTGAAATTTACCAGTTGGTAAAAACTCGCTTCACGAGGAGCCAACCGGAACACGGCACAAGCGCACAACAACAACAGGAGGCGCTGCTTATCATGCTGACCCGTCGGCAGGCGCTGGCGCTGGAAACGGCGCCGGATAGCGAATTCCAGGCTCTCTCCGCTCGCGCGGCCCAGCTGCGTGACAGGCACTGGGGCCAGACCCTCACCTACTCCCGCAAGGTCTTCGTGCCACTGACCAACATGTGTCGTGACGACTGTGGCTACTGCACCTTCGTGCAGAAGCCGGGCTCGGCCGCGGCCCGGGTGATGAATCCCGAGGAGGTCATGGCGGTGGTGCGCGAGGGAGAGCGCCTGGGCTGCAAGGAAGTGCTGTTCAGCCTCGGCGAGAAGCCGGAGCGACGCTATCCGGAGGCCCGGGAGGCCCTGGCGGCACTGGGGCACGGCAGCATGATCGACTACCTCGCCGAGATGTGTGCCCGGGTGCTGGACGAGAGCTCGCTGTTGCCCCATGTCAATGCCGGCACCCTGTCGGACGCGGACGTGGCGCGGCTCAAGCCGGTCAGCGTCAGCATGGGCATGATGCTCGAGAACGTCAGCCGGCGCCTGCTGCAGCGTGGCGAGGCTCACTTCGCCTGCCCGGACAAGGTGCCCGTGCAGCGCCTGCGGACCCTGGAGCGGGCGGGCCGCCAGGGCGTGCCCTTCACCACCGGCATCCTCATCGGCATCGGCGAGACCTGGGCCGAGCGGGTCGACAGCCTGCAGGCCATCAACGACCTGCATCGGCGCTACGGTCATATCCAGGAAGTCATCGTCCAGAACTTCCGGGCCAAGCCCGGCACGGCCATGGCGGGCCACCCGGAACCCAGCCTCGACGACATGGTGCGCACCCTGGTGCTGGCCCGCCTGCTGCTGGATCCCTCGATCAGCCTCCAGGCCCCGCCCAATCTCGCCGAACGCTTCGCGGCCTATATCGGCGCCGGCATCAACGACTGGGGAGGCATCTCGCCGGTCACCATCGATCACATCAATCCCGAGCGCGCCTGGCCCCAGATCGCGTCCCTGCGCCAGGCCACGGCCCGTTGCGGCTTTGGGCTGGAGGAGCGACTGGCGGTCTATCCCCGCTATCTGAGGGAGGTGCCGGAGCGGTTCTTCACGCCCTCCATCGCCTCCCGGCTATCCGGCATCGCCCGCGCGGATGGCCTGGCACGACAGCAGTGCCTCTGACCACATGCCCCTGAGCAGGAGTGCCTCCATGACCACCAGCACGACCCTGAATCTCCATCCCCCCTTCCCCGAGGAGCTGTATCGCCGCGGGGTGACAGCGCCCATCCGCGGCATCCTGGAAGGCGTCCTGGGCGGGCAGGAACTGAGTGAAGCCGACGCCATTCGCCTGTTCGGTGTCGAGGGCGCCGAACTCGACGCCCTGACCGCGACCGCCGACCGGCTGCGGGAACAGCGGGTCGGCGATGCCGCCACCTTCGTCATCACCCGCAACATCAACTACACCAACGTCTGCTACATGGGCTGCCGCTTCTGCAACTTCGCCAAGCGCAAGGACGATGCGGACGCCGAATTCTTCGACCTGAAGGAAATCACCCGACGGGCCCAGGAAGCCTGGGATCGCGGCGCCACCGAGGTCTGCATCCAGGGCGGACTGCACCCGGACATTCCGGGCCACTTCTACCGCGACATGCTCAAGGCCATCAAGGGCGCCCTGCCGGACATGCACATCCATGCCTTCTCGCCCTTCGAGATCTGGTTCGGTGCCCGCAAGAGCCGCCTCGGCTACGACGACTTCATCCGCGACCTGGTCGATCATGGCCTCGGCTCCATGCCCGGCACCGCCGCGGAGATCCTCGACTCCGAGATCCGCCAGCAGCTGACCCGCGACAAGCTGACCACCGCCGAGTGGGTCGAGATCATCAAGACGGCCCACCGCCAGGGCCTGCCCACCACCTCGACCATCATGTACGGGCATATCGACGGGCCGGAGCACTGGGCCGCCCACCTGGCCCTGCTCCGCGAGATCCAGAAGGAGACCGGCGGCTTCACCGAATTCGTGCCGCTGGGCTTCGTGCACTACAAGACCCCGCTGTTCCTGGAGCACGAGGGGGTCCGTCCGGGACCCAGTCGTCTCGAGCATATCCGCATGCATGCGGTGGCCCGGCTGATGCTGAACGGCTGGATCGACAACATCCAGGCCTCCTGGGTCAAGCTGGGGCCCGACCTGGCCCGCGAGATGCTGGCCGCCGGCGTGAACGATCTCGGCGGTACCCTGATGAACGAGAGCATCTCGCGGGCCGCCGGCGGCGATCATGGCCAGGAGATGTTGCCCGACGACCTGGCGCGCATGATCCGTCGGATGGGCCGCCAGCCGGTGCGCCGCAACACCCTCTACCGGCATCTCGAGGTCGTCGATGCTCCGGAATCGCACCTGCCCCGGGTGGCGGGAGGCCTGGAATGAGCGGGGGCCAGCCACGCATCACGCTGCTGGCCGGCGGCGTGGGGGGCGCCAAGCTCGCCGTCGGCCTGGCCGCCGTCTGTGCGCCGGACCAGCTGACGGTGATCGGCAACGTGGCCGACGACCAGGAGTTCCATGGCCTCTGGGTCTCGCCGGACATCGACACCCTGACCTACAGCCTGGCCGGGCTCATCGACCGCGAGAAGGGCTGGGGCCTGGCCAACGAGAGCCACCGCGTGCTCGATGGCCTCGCGCGGCTGGGCCGCGACACCTGGATGTACCTGGGCGACCAGGACCTCGCCACCCACATCTACCGCACCGAGCTGCGCCGCCAGGGCCTTCGGCCGAGCGCCATCGCCCAGAGCATCGCCCAGGGCCTGGGCGTGACGACGAACCTGCTGCTGCCCACCGATGACCGCCTGCAGACCCGGGTCAAGACGGAGGCCGGCTGGCTGGCCTTCCAGGAGTACTTCGTGCGCGAGCAGTGCCGCCCCGAGGTCCTCGATATCCGCATCGACGGCCTCGCCGAGGCCCGCCCGACGCCCGAGGCCCTGGCCGCCATCGAGCAGGCCGACCTGCTGCTGATCGCCCCGAGCAATCCCGTGGTCAGCATCGGCCCCATCCTGGACATCCCCGGCATGCGCCGGGCCGTGGAGCGCAGCCGCGCCCGACGCATCGCGGTCTCGCCGCTGATCGGCGGACGCACGGTCAAGGGCCCCGCCGACCGCATGCTGGTCGCCGCCGGCTTCGCCTGCAGCAACCTGGGGGTGGCCGACGGCTATGCCGGACTGATCGACGGCCTGGTGATCGATGCCCAGGACGACGATGACGCCACCGCCCTGGCCGAGCGGGGTCTCGCGGTGAAGACCACCCGGACCCTGATGCGCGATGCGGCCGACAAGGCCCGCCTGGCCCGGGAGGTCCTGGCGTTCGCCGGACAGCCGCAGCCGCAAGACGAGGCCCTGTCATGTCCCTAGATACCCTGATCGTCATCCCGGTCAAGGACTTCGGCGAGGCCAAGAGCCGCCTCGGCCAGGTCCTGGCCCCCGACCGCCGCTCGGCGCTGGCGCGACGGCTGTGCGAACGCACCCTGGCGTTCTTCCGCGAGCGACTGCCCGAGCACGACCTGCTGGTGGTCACCGCCTCGTCGGCCATCGCCGACCTGGCGCGCCGCTACGACGCCGATGTGCTGATGGAAACCCGACCGCGGGGGCTGTCCGCCGCGGCGTCCCTGGCCGCCGAGTGGAGCCGCCGGCAGGGCTATGCGGCCCAGCTGCTGATCCCGGCGGATATCGCCCATCTCGACGAGGCCGAACTGCGCCGGCTGCTGGCCGCTCCCCGTCCCGGCCCCTCGGTACTGATATGCCCGGCCAGCGACGGCGGCACCAACGCCCTGCTGACCACGCCCCCCGATGTGCTGCCGTTCCACTTCGGGGCGCACTCGAGCGAGGCGCATCGCGAAGCGGCTCACCGGCGGGGCCTGCCCTGCCGGATGCTGGACCTCGAGCACCTGCGCTTCGACCTCGATACCCCCGAGGACCTCGACACCCTGGACACTCTCGTTCGTCAACGCAGCGGCGACGCGCCGCAGGAGCTGGTGAAGTTATGGAATCTCTGCTCGACACGCCACCTGACCCCGTCACCGATGACGCCCTGGGCCGCGTGGCTGACGACCCCGTGACCCCGCCCCGCCACGGCGACATCGCCATGCAGACGGTGGCCGGCATCCCGGACATCGTACCGGGAGACGACCTGGCGCAGATCCTGGTCGAGACCCTGTCGCGTCGCGGCCAGCCGCTGCGGGACGGCGACATCCTGGTGATCGCCCACAAGGTCGTCTCCAAGGCGGAGGGCCGGGTGGTGGCCCTCGCCGACATCACCCCGAGCCAGGAGGCCCGCGAACTGGCCGCGCAGGTCAACAAGGACCCGCGCAAGGTCGAGGCCATCCTCGGGGAATCCCGCCGCGTGGTGCGCGCGGTGAAGCGCCCCCAGCAGACGGAAGGCACCCTGATCGCCGAACACCGCCTGGGCTTCATCTGCGCCAATGCGGCGGTGGACGAGTCCAACGTCGGCGCCGAGGACACCATCATCCTGCTGCCGGAGGACCCCGACCGCAGCGCCCGCCGCCTCTGCGAGCGCCTCGAGGCCGCCTTCGGCGTGCGCCTGGGCATCGTGATCACCGACACCTTCGGCCGCCCCTGGCGCATGGGCCTGGTCAACGTGGCCATCGGCCTGGCCCGCGTGCCCAGCCAGGTCGACCTGGTCGGCGAGCGGGACGCCTTCGGCCGGGTGCTGTCGGTGACCATGCCGGCCCTGGCCGACGAGCTCGCGGCAGCCTCGGGCCTGCTGATGGGCAAGAGCGACAAGACCCCGGTGGTGCTGTTCCGGGGCATCGATTGGCAATCCAGCAACAGCTCGGCACGTGACCTGATTCGCCCCCCACAAGAGGACCTGTTCCGATGAGTATTGCAATTCTTGGTGGTACCGGCCCCCAGGGCCGAGGCCTGGCCCTGCGCTTCGCCCGGGCCGGCATCCCGGTCGTGATCGGCTCGCGGGACGCCGGCCGCGCCCGGGCGGCCGCCGACGAGCTCCAGGCCCAGTTGGCCGGCGGGGCGGCGGCCATCGCCGGCGAGGACCTGCGCGGCGCGGTTTCCGCCGCCGACGAGCTGGTCATCCTGGCGGTGCCCTACGCGGCCCATGACGCCACCCTGGAGGCGATCCGCGACCGGCTGGAGGGCAAGACCCTGATCGACATCGTGGTGCCCCTGGCCGATGGCGATCCCAAGGCGGTGGACATGCCGGCCGCCGGTTCCGCCACCGAGGCCGCCCAGGCCCTGCTCGGCGACGGCGTCCCGGTGGTCGGCGCCCTGCACAACGTCTCCGCCACCACCCTCAACGACCTGGACCACGGCATCAACTGCGACGTGCTGGTCTGCGGCAACGACCTGGCGGCCAAGGAGCGCGTCATCGAGCTGATCCGCAAGCTGGATGTGCAGGCCTACAACGCCGGACCGGCCGTCAACGCCCGCTGCATCGAGGCCATCACCCCCATCCTGATCCGCCTCAATATCTCGAAGAAGGTGCCCTTTACCCATGCGGGAATCCGCATCTGGGCGCCCGGCGCCTGAGGTTCCCCGCGCCATGCTGAGCACGACCAACAATCACAACAGAAGGAACACGACGATGGAATTCGGTATCTGTTTCAAGGGCTTCGTCAGCCCCGACCGCGCCCGCAACCTGGTCAAGCAGGCCGAGGAGGCCGGTTTCGACTACTGCTGGTTCTATGACTCGCACATCCTGTGGCGCGAGTGCTATCCGGCCATCGCCATGTGCATGGAACACACCACCCGGATGCGCTTCGCCCCCTGCGTGACCAACCCCAATGCCCGCGACTGGTCGCTGGCGGCGAGCCTCTTCGCCAGCCTGGCCAAGCAGAGTGGCGGGCGCTTCGATATCGGCCTGGGTCGCGGTGACAGCTCGGTGCGCGTGATGGGCAAGAAGCCCGCGCCCCTGGCCCGGGTGGCCGAGTTCACCCACAAGGTGAAGGCCATGGTGCGCGGCGAGGAGGTGATCTACGGCGAGTGCCCGGAACCGGTCAAGTTCCCCTGGGCCGATGGCTACGAGCTGCCGGTCCACATCGGCGCCTATGGCCCCAAGGCGCTCAAGACCGCCGGTGAGGTCGGGGATGGCGTGATCCTGCAGATCGGCGACCCCTACCTGGTCGAATGGCTCGGCAACCAGGCCGTCAAGGCGGGCCAGGAAGCCGGTCGCGACATGACCGACTACAAGGTCATCGTCGCCGCCCCCGCCTATTTCGGCGACAAGGCCAGCTGCATCGAGTCCACCAAGTGGTTCCCGGCCATGGTCGGCAACCATGTGGCCGATATCGTCGAGAAATACGGCACCGACAGCGGCCTGGTGCCCAAGAGCCTCACCGACTACATCGAGAAGCGCAAGGGCTATGACTACTCCAAGCATGGCCAGAGCGACAACCCCTACCTCGACTTCATCACCCCGGAGATCGTCGAGAGCTTCTGCGTGCTGGGCCAGCCCGACGACCATGTCACCAAGCTGCAGCACCTCCAGGAAGCGGGCATGACCCACTTCAACATCTACCTGGACAACGGCGACGAGGAAAACATCATCGCCCAGTACGGCGAGCACATCATCCCGCGCTTCCGCGACTGATCCAGGCGGCCGGTGGCCTCGCCACCGGCCCCTCCTCCACCCCAAGACGCGACAGGGCCAAGCCTCTCACCGGGCCTGGCACGCCCTGGAAAAAAATCGGCCCCTGCGCCCTGTTCACGAAGCCACGGTATTCGGACAACGTTTCGCGAGGCACATCATGCAAGACATCCGCACCAACAAGCAGCGCCTGTGGGACAGCCTGATGGAGATGGGCGAGATCGGCGGCACCGAGAAGGGCGGCTGCTGTCGCCTGGCGCTGACCGACCTCGACAAGCAGGGGCGCGACCTCTTCGTGCGCTGGTGCGAGGACGCCGGCTGCACGATCAGCGTCGACAAGATGGGCAATATCTTCGCGCGCCGGGCCGGCCAGGACGACGCGCTGCCGCCGGTGGTGATGGGCAGCCACCTGGACACCCAGCCCACCGGCGGCAAGTTCGACGGCGTCTATGGCGTGCTCGCCGGCCTCGAGGTGATCCGCACCCTCAACGACAACGGCATCGAGACCCGGGCGCCCATCGAGGCCTCGGTATGGACCAACGAGGAAGGCTCCCGCTTCCCGCCGGCCATGGTGTCGTCCGGCGTCTTTGCCGGCGCCTTCGACCTGGAGTATGGCCTCAGCCGCGCCGACCTGGACGGCAAGACCATGGGCGAGGAGCTGGCCCGCATCGGCTATGCCGGCAGCGCCGAGGTCGGCGGCCGCCCCTTCAAGGCCTTCTTCGAGGCCCATATCGAACAGGGCCCGATCCTCGAGGCGGAGGGCAAGCGGATCGGCGTCGTGACCGATGCCCAGGGCCAGCGCTGGTACGAGATCACGCTGACCGGCCAGGAGTCCCATGCCGGCCCGACCCCCATGCCGACCCGTCGCGATGCCCTGGTGGGCGCCGCGCGAATCGTCGACATGGTCAACCGCATCGGCATGGAACACCAGCCCAATGCCTGCGCCACCATCGGCCTGATGCAGGTGTTCCCCAACTCGCGCAACGTCATTCCCGGCCAGGTGTTCTTCACCGTGGACTTCCGTCACCCGGATGCCGGCGTGCTCGAGCGGATGGACCAGGCGCTGCGGGAAGGCGCCCGGCGCATCGTCGACGACCTCCGGCTGGAGATGGACTTCGAGCAGATCT
Source organism: Halomonas maura (assembly GCF_030409305.1). GTDB lineage: Bacteria > Pseudomonadota > Gammaproteobacteria > Pseudomonadales > Halomonadaceae > Halomonas > Halomonas maura. The sequence continues at coordinate 55,109 of NZ_JAUFPQ010000021.1, forward strand.
GGTACTCGCCGCCGGTGCCCTTCGACCGCGACTGCGTGGCCTCGGTCCGCAAGGCCACCGAGTCCCTCGGCCTCAGCCATCGGGAGATGGTCAGCGGCGCCGGCCACGACGCCTGCTACATCTCGCGGGTCGCGCCCACCTCGATGATCTTCGTGCCCTGCGAGGACGGGATCAGTCACAACGAGGCCGAGCGAGCCGCCCCGGATGACCTGGCGGCGGGCTGCGACGTGCTGCTCAAGGCGGTGCTGGAGCGCGCCAACCACTGATGACGAGTCCCACCGGACCCAGGAGAACCACAATGCGCATATCGGTCATGCGGGAGCGTCACCCCGGCGAAGCCAGGGTGGCCCTGGTCCCCGCGAATGTCTCGACCCTGGTCGGCCTCGGCTGCCAGATCTTCGTGGAGACCGGCGCCGGCGACGCCGCCGGCTTCAGCAACGCCAGCTATCGCGAGGCGGGCGCCGAGATCCTCGAGACGCGTGCCCAGCTAGTGGAGAGAAGCGAGATCATCCTCTGCGTCGATGCCTCCCGCGAAGAAGGCCTCGCCGACCTGCAGGACGGCCAGGTCTGTATCGGCCTGATGGATCCGCTCAGCCATTGCGACCGCTTCAGCGATCTCGCCAAGCGCGGTATCACGACCCTCGCGCTGGAGCTGGTGCCCCGCATCAGCCGCGCCCAGAGCATGGATGCCCTGTCCTCCATCGCCACCTTGGCCGGCTACAAGGCCGTCTTGCTGGCCGCCGCCCAGGCGCCGCGCATCTTCCCGATGATGATGACCGCGGCCGGCACCCTGAATCCCTCCCGGGTCTTCATCATGGGCGCCGGGGTCGCCGGCCTCCAGGCCGCCGCGACGGCCAAGCGGCTGGGCGCCGTGGTGGAAGCCTATGACGTCCGCCCGGCGGCACGGGAACAGATCCTCTCGGTGGGCGCCAAGCCGGTCGAACTGGACCTGGACACCTCGGCCGCCGAGGGACAGGGCGGCTACGCCAGCCAGCAGGATGACGACTTCCTCGATCGCCAGCGAGAGCAGATGAGCACGGTGCTTGCCCAGCAGGATGTGGTCATCACCACGGCGGCGATCCCCGGTGCCAAGGCGCCGGTGCTGATCACCGAGGAGATGGTGAAGGGCATGAAGGCCGGCGCCGTGATCGTCGATCTCGCCGCCGAGCGCGGCGGCAACTGCGAGCTGAGCCAGCCGGGCGAGGTGGTCAGCGTCTACGGCGTCACCATCATCGGGCCGACCAATATCGTCGCCACCCTGCCCCACCATGCCAGCCAGATGTACGGCCGCAACCTCGAGAACCTGCTGCGCCACCTGCTGGATCACGAGGGGCGCCTGCAGCTCGACTTCGAGGACGAGATCCTCGACGAGACGGTGGTGACCCACGCGGGCGAAGTGCGCGCCGCCCGCATACGCGAGCGCCTGGCGCTTCCTATCAAGGCCTGCAAGGAGGTGGCGTGATGGACATGATGATCATGCAAGTGTCCCTGTTCGTGCTGGCCGTCATCCTGGGGGTCGAGCTGATCACCAAGGTGCCGGCCACCCTGCATACCCCGCTGATGTCGGGCAGCAACGCCATTTCCGGCATCACCCTGGTGGGGGCCCTGCTCGCCGCCGGTTCCGGCGAGGTCAGCGGCCTCTGGGTGTCGGTGCTGGGCATGATGGCCGTGACCCTCGCCACCATCAACGTGGTGGGTGGCTTCATGGTCACCAACCGCATGCTGCGCATGTTCAGCCGGAGGGGATAAGCCATGAGCCTGTCATTCGTCAACCTGTTCTACCTGCTCTCCGCCGTGCTGTTCATCGGCGGCATCAAGGGCCTGACGCGCCCACGCACCGCGGTGCGCGGGAACCTGATGGCGGCCATCGGCATGCTGCTGGCGGTGGTGGTGACCCTGCTGGACCGCTCGATCCTCTCCTACGGCTGGATCCTCACCGGCGCCGTCATCGGGGCCGCCATCGGCGTGCTGCTGGCCACCCGCATCCAGATGACCGCCATGCCGCAGATGGTGGCGCTGCTCAATGGCTTCGGCGGCGGCGCCTCGCTGGCCGTGGCCCTGGCCAGCTTCCTCTCCACCAGTGGCCCGGTGGCGGCCTCCGGCATCGTCGGCCTCATCGCCATCGGCCTGACGGTACTGATCGGCGCGGTGACCCTGACGGGCAGCGCCGTGGCCTTCGGCAAGCTGCAGGAACTGCTGCCCGGCAGGCCCATGGGCTTCAAGGGCATCACGCTGTTCAACGGCGTGATGCTCATCGCGGCGCTGGCCATCGTGGCCAGCCTGGGCACCGGCCATGGCGGCATCGGCCTGGTGCTGCTGCTGACCGCGATCGCCCTGGTGCTGGGGGTGACCCTGGTCGTGCCCATCGGCGGGGCCGACATGCCGGTGGTGATCGCCCTGCTCAACGCCTACTCGGGGATCGCCGCCGCCGCCGCCGGCTTCATCATGGGCAACACCGTACTGATCGTGTCCGGGGCCCTGGTGGGCGCCTCCGGCCTGATCCTGACCCGCATCATGTGCGTGGCCATGAACCGCTCCCTGGCGGGCGTGCTGTTCGGCTCTCTCTCCGAGGAAGGGGGCGAGGCGATGGATGCCGACGAGGTCTATGCCGGCAAGGTCAAGTCCTCCTCCGCGGAGGAAGTCGGCATGCTGCTGGAAACCGCCCAGCGCGTGGTGATCGTCCCGGGCTTCGGCCTGGCCATGGCCCAGGCCCAGCATGCGGTCCGTGACCTGGCCGACACCCTGGAGCGCCGCGGTGCGGAGGTGATCTACGGCCTGCATCCGGTGGCCGGTCGCATGCCAGGGCACATGAACGTGCTGCTCGCCGAGGCGGAAGTCGACTACGACAAGATGCAGCCCATGGAGCAGATCAATCCGCACTTCGCCCAGACCGACGTGGTGATCGTGATCGGTGCCAACGACGTCACCAATCCCCTGGCCCGCGAGGACAAGGGCAGCCCCATCTATGGCATGCCGATCCTCGACGTCGACCAGGCGCGCACCGTGATCGTGGTCAAGCGCAGCCTCAGTCCCGGCTTTGCCGGCCTGCCCAACCCGCTGTTCGCCAAGGACAACACCCTGATGCTCTTCGGCGATGGCAAGCAGGCGATCCTCGACCTGACGGGCGCCCTCAACGAGGCCGCCTGAGCAGGCATGAAGGGGGCGGGGGCCAGCGGCGTCCCCGTCCTCTCGTGCTGGACGCGGGCGCAAGGCGTGTGGCGGGGGCGATGCGGGGATGGACACCCAGCGCGCGGTCAGCCCCTCGTCAAGTTCCACGTCCGAGAGCCAGCCACCCACTCAAGAAAGGCGCTGTTCCCCGAAACACCGCCTGTTCTTTCTGTAACCCGTCAGGCCATCAAGGCGAACCGCTCGACGCCCTCGGCCCGATCAGGGTGTCGTCTCGACCAGGCCGGTGCCCTTGAGGATCACGTGCACCAGGAAGTCACCGGCCCGCTGGAAGTCCCCCTCGTCCAGGCTTTCCTTGCCCAGCGCCATGCCGATCTGCGTGGAGAAGTCGGCATAGGTCTGCGTGGATGCCCAGATGGTGAAGAACAGGTGCTCGGGATCGACCGGGTCCATCCGCCCCTCGGCGATCCAGCTTTTCACCAGCGCGATATCGGAATCGAGCTGTGGCAGCAGGTTGTTGCGCATGTATTCCTGCAGGTGAGGCGCGCCGCTGATGATCTCGTTGGCGAACACCTTGGAACCGTTGGGCCGGGTACGGGAAATCTCCAGCTTGCCGCGGATATAGTTCTCGAGCATGGCCCGGGGACTGTCGCTCTCCTGCTCGAGCAGGGCCATCTTCTCGATCCACAGGTCCAGGATATTCCGGATCACCTGGTGATAGAGGCTCTCCTTGGAAGGAAAGTAGTAGAGCATGTTCTGCTTCGAGAGGCCGGCCCGCTCGGCGATCGCCTCGAGAGACACCCCGTTGTAGCCCAGATGGGCGAAGGCTTCCTCCGCCGCGGCCAGTATCTTCGCCTCCTGCGCCGCGCGAGCGGGCGAGGGCTTCCTGGGTTTCGCCCTGTGCTGATGGTCGCTCATCCGGTATCCAGCTCCCTTATGGTGCAGTTCCACGGGCAAGACGCATCCGGCCCTCGCGCATGCCCCAGCCTCGGGGCTGCTGCCGCGTTTTTGGCCAATTCTACCATACCCCCCTGGCCCTCAAGGGGCGCACGCAGGGCGAAGAAGCATCGTGACGGGCGACCGCAGGGGGCCAACGGATCGGCAGGGTAGGCAGGGAAGACCACCCCGGAAGGGAAAAAACTGGCGGGGGCCTTCCCCCGCCAGAAGGGGGACGATCAGCGCTCGACCGGCTGGGGCTCCTGGAGGGCACCCTGCTTGGCCATGGCCTCGAACACCGGGGCAAAGGGCGGACGGTGCAGGTAGCGCCCGGCCCCCCGCTCGGCCCTCAGCTCGCCGTTGCACCAGACGATCCGGCCATGGCTGAGCGTATGGGAGGGAATACCGGTCACGGTACGGCCCTCGAAGATGTTGAAGTCCACGCTCATGTGGTGGGTCTCGGCGGAGATGGTCCGGGAGCCTTGCGGGTCCCAGACCACGATATCGGCATCCGCGCCCACCGAGATGCTGCCCTTCCGCGGGTAGAGGTTGAACAGCTTGGCCGTATTCGTCGAGGTGACGGCCACGAACTCGTTGGGGGTCAGGCGTCCCTTGTTGACGCCCTCGTCCCAGAGGATCGCCAGGCGGTCCTCGACGCCGGCGGTGCCGTTGGGAATCTTGGTGAAGTCGTCGCGGCCGGCCGCCTTCTGGTCGGTGCAGAAGCAGCAATGGTCGGTGGCCGTGGTCTGCAGGTTGCCGCCCTGCAGCCCGTGCCAGAGGGCCTCCTGGTGCTCCTTGGGACGGAAGGGCGGGCTCATGACGTGCGCGGCGGCGAAGTCGAAATCCTTGCTGCGATAGACACTGTCATCGATGGTCAGGTGACCCGCCAGCACCTCGCCATAGACCCGCTGGCCGGAGGTGCGCGCCCGGGTGATGGCATCCAGGGATTCCTTGCAGGACACGTGGACCAGGTAGATCGGCACGTTCATGGCCCGGGCGACCTGGATCGCGCGATTCGCCGCCTCGCCCTCGACCAGCGGTGGGCGTGACAGGGGATGGGCTTCCGGGCCGGTGATGCCCTTGTCCAGCATCTCCTGCTGCAGTTGGTAGACGAGTTCGCCGTTCTCGGCATGCACGGTGGGCATCGCGCCGAGTTCCACCGAGCGCCGGAAGCTTTTCACCAGCGTCTCGTCATCGGCCATGATGGCATTCTTGTAGGCCATGAAGTGCTTGAAGCTGTTGACCCCGTGATCGCGCACCAGGGTCCCCATGTCCTCGCGGACCGAGTCGTCCCACCAGGTGATGGCCACGTGAAAGCTATAGTCGGTAGCGGCTTTCTCGGCCCACTCTCGCCACTGCTCATAGGCCTCCATCAGCCGCTGTCCCGGCTTGGGGATGACGAAGTCGATGATGCTGGTGGTACCGCCGGCCAGGGCGGCGGCGGTGCCGGTATAGAAGTCGTCGCTGGCCACGGTTCCCATGAAGGGAAACTGCATATGGGTGTGGGGGTCGATACCGCCAGGCATCACGTACTGCCCGGCAGCGTCGATCACCTCGGCCGAGGCCGGCACCGCGAGGTCCTCGCCGATGGCGGCGATCCGACCATCCTCGCAGTAGATATCGGCCCGGAAGCTGTGGTCGGCGGTGACGACGGTGCCACCCTTGATCAGAACGGACATAGGGCTCTCCTTGTTATTCGACGGCGGTGTGGGTGTCGGGGCGTGGCGCCGACACGGCGGGGCGACTCAGCCGCATGAGCGTCAGGTAGACGGTGGCGCCGACGGCCACCCCGACGAACCAGGCATAGTTGTAGAGCGTGGAGAACAGGCTCGGCACGCTGTCGATCAGGCCGGCGGCCGACAGGAAACCGGGCAGGTTGGGCAGCACGGCAATGCCGAAGGCCAGGAAGGCATGCGGGTTCCAGCCATGCCGGTAGCTGTAGCAGCCGTCGCTCTTGAACAGGTCGTCGGCCGACAGCTCGGTCTTACGCAGCAGCAGGTAATCCGCCAGCATGATGCCGGCCAGGGGCCCGAGCAGCGCGGAGTAACCGATCAGCCAGGTGAAGATGTAGGCGCCGGTCGACTCCAGCAGCTTCCAGGGCATGATGGCGATGCCCAGGCCGGCGGTGATGTAGCCGCCCATCTTGAAGGTGATCCTGCCCGGGCTGAGGTTGGAGAAGCCGTTGGCCGGCGCCACGACATTGGCCGCCAGGTTGGTCGTCACCGTCGCGATCAGCAGGGCGATCAGCGCGATGATGACCGCCAGGCCGCCCATGCGCTCGGTGATGGCGACCGGATCCCACAGCGCCTCGCCATAGATCACCACGGTGGCCGAAGCCACGGCCACGGCGATGAAGGCCAATAGCGCCATGGGGATCGGCAGCCCGACCGCCTGGCCGATGAACTGGTGCTTCTGGTCCTTGGCGAAGCGGGTGAAGTCGGGGATGTTCAGGGCCAGGGTGGCCCAGAAGCCCACCATGGCCGTCAGCCCCGGCCAGAACACCTGCCAGAATTCGCCCTCCCGGGCCCCGCCCTCGACGAACTGGGACGGCGTGGACAGCATGGGCCCGAGGCCCCCGGCCTTGACCACGGCCCAGACCAGCAGGCCAAGCGACATGGCGATCAGGAAGGGCGCCGCATAGGTCTCGAGGGCACGGATCGATTCGGTCCCGTTGGCAATGAAATAGACATGCATGGCCCAGCAGGCGAGGAAGCAGAGGAACTGCGCCATATCGATGCCCAGGCCGGGAATCGGCTCACCGACCAGCGCATGGTCGGTCAGGATATTGAGGATGACATAGATGGCCGAGCCGCCGACCCAGGTCTGGATGCCGAACCAGCCACAGCCCACGACCCCTCGCATCATGGCCGCCAGCTTCGCGCCGGAGGTACCGAAGGAGGCGCGCAACAGCACCGGGAAGGGAATACCATGCTTGGTGCCGGCATGCCCGATCAGCAGCATGGGGGCCAGCACGATCAGGTTGCCGAGAAAGACGGTCAGCACCGCCTGCCACCACGACATGCCTTCGGGCACCAGACTCGCCGCCAGCATGTAGGCCGGCACGCACACCACCATGGCGACCCAGAGGCCGGCGATGTTCTGCCAGTTCCAGGTCCGCTGTGCCCTGTCCACGGGAGCCAGGTCGGCATTCCATAGATCCGGACAGTACTCGCCTCGGCGATCGGCTCCTCCGCCGATTACCGCGTCATCGCTTGTATGAGTCATTGTGTATTACCCAGAGAGTTGTTGTTGTAGTCCTGGCGCAGCCCAGGTGCGGATGTCATGCGAGCTCACCGGGCCTCGTGGGCCATCCGGCGACTATTGCTCGATCAGCTCGTCGTAGGATTCGGGGCGGCGGTCACGGAAGAACTGCCAGCCGTTTCTCACTTCACGGATCAGGTCCAGGTCGATCTCATGCACCAGGAGCTCATCCTGGTCCTCGCTGGCCTGGGCCTCGATCTTGCCCAGCGGATTCACGATATAGCTGGAACCGTAGAACTCGCCCATCTGCTCATCCCAGGGGGCCTCGCGCCCGACGCGGTTGATGGCTCCGATGAAGACGCCATTGGCGGCCGCCGAGGCGGGCTGTTCCAGCTCCCAGAGGTAGCGACTCTTGCCGGCCACCGTGGCGGAGGGATTGACGATATATTCGGCGCCGTTCAGAGCGAGCGCCCGCCAGCCCTCCGGGAAGTGACGGTCGTAGCAGATATAGACCCCCAGCTTGCAGTAGGCCGTATCGAAGACCGGATAGCCGCTGTTTCCCGGCTTGAAGTACAGCTTCTCCCAGAAGCCGGGAGCCGTGTCGGGGATATGATTCTTGCGATACTTGCCCAGGTAGGTGCCATCGGCATCGATGACCGCCGCGGTGTTGTAGTAGACACCGGTGATGTCCTCCTCATAGATCGGCACCACGATCACCATCCGGTGCTTTCTGGCATATTCCTGCATCAGCCTGGTGGTGGGACCGTCGGGAATTCGCTCCGCGGCGTCGTACCATTTCCTGTCCTGGCTGGGGCAGAAATAGGGTTGGGTGAAGACTTCCTGAAAACAGAGCACCTGTACGCCCTGCTTTCCTGCCTCATCGATCAAGGGCAGGTGGGCCTCGAGCATCTGTTCCCGGATCCGCTCCGGAGGCATCGAGGCGTCGCCCTTGAGGCCCATCTGGATCAGGCCGCACTTCAACTTTCTCATCGCACACCCCTCTTGTTGTTGTGGGATTAGGCTTCTCGATCCTGGCCACCCCCTACTGAATGACCAAAGGATTGATTAGAAAATACGCTTATCTTGTCAGGCATCACCAGGAAAAATTGAAGGCTGCCGGGAGGCGAAAAAGCTGGCCACAACCGAGCGACACACCCCGCGAACCCCGACCATCCATGCCGAAAAAGAACGGCAAAAAACCCTAAAATACAGACAATTACTCGATCACAACCCGAAGTATCGTAGCGCTACCGGTTTTTTACCTTTTGGTAAAGGTAAAAGGCGCTTTTCGGATGGTCAAGGATAAATTTTTCCATAAGGTAAAACGGACTCCCCGTGCGCCACGATGGCAATGCCGCCAGGCTCAGCGCACCAGGGCAGGGCATGATCCGGGCGGTGTCTGGCGCAGTTCGCGCGAGGGTTGCCGGCAAGCCGGTGGCGGGAAGCAGAGGGCGTTCAGCCCTCCACCCGCTGGCCCAGTTCCTCGAGATAGCTTTCCAGGACCCGATTGGGCGGGGCCCCCTTGCGGGTGATGGCGCTGTAGCGGGTGACGTAGCGGCAGGTGTCCGGGTTCAGGGCGCGCAACCGGTCGTCACGCACCCAGCGCTCGGCGAAATGGGTCGGCAGGTAGCCGATATAGCGGCCGGAGAGGATCAGGAAGGCGATGCCTTCCCGGTCCGTGGCCGATGCGGTGGCCTTGAGGGGTTCATGCAGCGCCTTGATCTCCGGACTCTGGGCATAGGCCGGCGTCACGGCATCGCTGCTCGCCAACTGCCCGTCGGTCACGGTCTCGGCATCGAACAGCGGGTGGCCGCAAGCGCAGTAGAGCTGCGACGTCTCCTCGTAGAGCGAGAGGTAGTTAAGCCCGGGCAGGGTCTTGATTGCGGGTACGACCCCGGTGTGCAGGCGGCCGTCCAGCACGCCGAGCTCGATATCGTGGGGCGGGATCATGCGGATGTTGATGCGCACGTCGGGACCGCGCTCCTTCAGCGCGCTGAGCGCATCGGTGATGTGCATCTGCGGCATGGTCACCAGGTTGTCGGTGATGCCGATGTTCAGCTCGCCCTTGAGCCAGGCGTGAAGGCTGTTGACGCGGGTACGGAACCCTTCCGTCGCCGCCAGCAGCTGCAGGGTGGCTTCAAAGACCTCGGCGCCCTCGTCGGTCAGGGCGAACCCGCTGCGGCCCCGTTGGCACAGGCGCAGGGCCAGACGCGTCTCCAGGTCGCTCATCGCCATGCTGATGGCGGCGCGGCTGATGTTCAGCTCCACCTCGGCGGCGGAGAAGCCACCGCACTCCACGACCTTGCGATAGATGCGCAGCAGCCGAAGGTCCGCATCGCTGAGCTGTCCCGTCAGGGCCTCCTTGCGGCGTGTCATGGCCTCTCCCCTCGCGGTGACGTGTCTCCCGCCGGCTCGGCGGGACGAACTTGAAAGTTAATCCAGTGCTTACATGAAATTCAACAAGTCTAGATTTAACTTATCGCCGCCCTGAACCACGCTTCCCTGCACAACCTCCAACAAGACGATGACCACAGAGGGTGCTGCCATGTCAGATCGTTCTCCCCAGCAGACCGCGGGCCTGACCGCCGAGCAGCTGGATGCCTACTGGATGCCCTACTCCGGCAACCGCCAGTTCAAGCGCGACCCGCGGATCATCGTCGGCGCCGAGGGCAGCTACTACACCGCGGCCGACGGGCGCCGGATCTACGATGGCCTCTGCGGCCTGTGGACCTGCGGTGCCGGCCATGGCCGTCCCGAGATCGCCGAGGCGGTCCACCGGCAGCTGCGCCAGCTGGACTATGCCCCGGCCTTCCAGTACGGCCACCCCAAGGCCTTCGAGCTGGCCCACCGGATCCGTGAGCTGACCCCGAAGGGGCTCGATCACGTGTTCTTCACCGGCTCCGGCTCGGAGAGCGCCGACACCTCGCTGAAGATCGCCCGCGCCTACTGGCGCAAGAAGGGCAAGCCGACCAAGACCAAGCTGATCGGTCGCTCCAAGGGCTATCACGGCGTCAACTTCGGCGGCATCAGCCTGGGCGGCATCGGCGCCAACCGCGTGCTGTTCGGCCAGGGCATCGATGCCGACCACCTGCCGCATACCCTGCTCAAGGAAAACGCCTTCACGCGTGGCATGCCCGAGCACGGGGCCGAGCGCGCCGACGAGCTGCTGGAGCTGATCGCCCTGCACGATGCCTCCAACATCGCCGCGGTGATCGTCGAGCCGATGGCCGGCTCCGCCGGGGTGATCCCGCCGCCCCGGGGCTACCTCAAGCGCCTGCGCGAGATCTGCGATGCCCACGACATCCTGCTGATCTTCGACGAGGTCATCACCGGCTTCGGGCGCATGGGGTCGATGACCGGTGCCGAGGAGTTCGGCGTGGTGCCGGACATCATGAACGTCGCCAAGCAGTTGACCAACGGCGCGGTGCCCATGGGCGGGGTCATCGTGCAGGGGGAGATCTACCACACCTTCATGGAGCAGGGCGGTCCCGACTACATGATGGAGCTGCCCCACGGCTACACCTACTCGGGGCATCCGGTGGCCTGTGCCGCGGCCCTGGCGTCCCTTGACGTGCTCGAGAACGATCGCCTGATCGACCGCGTGCGGGAGATGGCGCCGCGCTTCGAGGATGCCCTGCACGGCCTGAAGGGCAGCCGCCATGTCAGCGATATCCGCAACTACGGCCTCGCCGGCGCCCTGCAGATCGAGGCCTACCCCGGCGAACCGGCCCGCCGGCCCTTCGAGATCGCGATGAAGTGCTGGGACAAGGGTTTCTACGTGCGCTACGGCGGCGACACCATCCAGCTGGGCCTGCCCTTCATCGTCGAGCGCGACGAGATCGACCGACTCATCAACGCCCTTGGCGACGCCATCGGCGAACTGGGCTAAGCACTAATTCAAAGCATCCGGTGAGATGAGCGCCGGGGACAAGGCGGAGCGAGGGTCTTTTGACCAGGGACGGCAAAAGTAGCGTCCAGGGAAGGATTTACAGCGCCCTCGCCAAGGCTTGGCGCCGGGTCAGCTCATCACCTGTGACGGGGAAGCTCTAAAGCACCTCACCACTGAATGACTTCTTAGAGAGGTAATTCCATGACCACACTTGGCCATCTGATCAACGGCACTCGAGTCGACGACGCCGTGCGCACCCAGGACATCTTCAACCCCTCCACCGGCGAGGTCGCCGGCCAGGTGAGCCTGGCCAGCAAGGCCACCGTCGAGGAGGCCATCGCCGCCGCCGAGGCCGCCTTCCCGGCCTGGCGCGACACCCCGCCCGCCAAGCGGGCCCGGGTGATGTACCGCTTCAAGGCGCTGCTGGAGCAGCATGCCGACGAGATCGCCCGGCTGATCGGCCAGGAACACGGCAAGATCGTCCACGATGCCAAGGGCGAACTGCAGCGCGGCATCGAGAACGTCGAGTACGCCTGCGGTGCCCCGGAGCTGCTCAAGGGCGAGTACAGCAAGAACACCGGCCCCGGCATCGATTCCTGGAGCGAGTTCCAGCCGCTGGGCGTGGTCGCCGGCATCACGCCGTTCAACTTCCCGGCCATGGTGCCGTTGTGGATGTACCCGATGGCCATCGCCTGCGGCAACACCTTCGTCCTCAAGCCCTCCGAGCGCGACCCGACCTCGGCGCTGTTCATCGCCGAGCTGGCGCTGGAGGCCGGCCTGCCCGCCGGCGTGCTGAACGTGGTCAACGGTGACAAGGACGCCGTCGACACCCTGCTCGACGACGACCGCGTGAAGGCCGTGAGCTTCGTCGGCTCCACGCCGATCGCCGAGACCATCTACCGCCGCGCCAGCGCCAACGGCAAGCGCTGCCAGGCGCTGGGCGGCGCCAAGAACCACGCCATCGTCATGCCCGACGCCGACATGGACAACGTGGTCAACTCGCTGACCGGGGCGGCCTTCGGCTCCTCGGGCGAGCGCTGCATGGCGCTGTCGGTGGCCGTCGCCGTGGGCGACGCGGCGGCCGACGCCCTGATCGAGAAGATGCAGGCCCAGATGAAGACCCTCAGGGTCGGCCCCCACTTCGACGCCGAGAACGACTTCGGTCCGGTGATCACCCGGGCCCATCAGGAGAAGGTCTGCGGCTATATCGACAGCGCCGAGCGCCAGGGCGCCAGGATCGTCGTCGACGGCCGCGGGGTCCAGGTGCCCGGCCACGAGCAGGGCTTCTACGTCGGCGGCACCCTGATCGACCGCGTGACCCCCGACATGACCTGCTACCTCGAGGAGATCTTCGGCCCGGTGCTGCTGGTGGTTCGCGCCGACTCCATGGAGGAGGCCATGCGACTGATCGACGATCACGAGTACGGCAACGGCACCTGCATCTACACCCGTGACGGCGAGGCGGCCCGCTTCTTCAGCGACCGCATCCAGGTGGGCATGGTCGGCATCAACGTGCCGCTGCCGGTGCCGGTGTCCTACCACAGTTTCGGCGGCTGGAAGCGCTCGCTGTTCGGCGACCTGAGTGCCTACGGCCCGGATGCCGTGCGCTTCTATACCAAGCGCAAGACCGTCACCCAGCGCTGGCCGTCGGCCGGGATTCGCGAGGGCGCGCAGTTCTCCTTCCCCTCCTGATGCTCCATGACCGGCAGTGACGCCCTGCCGACAAGACGGGC
>NZ_JAUFPQ010000021.1:67998-98492 GCF_030409305.1 Halomonas maura
TCTTCGTTGGGGATGGTCAGCGGGTAGCCTGCGCTGGCCTGTGACTCGGCGACCCGTCAACGCGCCACGGGCGTTGCGCCTGGTCTCCCTGCTCCAGGCGACCCTGGCTGAGCCGGAAACCGGCCTCAGGCCACGGTGATCACCGTGCTCTCGGCCACATGGCTGACCTTGTGGGAGGTGCTGCCGAAGAGCATGCCGCGCATGTCGCTGACCCCGCGACTGCCCATCACGATGGCGTCGACGCCGCGATGCTTGGCCTCATGGAGGATGCCCTCGGCCGGCGCCCCCTGGCGGATCACCTCCTCGACCTCGATACCCTGCAGGTCGACGCTGTCCCGGACCTTCCTCAGGGCCGCCTCGGCATCCTGCTTGAGGGAGTCGGCCAGCTTGCCCCAGTCCTCCGCGGTGAAGGGTTCGGGGGTGCCGCCGGTGAACAGCCCCATGTTGCCGGGCGGATACTCGGCCACGGTCAGCAGCACGAGGGACGCGGACGAGGCCCGCGCCAGCTGGGCCGCGACGCCCAGTGCCTTGGCGGAATGCTCGGAGCCGTCGACGGGCACGAGGATCGACGTGTACATGATCACCCCCTGCAGGATGCGATGGGAAGGGCCCGGCATGGGCCTTGCTTATACAAGCCTAGTCGCTTCCGCCTCGCCGGCAACGCGGGTCGCCGCCGGCTTGACCGGGGTCAAGCCGGCGGGCGCTAGAGCCAGATCTCGAGGCCCAGCAGGCGACTCAACCAGGAGCCCAGCCGCTGCTTCAGGGAGCCTGGCTCCCGGTCGAGGCGCACCAGCCGGTCATCGAGCTCGGTGAGCCAGTACAGGCGTCCCGTGCCGTCGAGGCCGGGCAGGTAGCTCAGCGACGGGGTCATGCCCGCCTCGGCGAACTCGAGGAACTCGGCCACCAGGGGCTCGCTCTCGACCAGCACCCCGATCTCGGTGTTCCAGATGACCGAGCGCGGGTCGGCGTTGAAGGAACCGATGAACACCAGGTCGTCGTCGAAGCTCACCGCCTTGCTGTGCAGCGAGGAGAGCGAGGTGCCGGGGATGCCGATCTCGGCTTCCTCGCCGTGCTGCTGGCGGCCACGCAGCTCGTGCAGCCGCACGCCGCTCTCCAGCAGCGCCCGGCGACGCCCGGCATAGGCGCCGTGGACCAGCGACAGGTCGGTGGCCTCCAGGGAGTTGGTGATCACCTCGACGCGGATGCCCGACTCGGCCAGGCGTGTCAGCAGCGCCGTGCCCCGCTCGGCGGGCACGAAGTAGGCCGAGACGATCACCAGCCGCGACTCCAGCTTCGGGAGCTGGTCGAGCAGGGCCCCGAACAGGGTCTCCTCCAGCGGCGAGCGCTCACGGCCGGCGACCTTGCCTGGCGGATCCCACAGGGCCTGGCCCGGGGCCCAGTGCAGGTCGCCAAACAGCGTGTCCTCGGCGGCCGCCCCGTAACGGGCCCGCAGGGCGACGAAGTAAGGGGAGTCGCTGTCCCGCTGCTCGGCCAGCTGGCGCGCCAGGCTCGTGGCCAGCTCACGCCAGGCCTCGGGCGCGGCGGCGTGGTAGCGCGCGAGGGGCTGGCTGAGGAAGTGGTTCCAGTAGAGGTCGAAGCTCAGCGACAGGGCATCGACCACGTCGCCCACCGCCAGCAGGTCGACATCGGCGAAGTTGCGGGGCTCGCTGGCATTGAAGTACTCGTCGTCGAGATTGCGCCCACCGGTGATCGCCACGGCGTTGTCGACGATCCAGGTCTTGTTGTGCATGCGCCGGTGCTGGCGGGCCAGGGCGGGCAGCGACAGCACCACCCGGCTGACCAGGTGCTCGCGGCCGAGGGGCCAGGGGTTGAAGACCCTGACCTGGATGTTCGGGTGGCTGTCCAGCGCCGCCAGCTGGTCGCCCTGCCCCGACGCCGTGAGGTCGTCGAGCAGCAGGCGGACCTCGACGCCGCGCTGGGCGGCGCCGATCATGCGATGCAGCAGGACCTGGACCGTCTGCCCCTCCCCCAGCAGGTAGGTCTGGACGTCCAGGCGCTTGCTGGCCTGCTCGACCAGGTTGGCGCGCAGGGCGAAGGCTTCCTCGGCCTTGGCCAGCAGGGCAAAGCCGCTCAGGCCGGCATGGTCGGCGGCGGCCTGACGGGCCCACTGGCCCAGCCAGGTGCTGCGAATCTCGGCATCGCGCAACGCCAGGCCATGCTCCCGGGGCACGGCCTGGCCGGCACAGCCCGCCAGCAGGCCCAGCACCAGCCACGCGGCCAGCACCGAGGGGCCCTGCCGGGCGATGCTAGTCATCGCTCCGCTGGCGCGCCCAGGCCTTGCGCGCCTTGTTGCGCCGATACAGCCGCACCAGGGCGATCCCCAGGGCGGCCACCACCATGGCGGCCAGGGTCCAGCCCTGCCAGGGCCGGGCGGCGTCGCCCATGACGGTTTCCAGGGTGATGATGAGGATGAAGCCCAGGGCCTGGCTGGCGATGGCCAGGGCCCGCAGGGTATCGAAGGCCGGTCGTGCCATGAGTGCTCCCGCTGGATGACAGCCCCGCCTACCGACAGTAGGCTTGGCGAAACGAATGTTCTCAGTGTAACCGGTCCGGCGCCGGCGCCGAACCCGACTCCCGGGAGAGCCCACCACGACATGGACGCCATCGCCCTGGGGCCCGTGCTCCTTCCCCTGCCGCGCCTCTATGCCCTCGCCGCCGCCCTGCTGCTGCTGGCGGCCAGCGCCTTCCTGCTCGGCCTGCCCAGGCGCCACCATGCCCGCTGGTTCAATGGCCTGGTGATCGCCTGGCTCGCCGGGGCCCGGATCGGCCACGTGGCCACGCACCTGCCCAGCTATCTCGACGCGCCGCTGGATGCCCTCAAGCTCTGGCAGCCGGGCTTCCACGGCCTCTGGGGCCTGCTGGCGGCGCTGGCCTGGAGCGCCTGGACGCTGCGGCAGCGCCTCGGCGCCATGCTCGGCGCCCTGGGGCTGACGCTCGCCGCCTCGCTGCTGTGGCTGGCACTGGTGACCCTGGCGCCGCTGGGCGGCGGCATGGCCCTGCGCGAGCTCCCCGAGCTGACCCTGGACGACCTCGAGGGCCAACCGGTCGCGCTGGCCTCCCTCAGCGGCCAGACCCTGGTGATCAATCTCTGGGCGACCTGGTGCCCGCCGTGTCGGCGCGAGATGCCGCTGCTGGCCGAGGCCGATGCCCGGGACGACGTCACCGTGGTGGTGATCAACCAGGGCGAGGACCTGCTGCCGGTGGTGCGCTACCTCGACGCTCAGGGGCTCGCCTTCGAGCATGCCCTGCTCGACCCGCGCCAGTCGATGCTGGTGGCGAGTGGCGCCCCGGGGCTGCCCACCACCCTGCTGTTCGATGCCGAGGGCCGCGCCCTCGAGCAGCACGTGGGCGAACTCACCCGGGCGACCCTCGACGCCTGGCTGGGGGAGCGCTGACAGGGCAATCACGGTTGGTTTGTCGGGGGCCGCCGGGGACAGGTCGAAGAGGGGGTCCTACGCCATGGATGGCGTCGGAAGCGCCCATGGAGGGGTTCACAGCGCCCCCTCGCAGACCTGTCGACGGATCAGCCCCAAGCGACAACCAAACTCCGATAGCCCTGGGAGCGCTGAGAAGAGGCTTAAGCCGCGGCGGGGTTTGCTGTAAGATACCGCGCCCTGTCGCCGCGGGGCCGGGCGTGGCCAGCGGCGCGAGAACCGATCCCAAGCATCCCCGAGGCACCATGAGCGACTTCTCTCCCGGCCAGCGCTGGATCAGCGATGGCGAGGCCGAACTCGGCCTGGGCACCATCCTCAACTGCGACCCCCGCAGCGTCACCGTCCTCTTCGGCGCCAGCCAGGAAACCCGTACCTACAGCAGCCAGCACGCCCCCCTGACCCGGGTCATCTTCGGCAGCGGCGACCGCATCGAGTGCGCCGAGGGCTGGCAGATGACCGTCGACGACAGCAAGGAGGTCGGCGGGCTGATCGTCTACATCGGCGAGAGCGATGCCGGCGAGCTGTGCGAGCTGCCCGAGGCGAAGCTCGCCGACACCATGCAGTTCGACCAGGCCCGCGACCGGCTGCTGACCGGCCAGGTGGACCGCAACGACTGGTTCGACCTGCGCTTCCGCACCCTGCACCACCATCACCGCATCGAGCAGAACCCGGCGCTGGGCCTGGCCGGCCCGCGCATCGACCTGATCCCGCACCAGCTCTACATCGCCGACGAGGTCGCCCGCCGCCATGCCCCGCGGGTGCTGCTGGCCGACGAGGTGGGCCTGGGCAAGACCATCGAGGCCGGCCTGATCCTGCACCGGCTGCTGCTCACCGGGCGCGGCGAGCGGGCGCTGATCCTGGTGCCGGCGAGCCTCACCCACCAGTGGCTGGTGGAGCTGCTGCGCCGCTTCTCGCTGGAGGTCACCCTGCTCGACGAGCAGCAGAGCCTGGCCCACGGCAGCGGCAACCCCTTCGAGGCCGGCCAGCTGGTGCTGGCGAGCCAGGACTGGCTGTTCGCCAACCCCCACCGCCAGGCCCAGGCCGAGGCCTGTGACTGGGACCTGCTGATCGTCGACGAGGCCCACCACCTGGAGTGGTCGGCCGAGACGGTCGGCCCCGGCTACGGCTGCGTGGAACGTCTGGCCGCCACGACCCCCGGGCTGCTGCTGCTCACGGCGACGCCGGAGCAGATGGGCCCGGTGAGCCACTTCGCCCGGCTGCGCCTGCTCGATCCGGACCGCTACCAGAGCCTCGCCGCCTTCCAGGAGGAGGAGCGCCACTACGTGGAGGTGGCCGCCGCCATCGATGCCCTGGAGCGCCTGCCCGGCGAGGCGGCCGACCGCGAGGCCGTCGCCGCCGTGATCGACGACCCCGACAGCCTCGCCCTGCTGGACACCCTGGCCGATCCCGAGGGCGCCGCCGGGCAGCACGGCGCGGCCCGGGAGCAGCTGCGCGACCAGCTGCTCGACCGCCACGGCACCGGCCGGGTGATGTTTCGCAACAGTCGCCGCCACGTCGGCGGCTTCCCCGAGCGCCGGCTGCAGGTCGCCCGCCTCGAGCTGCCCTCCTCCTACCGCCGGGTGCTGCGCCGCCTGGCGCGGGACGAGGACTACCTGGACGAGCTGCTGATCGAGACCGGCCTCGATCACCCCGAGGTGCTGGTCTACCTGGATACCATGTACCGGGCGCTCGCCGACGATCCCCTGAACACCGAGCCCTGGTGGCAGTTCGACCCGCGGGTCACCTGGCTGCTCGAGCGGCTCACCGAGCTCGGCGACGACAAGGTGCTGGTGATCGCCCATGACCGGGAGACGGCCCTGGGCCTGGCCGAGGGGCTGAGGGTGCTGGGCGGCATGCACGCCCCGGTGTTCCACGAGGGCCTGTCGCTGGTCGAGCGCGACCGGGCGGCGGCGGCCTTCGCCGACGAGGAGGACGGCTGCCAGGTGCTGGTGTGCTCGGAGATCGGCTCGGAGGGCCGCAACTTCCAGTTCTGTCGTCACCTGGTGATGTTCGACCTGCCGCTGCATCCGGACCAGCTGGAGCAGCGCATCGGGCGCCTCGATCGCATCGGCCAGCGCCACGCCATCGAGCTGCACGTGCCGGTATTCACGGGCAGTCCCGGCGAGCAGCTGCTGCGCTGGTACCACGAGGGCATGGATGCCTTCAGCGCGCCCCACGGCCTGGGCAGCGAGATCTTCGAGGCCTTCGGCGATGCCCTGGCCGACGCCCTGCTCGACGACGAGAGCCTCGACGAGGTGATCGGCGAGACCCGCGAGCTGTTCGACAGCCGCCTGGCGGAGCGCGACGCCGGCCGCAACCGCCTGCTGGAGCTCAACGCCTGCCGCGCGGATCGCGCCGAGGCGACCATCGCCGCGGTCCGCGAGCTGGATGCCGACAAGGCGCTGACCCGCTACCTGGATCAGGCCCTGGACATCTTCGGGGTCGACAGCCAGGACCTCGGCGGCGGTATCCAGCACCTGCAGCCGAGCCCGCAGATGCTCGACGGCCTGCCGGGGCTGGTGAAGGGCGAGGAGGGCTTCTCGGCCACCCTCTCCCGGGAGCGCGCCCTGGCCCGGGACGACGTCCAGCGGCTGTCCTGGGAGCACCCGCTGACCCGGGAGATGATGGGACGCATCCTCGACGGCACCATGGGCAACACCGCCCTGGCCCTGCTCAAGCATCCCTCGATCCCCGGCGGCCGGCTGATGGCCGAGCTGGTCTTCCGCACCCACTGCCCGGCGCCCCGGCGCCTGCACCTCAATCGCTTCCTGCCGCCCACCGCGGTGCGGGTGCTGCTCGACGAGTCCGGCGCCAACCTGACCGCCAAGGTGTCCTTCACCGGCCTCGCGAAGAACCTGCACAAGGTCAAGAAGGCGGTGGCCCGGGACCTGATCAAGAGCCGCCACGACCAGCTCCGCGAGCTGCTCGACCGTGCCGAGGCGGAGGCCGAGCGCGAGCTGCCGAGTATCGTCGAGGCCGCCCAGGCCCGCATGCGCGACGAGCTCGACGCCGAGCTGACCCGCCTGGAGGCCCTGGCCCGGCGCAATCCCGCGGTGCGCGAGGACGAGCTGACCGCCCTGCGCGAGGAACGCGCCGCCCTGGACGCGGCCATCGAGGGCACGCGGCTGCGGCTCGACGCCGTGCGGGTCATCGTCACCGTGGACGAGACCACCCGCTAGGCTCGCGCGCGCCCCGCGAGCACCAGGCCCCCACCGGCAGGCTGCCGGCGGGGGCCTGGTGCATGGGCGAATCCCGGCGAGGCGCTCAGCCGAGGATATCCGCCAGGGCCTCGTCCAGGGTCGGGAAGCGAAACTCGAAACCGGCCTCCTCGAGCCGCCGGGGGCGCATGTCCGCCCCGGTCAGCAGCAGCCGTGACATCTCGCCGAAGGCGCTCTCCAGCACCAGGGCCGGCACCGGCAGCAGCGCCGGCCGGTGCAGGTGGCGGGCCAGGGTGCGGGTGAACTCGGCGTTGGTCACCGGGTTCGGCGCACTGCCGTTGAAGGGGCCGTCCAGGTCGTCCCGCTCGATCAGGAAGAGGATCATGCTGACCAGGTCCTGGCGATGCACCCAGGGCATGTACTGCTCCCCGTGGCCGAAGCGCCCCCCCAGGCCCAGCTTGAAGGGCGGCAGCATCTTCTGCAGGGTGCCGCCACCGGCATCCAGCACCAGCCCGAGGCGCAGGATCGCCAGCCGGGTGCCGAAGGTGGCGACCTCGCCGGCCACCTCCTCCCAGCGCTTGCACAGCCGGTGGGCGAACTCGTCCTGGGGGGGCGTGTCCTCGGTGACCAGGCGCTCGCCCTGGTCGCCGTAGAAGCCCATCGCGGAGGCCGAGACCATCACCGACGGCGCGCGTCCCTGGGTGGCCGTGAGCTGTTCGCAGAGCATCGCCAGGTCGCGGGTGACGTTGACCCGCGAATCGATCAGCCGCTCCTTCTGGGCATCGCTCCAGCGCCGGGCGGCGATCGACTCGCCGGCCAGGTTGACCAGGGCCTCGGGGGGCGTGTCGACGAAGTCGAGCACCGAGCGGCGGATGTCCGTGCCTGCCGGCAGTCGATCGCGGACCCGGTCCGGATCGCGGGACACCACCAGCAGGCGGTGGCCGGCTTCCTCGAGTCGCCGGCACAGTGCCTGGCCGACGAACCCACTGCCTCCGGTGATCAATACACGCATTCGACGCCTCCCCTGCATCTTCGTGTTATACAGCTGTTGTACACGTCTGCTAGTCTAGCGGTAAATCCCGCTCACTGCATGAGACTGCCATGATCCCGCCTCCCGACTCCACCGCCGTCATCGGCGCCGGCATCGCCGGCCTGGCCTGCGCCAGGGCGCTCGCCGATGACGGCCGGCCGGTGACGGTCTTCGACAAGGGCCGCGCCCCGGGCGGCCGGATGGCCAGCCGCCAGCTGACCGGCGCGGTGGTCGAGCTGGGCGCCCAGCACTTTAGCGTGCGCGATGCGACCTTCCGCGAGCGGGTCGCGGCCTGGCAACGGGCCGGCGTGGTGGCGCCCTGGCCGACGTCCGTCTGGCGGCTGACGGCCGGCAGCGCCAGCCGGCGGGTCGACGACCAGCTCCGCTTCACCGGGACCCCGCACATGAGCGCCCTGCTGTGCCATCTGGCCGACGGCCTGCCCCTGCACACCGCGACCCGCATCGTCACCCTGGAGCGCGCTGCCGATGGCTGGCGCCTGGTCAGCGAGGCCGGCACCCGTCATGGGCCCTTCGCGGCGGTAGTGCTGGCCCTGCCCGCGCCACAGGCGGAGGCCCTGGCCGCCCCCCACGACGCCGCGCTGGCCGGAGCCTGTCGCGGCATCCCCCAGCGAGCCTGCTGGGCCGGCTGGGCCCAGTTCGAGGCGCCCCTCCCGGCACTGCCGGGTCTCGCGGCCGACTGGCAGGCGCTGGAACCGGCCGAGGGCCCGCTGCGGCTGGTCACCCGCAACCAGACCAAGCCGGGCCGCGAGACCCAGGGCGAGAGCCTCACCCTGCTGGCCCGGCTGGCCTGGAGCGAACAGCACCTGGAGGAGGATGCCGGCAGCGTGACCGCCCGCCTGCTCGATGCCCTGCAGGCGGCCCTGCCCGAGGGCATCACCCTGCCCATGCCACGCCACGCCGGCGCCCACCGCTGGCGCTTCGCCCAGCCGGCGCCACCGACCGCACCAGGTGCCCTGGATTTTCGCCTCGGCCGGGGCGGCCTGGCCCTGTGCGGCGACGCCTGGCGTGACGCCCGGGTCGAGGATGCCTGGCTCTCGGGCCACCGCCTGGGCCTGACCATGCCCCGTCGCCACCCCACCCCCCACCCCACGGAGACCGCCTGACATGCGCAGCGCCCTGATCCTGCTGGCCCACGGCTCCAGCGACCCTCACTGGCGAGCCCCCTTCGAGAACCTGGCCACGGCCCTGGCCGAGCGGCTGACCACTCCGCTGCGGCTGGCCTATATGGAGCTCTGCGAGCCCTCACTGGAGACCACCGTGGCCGAACTCGAGGCCGCCGGCATCGCGCGGGCCGAGATCCTGCCGCTGTTCTTCGCCGCCGGCCGCCACCTGCGCAAGGATGTCCCCGGCCAGGTAGCCGCCCTGGGCGAGGCCCATCCGGGCCTCGCCCTGACGCTGCTGCCCCCGGTGGGCGAGCACCCGGCCTTCGTCGACGCCCTGGCGACGGTGATTGCCGAGCAGGCGGGGGAAGCGAGCTGACGGCCGCGTTGTACATCCCCGCGTTTTTGTACAAAATCGTACCATCACGGCCGCGGCAGCCACCGGCCACCGATCTCCACCATCGAGGCAGAGGCGCGCATGAGCGATCAGGCGAACCATCCGACCGATACGCCGCTCTATCCGATTCGCGAGGTCTCTCGCCTGACCGGTGTCAATTCGGTGACCCTGCGCGCCTGGGAGCGCCGCTATGGCCTGATTCGCCCGCGACGCACGCCCAAGGGGCACCGTCTCTATGCCCGGGAGGACATCGAGCGGGTCGAGCGGATCCTGCAATGGCTCAATCGCGGCGTGCCGGTCAGCCAGGTCCGCGAGCTACTCGAGCAGCCGGATGCCGTGGAGGCGCCGCCGCCCGCCGCCGGGGACTGGGAGAGCCAGCGTCGTCAGCTGATCGCCGCCGCCGAGGCCCTGGACCTGGCCCGCCTCGAGGCGCTGTTCAACCAGGGGCTGGCGCTCTACCCGGTGGCGACCTGCATCGACGAACTCTGGCAGCCGGTGATCCGCGAGCTGGAGGAAGGCTGGGACGACCGGCTCGGCGCCGAGCTGCAGCGCCGGGCCCTGGAGGCCTTCCTGCGCACCCGCATCGGCACCCGGCTCTACCATGCCAACCCGCTGGCCACCGGGCCGCTGCTGCTGATCGTGCCGATGCCCGACGACGCCGGCCCCCTCTGGGGGCTGCTCGCCGCCCTCGCCGCCAGCGACCGGGGCTACCGGGTCCAGCTCCTCGATGCGCCCCTGCCGGTGCAGGAGCTGCCGCTGGCCGTGGAGCGCTACCATGCCGACGCCCTGCTGCTGGCCAGCGGCAAGGCCGAGAAGGCCGACCTGGTGCGCCGCCAGCTGCCACGGCTGGCCGAGCAGCTCGATGTCCCCCTGACCCTGTGCGGCCCCGTGGCGCGGATCCGGGCGGCCGACCTGGACGGCACCGGGGTGGAGGTCCTCGGCGACGACCTGCCCCGGGCCATGTCCCGCCTGCAGTCGCTCACCCAGGCCGCCTGAACCGGAGCGTCCCATGGCACCCACCCTGGTCTGGTTCCGCAGCGACCTACGCATCCACGACAATACCGCCCTGGCCGCGGCCGCCCAGCGGGGGCCCGTGGTGGCCGTCTTCCTGCACAGCACCGCCCAGTGGCGCGCCCACGGCCACGGTGCCAACAAGCTGGACTTCTGGCAGCGCGGCGTCGCCGCCCTGGCCGAGGCCCTGGCCGGCCTCAATATCCCCCTGCTGCACCGGGAGGCCGAGACCTTCGCGGCGGCTCCCAAGACGCTGCTCGCCGTGGCCCGGGAAGTCGGCGCCGGGGCGCTGCACTTCAACCGCGAGTATCCCCTCGACGAGGCCCGCCGCGATGCCCGGGTGATCGAGGCCTTCACCGCCGCCGGCCTCGCCGCCACCGGCCACCACGACGCCGTGGCCTTCGCTCCCGGCGAGCTGCTCACCGGCAAGGGGGACTACTACGGGGTCTTCACGCCCTTCGCCAGGGCCTGGCACCGCCAGGTCAGCGCCGAGCGCCTGGCCCTGCGCGACACGCCCGCCCCCCAGGCGCGCCTGGCCATCGCCGCCGAGCCGCTGCCGGGGCTCCCCGAGCTGGCGGACACCCCGGTGGACGGCCGACGCTGGCCGGCCGGCGAGGGACCGGCCGCCGACCGCCTGGAGCGCTTCCTGCGCTTTCGCGGTCGCCATTACGCCGACCAGCGCGACTTCCCGGCCATTCGCGGCACCAGC
This sequence comes from Halomonas maura, assembly GCF_030409305.1. Lineage (GTDB taxonomy): Bacteria > Pseudomonadota > Gammaproteobacteria > Pseudomonadales > Halomonadaceae > Halomonas > Halomonas maura. Next base: position 78,880 of record NZ_JAUFPQ010000021.1, read on the forward strand.
GAGCTGTCGCCCTACCTGGCGCTGGGCATGATCTCCCACCGCCAGTGCCTGCAGGCGGTGCTGGCCGAGAACGACGGCGCCCTGGCCGACGGCGATGCCGGCCTCCAGGCCTGGGTCGGCGAGCTGATCTGGCGGGAGTTCTACCAGCACGTGGCGGTGGGCTTTCCGCGGGTCTGTCGCCATCGCGCCTTCCAGGCCCACACCGAGGCGCTGCCCTGGCGGGACGACGAGCCGGGCTTTCACGCCTGGTGCGAGGGGCGCACCGGCTACCCCATCGTCGACGCCGCCATGCGCCAGCTGGTGGCCACCGGCTGGATGCACAACCGCCTGCGCATGGTCACCGCCATGTTCCTCGCCAAGCACCTGCTGATCGACTGGCGGCGCGGCGAAGCCTTCTTCCTGCGCCACCTGGTGGACGGCGAATTCGCCGCCAACAACGGCGGCTGGCAATGGGCGGCCTCCACCGGCACCGACGCCGCCCCCTACTTCCGGATCTTCAACCCCACCACCCAGTCGCAGCGCTTCGACCCCGAGGGGCGCTTTCTGGCCGAGTGGCTGCCCGAGCTGGCCGGGCTGCCGGCCAAGGCGCGCCATGCCCCGGACCGTGACCTGCTGGCCCGCCTCGACTATCCCGCGCCCATCGTCGAGCACAAGGCCGCCCGGGCCCGGGCGCTGGCGGCCTTCAAGGGCCTGTCCCCCGAGCGCTGAGCCCACCCCACCACCGAGGATCGCCCCATGAGCCGGGACCCGTCCCTGGAGGCCTTCTGCGCCTTCTACAATAAGCTGGACAAAACCTGTACAGAAAAGCTATACAAGCTATATACTCAGGACGTGGAATTCGTCGACCCGCTTCACCGGATAGACGGACTGCCGGCCCTGGAAGCCTACTTCCAGGCCCTGTACGAGAACGTGACAGCGTGTCGCTTCGACTTTCACGACCGCCTGCGCCAGGGCGACCACGCCTTCGTCACCTGGACGCTGCACCTGACGCACCCCCGCCTGGCCGGCGGGCAGGCGATCGCGGTGCCGGGCTGCTCGCGGCTGACCTTCGCCGCCGACGGCTCGGGACGGGTCTGCCGGCACCGGGACTACTTCGACGCCGGCGCCCTGCTCTACGAGCACCTGCCGGTGATCGGGCGGCTGATAGGCGTGATCAAGCGACGCGCGGGACGGTGAATCCAAACCCCCGTTTCCCGCGTAACCCCAGGGGGAAGGGACGCCCCAGGAGCCTCGGGAGACGACATGACGGCACCGCACGCAACCCAACGCATCTGGCTGACCGGGGCCACCTCGGGCATCGGCCGGGCCCTGGCCGAGCGCCTGCTGGCGCAGGGACACCGGGTCGCGCTCAGCGCCCGCCGCCCCGAGGCCCTGGCCGAGCTGGCCGGCGACCGGGACAACGCCCTGTTGCTGCCCCTGGACGTCACCGACCGCCAGGCCGTGCTGGCCGCCGGGCGACGCCTGGAAGCCCGCTTCGGCGGGCTCGACCTGGTGATCCTCAACGCCGGGACCTGCGAGTACCTGGACGTCCGAGACTTCGACAGCGCCCTCGTCGAGCGGGTCTTCGCCCCCAATGTCTTCGGTGCCCTGTACGGTATCGAGGCCGCCCTGCCGCTGCTGCGCCGGGCCCGGGCCGAGGGTGGGCGCCCGCTGCTCGCCGCCACCTCCAGTGCCTCGGCCTACCTGGCGCTGCCGCGCGCCGAGGCCTACGGCGCCTCCAAGGCGGCCCTCAGCTACTTCCTGGAGTCGCTGCGTCTCGACCTTGCCGGTGAGGGGATCGACGTCAGCCTCATCCATCCCGGCTTCGTCAAGACACCGCTGACCGACCGCAACGACTTCCCGATGCCGATGCGGGTAAGCGTCGAACGGGCCGCGGAGGCCATCCTCGCCGGTCTCGCCGCCCATCGCCTGGACATCCACTTCCCGCGGCGCTTCACCCTGCTGCTCAAGCTGCTGGGCATCCTGCCGCCGGGGCTGCGCGTCCGCCTCGGCCGCCGCCTGGCCCGCGATCCGGAGAGCACTCCCCGGGAGGCCCGCTCATGACCCCGTCCTTCTCGCCCGACCACGCCCAGCGGAGTACCGCCCAGCGCATCGCCGTGGTGGGCAGCGGCATCGCCGGGATGGCCGCCGCCTGGTACCTGTCAGGCCGTCACGAGGTCACCCTGTTCGAGGCCGAGCCCCGGCTGGGGGGCCACACGGCCACCGTGGATGTCACCGTCGACGGTCGCGATTACGCCATCGATACCGGCTTCATCGTCTTCAACGACTGGACCTATCCCCACTTCCGGCGGTTGCTCAGCCGCCTGGGCGTGGCCAGCCAGCCCACCGAGATGAGCTTCTCGGTCCACGAGACCGCCCGGGACTTCGAGTACAACGGCCACACCCTGGCCAGCCTGTTCGCCCAGCCCAGCAACCTGGTGCGCCCGCGCTTCCACGGCCTGCTGCGCGACATCCTGCGCTTCAACCGCGAGGCGACCCGCGACCTGGTCGAGCAGCGCCTGCCGGCGGACCTGACCCTCGGCGAATACCTCGATGCCGGCGGTTTCGGCCGCGACTTCCAGCGCCGCTACCTGCTGCCCATGGGCGCGGCGATCTGGTCGGCCAGCATCCGCGACCTGCGGGCCTTCCCGCTGCACTTCTTCGTGCGCTTCTTCCACCACCACGGCCTGCTGTCGGTGACCGACCGGCCGCAGTGGCACACCCTGGTCGGCGGGTCGCGGGCCTATATCCCGGCGCTGACCGCCCCCTACGCCGAGCGCATCCGGCTGGCCAGCCCGGTGCGGGGGATCCGCCGCGACGCGGACGGGGTTCGGCTGCGCAGCGCGGCCGGCGAGGAGCGCTTCGACCAGGTGGTGCTGGCCTGCCATGCCGACCAGGCGCTGGCGATGCTCGAGGATGCCTCCCCCGACGAGCGGGAGATCCTCGGGGCCATGCCCTACCAGGACAACGAGGTGGTCCTGCACACCGACACCCGGATGCTGCCGCGCCGCCGCCGCGCCTGGGCCAGCTGGAACTATCGTCTGGACGGGCGCGGCGAGGCGGCCCGGGTCTCGGTGACCTACGACATGAACATCCTGCAGCGCATCGAGGCCCCGCAGACCTTCTGCGTGACCCTCAACGACGGCGCGAGCATCGACCCGGCGAGGGTGCTGGGTCGCTACACCTATGCCCACCCCCGCTTCAGCCTGGCCGGCCAGCGCGTCCAGGGGCGTCACGGCGAGATCTCGGGGCCGGCGCGGCGCACCCACTTCTGCGGTGCCTACTGGCGCCATGGCTTCCACGAGGACGGGGTGTGGAGCGCCCTGCGCGTGGCCCGGGCCCTGGGCTGCGACGAGGACGCGCCGAGCGGGCCGGTCCCATGCCTCGCCGCGCGGGAGGCCCTGGCATGAGAGCCGCGCCGCGCTCGCGCATCTATCGCGGCTGGCTGCGCCACCGGCGCTTCCTGCCGCGCCATCACGCCTTCCGCTACCGGCTGTGGATGGCCTGGCTCGACCTGGACGAGCTGCCCGAGCTGTTCGACGGCGTGCCCGGCTTCAGCGCCCGTCGCCCGGCCCTGGCACGCTTCCGCCGCGAGGACTACCTGGCCCCCCACGACCGCCCCCTCAAGGATGCCGTGCGCGTCGAGCTCGCGCGCCAGCTGGGCAGTGCCCCGGACGGGCGCATCTGCCTGCTGACCCAGCTGCGCACCCTGGGCGTGGGCTTCAACCCCCTCTCGCTGTACTACGCCTATGACGCACGCGGGGAGCTGCGCGCCCTGCTCGGCGAGGTCAGCAACACCCCCTGGGGCGAGCGCACCACCTATGCCTGCGCCGTGGAACCGCGGCGTCACGGCCACCGGGCCGAGTTCGACAAGGCCATGCATGTCTCCCCCTTCAACCCCATGGACATGCGCTACCGCTGGCGCTTCGACACCCCCGGAGCGGCGTTGACGATGCACATGGAGACCTGGCGGGGCGAGGCGCGCCACTTCGACGCCACCCTGACCCTCGAGGCCCGCCCCGCCACCCGCGGGGTGCTGGTCGCCACCCTGGCACGCCAGCCGTGGATGGCGCTGAAGACCCTGGCCGGCATCCATTTCGAGGCACTGCGCCTGTGGCTCAAGCGCGTCCCCCTGCATGACCACCCCCACCGCGAGGAGACCGCGCCGTGACGACCCTGCGCACCGCCACTGCCCGACCGCTGCCGGCCGACGGCGACCGGCTGTCCCGCTGGCTCAAGCCCCGCCTGCTGCAGCAGCTCGACCGCCTGGAGGGCGGCGAGATCACCCTGATCGAGGGCCACCAGCGCCACCAGCTGGGCCGGGGCGGCGAGCTGCGGGTGACCCTGGTGGTGCGCGACAGCCGGGCCTGGCGGCGGGTGGCGCTGGGGGGCACCGTGGGCGCCGGTGAGGCCTACATGGACGGCGACTGGGACGCCGACGACCCGGTGGCCCTGGTGCGGCTGTTCGCCGCCAACCTGGAGCGGGTCAACGGCGAGATGGAGGGCGGCCTGGCCCGCCTCGGCCGCTGGCTGCTCGGCGCCCTGTACGGCCTGCAGCGCAACACCGTCAGCGGCTCGCGGCGCAATATCGCCGCCCACTACGACATCGGCAACGCGCTCTTCGCGACCTTCCTCGACCGTCGGCACTGGATGTACTCCAGCGCGGTCTTCCCGCACGCCGGCGCCAGCCTGGAGGAGGCCTCGACCCACAAGCTCGACCTGATGCTCGACCGGCTGGACGTCCGCGCCCACCACCACCTGCTGGAGATCGGCACCGGCTGGGGCGGCCTGGCCATCCATGCGGCCCGTACCCGCGGCTGCCGGGTCACCACCACCACCATCTCCGCGGAGCAGTACGCGCATACCGCACGACGCCTCGAGGCGGAGGGCCTGGCGGACCGCGTCACCCTGCTCAAGCAGGACTATCGGCAGCTGGAGGGACGCTTTGATCGGCTGATCTCGGTGGAGATGATCGAGGCGGTGGGCCACCAGTACCTCGACACCTATCTGGCCACCCTGGACCGCCTGCTCACCGACGACGGCCTGGCCATGCTGCAGGCCATCACCATCCGCGACCAGCGCTTCGAGGCGGCCAAGCGCGAGATGGACTTCATCAAGCGCTATATCTTCCCCGGCGGCTTCCTGCCCTCCCACCGCGCCATCCTCGACGGCCTGACCCGGCGTACCTCGCTCAACCTGCTGGCCCTGGACGAGATCGGCCTGCACTATGCGCGCACCCTGCGCGAGTGGCGCCACCGCTTCGAGGCCAACCTCGACAGCGTCCGTCGCCTGGGCTACGACGAGCGCTTCATCCGCATGTGGCGCTACTACCTGTGCTACTGCGAGGGCGGCTTCCTCGAGCGCCGCATCGGCACCTGCCACCTGCTGCTGGCCAAGCCCGGAGCCCGGCCGGCCCCCCTGACGGGGCGGACATGACCAGCGCCCGGCTGCTCGCCAACCTGGCGGGCTTCCAGCTCGGCTGGTTTGCCTGCGTGCTGGGCGGCAGCCTGGTCGGCGGGGCCGTGGTGACGCTGGTGCTGGCGCTGCACCTGCGCTGGCTGGCCCGGGCCGGGGAATGGCGCTGGCTGGTCGGCTTCGCGGCGCTGGGCCTGGCCATCGACGGCGGCCTGGCGCTGGCCGGCGGCTTCCGCTTCGACGGTGAGCCCCGGGTGCTGGGCCTGCTGCCGCCCTGGCTGTGGCTGCTGTGGCCGCTGTTCGCCAGCCTGCTGCACCACGCCCTGGCCTGGTTGTGGCGCCACCCCTGGCTGGCGGCCCTCGGCGGCGCCACCGGCGGGCCACTCTCCTACCTCGCCGGGGCCCGCCTGGCCGGGGTCGAGCTGGCGCCCTGGCTGCTCGCCGCCGAGGCGCTGGTCTGGGCGGGGCTATGCCGGTGGCTGTGCCACCGTCTCGGCCACGCCGCGAGCGCTGCTCGCCTGCGAACCGGCTGAGGATGGCCAGGGCGCGCCAGCGCAAGGGACGGTCGAGCGATCATGGCGGGGCACAAGGCCCAGGAATCGACTCACGGCGCTGGATGAGGTCGCGTCCGGTCGGGGACGAGGACATCGAGCCTCGATGGGCCGCCGCCTCGGGAGCCGTCCCCCGGGCCGGAGCCGGCGCTCCCAAGATCCGCCTCGGCGTGCATTCGCCGGACGCGAACAGTAGACTAGGCAGGGCCGCCTGGGCGGTCGCATGCCGTTTCCCGGCACACAATCATCTCGACACTCGGAACGATTCAGTGACCAAGCAACATTCCTTTGATCGCGAAGCACTGCTGGCATGCAGCCGTGGCGAGCTGTTCGGCCCCGGCAACGCCCAACTGCCGGCACCCAACATGCTGATGCTCGATCGCATCACGCACATCCATGAAGAGGGTGGCGAACACGGCAAGGGCGAACTGATCGCCGAGCTCGATATCCATCCGGACCTCTGGTTCTTCGACTGCCACTTCCCCGGCGATCCGGTGATGCCCGGCTGCCTGGGCCTGGATGCCATGTGGCAGCTGGTCGGTTTCTACCTCGGCTGGCTGGGCCACCCCGGCCGCGGCCGCGCCCTGGGATGCGGGGAGGTCAAGTTCACCGGCCAGATCCTGCCCGAGGCCCGGACGGTCACCTATCGTATCAACATCAAGCGCATCATCACCCGGCGCCTGATCCTGGGCATGGCCGACGGCACGGTATCCGTGGATGGCCGCGAGATCTACCAGGCCAACGATCTGCGCGTTGGTCTGTTCACCTCCACCGCGAATTTCTGAACAGGAGGCTCCCATGCGACGAGTGGTAGTCACCGGCCTGGGCATCGTGTCCTGCCTGGGCAATGACGCAACACAGGTGCTCGAGGCACTGCGGAACGGGCGCTCAGGCATTCGCTTCAAGGACGACTACGCCGAGCGCGGCTTTCGCAGCCAGGTGGCCGGGGTGGTCGACATCGACCTGGAGGCCCTGGTCGATCGCAAGCTGCGTCGCTTCATGGGCGACGCTGCTGCCTATGCCTATGTCTCCATGGCCCAGGCCATCGAGGATGCCGGCCTCTCCCCCGAGCAGGTCTCCAACGAGCGCACCGGCCTGATCGCCGGGTCCGGCGGCGCCTCCAGCGCCAACCAGGTGGAGGCCGCCGACATCATGCGCGAGAAGGGCCTGCGCCGCGTGGGGCCCTACCGGGTCACCCGCACCATGGGCAGCACCGTCTCCGCCTGCCTGGCCACCCCCTTCCAGATCAAGGGCGTCAACTACTCCATCTCCTCGGCCTGCGCCACCTCGGCCCACTGCATCGGCAGTGCCATGGAGCAGATCCAGATGGGCAAGCAGGACGTGGTCTTCGCCGGCGGCGGCGAGGAGGAGCACTGGACCCTGTCCTGCCTGTTCGATGCCATGGGCGCGCTCTCGACCCAGTACAACGAGAGCCCCGAGAAGGCCTCACGGCCCTATGACCAGGCCCGCGACGGCTTCGTCATCGCCGGCGGCGGGGGCATGCTGGTGCTCGAGGAGCTGGAACACGCCAAGGCCCGTGGCGCCAGGATCTATGCCGAGCTGGTCGGCTACGGCGCCACCTCCGACGGCTATGACATGGTCGCCCCGTCCGGCGAGGGGGCGGTGCGCTGCATGCGCCAGGCGCTGGCCACGGTCGACGGCGACATCGACTACATCAACACCCACGGCACCTCCACCCCGGTGGGCGATGTGGCCGAGCTGAAGGCGGTCCGCGAGGTCTTCGGCAACACCACCCCGGCGATGAGCTCGACCAAGTCGCTGACCGGCCACTCCCTGGGCGCGACCGGCGTGCAGGAGGCCATCTACTCGCTGCTGATGATGGAGAACGACTTCATCGCCGCCTCCGCCAACGTGGAGCAGCTGGATGAGCAGGCCGACGGCTTCGACATCGTCACCGAGCGCCGCGACGCGGCCCGGGTCGAGCGGGTGCTGTCCAACAGCTTCGGCTTCGGCGGCACCAACGCCTGCCTGGTCCTGCAGAAGTACAGCGGCTGACGGACGACGCACCGCCGTGCAACGCAAGGAGGCGCCCCCAGGGGCGCCTCCTTGCGTTGCGGCCCCCCAGCGCCCGACTCAGCCGCTGACGGTCTCGCGGCCGACGGGCGCCTGGCGGGGACGCGGGACCTCGGAGATCTCGTCGAGCCGGGCCTCGATCCAGGCCTCGGTCTCGGCCAGCACTTCCTCGGGACTGCGGCCGACCGTCTCGATGGGCTCGCCGACCACCAGCGACAGCCGCCCCGGCTTCTTGACCCAGTGGCGGCCGGGCCAGCGCTCACCGGCGTTGTGGGCCACCGGCACCACCGGCATGCCGGCCCGGCAGGCGATCACCGCGCCGCTCTTGTTGTAGCGACGCCGCTGACCCGGCGCCACCCGCGTGCCCTCGGGAAAGATCAGCACCGAGAGCCCCTCCTCCAGCCGGCGCTTGCCCTGGGTCAGCACCTGCTTCATCGCCCGGGCCGGCCTGGACCGGTCGAGGGCGATGGGGTGCAGCAGGCGCAGCCCCCAGCCGAAGATCGGGATACTGAGCAGCTCCTTCTTGAGCACCGTGCACACCGGCGGCTTGAGCAGCTGCAGGTAGACGGTCTCCCACTCGCACTGGTGGTTGGAGAGGATCACGCAGGGCCCCTCGGGGAGCCGCTCGCGACCACGGATGTCGTAGCGCACGCCGCACACCAGGCCGAACCAGGCGACGATGAAGTGGTTGTAGAGGTTGAGCAGCCGGTAGCGGGACTTCAACGGCAGGAAGGGCGACGGCGGCAGGAACAGCACACCACAGACCAGCATGGCCAGGACGTAGCCGATATAGAAGATGACGCTGCGGATCGGGTTCATGCCTGATCGGCCTCCTTGGCGGCTCCGGGGTCGTCGTCCCGGGCCAGGCACCAGGCATCCAGCATGCGTCCGACCTCGAGCCGCCAGGGCTTCTGGTGCACCCCGAAGACGTTCAGCACCCGCCGGCAGTTGAGGACCCGGCGCAGCGGCTGGTCATGGTGGTGACTGAGCGCCTTGACCCCGCCCAGGGCGACCGTCTCGCCGCGCCCCTCGAGACGCGTGGACAGCTGGGTGCGCACCATGGAGACGAAGGTATAGGCACTGACCGGCTCGGTGCCGGCCAGGTGATAGCTGCCCCAGGCCCCGGCCCCACAGTGCTGCTGCTGCAGCATGCCGATCAGCGCCATGGCCACCGCATCGGCGGAGGTCGGGCAGAAGATCACGTCGGATTCCGCGCGCAGGTCACCGCCCCCCATCAGGGTGTCGAGCAGCTCGCCCAGCCAGGCATGGCTGCCCTCGAGGGCGAACAGCGGCCCCAGCCGCACGATCAGGTGGCGGGGCAGCTCGGCCCGGATCCGGTCGCCGGCCGCGACCAACCGCCGCAGGCCCTCGTCACGCGGCTCGGGAATCACGTGCTCGTCGATGGGGCTCTCGAAGCCATCCTCGTAGAGCTGGTCCGAGACGCACCAGGTCAGCGGGACGTCCCGCGACCGGCAGGCCGCCATGCAGGCCATGACGGCCTCGGCATGGGCGGTCACGGACGCCGGGGCGGCGGCCAGCGGGCGCGACAGCGGCGGGATCACCAGGGCATCCGGGCGCACCTCGTCGAGGCGTTCCGGGGTCAGCGCCAGCCCCGGCTCGATCAGCAACTCGACATCGCTGCGGCGATTGGCCTCTCGGGCCAACGCCAGGCTCAGGCAATGCCCGGCATCCAAGATCAACAGCTTCACGGCGACTCCTAGCGGCTAGCCGAGAACAGGCTCGATCAGAACGGGATCTCATCGTCGAAATCATCGAAGCTGCCCGGGTCCGGCGCCCCGTAGTTGCCACCCTGCTGCTGGCCACCGCCCTGGTTGGGCGCCGGCTGGGGCGCCGGGCGCTGGGGCTGGCCACCGCCCTGGTTGGGCGCCGGCTGGGGCTGGCCGCCGCCGTAGTTGCCGCCCTGCTGCTGGCCACCGAAGCCGCCCGCCGCTTGCTGACCGCCGAAGCCACCGCCCTGCTGGGGCTGACCGCCGAAGCCGCCGCCCTGCTGGCCACCGAAGTTGCCGCCTTGCGGGGGCATGCCGCCGCCCATCTCGCCGCCGCTGCGCGAGTCGAGCATCTGCATGTCATTGGCGACGATCTCGGTGCTGTACTTGTCCTGGCCGTTCTGGTCCTGCCACTTGCGGGTCTGCAGGCGCCCCTCGACGTAGACCCGCGAGCCCTTGCGCAGGTACTGCTGGGAGATCTCGGCGAGCTTGTTGAACATCACCACCCGGTGCCATTCGGTGCGTTCCTGGCGTTGGCCGCTCTGGCGATCGGTCCAGGTGTCGGTGGTCGCGAGGTTGAGGTTGGCCACCGCGGTGCCGGACGGCGTGAAGCGCACTTCCGGGTCCTGGCCGAGGTTGCCGATGAGAATGACCTTGTTGACGCCACGGGCCATGGTTGACTCCTTCTCGAATGCGTAATGCTGCTGAATCGGCGACGCCGGCAGGCCGGCCTCGCCATCGTGTCAGGGTCTCGCGACCCGGCGGGATCAGGTACCGTCCCGCTCCTTGCCCGGGGCCACCAGCTCCGCCAGGGCCCGCTCGTCGAGGCGCTGGCGATCGACCTTGAGGTAGGCCAGCCGCTCTTCGGGCACCACCATCACGTCCTCGACGCCGGCCACGTCGGCGAAGCGCGCCATCAGGGTGTCCAGGGCATCATCATGATGGCTTTCGTCCAGCGCGACCACCTCGCTGGACAGATGTCGCGGCGCTGTCATGCCGAGCATCAGTCCCAGCCAGGCCACCCCCAGCATGGCACAGCCGAGGAACACCGCCGAGAGCCCCCACTGCTGGGACAACGCCCCGCCCAGCACGCCGCCCAGGAAGGCGCCCAGGAACTGGCTGGTGGAGTAGAGGCCCATGGCCGTGCCCTTGGCCCCGGCCGGGGCGAGCTTGCTGAGCATGGAGGGCAGGGTCGCCTCGAGCAGGTTGAAGGCGGTGAAGAACACCAGCAGCCACCCCATCAGCGCCCAGAAGCCCGTGGAGAGCCCCGCCAGCCCGGCGAGGCTCAGGGTGATGGCGCCGATCGCCCCCAGGCACATCGCCTTCATGCGGCGGCGCTTCTCGGCGACGATCACCAGCGGCACCATCGCCACGAAGGCCAGGGCCATGATGCCCAGGTAGACCCAGCCATGCTGCTCGATGATGATGCCCGCCTCGACCAGCCGGAAGGGCACGGCGACGAAGATCGCCATCAGGATCAGGTGCAGGGCGAAGATCGAGGCATCCATGCGCCACAGGTCGAGGCGCCCCAGGATCGTCGCCAGCTGGCCGCGGTCGAGGCCCACGTCGCGGTGCCGGGCGCGGCGCGGCGCCGGCGGCACCAGCCGCCACAGCACGGCGAGGCCCACCAGGGACAGGCCGGCGGTGAACCAGAAGATGCCCGCCAGCCCGTAGCGCGCCGCGACCAGCGGTCCCAGCACCATGGCCACGGCGAAGGCCGCGCCGATCGACAGGCCGATGGTGGCCATCGCGGCGGTGCGCACCTGCTCGCGGGTCTGGTCGGCCAGCAGCGCCATGATCGCCGCCGCCACCGCGCCGCTGCCCTGCAGGCAGCGCCCCAGGATCACCCCGCCGATGCTGTCGGCCAGCGCCGCCACCACGCTGCCGAGCAGGAACAGCGCCAGGCCGCCGGCGATCACCGGCTTGCGGCCGATGCGGTCGGAGAGCAGGCCGAAGGGAATCTGCAGCAGCGCCTGGGTCAGGCCGTAGACGCCCAGGGCCAGCCCCACCAGCAGCGGGGTGGCCCCGGCCAGGTCGTCGGCATGCAGGGCCAGCACCGGCAGCACCATGAACAGCCCCAGCATGCGCGAGGCATAGAGCCCGGCCAGGCCGGTGATGGCGCGGCGCTCCGAGGCTAACAGCAGTCCTGAGACCTTTCGCATAGCGGATCGACTTTCCGTGGGTGAAGGCTGGCGGAACGCAATGGACCGCATATTCTAGCGGCTCGCCACCCCCCAGGGAAAGCCGCCGCCGGGCGGGGCTTTGCCGGGGCAGCGCGGGGCCACGTATAATCGACCTTTTGGCGTGTCTCGCGAGGTGGGAATGGACAGGATTCTGGTCAGGGGTGCCCGCACCCACAACCTCAAGCAGATCGACGTCGAGCTGCCCCGGGACAAGCTGATCGTGGTCACCGGCCTGTCGGGGTCGGGCAAGTCCTCGCTGGCCTTCGACACCCTCTATGCCGAGGGCCAGCGCCGCTACGTGGAGTCGCTCTCCACCTACGCCCGCCAGTTCCTGTCGATGATGGAGAAGCCCGACGTCGACCATATCGAGGGCCTGTCGCCGGCGATCTCCATCGAGCAGAAGTCCACCTCCCACAACCCGCGCTCCACGGTCGGCACCATCACCGAGATCTACGACTACCTGCGCCTGCTCTATGCCCGGGCCGGCACGCCCCGCTGCCCCGAGCACGGCGAGGACCTCGAGGCCCAGACCATCTCGCAGATGGTCGACCAGGTGCTGGCGCTGCCCGAGGGCAGCAAGCTGATGCTGCTGGCCCCGGTGGTCAAGGGCCGCAAGGGCGAGCACCTGCAGCTGCTGGCCGAGCTGCGCGCCCAGGGCTTCGTGCGCGCCATGGTCGACGGCCAGGTGCTCGAGCTCGACGACATCGCGCCGCTCGACAAGAACCGCAAGCACGACATCAGCGTGGTGGTGGACCGCATCAAGGTCCGCGAGGGCCTGGCCCAGCGCCTGGCGGAGTCCTTCGAGACGGCGCTGGGGCTGGCCGACGGCATCGCGCTGGTCCACTTCATGGACGGCGAGGCCGAGGACATCGCCTTCTCGGCGCGCTTCGCCTGCCCGGTCTGCGGCTATTCCATCGCCGAGCTCGAGCCGCGAATGTTCTCGTTCAACAACCCGGCCGGCGCCTGCAGCACCTGCGACGGCCTCGGCGTCCAGCAGTACTTCGACCCGGACAAGCTGATCAGCCACCCCGCGCTGTCGCTGGCCGAGGGCGTGATCAAGGGCTGGGACCGGCGCAGCGTCTACTACTTCAACCAGCTGCAGGCGGTGGCCGACCACTACCGCTTCACCCTGGAGACCCCCTGGCAGGACCTGGCCCGCCACGAGCGCGAGGTCATCCTCCACGGCAGCGGCCACGACGCCATCGCCTTCCACTACGTCAACGACCGCGGCCGCAAGGTGACCCGCGAGCATCCCTTCGAGGGCGTGCTGCCCAACATGCAGCGCCGCTACCGGGAGACCGAGTCCAGCGCGGTGCGCGAGGAGCTGGCCCGCTATATCGCCGTCCAGCCCTGTCCCAGCTGCCACGGCTCGCGGCTGCGCAAGGAGTCGCGCCACGTCTATATCGACGACCGACCGCTGCCGGCGCTGGTCCACCTGCCCATCGGCGAGGCGCTGGCCTACTTCCAGGCCCTGGCCCTGCCCGGCCGGCGCGGCGAGATCGCCGAGAAGATCATCAAGGAGATCCAGGCTCGCCTGGAGTTCCTGGTCAACGTGGGCCTGGACTACCTCAACCTGGAGCGCAGCGCCGAGACCCTCTCCGGCGGCGAGGCGCAGCGCATCCGCCTGGCCAGCCAGATCGGCGCCGGCCTGGTGGGGGTGATGTACATCCTCGACGAGCCCTCCATCGGCCTGCACCAGCGCGACAACGACCGCCTGCTCAAGACCCTCGAGCACCTGCGCGACCTGGGCAACACCGTGATCGTCGTCGAGCACGACGAGGATGCCATCCGTGCCGCCGACCACGTCCTCGACATCGGTCCCGGCGCCGGCGTCCACGGCGGCCGGGTGGTGGCCCAGGGCACGCCCGAGCTGATCATGGCCACCCCCGAGTCCCTCACCGGCCAGTACCTGGCCGGCGAGCGGCGCATCGAGGTCCCGCCCTGGCGGATCCCCGGCAACCCGGAAAAGCAGGTGGTACTGAGCGGTGCCCGCGGCAACAACCTCCAGGACGTGACCCTGACCCTGCCGCTGGGGCTGTTCGTCTGCGTCACCGGGGTCTCGGGCTCGGGCAAGTCGACGCTGATCAACGCGACGCTGATGCCGATCGCCGCCCGGGAGCTCAACCGGGCCACGGCGCTGACGCCGGCGGCCCATGAGCGCATCGAGGGGCTCGATCACCTCGACAAGGTCATCGACATCGACCAGAGCCCCATCGGCCGCACCCCGCGCTCCAACCCGGCCACCTACACCGGCATCTTCACGCCGATCCGCGAGCTGTTCGCCGGCACCCAGGAGGCCCGCGCCCGGGGCTACAAGCCCGGACGCTTCAGCTTCAACGTCAAGGGCGGACGCTGCGAGGCCTGCCAGGGCGAGGGCATGATCAAGGTGGAGATGCACTTCCTGCCGGACATCTACGTGCCCTGCGACGTCTGCAAGGGCAAGCGCTACAACCGCGAGACCCTGGAGATCCAGTACAAGGGCAAGAGCATCCACGAGGTGCTGGAGATGACCGTGGAGGAGGCCCTGGCGTTCTTCAGCCCGGTGCCGGCCATCGCCCGCCGGCTGCAGACGCTGATGGACGTGGGGCTGTCCTACATCCGCCTGGGCCAGAGCGCCACCACCCTCTCCGGCGGCGAGGCCCAGCGGGTCAAGCTGGCCCGCGAGCTGGCCAAGCGCGACACCGGCAAGACCCTGTACATCCTCGACGAGCCGACCACCGGGCTGCACTTCGAGGACATCCGCCAGCTGCTCACGGTGCTCCACCGGCTGCGCGACCACGGCAATACCATCGTGGTCATCGAGCACAACCTGGACGTGATCAAGACCGCGGACTGGCTGATCGATCTCGGCCCCGAAGGCGGCTCCGGGGGCGGGCGGATCATCGCCGAGGGCACCCCGGAACAGGTCGCCCGCCGCGAGGACTCCCACACCGGGCGCTTCCTCCGGCCGCTGCTGGAGCGCGCGAAGGCCGGCAAGGCGGAGCGGGAGGCCACGGCCTGACGAGGCGTGAGGATCGCGCCCCTGCCGGCCGCGCTCACCAGCCCTGGTGATCGGCCCCCGCTCCCCACCCCTCGTCCCCGACATAAAAAAACCGGCTCCCTGGGGAGCCGGTTTGCGTTGTCGGACCTCGGAGGTCACCGGGCGAGGATCACTCCTCGGCGGCTTCCTCGACGACCGGACGGTCGACCAGTTCGACGTAGGCCATGGGGGCGTTGTCGCCGGTGCGGTAGCCGCACTTGAGGATACGGACGTAACCGCCCGGACGCTCGGCGTAACGCGGACCCAGCTCGTTGAAGAGCTTGCCGACCGCTTCCTTGGAGCGGGTGCGGCTGAAGGCCAGACGACGGTTGGCGACGCTGTCCTGCTTGGCCAGGGTGATCAGCGGCTCGATGACGCGACGCAGCTCCTTGGCCTTGGGCAGGGTTGTCTTGATCACTTCGTGCTCGACCAGCGACACGCTCATGTTCTTGAACATGGCCTGGCGGTGCGAGCTGGTACGATTCAGGTGACGACCACTCTTACGATGACGCATGGTTGTGATTCCTTACCAAACTGGGACTCGAGTCGACGCTCACGCGGAGGCCTTGTCGTCCTTCAGGCTAGCCGGCGGCCAGTTTTCCAGCCGCATGCCAAGGGACAGACCACGGGCGGCCAACACGTCCTTGATCTCGTTCAGGGACTTCTTGCCGAGATTCGGGGTCTTCAGCAGCTCCACCTCGGTGCGCTGGATCAGGTCCCCGATGTAGTAGATGTTCTCGGCCTTCAGGCAGTTGGCGCTGCGGACGGTCAACTCGAGATCGTCTACGGGGCGCAGCAGGATCGGATCGATGTGATCCTCTTCCTCCTCCACTTCCTGTTCCTTGTCGGCTTCCAGGTCGACGAACGCGGCCAGCTGCTCCTGCAGGATGGTCGCGCTGCGACGGATCGCCTCTTCCGGATCCAGGGTGCCGTCGGTTTCCAGGTTGATGATCAGCTTGTCGAGGTCGGTGCGCTGTTCGACACGCGCGGCCTCGACGGAGTAGGAAACCCGACGCACGGGGCTGAAGGTCGCATCCAGCTGCAGGCGGCCGATGGCACGAGACTCGTCGTCCGCCTCGCCGCGAACGTCCGCCGGCTCGTAGCCGCGGCCGCGGGCGATCTTGAGCTGCATCTTCAGCTCGGCGCCCTCGTTGACGTGCGCGATGACGTGCTCGGGGTTGACGATCTCGACGTCATGGTCGAGGGCGATGTCACCCGCGGTCACGACGGCCGGGCCCTGCTTGTTCAGCGAGAGCACCGCCTCGTCGCGGCTGTGCATCTTGAGCGCCACGTCCTTGAGGTTCAGGAGGATTTCGATGACATCTTCCTGGACGCCCTCGATCGCGCTGTACTCGTGGTCGACACCGGCGATCTCGGCCTCCACCACGGCACAGCCGGGCATGGACGAGAGCAGGATGCGACGCAGGGCATTCCCCAGGGTGTGGCCGAAACCACGCTCGAAGGGTTCCAGCACGATCTTCGCGTGGTGTGCGCTGATCTCTTCGACCTTGATGTCGCGAGGACGGAGAAACTCTGTCACTGAACGCTGCATTATGAATACCTTTCAGGCTGCCAAACGGATACTCGGTACTGAAGGCCGCTCCCCGTCGCCGGGGAGCGCCGCGGCGGACCGCTTACTTCGAGTACAGCTCGACGATCAGGTTTTCGTTGATGTCGGCAGACAGGTCACCGCGTTCAGGCAGAGCCTTGAAAGTGCCTTCCATCTTCTTGGCATCGATCTCGATCCAGGCCACATCGCCACGGTTGGCGGCGATGCTCAGGGCGTTCTGGATACGCGCCTGGTTCTTGGCCTTCTCGCGGACGGAGACCACGTCACCCGGCTTGACCTTGTAGGACGCCACGTTGACGGTCTTGCCGTTGACGGCGATCGCCTTGTGGCTGACCAGCTGACGCGCCTCGGAACGCGTGGCGCCGAAGCCCATGCGGTAGACGACGTTGTCCAGTCGGGATTCAAGCAGTTGCAGCAACAGCTCACCGGTCGCGCCCTTCAGGCGGGCCGCTTCCTTGTAGTAGTTGCGGAACTGCTTCTCGAGCACGCCGTACATGCGACGTACTTTCTGCTTCTCGCGAAGCTGCAAGCCGTAGTCGGAAATACGCTGACGACGCTGGCCGTGCACACCCGGGATCTGCTCGGATTTGCACTTCTTCTCGAAGGGAGTGACACCGCTCTTGAGGAAGAGGTCGGTGCCTTCACGACGAGACAGTTTGCACTTCGGTCCAATATAACGAGCCATGAATCTGTCTCCTTAAACGCGGCGTTTCTTCGGCGGACGGCAGCCATTGTGGGGAATGGGCGTCGCGTCGGTGATGCTTTGCACGCGGAAGCCGGCGGCATTCAGTGCACGCACGGCGGATTCACGACCCGGACCGGGGCCTTTGACCAGCACGTCGACGTTTTTCACACCATACTCGGCTGCAGCGGTCGCTGCACGTTCGCTTGCCACTTGAGCAGCGAACGGGGTGCTCTTGCGAGAACCACGAAAACCCGAACCACCGGCTGTCGCCCAAGAGAGAGCGTTGCCCTGGCGGTCTGTGATCGTAATGATCGTGTTGTTAAAAGAGGCGTGGATATGCGCGACGGCATCCACGACCTGCTTTTTAACCTTCTTACGGTTGCTACGCGGGTTAGCCATGTTGATGTCTATTCCTGTCGTTACGCCAGAACGTGCGTGTTATTTGCGGATCGGCTTGCGCGGGCCCTTACGGGTACGCGCATTGGTCTTGGTACGCTGACCATTCAGCGGAAGACCACGACGATGACGCAGACCACGATAGCAACCCAGGTCCATGAGACGCTTGATGTTCAGCGTCACATCACGACGAAGATCGCCTTCAACGGTGTACTTGCCGACTTCACTACGCAGGGTGTCCACTTCCTCAGAGGACAGGTCCTGGATCTTGGTGGTCGGCGCGATGCCGGCCGCGACACAGATGTCCTGTGCGCGAGTACGGCCAATCCCGAAGATATAGGTCAGCGAGATCGCCGCATGCTTGTTGTCCGGGATATTGACGCCTGCAATACGGGCCATCAGCTTACTCCGAAATTTGAGCGGCTTGCTCGTTGGATCATCTACAAAAGGCGCAACAGCATACCCCTTTCCCTGACAAAGGGCAAGGGGCATGCCGGCGCCGGTTCAGTACAGCGTCAGGGCTTATCCCTGGCGCTGCTTGTGCCGCGGCTCGCTGCAGATGACGCGCACGGCGCCATTGCGACGAATGATCTTGCAGTTGCGGCACATTTTCTTCACGGAAGCTCGAACTTTCATCGTTCCATCTCCATAGTTGGCTCGCGCCGCGAGCCAACGGCTCGGCTCGCGGCGCGCCAATTCGCCAGCGGCGCGCCTCAGCGCATGATGCCGCCGCTACCGTAGCCTTTCAGGTTGGACTTCTTCATCACCGAGTCGTACTGGTGCGACATGAGATGCGACTGCACCTGAGCCATGAAGTCCATGATCACCACCACCACGATCAGCAGCGAGGTACCGCCGAAGAAGAACGGCACGTTCCAGGCCACGATCAGGAACTGGGGCATCAGGGAAACCGCGGTGATGTAGAGGGCACCGAACAGGGTCAGACGGGTCATGACCTTGTCGACATAGCGAGCGGTCTGCTCGCCGGGGCGGATGCCCGGCAGGAAGGCCCCCGACTTCTTGAGGTTGTCGGCGACATCCTTGGGATTGAAGACCAGCGCTGTGTAAAAGAAGCAGAAGAATACCACCGCCGCAGCGAAAAGCAAGATGTACAGCGGCTGTCCCGGCCCCAGGGCCTGGGACGCGCGCTGCAGCCATTCCATGCCTTCCCCGGCACCGACCCACTGCCCCAGCGAGGCCGGGAACAGCAGGATGCTCGAAGCGAAGATCGCCGGAATCACGCCCGCCATGTTCACCTTGAGCGGCAGGTAGCTGCTCTGCCCGGCATACATCTTGTTGCCGACCTGGCGACGCGGGTAGTTCACCGTGATGCGGCGCTGGCCGCGCTCGATGAACACCACGAAGGCCACGGTGGCTATGCCCAGGATGGACAGGGCCAGCAGCGGCAGCACGTTCCAGGCACCCTCGTTGCGGGCCAGTTCGAAGGCCTGGCCCACGGCACCGGGCAGGCCGGCGACGATCCCCGAGAAGATCAGCAGCGAGATGCCGTTGCCGATGCCCTTCTCGGTGATCTGCTCGCCCAGCCACATCAGGAACACCGCCCCGGACACGAAGGTCACGACGGCGGTGAAATAGAAGCTGAAGTCGGCCGTATAGGCGATGCCCTGACTGGCCAGGCCCACCGACATGCCGGTGGCCTGGACGAAGGCCAGGAGCACGGTACCGTAGCGGGTGTACTGGCTGATCTTGCGACGGCCGGCCTCACCCTCCTTCTTCAGCTGCTCGAGCTGAGGCGAGACCGCGGTCAGCAGCTGCATGATGATCGACGCCGAGATGTAGGGCATGATGCCCAGGGCGAGGATACTCATGCGCTCCAGGGCACCGCCCGAGAACATGTTGAACATGCCCAGGATGGTACCCTGCTGCTCCCTGAACAAGGCAGCAAGCTGGTCAGGATTGATACCGGGAACGGGAATGTGGGCACCGATACGGTAGACCACGATGGCGAGGAGCACGAAGCGCAGACGCGCCCAGAGTTCACTCAGACCGCTGCCCATCGCCGGCATGTTTCCTGACTTGGCCATTTAGTCCTC
>NZ_JAUFPQ010000021.1:98534-127613 GCF_030409305.1 Halomonas maura
GACCTTGATGCCGCGCACGGTGACCGCCTTGTTCAGATCGCCGGAAAGGATCACCTTGGCATGCTGCGTGGCGTCCTTGAGCACGTTGGCCTGCTTGAGGGTGTCCAGGGTGACCTCGTCACCGTCGACCCGGGCCAGTTCGGCCAGGCGGACTTCCTCGGAGACCAGCGACTTGGCGGAGGTGAAACCGAACTTCGGCAGACGACGCTGCAGGGGCATCTGACCGCCCTCGAAGCCGGGCTTCACGCTGCCGCCGCTGCGCGACTTGAGGCCCTTGTGGCCACGGCCACCGGTCTTGCCCAGACCGGAGCCGATGCCACGGCCGACGCGCTTCTCGGCGTGCTTGGAGCCCGGGGCCGGGCTCAGGCTATTGAGTTTCATGGATTACTCTCCCTCAACACGCACAAGGTAGTTGACCTTGTGGATCATGCCGCGGACGGCAGGGGTGTCTTCCAGTTCGACCGTGTGACCGATGCGACGCAGGCCGAGGCCCTTCATGGTGGCCTTGTGCTTGGCCAACACGCCGATGGTGCTGCGGGTCTGGGTAACCTTGATCGTTGCTGACATGGACCTTACCCCGTGATCGCTTCGACTGACAGACCGCGCTTGGCGGCCACGTCTTCCGGCGACTGCAGGGAGGCCAGACCGTTGACGGTCGCCCGCACCACGTTCACCGGGTTGGTGGAGCCGTAGCACTTGGCCAGGACGTCATGGACGCCGGCCAGCTCGAGCACGGAGCGCATGGCACCGCCGGCGATGATCCCGGTACCCTCGGAGGCCGGCTGCATGTACACCTTGGAGGCGCCATGACGGGCCTTGACCGGGTACTGCAGGGTGCCGCCGGTCAGGTTGACCTTGACCATGTTGCGACGCGCCTGGTCCATGGCCTTCTGGATCGCGACCGGCACTTCGCGTGCCTTGCCGCGGCCGAAGCCGACACGACCGTTACCGTCGCCGACGACGGTCAGAGCGGTGAAGCCGAAGATCCGACCACCCTTGACCACCTTGGCGACACGGTTGACCTGCACGAGCTTTTCCTGCAGATCTCCGCTTTGCTGTTCGTTCTTCGCCATCGTAAAACCCTTTAGAATTCCAGGCCGCCTTCACGAGCGGCGTCGGCCAGGGCCTTGACTCGGCCGTGGTACTTGAAGCCGGCACGATCGAAGGCCACCTGGGTGATGCCAGCCTGCTTGGCGCGTTCGGCAATCAGCGCGCCCACCTTGGAGGCGGCGTCGACGTTGCCGGTCGCACCCTCGCGCAGGGCCTTGTCCAGCGTGGAAGCGCTGGCCAGGACCTTGCCACCATCCGGCGAGATGATCTGCGCGTAGATGTGGCGCGGGGTACGGTTGACGCACAGGCGATACACGCCCAGCTCGCGAATCTTGGCGCGAGCGCGGCGGGCACGACGGAGACGAGATTCTTTCTTCGCGTTCATAACCCTGCCTTACTTCTTCTTGGCTTCTTTGCGGCGGACCTGCTCGTCGCCGTACCGGATACCCTTGCCCTTGTAGGGCTCGGGCGGACGGAAGGCGCGGATTTCCGCGGCAACCTGGCCGAGCTTCTGCTTGTCCGCGCTCTTCAGCACGATCGTGGTGTTCTTCGGCGTTTCCGCCGTGACACCCTCAGGCAGTTCGTAGTCGACCGGGTGGGAGAAGCCCAGTGTCAGGTTGAGCGTCTGGCCCTTGGCCTGGGCACGATAACCGACGCCGTTGATTTCGAGGCTCCGGGAGAAGCCTTCGGACACACCGGTGACCAGGTTCTGGACCAGGGCACGGGTGGTGCCGACCATTGCCCAGCTCTTGGCGGACTCGCTCGGCTTGAAGGTCAGCTGACCCTCCTCCTGAGCGACCACCACGTCGGGGTGCACGGTCATGGACAGCGTGCCCTGGCTGCCCTTGACGGACAGCTGGTCACCGTCGAGCTTGAACTCGACGCCGCCGGGCAGTTTAACCGGATATTTGGCTACGCGGGACATTCCAAACTCCTAGAATACGGTGCAGATGACTTCACCACCGACACCAGCCTGGCGAGCCGCGCGGTCGGTCATCACACCCTTGGAGGTGGTGACGATCGCGATACCCAGGCCCTCGGCAACCTTGGGCAGGGAGTCCTTGCCCTTGTAGCTGCGCAGTGACGGCTTGGAAGCCCGCTGCAGATGCTCGATGACCGGCTTGCCTTCGAAGTACTTGAGGCTCACGGTCAGTTCGGGCTTGGCCACGTCGCTGACGCTGTAGTCGGTGACATAACCCTCTTCCTTCAGCACGCGGGCCACCTCGACCTTCAGCTTGGAAGACGGCATGGAAACCGTCTCCTTGGTGGCCATCTGCGCATTGCGGATACGGGTGAACATATCCGCCAGAGTGTCTTGCATGCTCATTTACGTTGCGCTCCTGATGATTCTACGTGGCGTTACCAGCTGGACTTCTTGAGTCCGGGCACATCGCCACGCATGGCGGCTTCACGCAGCTTGTTGCGGCCGAGGCCGAACTTGTTGTAGTAGCCGTGCGGACGGCCGGTGACGCGGCAGCGGTTGCGCTTGCGCACCGGGCTGGAGTCACGCGGCAGCTGCTGCAGCTTGAGCTGCGCGTCGAAGCGCTCTTCGTCGGAAGCGTTCACGTCCTGGATGATCGCCTTGAGCTCGGCACGCTTGGCGGCATACTTCGCCACCAGCTTCGCGCGCTTCGCTTCACGCTCTACCATGCTTTTCTTTGCCATGATCCCACCCTTATTTCTTGAACGGGAAGTTCAATGCGCTCAGCAGCGCACGACCTTCTTCATCGGTGTTGGCGGTGGTGGTGATGGTGACATCCAGACCACGAATCCGGTCGATCTTATCATACTCGATCTCCGGGAAGATGATCTGCTCACGCACCCCCATGGAGTAGTTGCCACGACCGTCGAAGGACTTCGGGTTGAGACCACGGAAGTCACGAACGCGGGGGATCGCGATATTCACCAGGCGATCGAGGAAGTCCCACATGCGCTCGGAGCGCAGTGTCACCTTGATCCCGATCGGCCAGCCTTCACGCACCTTGAAGCCCGCGATGGACTTGCGTGCCTTGGTCACCAGCGGCTTCTGGCCGGAGAGCTTCTCCAGGTCGCCGATGGCATTGTCGATCAGCTTCTTGTCGCTGGTCGCCTCGCCGATACCCATGTTCAGGGTCACCTTGGTGATCCGGGGTACCTGCATCACGTTGGCGTAGCTGAACTGCTCTTTGAGTTGAGCCACCACCTCGTTCTGATAACGTTCTTTCAAGTTCGCCATTTTGCTACCCGACTCGCGTTAGGCGTCGATCTGCGCTTGCGTCGACTTGTAGATACGTACCTTGGTACCGTCTTCCTTAACCTGGAAGCCGACGCGATCCGCCTTACCGGTCTCCTGATTGAAGATGGCAACATTGGACGCGTGAATCGGAGCCTCGCGCTCGACGATACCGCCCTGATTACCCGCCATGGGATTGGGCTTGGTGTGACGCTTGATCATGTTCACACCGGACACGATGTAGCGGTCGTCCTTGAGGACGCGCTTGATGGTGCCACGCTTGCCCTTGTCCTTCCCGGCGATGACGACCACTTCGTCGTCACGTTTGATCTTTTGCATATCCGCCTCGCTCCTTACAGCACTTCAGGCGCCAAGGAAATGATCTTCATGAACTTCTCGTTACGAAGTTCACGGGTCACCGGCCCGAAGATACGGGTACCGATCGGCTGCTCGTTGGTGTTGTTCAACAGAACAGCCGCATTTCCATCGAAGCGGATCAGCGAGCCGTCGTTACGACGGACGCCACTACGGGTGCGAACCACCACCGCCTTGAGGACCTGGCCCTTCTTGACCTTGCCACGCGGGATGGCTTCCTTCACCGTGACTTTGATGATGTCGCCGACGCGGGCGTAGCGACGGTGTGAACCGCCCAGCACCTTGATGCACTGCACCCGGCGCGCCCCGCTATTGTCTGCGACATCCAGCATTGTCTGAGTCTGAATCATCGGTTTTCTCCAAACCTAATCTGACTGCACTGGTTGGATCGGCCTCGGCCGATCACCCCTTGGCCTGTTCGACGACTTCGACCAGGGTCCAGGCCTTCTTCTTGGACAGCGGACGGCATTCCTCGATGGATACCGTGTCACCGGCCTTGGCCTGGTTCGCCTCGTCATGGGCGTGCAGCTTGGTGGAGCGCTTTACGTACTTGCCGTAGATCGGGTGGCGCTCACGACGCTCGATCATCACGACGATGGACTTGTCCATCTTGTCGCTCACCACCTTGCCAGTGAGCGTACGGGCTTTATTTTCTTCGGCCATCTCAGACACCTGCCTTCTCGTTGAGCACAGTCTTCACGCGGGCGATATCCCGACGAACCTGCTTGAGCAGATGAGTCTGGCTCAGCTGGCCGGTGGCCTTCTGCATGCGCAGGTTGAACTGCTCGCGGAGGAGTTCGAAGAGCTGCTCCTGGAGCTGCTCGGCTGACTTTTCACGAATTTCCTGGGCTTTCATCACATCACCGTCCGTTTCACAAAGGTGGTGGAGACCGGGAACTTCTGGGCAGCCAGGGCGAATGCCTCGCGAGCCAGCTCCTCGGAAACGCCTTCGATCTCGTACAGGACACGGCCGGGCTGGATCTGCGCGACCCAGTACTCGACGGAGCCCTTACCCTTACCCATCCGGACTTCCAGCGGCTTCTTGGAAATCGGCTTGTCCGGGAAGACGCGGATCCAGATCTTGCCGCCACGCTTGACGTGACGGGTGATCGCACGACGACCGGCTTCGATCTGGCGGGCGGTGACGCGGCCACGGCCGGTGGCCTTGAGGCCATACTCGCCGAAGCTCACCTTGCTGCCGCGATGCGCCAGGCCACGGTTGCGGCCCTTCTGCACCTTGCGGAACTTCATACGCTTGGGTTGTAACATCGACTCGCTCTCCCCTTACCTGGAACCTTTCTTCTTGGAGGGCGCGCTCTGCGGCTGCTTGGCCTTGGCGCGGACCTCCTCGATGCCCCCGAGGATTTCACCCTTGAAGACCCAGACCTTGACACCGATGATGCCGTAGGTGGTCTTGGCCTCGTAGGTGGCGTAGTCGATGTCCGCACGCAGGGTGTGCAGCGGAACGCGACCTTCGCGGTACCACTCGGTGCGGGCGATTTCCGCGCCGCCGAGGCGACCGGAGAGCTGCACCTTGATACCGCCGGCGCCCAGGCGCATGGCGTTCTGGACGGCGCGCTTCATGGCGCGACGGAACATGACACGACGCTCGAGCTGGCCGGCGATGTTCTGCGCGACGAGCTGCGCATCGAGCTCCGGCTTGCGGACTTCCTCGATGTTGACGTGCACCGGCACGCCCATCATCTGAGTGACGTCGCGACGCAGCTTGTCGACGTCCTCGCCCTTCTTGCCGATCACGATGCCCGGACGGGCAGTGTGAATGGTGATGCGGGCGTTGTTGGCCGGACGCTCGATGGTGATGCGACTCACGGACGCATTCTTCAGGCGCTCCTCGAGGAAGCGACGCACTTCGAGGTCGTTGTTCAGCTTGTCGGCATAGGCGCCGCGCTCGGCATACCAGACCGAGGCATGGTCCTTGACGATACCCAGGCGGATGCCTGTCGGATTGACTTTTTGACCCATCTGGTCGACTCCTACTTCTCGGCTACCTTGACGGTGATGTGGCAGGTGCGCTTCAGGATACGGTCCGCGCGGCCCTTGGCGCGCGGCCGGATGCGCTTGAGCGTCATGCCCTCATCGACGCAGATGGTCGAGACACGCAGCTCGTCGATATCCATGCCGTTGTTTTCTTCCGCATTCGCGATGGCGGACTGCAGCACCTTCTTGACCAGCTTGGAGGCCTTCTTCGGGGAGAAGGTCAGCAGGTCGAGTGCATCGGCGACCGGCTTACCGCGCACCTGGTCAGCCACCAAACGGGCCTTCTGGGCGGATAAACGAGCGCCACGCAGCTTTGCTGTGACTTCCATCTCTAATCCTCTCTGGCTTACCGTTTGGCTTTCTTGTCCGCCGCATGACCGCGATAGGTGCGGGTGGCAGCGAATTCGCCCAGCTTGTGGCCAACCATTTCCTCGGAGACGTGCACCGGGACGTGTTGGCGACCGTTATGGACTGCAATGGTGAGCCCGACCATGTTGGGCAGGATCATCGAACGACGCGACCAGGTCTTGATCGGTTTGCGGTCGTTCTTCTCCACTGCAGTCTCAACCTTCTTCAGCAGATGAAGGTCAATAAAAGGACCTTTCTTCAGTGAACGTGGCACAGCCGTTACCTCTTGATGTCTTGGCGTTGGATCTTACTTCCGGGCCTTGCGGCGACGGACGATCAGCTTGTCGGTGCGCTTGTTCTTGCGGGTCTTGTGGCCCTTGGTGGGCATACCCCACGGAGACACCGGGTGACGGCCACCGCTGGTGCGACCTTCACCACCGCCATGCGGGTGATCCACCGGGTTCATGGCCACGCCGCGAACCGTCGGGCGCACGCCTCTCCAGCGCTTCGCACCGGCCTTGCCAAGCTGACGCAGGCTGTGCTCGGAGTTGCTCACCTCGCCCAGGGTCGCGCGGCACTCGGCCAGCACCTTGCGCATCTCGCCGGAGCGCAGACGCAGGGTGGCGTAGTTGCCTTCGCGAGCCACCAGCTGGGCGCTGGTGCCGGCGCTGCGGGCGAGCTGGGCGCCCTTGCCGGGCTTGAGCTCGATGCAGTGCACGGTGGAACCCAGCGGGATGTTGCGCAGCGGCAGGGCGTTGCCCTTCTTGATCGCAGCATTCACGCCGGACTCGAGACGGTCGCCGGCCTTCACACCGCGCGGGGCGATGATGTAGCGACGTTCGCCGTCCATGTACTTGAGCAGCGCGATGTGGGCGCTACGGTTCGGGTCATGCTCCAGGCGCTCGACGACGGCGGGAACGCCATCCTTGGTGCGCTTGAAGTCGATGATCCGGTAATGGTTGCGATGACCACCGCCGACGTGGCGAGTGGTGATGCGACCGTAGTTGTTACGGCCACCGGACTTGGACTGCTTCTCGAGCAGCGGCGCGTAGGCGCGGCCCTTGTACAGTTCCTCGCCGACGATCTTGACGACGTGGCGACGACCGGCGGATGTGGGTTTAGTCTTGACGATTGCCATGATCCGTGCTCCTGCCCTTATTCGGCGCCAGAGAAGTCTTCAAGCGTCTCGCCGGCGGCCAGTGTCACGTACGCCTTGCGATAGCCTTTGCGCAGACCGGTGCCATGCGCGGTGCGCTTGGTCTTGCCCTTCACGTTCAGCACCTGAACGCGGTCGACCTTCTTGCCGAACAGCTCCTGCACGGCGGTCTTGATCTCGGGCTTGGTCGCGTCGCTTGCCACCTTGAACACGTACTGGTTGCGCTCGGCGGCCATGGCGGCCTTCTCGGTCACGTGCGGACCCAGCAGCACCTTGAATACACGTTCCTGGTTCATGCCAGCTTCTCCTCGAATTTGCGCAGAGCGGAGACGGTGGCCAGCACCTTGTCGAAGGCGACCAGGCTCACCGGATCGGCGGCAGCGACGTCCACCACATCCACGTTGGGGATGTTGCGGGCGGCGAGGTACAGATTCTCGTCGACCTCTTCGGTGACGATCAGCACCTTCTCCAGACCCAGCTCATTGAGCTTGGCGACCAGCTGCTTGGTCTTGGGGCTCTCGACGGCGAAGGCATCCACGGCCACCAGGCGCTCCTGGCGCACCAGCTCGGAAAGGATCGAGCGCATGGCCGCGCGGTACATCTTGCGGTTGACCTTCTGGGTGTAGTCCTGCGGACGGGCCGCGAAGGTCACGCCGCCGCTGCGCCAGATCGGCGAACGGATGGTACCGGCACGGGCACGACCGGTGCCCTTCTGGCGCCACGGCTTCTTGCCGCCGCCGCGCACGTCGGAACGGTTCTTCTGGGCGCGGGTACCCTGACGACCACCGGCCAGATAGGCGGTGACGACCTGGTGCACGAGCGCTTCGTTGAATTCTTTGCCAAAGGTGGCGTCGGACAGCTCGACGGTACCGGCGCCTGCACCTGCAAGATTCAGATTCATCGGTAAATTCCCCTTCAGCCTGCTTTGACGGCGCTGCGCACGATCACATCACTGCCGGTGGCGCCGGGCACGGCACCCTTGATCAGCAGCAGGTTGCGGTCGGCATCGACGCGGACGATTTCCAGGCTCTGGACGGTGCAGCGGACGTTGCCCAGCTGGCCGGCCATCTTCTTGCCCTTGAACACGCGACCCGGGGTCTGGCACATGCCGATGGAACCCGGTGCACGGTGGGACAGGGAGTTACCGTGGCTGTTGTCCTGGGTGCGGAAGTTCCAGCGCTTCACGGCGCCCTGGAAACCCTTGCCCTTGGAGGTGCCGGTCACGTCGACGCTCTGACCAGCTTCGAAGAGGGATACGGTGAGTTCGCCGCCCACTTCCGGAGCCTCGACGCCCTCGTCCAGGCGGAACTCCATCAGCGAACGACCGGCCTCGATACCTGCCTTGGCGAACTGCCCGGCCTGGGCTTTCGACAGGTGCTTGGCCTTGCGGGAACCGGTTGTGACCTGCACCGCCGCGTAGCCGTCGGACTCGACGGACTTCACGCGAGTGACGCGGTTAGGCTCAACCTCGATCACGGTCACGGGCACGGAAGCGCCGTCTTCGGTGAAGACACGGGTCATCCCGGCCTTCTTACCGACTAAACCGATAGTCATTCTCAGTCTCCTATAGTGTACGGGGCTATCACCCGCTATGGCTGCCCTTTCCAGAGCATTCCACTAGCACGTTGTGTGGCGCCATCCCGGCGCGGCGGCTGCTGGACACCCTGGGGTGAACGCTGGGCCGCGAGTGTCTAGTGTGGTATCAGTCGAGCTTGATCTGCACGTCCACGCCGGCGGCGAGGTCGAGCTTCATCAGCGCATCAACGGTCTTCTCGGTGGGCTCGACGATATCGAGCACCCGCTTGTGGGTACGAATCTCGTACTGGTCACGAGCGTCCTTGTTCACGTGCGGAGACACCAGCACGGTGTAGCGCTCGCGATTGGTCGGCAGAGGAATCGGACCCCGAACCTGGGCGCCGGTACGCTTGGCGGTTTCAACGATCTCCGCGGCGGACTGGTCGATCAGGCGATGGTCGAAAGCCTTCAACCGAATGCGAATCTTCTGGTTCTGCATTTGCCCTAAACTCCAATGGATCTTGACGGCGCGAGCCGTCAACCCACGCATTCAAAGGATGCGCATTATAGGCGCGCCGCCGACGAGAGTCAAACCCCTCGTGACGGTGCGCAGAAAGGGGGCCCCTTGCGGAGCCCCCTTCGATCTCTCGAGCCGCGTGAGGCTTACTCGACGATCTTGGCCACGACGCCGGCGCCGACGGTACGACCGCCTTCGCGAACGGCGAAGCGCAGGCCTTCGTCCATGGCGACCGGGGCGATCAGGCTGACGACCATCTTGACATTGTCGCCCGGCATGACCATCTCGACGCCTTCCGGCAGTTCACAGGTACCGGTGATGTCGGTGGTACGGAAGTAGAACTGCGGACGATAGCCCTTGAAGAACGGGGTGTGACGACCACCCTCGTCCTTGGACAGCACGTAGACCTCGGCCTCGAACTTGGTGTGCGGGGTGATGGTGCCCGGCTTGGCCAGGACCTGGCCACGCTCGACGTCGTCACGCTTGGTGCCGCGCAGCAGGGCGCCGACGTTCTCACCGGCACGACCTTCGTCGAGCAGCTTGCGGAACATCTCGACACCGGTGACGGTGGTCTTGGTGGTGTCACGGATACCGACGATCTCGACTTCCTCGCCGGCCTTGACGACACCGCGCTCGACACGACCGGTGACCACGGTACCGCGACCGGAGATGGAGAACACGTCCTCGATCGGCATCAGGAACGGCTGGTCGATGGCACGCTCCGGCTCCGGGATGTAATCATCCAGGGCCTTGATCAGGTTGGCAACGGCGGTGGTACCCATGCCGTTGTCGTCCTTGCCTTCCAGGGCCATCAGGGCGGAACCGGTGATGATCGGGGTGTCGTCACCCGGGAAGTCGTACTCGCTCAGGAGTTCGCGAACTTCCATCTCGACCAGCTCGAGCAGCTCCTCGTCGTCGACCATGTCGGCCTTGTTCAGGAACACGACGATGTACGGCACGCCGACCTGGCGAGACAGCAGGATGTGCTCGCGGGTCTGAGGCATCGGGCCGTCGGCGGCGGACACCACCAGGATGGCGCCATCCATCTGGGCCGCACCGGTGATCATGTTCTTGACGTAGTCAGCGTGCCCGGGGCAGTCGACGTGAGCGTAGTGACGCTCTTCGGACTGGTATTCGACGTGAGCGGTGGCGATGGTGATGCCGCGCTCACGCTCTTCCGGAGCGTTGTCGATGGAGTCGAACGCGCGAGCGTCGCCACCGAAGACTTCCGCGGAAACGCGAGTCAGGGCCGCAGTCAGCGTGGTCTTGCCGTGGTCGACGTGACCGATGGTGCCGACGTTGACGTGCGGTTTGGAACGTTCAAATTTTTCCTTAGCCACTGCTTTGACCTCTTTACGTTAGCTAACGGTTAACCGTTCTGGTTGATGACGGCTTCAACGACGCTGGACGGCGCCTCTTCGTAATCCGCAAACTCCATGGTGTAGCTTGCGCGGCCCTGGGTCTGAGAACGCAGGTCGGTTGCGTAACCGAACATCTCAGCCAGCGGAACGGAGGCGCGGATGACCTTGCCGGAGGACGAGTCATCCATCCCCTGCACCAGGCCGCGACGACGGTTCAGGTCGCCCATGACATCGCCCATGAACTCCTCGGGTGTCACGACCTCGACCTTCATCACCGGCTCGAGCAGCACGGCCTTGGCCTTGGGAGCGCCTTCCTTGATCGCCATGGAAGAGGCGACCTTGAACGCGGTCTCGTTCGAGTCCACGTCATGGTAGGAACCGTCGAACAGCGTAACCTTGACGTCAATCATCGGGTAGCCCGCGATGACACCGTTCTGGAGCTGCTCATAGGCCCCTTTCTCGACGGCCGGCACGTATTCCTTGGGAACCACGCCGCCGACGATTTCAGAAGCGAATTTGAAGTGCATGTCTTCATCTTCGCCCTTGTCCTCGGCCGTCAACGGTTCGATGCGCAGATGCACGTGACCGTACTGACCGCGACCACCGGACTGGCGCACGAACTTGCCTTCCTGCTCGACGCTCTTGCGGATGGTCTCGCGGTAGGCGACCTGCGGCTTGCCGATGTTGGCGTCCACCTTGAACTCGCGACGCATGCGGTCGACGATGATGTCCAGGTGCAGCTCGCCCATGCCGGAGATGATGGTCTGACCGGTTTCCTCGTCGGTCTTGACCTGGAAGGACGGGTCTTCCTGGGCCAGCTTGCCCAGCGCCACGCCCATCTTCTCCTGGTCGGCCTTGGACTTCGGCTCCACGGCCACGGAGATCACCGGAGCCGGGAACTCCATGCGCTCCAGCACGATCTTGTCGTTCAGGTCGCACAGGGTGTCACCGGTGGTGACGTCCTTCAGGCCGATGCAGGCGGCGATGTCGCCGGCCAGCACTTCCTTGATCTCCTCGCGGGAGTTGGAGTGCATCTGCACGATCCGGCCGACGCGCTCCTTCTTCTGCTTGACGGAGTTGTAGACGCTGTCGCCGGACTTCAGCACGCCGGAGTAGACGCGGATGAAGGTCAGGGTGCCGACGAAGGGATCGGTGGCGATCTTGAACGCCAGCGCGGCGAAGGGCGCGTTGTCGTCCGCCTCGCGGGTGGCGATGGTGCCGTCCTTGTCGTCCAGCTCACCCTCGATGGCCTTGACCTCGGTGGGTGACGGCATGTACTCGATGACGCCATCGAGCACGGCCTGCACGCCCTTGTTCTTGAACGCGGAGCCACAGGTGACCAGCACGATCTCGTTGTCGAGGGTACGACGACGCAGGCCGGCCTTGATGTCCTCGGCAGGCAGGTCGCCTTCCTCGAGGTACTTTTCCATCAGCTCTTCGGAGGCCTCGGCGGCCGCCTCGACCATCTGCTCGCGGTACGTCTCGGCGGTCTCCTGGAGCTCGGCCGGGATATCGACGAGGTCGTAGTTCATGCCGAAGTTGGCCTCATCCCAGAGGATGGCCTTCATCTGGATCAGGTCGACGACGCCCTTGAAGTCGTCCTCGGCGCCCCAGTTGATCTGGATCGGCACGACGTTGGCGCCCAGGCGGGTCTTCAGCTGGTCCACGACCATGAAGAAGTCGGCGCCGGCACGGTCCATCTTGTTGACGAACACCATGCGCGGGACTTCGTACTTGTTGGCCTGGCGCCAGACGGTCTCGGTCTGCGGCTGCACGCCGGAGCTGCCGCACAGCACCACCACGGCGCCGTCGAGGACACGCAGGGAACGCTCCACCTCGATGGTGAAGTCGACGTGCCCCGGGGTGTCGATGATGTTGATGCGGTGCTCATCGAACTGCTTGTTCATGCCCTGCCAGAAGCAGGTGGTCGCCGCGGAGGTGATCGTGATGCCACGCTCCTGCTCCTGCTCCATCCAGTCCATGGTGGCGGCGCCCTCATGGACCTCGCCGACCTTGTGCGACAGACCGGTGTAGAACAGGACGCGCTCGGTAGTGGTCGTCTTACCGGCGTCGACGTGGGCTACGATACCGATATTGCGGTAACGCTTAAGCGGAGTCTTGCGAGCCACGATGTAACTCCCGTTGGTTGGCGATGCGTTTTAGAAGCGGTAGTGAGAGAAGGCCTTGTTGGCCTCTGCCATGCGATGCACGTCTTCACGCTTCTTGACGGCCGAACCCTTGCCTTCGGCGGCATCCAGCATCTCGCCAGCCAGACGCTGCACCATGGTCTTCTCACCGCGACGACGGGCGGCGTCCACCAGCCAGCGCATGGCCAGCGCCTGGCGGCGGGACGGGCGCACCTCGACCGGCACCTGATAGGTCGCACCGCCGACACGGCGGGACTTGACCTCGACCATGGGCTGGATGGTTTCCAGCGCCTTGTCGAAGATCTCCAGCGGCTCTTCCTTGCTACGCTCGGCAACCCTGTCCAGCGCACCATAGACGATGCGCTCAGCTACGGACTTCTTGCCGCTGATCATCAGGTGGTTCATGAACTTCGCCAGGCGCTCGCTTCCGAACTTGGGATCCGGCAGAATCTCGCGCTTGGCCGCAACTCTTCTTCTAGGCATGATAAGCCCTCTATCGAAGGGTCCTTCAGGTAAACCCGAGACGACCCGGCGGGCGCTCGACCTTACTCTTATCAGACCGTGACAATGATGTGTTCGTTAGTGGCCGCAGCCGGTACGGGTCCTGGCGCTTAGGCCTTCGGACGCTTGGTACCGTACTTGGAACGACCCTGCTTGCGGTTCTGGACGCCGGAGGTATCCAGGGCACCGCGGACGGTGTGGTAACGGACACCCGGAAGGTCCTTCACCCGGCCGCCACGGATCAGGACCACGGAGTGCTCCTGGAGGTTGTGGCCTTCGCCGCCGATGTAGGAGGACACCTCGAAGCCGTTGGTCAGGCGCACGCGGCAGACCTTACGCAGGGCCGAGTTCGGCTTCTTCGGGGTGGTGGTGTAGACGCGGGTGCAGACGCCGCGCTTCTGCGGGCAGGCCTGCAGCGCCGGCACGTCGCTCTTGGCGGCCTGGCGCTTGCGCGGCTTGCGCACGAGCTGATTGATCGTTGCCATGGTGTGTAGCTGACTCCAATGGGTTGCCTTGCCTTTTCCAGTGGCGCGGGCGCACCCGCCCCACTGTTAAAGGCTGCGCATTCTAATGGCTGACGCCGCCGGCCGTCAAGCACGGCGCCCGCCCGGGAGCGCGCGCCGTGCGGCCGGAGCCGGCATCAGATCTCGTCGTCGTCCGAGTCGAGCGCGGTGAGCTGGGCGCCCAGCTCCTGCTCGACATCGTAGGCCGACGGGTGGAGCGTGCGTTCGGCGTCTTCACGCTTGCGGCGACGCTCCGCATGGTGGGTCAGGCCGGTACCGGCCGGGATCAGGCGTCCCACCACCACGTTTTCCTTCAGGCCGCGCAGGTAGTCGCGCTTGCCGGTGACCGCCGCCTCGGTCAGCACCCGCGTGGTCTCCTGGAAGGAGGCCGCGGAGATGAACGACTCGGTGGCCAGGCTGGCCTTGGTGATGCCCAGCAGCAGGCGCTGGCACTTCGCCGGGAACTTGTCCTGCTGCTCCAGGCGCGCGTTCTCCTCGAGCACGCGGACCAGCTCGACCTGGTCGCCCGGGATAAAGTCGGAATCGCCGGCGTCGGTGATCTCCACCTTGCGCAGCATCTGACGCACGATCACCTCGATGTGCTTGTCGTTGATGCCCACGCCCTGCAGCCGGTAGACGTCCTGCACCTCGGCGACGATGTACTTGGCCAGTTCGGCGATGCCGAGCAGGCGCAGGATGTCGTGCGGGTTGCTCGGGCCGTCGGAGATGACCTCGCCCTTCTCGACGGTCTCGCCCTCGAACACCGCGATCTGGCGCCATTTCGGGATCAGCATCTCGAACGGATCGCCGTCTTCCGGGGTGATCGTCAGGCGACGCTTGCCCTTGGTCTCCTTGCCGAAGCTGATCACGCCGCTGATCTCGGCGAGGATCGCCGGTTCCTTCGGCTTGCGCGCCTCGAACAGGTCGGCGACCCGCGGCAGACCCCCGGTGATGTCCTTGTTGCCGGTCGCCTCGACCGGGATACGGGCCACCACCTCACCGACGCCGATGTGCGAGCCGTTGTCCACGGTGACGATCGCCTTGCCGGGCAGCAGGTACTGCACCGGGGTATCGGACCCGGACACGGTCACCGACTTGCCGGTCTCGTCGGCCAGCAGGATCATCGGGCGCTTGTCGCGGCCGGCCATGGGGCGCGCCGCCGACTCGATGACCTCGATGGAGGACAGGCCGGTCATCTCGTCCACGCTGCGGTGGATGGTGACGCCCTCGTCCATGTCGGCGTACTGTACCTGGCCCTCGGCCTCGGCGACGATCGGGTGGGTGTGCGGATCCCACTTGGCCACGGCCTGGCCGGCATCCACTGCCTCGCCGTCCTTGACGGAGAGCTCGGCGCCGTAGGGCAGCTTGTAGTACTCGCGCTCGCGGCCGTGCTCGTCGGCCACCGCCAGGGCACTGGAGCGGGAGACCACCACCAGCTTGCCGTCGCCGCGCTCGACGTACTTGATGTTGTGCAGGCGCACCCGGCCGCCGTGCTTGACCTGGACGCTGTCCACCGCGGAGGCCCGGGAGGCCGCGCCACCGATGTGGAAGGTCCGCATGGTCAGCTGGGTGCCCGGCTCGCCGATGGACTGGGCGGCGATGACGCCCACCGACTCGCCGATGTTGACCTGGTGACCGCGCGCCAGGTCGCGACCGTAACAGGACGAGCAGACCCCGTGGCTGGTCTCGCAGGTGATGGTCGAGCGCACCACGATCTCGTCGACGCCCATGGTGTCGAGTTCGGCGCACCAGGCCTCGTCGAGCAGGGTATCGCGCGGGATCAGCACCTCCTCGGTGGCCGGATCGATGACGTCCTGGGCGACCACGCGGCCCAGCACCCGCTGCGCCAGGGAGACGATGATGTCGCCGCCCTCGATGACCGGGTGCAGGGTCAGGCCGTTCTCGGTGCCGCAGTCGGCCTCGGTGATGACCATGTCCTGAGCCACGTCGACCAGGCGGCGAGTCAGGTAACCGGAGTTGGCGGTCTTGAGTGCCGTATCCGCCAGACCCTTGCGCGCGCCGTGGGTCGAGATGAAGTACTGCAGGACGTTCAGGCCTTCACGGAAGTTGGCGACGATCGGGGTCTCGATGATCGAGCCGTCCGGCTTGGCCATCAGGCCACGCATGCCCGCCAGCTGGCGGATCTGGGCGGCACTACCCCGGGCACCGGAGTCGGCCATGATGAAGACGCTGTTGAAGGAGTCCTGCTCGACCTCGTTGCCCTCGCGGTCGACCACGCTCTCCTTGGAGATGCCGGCCATCATCGCCTTGGCGACCTGGTCGTTGGCCCGCGCCCAGATGTCGATGACCTTGTTGTACTTCTCGCCCGCGGTCACCAGACCGGAGGAGAACTGGTCCTCGATCTCCTTGACCTCTTCCTCGGCCGCATCGACGATCTCGGCCTTGGCATCCGGGATGACGAAGTCGTTGACGCCGATGGAGGCGCCGGACCAGGTGGCCATGCGGAAGCCGGTGTACATCAGCTGGTCGGCGAAGATCACCGCCGGCTTGAGGCCGGCACGGCGGTACACCTCGTTGATCAGCCGGGAGATGGCCTTCTTCTTCATCGGCTGGTCGATCAGCTCGAAGGGCACGCCCTCCGGCAGGATGCGGAACAGCAGCGCGCGGCCCACGGTGGTGTCGTAGATCGTGCGGCTGTGGCTCTGCTCGCCGCTCTCCTCGTCCACCATCACCTCGTCGAGGCGCACCTTGACCCGGGCGTGCAGGTCGACGCTCTGGGTGCCGAAGGCGCGCTCGACCTCGTTGAGGTCGGCGAACACCATGCCCTCGCCCTTGGCGTTGATCTTCTCGCGGGTCATGTAGTACAGGCCCAGCACCACGTCCTGGGACGGCACGATGATCGGCTCGCCGTTGGCCGGTGACAGCACGTTGTTGGTGGCCATCATCAGCGCGCGGGCCTCGAGCTGGGCTTCCAGGGTCAGCGGCACGTGGACCGCCATCTGGTCACCGTCGAAGTCGGCGTTGTAGGCGGCACACACCAGCGGGTGCAGCTGGATGGCCTTGCCCTCGATCAGCAGCGGCTCGAAGGCCTGGATGCCGAGACGGTGCAGGGTCGGGGCGCGGTTGAGCAGCACCGGGTGCTCGCGGATGACATCGGCGAGGATGTCCCACACTTCCGGCAGCTCGCGCTCGACCATCTTCTTGGCGGCCTTGATGGTGGACGCCTGGCCGCTGGCCTGCAGCTTGGAGTAGATGAACGGCTTGAACAGCTCCAGCGCCATCTTCTTCGGCAGGCCGCACTGGTGCAGGCGCAGGGTCGGGCCCACGGTGATCACCGAGCGGCCGGAGTAGTCGACGCGCTTGCCCAGCAGGTTCTGGCGGAAGCGCCCCTGCTTGCCCTTGATCATGTCGGCCAGCGACTTCAGCGGACGCTTGTTGGAGCCGGTGATGGCCCGGCCACGGCGACCGTTGTCGAGCAGGGCGTCGACCGCCTCCTGCAGCATGCGCTTCTCGTTGCGCACGATGATGTCCGGCGCGTTGAGGTCGAGCAGCCGCTTGAGGCGGTTGTTGCGGTTGATCACGCGACGGTACAGGTCGTTGAGATCCGAGGTCGCGAAGCGGCCGCCATCCAGCGGCACCAGCGGACGCAGGTCCGGCGGCAACACGGGCAGCACTTCCATGACCATCCAGGCCGGGTCGTTGCCGGAGCCCTGGAAGGCCTCGAGCAGCTTCAGCCGCTTGGACAGCTTCTTGATCTTGGTCTCGGAGTTGGTCTGCGGGATCTCCTCGCGCAGCCGCTCGATCTCCTCCTCGAGATCGATGTCCTTGAGCATGGCCTGGACGGCCTCGGCGCCCATGCGGGCATCGAAGTCGTCACCGAACTCCTCGAGGGCCTCGAAGTACTGCTCGTCGTTGAGCAGCTGGCCGCGCTCGAGGGTGGTCATGCCCGGGTCGACGACCATGAAGCTCTCGAAGTAGAGCACGCGCTCGATGTCGCGCAGGGTCATGTCGAGGAACATGCCGATGCGCGACGGCAGCGACTTGAGGAACCAGATGTGGGCCACCGGGCTGGCCAGCTCGATATGGCCCATGCGCTCGCGGCGCACGGCGGCCTTGGTGACCTCCACGCCGCACTTCTCGCAGATGATGCCGCGGTGCTTCATGCGCTTGTACTTGCCGCACAGGCACTCGTAGTCCTTCACCGGGCCGAAGATCTTGGCGCAGAACAGGCCGTCGCGCTCCGGCTTGAAGGTCCGGTAGTTGATGGTCTCGGGCTTCTTGACCTCGCCGAAGGACCAGCTGCGAATCATGTCCGGCGACGCCAGGGTAATCTTGATCGCGTCGAACTCGTCGGACTGAGACTGCGATTTGAGGACTTTCACCAAATCTTTCATGGGGTCGGCTCCGCTGCGGAGTTGTCATGGGCGGGGGCGCCGTCGCCCCCGCGGACCGTCATTCTGTGAAGCGCCGTCGCGGCAGCCTCAGCTCTCCAGTTCGATATCGATGCCCAGCGAGCGGATTTCCTTCACCAGCACGTTGAAGGATTCCGGCATGCCCGCCTGCATGGTGTGATCGCCGTCCACGATGCTCTTGTACATCTTGGTGCGACCCTCCACGTCGTCGGACTTGACGGTGAGCATCTCCTGGAGGGTGTAGGCCGCGCCATAGGCTTCCAGGGCCCAGACCTCCATTTCCCCGAAGCGCTGACCACCGAACTGGGCCTTGCCGCCCAGCGGCTGCTGGGTGACCAGCGAGTAGGAGCCCGTGGAACGTGCGTGCATCTTGTCGTCCACCAGGTGATTGAGCTTCAGCATGTACATGTAACCCACGGTGACCGGGCGGTCGAAGGCATCGCCGGTGCGCCCGTCATAGAGGGTCATCTGACCGGAGTCCGGCAGGTCGGCCAGGCTCAGCAGGTGCTTGATCTCGTGCTCGCGGGCACCGTCGAAGACCGGCGTGGCCATGGGCACGCCCGCCTTGAGGTTCTTCGCCAGGGCGATGACCTCGTCGTCGGTCAGCGAGTCGAGATCCTCGACCCGGGTGCTCGAGGCGGTATTGTAGACCTTGCCCAGGAACTCACGGATCTCGCCGACCTGCTGCTCGCGGGCGGCGCGCAGCATGTGCTCGATCTTCACCCCGAGGCCGCGGGCGGCCATGCCCAGGTGGGTCTCGAGGATCTGGCCGACGTTCATCCGCGACGGCACGCCCAGCGGGTTGAGCACCACGTCGATGGGCTCGCCGT
Organism: Halomonas maura; assembly: GCF_030409305.1. Lineage (GTDB taxonomy): Bacteria > Pseudomonadota > Gammaproteobacteria > Pseudomonadales > Halomonadaceae > Halomonas > Halomonas maura. The sequence goes on from NZ_JAUFPQ010000021.1 coordinate 117,421, forward strand.
TGTCGTCGAAGGGCATGTCCTCGATCGGCATGATCGCCGAGATGACACCCTTGTTGCCGTGGCGGCCGGCCATCTTGTCGCCCGGCTGCAGGCGACGCTTGATCGCCAGGTAGACCTTGACGATCTTCAGCACGCCCGGCGCCAGGTCGTCGCCCTGGGTGAGCTTGCGCTTCTTGTCCTCGAAGCGCTCGTCCATCTCCTTGCGACGATTCTCCAGCTGCTCGTCGGCCTGGGCCAGCAACTCGTTGAGCGACTCGTCCTGCAGGCGCAGCTTGAACCACTGCTGGCGCGGCAGCTCCTCGAGGTACTCGTCGGTGAGCACGTCGCCCTTCTTGAGCCTGGGCCCGCCGTTGACGGCCTGACCGGCGAGGGTGCGCTGCAGGCGCTCGAAGGTCGCGTCCTCGGCGATGCGGTAGGTCTCCTGGAGATCCTTGCGCACCTCGTCGAGCTGCATCTGCTCGATGGACAGCGCCCGGGAATCCTTCTCCACGCCGTCACGGGTGAACACCTGGACATCGATGACGGTGCCCTTCATGCCGGTCGGGGCGCGCAGCGAGGTGTCCTTCACGTCGGAGGCCTTCTCGCCGAAGATCGCGCGCAGCAGCTTCTCCTCCGGGGTCAGCTGGGTCTCGCCCTTGGGCGTGACCTTGCCGACCAGGATGTCACCCGCACCGACTTCCGCGCCGATGTAGACCACCCCGGCCTCGTCCAGCTTGGACAGCGCCGACTCGCCGACATTGGGGATGTCCGAGGTGATCTCCTCGGCGCCCAGCTTGGTGTCGCGGGAGACGCAGGTCAGCTCCTGGATATGGATGGTGGTGAAGCGGTCTTCCTGGACCGCCCGCTCGGAGAGCAGGATGGAGTCCTCGAAGTTGAAGCCGTTCCAGGGCATGAAGGCGATGCGCATGTTCTGGCCCAGCGCCAGGTCGCCCATGTCGACGGACGGACCGTCGGCCAGGATGTCGCCCCGCGCCACGCCGTCCCCCGGGCGCACGATCGGGCGCTGGTTCTGGCAGGTGTTCTGGTTGGAGCGCAGGTACTTGGTCAGGTTGTAGATGTCGACGCCGGCCTCGCCGCCGATGATCTCGTCCTCGTTGACCCGCACCACGATGCGCTTGGCGTCGACCGAGTCGATGGTGCCGCCACGCCGGGCCACGGCGCAGACGCCGGAGTCGCGGGCCACGAAGCGCTCCATGCCGGTGCCCACCAGGGGCTTCTCGGCCCGCAGGGTCGGCACCGCCTGGCGCTGCATGTTCGCCCCCATCAGGGCGCGGTTGGCGTCATCGTGCTCGAGGAAGGGGATCAGGGCCGCGGCCACGGATACCACCTGGCGCGGCGACACGTCCATCAGCGTCACCTGCTCGGGACGCATGAAGGTGGTCTCGCCCTTGTGGCGGACCTGCACCAGGTCGTCGACCAGCTTGCCGCCCTCGTCCACGGTGGCGGAGGCCTGGGCGATGACGAAGTCACCCTCCTCGATGGCCGAGAGGTGCACCACGTCGTCGGTCACCTGGCTGTCCACGACCTTGCGGTACGGGGTCTCGAGGAAGCCGTAGCTGTTGGTGTGGCTGTAGGTGGCCAGCGAGTTGATCAGGCCGATGTTCGGCCCTTCCGGGGTCTCGATCGGGCACAGGCGGCCATAGTGGGTGGCGTGGACGTCACGCACCTCGAAGCCGGCCCGCTCGCGGGTCAGGCCGCCCGGGCCGAGGGCGGAGACGCGGCGCTTGTGCGTCACCTCGGACAGCGGGTTGTTCTGGTCCATGAACTGGGACAGCTGGCTGGAGCCGAAGAACTCCTTGACCGCGGCCGCCACCGGCTTGGCGTTGATCAGGTCCTGGGGCATCAGGCCTTCGCTCTCGGCCATGGACAGGCGTTCCTTGACCGCCCGCTCGACGCGCACCAGGCCCACGCGGAACTGGTTCTCGGCCATCTCGCCGACGCAGCGGATACGGCGGTTGCCCAGGTGGTCGATGTCATCGACATCGCCGAAGCCGTTACGGATGCTGATCAACTCGCCCAGCACGTCGAGGATGTCGCGACGGTCGAGCACGCCGGCCCCGGTGTCGCTGTCGCGACGCAGGCGGCGGTTGAACTTCATGCGACCGACGCCGGACAGGTCGTAGCGGTCCTCGGTGAAGAACAGGTTGTTGAACAGCGTCTCGGCGGCTTCCTTGGTGGGCGGCTCGCCGGGGCGCATCATGCGGTAGATCTCGACCAGCGCCTCGAGCTGCGACCCGGTGGTATCCAGCTTGAGGGTGTCGGAGACGAAGGGGCCGCAGTCGAGATCGTTGGTGTACAGGGTCTCGAGGGCGGTGATGCCGGCCTGGCCGATGGCCTCCAGCAGCTCCGGGGTGATGGCGGTGTTGCAGGGGCAGATCAGCTCGCCGGTGGCGGGGTTGATCTGGTCCTTGGCCAGGGTCTTGCCGAACAGGTAGTCCATCGGCACCTCGAGACGCTCGAGGCCGGCCTTCTCCAGCTGGCGGATGTGCTTCTGGGTGACGCGGCGGCCTTCCTCGACGATCACATTGCCGTCACCATCCTTGATGTCGAAGGTCGCGGTCTCGCCGCGCAGGCGCGACGGCACCAGTTCCACGGAGAAGCCGGACTTCTCGATGTGGAAGGTGCTGGTCTCGAAGAACTCGTCGAGGATCTCCTCGGCGCTCATGCCCAGGGCGCGCAGCAGCACGGACGCCGGCAGCTTGCGGCGACGGTCGATGCGCACGAAGACGTTGTCCTTGGGATCGAACTCGAAGTCCAGCCAGGAGCCGCGGTAGGGAATCACCCGGGCGGAATACAACAGCTTGCCGGAGGAATGGCTCTTGCCCTTGTCGTGATCGAAGAACACGCCCGGTGAGCGGTGCAGCTGGGAGACGATGACGCGCTCGGTGCCGTTGACGACGAAGGTGCCGTTCTCGGTCATCAGGGGGATCTCCCCCATGTAGACTTCCTGCTCCTTGATGTCCTTGATCGCCTTGTTCGACGAGTCCTTGTCGTAGATGATCAGACGGACCTTGACGCGCAGGGGAGCCGAGTAGGTGACGCCACGCAGCTGGCATTCCTTGACGTCGAACGCCGGAGTGCCGAAACGATAACTGACGTACTCCAGGGCGGCGTTGCCGGAGAAGCTCTCGATCGGGAACACCGAGCGGAAGGCGGCGTGCAGGCCGATCTCGAGACGTTCTTCGGGTGAGCGATCCTGCTGGAGAAAGTCGTAGTAGGAATCAAGCTGGATGGCCAGCAGGTAAGGCACATCCATCACTTGGGGCAGTTTGCCGAAATCCTTGCGGATGCGTTTTTTCTCAGTGTATGAGTAAGCCATCTGTATTCCCCAGCTTGTTCACCATGGGTGACCGATGCGTGTCGGCGCCACCCGACGGGCGCGGCTCCGTCAGGCGCTGACGGCAAGTCCCCACATGGAGACTCGCCGTCGGAATTCGGCTAGCGGAGGCCCAAGAGGGGCGACCGGCTAGTGACAACAGAAAAAGGCCGGCAGCGGGTGTCCCGCCACCAGCCGTGGAAGCTTACGCAGCGCGTGAAGCCGTGGGCACAAGGATTACTTGAGCTCCACGCTCGCGCCGGCTTCTTCCAGCTTGGTCTTGGCTGCTTCGGCGTCGTCCTTGGACATCGCTTCCTTGATGGTCGCCGGCGCGCCGTCGACGGCACCCTTGGCTTCCTTCAGGCCCAGGCCGGTGATCTCGCGGACGGCCTTGATGACGTTGACCTTCTTGTCGCCGGCGCCGGTCAGCACCAGGTCGAATTCGGTCTGCTCTTCCTCGGCAGCGGCCTCACCGCCACCCGGGCCGGCCACGACGGCGGCCGCGGCGGTCACGCCGAACTTCTCTTCCATCGCTTCGATCAGCTCGGCGACTTCCATCACGGACATGTCGGCGACGGCGTTGATGATGTCTTCTTTGGTCAGTGCCATTTTCACGTTCCTAACTTTGCGGGAGTCTCGGCGCACCGATGACTCGCTGATTCAATGTTCGATTCTCGCTACGGGCTCGAGTTCGCCGTTCAGGCGGCCTCTTCCTTCTGGTCACGCAGCGCGGCGAGGGTACGGACCAGCTTGCCGGCAGAAGCTTCCTTCATGACGGACATCAGCTTGGCGATCGCCTCGTCGTAGGTCGGCAGCGTCGCCAGGCGATCGAGATCGCTCGCCGGGATGAACTCGCCTTCGTAGGCCAGCGCCTTGACTTCGAAGTTCTTCTCGTCCTTGCCGAACTCCTTGAACAGGCGGGCGGCAGCGCCCGGATGCTCGGAGGAGAAGGCCAGGAGGGTCGGACCCACGAAGCTTTCGTTCAGGCATTCCCACTGGGTGCCTGCCAGGGCGCGGCGTGCCAGGGTGTTGCGGACAACACGGATCTGCACGCCATTCTCGCGGGCCTGCTTGCGCAGGTCGGTCATCTTGCTGACCGCGACGCCACGAGAATCGGCAACGACGACGGAGAGAGCATCCCTGGCCGCTTCACTGACCTCGGCAACAATTGCCTTCTTGCCTTCGAGTGCTAGTGGCACGGTGATCACTCCTTCGTGCCGGAATCTCACAAGAGAGTTCCGGTGGTTACCATCTCTCCCGGTCGGGGACCGGAAGTCCTGGGTGATGGTGCTCACCAGACATCTGGCGGCCACACCATCTGCGCAGGTCTCCCCGGGGGATGATTAAGCCGCCTCGGCGAGCGAGACGGCACCTGCGGTCTTTGACGGTGCCCGCCGGCTCGTGTCGAGACCGTGCACGGGGACCGCAAAGTTCTTGCTCGGTTGTCGGACTCGGCGTCAGACGAACGCGGAGTGGTCGACAGTCAGCCCCGGGCCCATGGTGGTGGACAGCGAGACCTTCTTGAAATACACACCCTTGGAGGTGCTCGGCTTGAGCTTCTTGAGGTCGGCGATCAGCGCCTCCAGGTTGCCCTGGATGGAGGCGGCGTCGAAATCGACCTTGCCGAGGGTGGTGTGGATGATGCCGTTCTTGTCGGTACGGAAGCGCACCTGGCCGGCCTTGGCGTTCTTGACCGCGGTGGCGACGTCCGGGGTCACGGTGCCGACCTTGGGGTTGGGCATCAGGCCACGCGGGCCAAGGATCTGACCCAGCTGGCCGACGACGCGCATGGCGTCCGGCGAGGCGATGACCACGTCGAAGTCGAGCTGGCCCTTCTTGACCTGCTCGGCCAGGTCGTCCATGCCGACGATGTCGGCACCGGCTTCCTTGGCGGCATCGGCGTTGGCACCCTGGGTGAAGACGGCGACACGCACGTCCTTGCCGGTACCGTTGGGCATGACGGTGGCGCCACGCACGACCTGGTCGGATTTGCGCGGATCGACGCCCAGGTTGATGGCGACGTCCAGGGACTCCTTGAACTTGACGGTGGACAGCTCGGAGAGCAGGGCCACGGCCTCTTCCAGGGAGTACGCCTTGTTCGGGTCGACTTTCTCGCGAATCTGCGTCGCGCGCTTGCTGAGCTTAGCCATGATCAGAGGCCCTCCACGTTCAGGCCCATGCTGCGGGCACTACCGGCAATGGTACGCACCGCGGCGTCGAGATCGGCAGCCGTCAGGTCCGGCTCCTTGGTCTTGGCGATCTCTTCGAGCTGCTCGCGGGTCACGGTACCGACCTTGGTCTTGTTCGGCTCACCGGAGCCGGACTTGATGCCAGCGGCCTTCTTCAGCAGGACCGCCGCGGGCGGGGTCTTGGTGACGAAGGTGAAGCTGCGGTCGGAATAGACGGTGATCACCACGGGAGTCGGCAGACCCGGCTCGATGTCCTGGGTCTCGGCGTTGAACGCCTTGCAGAACTCCATGATGTTGACACCGTGCTGACCCAGCGCGGGGCCCACGGGGGGACTCGGATTGGCTTTACCGGCTGCGACCTGCAGCTTGATGTAAGCCTGGACTTTCTTGGCCATGATGAACTCCAGATGGGTAGTAGCGCCTTGCGGCTCCCCGGGTTACGCGGTCGCCTCGGCGACCGCCACGAAACACGCCCGGACGAGAGGGCTTATTCCTTCTCGACCTGGGCAAACTCCAGCTCGACCGGCGTGGACCGGCCGAAGATCAGCACGCTGACCTGGAGACGACTCTTGTCGTAGTTGACTTCCTCGACCACGCCGTTGAAGTCGGCGAAGGGGCCGTCGATGACACGCACGGACTGGCCCGGCTCGAACATGGTCTTCGGCCGCGGCTTGTCGGTGCCGTCCTTGACCCGACTGAGAATGGCATCCGCCTCACGCTGGGTGATGGGGGCCGGCTTCTCCTTGGTACCACCGATGAACCCCATCACGCGCGGGGTCTCGTTGACCAGGTGCCAGGTCTCGTCGTCCATCTCCATCTCGACCAGCACGTAGCCGGGATAGAACTTGCGCTCACTCTTGCGGCGCTTGCCGTCACGCATCTCGACGACTTCTTCGGTGGGCACCAGGATCTCGCCGAAGCGGTCCTCCATGCCAAACATCTTCACGCGCTCGATGAGCGAGCGCATGACATGCTTCTCGAAGCCGGAGTAGGCGTGAACGACGTACCAACGCTTGGACATGAAGACTCCTAACCAATGACGCCGGACATCGCCCAGCCAAGAAGAGTGTCGATGAGCCACAGCATCAGCCCCACCACCAGCACGGCCACCAGCACGATGGCGGTGGTCTGTACGGTTTCGGGGCGGGTCGGCCAGACCACGCGCTGGATTTCCTTCTTCGCGCTGCGGGCCAACTCGAGCAGCTCACGCCCCTTCGTGGTGGTCAACGCCACCAGCGCCGCCACCACACTGAGGGCGACGACGCCGAGCACACGATAGAGAAGCGCCTGATCGGTAAAATAGGTATTGCCGACGACGGCAAGAACCAGCAGAGTGACGACAACCGCCCACTTGAGCCCGTCGTGGCGCGTCTCCTGCACCTCGGCGTTATGTTTCATGAAAACGAGACTCCTCAGGGTGCGGCAATCGAAACATGAAAGTATATGAGATCTCGCCAGCCTGGGGAAGACTGGCAGGCCAGGAGGGAATCGAACCCCCAACCTGCGGTTTTGGAGACCGCTGCTCTGCCAATTGAGCTACTGGCCTGTATCTGCTTCCGCGACCGCCCTTTGCAAGCGACCTGAGCGACAGCGGGCGCCATCATAGCGGAACCCGCTTTGCCTGGCAACCCCTTCTCCGGCATCCAGCCACGCCGGGAAGAAAGAGAAAAGGCGAGCCTCGGCCCGCCTTTTCGATGTGGAGCTCATGGACGGATTTGAACCGTCGACCTCACCCTTACCAAGGGTGTGCTCTACCCCTGAGCTACATGAGCGTTACCGCTCGGCACCACGTGCCGTCAAACCTGGAGCGGGCAGCGGGGATCGAACCCGCATCATCAGCTTGGAAGGCTGAGGTTCTACCATTGAACTATGCCCGCCTGCCCACTCTCTTTTCCACCTCCGCACCTGGCGAGGGCGGCGAAAACCTGGTGGAGGGGGAAGGATTCGAACCTTCGAAGCTTTCGCGGCAGATTTACAGTCTGCTCCCTTTGGCCACTCGGGAACCCCTCCAGCTGGCGGTGTATTCTACCGCCTCGGCTCTCGGTGTCAAGTGATTGTTTTATCAATCTTCCTGACCGGACATGACCGCCGGGGCGGACCTGCCTCTCCGGAACGCGGCGCATTGTGTCAAAGCAGCATGGAGAATGCAAGCCCGGCGCGAATCTTTTCCAGTGACACCGGCCGCGGCACCCGCGGCGCCCCCGCCATGCGCCCGGCGCGCTCGGCGGCGGTCAGCGGGAAACTGGCCTCCAGCCCGGCGTAGACCATGTCCGGCCAGACCGCGTGGGGCACCTGGATGCCCCGCGAGACCACCCGCGCGTCGCCGCCGGTGAGCAGCATCGGCAGGGCCACGTTCTGGCGGTCGCAGACTTCGCTGTAGATCCGGTTCACGGCACTCACCGCCGCCATGTAGATGCCGTGATTGACGGCCTCCACGGTGCGCGTGCCGGGGGCCAGCAGTTCGTCGGCCTCGCTGTCGGGATCGATGGCCACGTTGCGGGTGCCGAGCTGGAGGCTTTCCTTCATCAACCGCAGGCCCGGCAGGATATAGCCCCCCAGGTGGCGCCCCCCGGGCAGCACGAAGTCCACGGTGATGGCGCTGCCACAGTCCACGCTGCAGCAGCCGCCGGCGAGCTGGTAACCCGCCAGCACCCCCATCCAGCGATCCACTCCCAGCCGCCCGGGTTCCCGGTAGCCGTTGGTCACCCCCAGGGCCTCGAGGCGCGAGCGGGCCACATGCACCCCGCCTACCCGGCTCTGCAGCAGGGCCACGGTCTGAGCCAGCACGGCCTGGCGAGCCACGCTGGAGATACGCACCGCCTCGACCACGTCGAGATCGGGGATATCCGCCCCGGGACGCCACTCCTCCCGGGTCCACACCGCCCCCCGCGAACGGATCTCGCTGCTGTCCGCATCCTTGAGGCGCCACTTCGACAGGGTGTTGCCGATGTCCAGATCCAGGATCATCCCTGCCCCCGTATGCTGATCTCTCCCCCGGCGAGCCGTTCGCGCCCTTCGGCACGGCGTACCCAGAGGTTGCCCGAGGCGTCCACCGACTCGGCGACCGCCGACTCCCGGCGCTCGCCGCGAATGACATCCACCTCTCGCCCGGCGAAGGCGTGCCGGCGGTTCCACTCCTCCTGCCAGGCCGCGAAGCCCTGCTGCTCGAAGGTGGCCATCAGCGGCATCAGCACGTCCAGCAGCTCGACGGCCAGCCGATTGCGGGAGAGCCCCGGCGCCTGGTCATGGACCGCCCCCACCGGCTGCTCGATGGTCTCGCGAAAGGCCTGAGGGAGATCGACATTGATCCCCATGCCGACCACCACTTCGCAGGGGCCTGCGGCATCCCCGCTCATTTCCACCAGGATGCCCGCCAGCTTGCCCAGGCGACCGTCCTCCCCCTCGAGCAGCACATCGTTGGGCCATTTGAGTCGCGGCCTGACGCCGTGCGCCTCCAGGACCCGGGCGAGGGCCACGCCGACCGCCAGGCTGAGCCCCTCCAGCGCCGCCACACCGGACTCGAAGCGCCACCCTACCGAGAGCATCAGGGTCCGCCCCCAGGGCGTCACCCAGGTGCGCCCTCGACGCCCCTTGCCGGCGCTCTGCTGCTCTACCAGGCAGACCTCGCCGTGTCCTGCCCCCTGGGCGAAGCGCTCGCGCAGGAACTGGTTGCTCGACGGCAGCGTCTCCTCGACGAACAGCCGGGTCACGTGCTGACGCACGCCCCGGGACAGACCGGCCACGATGACGCCACCGTCCAGCAGCTCCAGGGGCTCGGCCAGCCGGTAGCCCTGCCCCTTGACCGCCTCCATGGGAATGCCCAGGGCCTCGAGCTTGCGCAGCTGCTTCCATACCGCGGCGCGCGAGACCCCCAGGCGCTCGCCCAGCTGCTCGCCGGAATGGAACTCGCCGTCACTCAACAGGCGGATCAGGTCACCGATGGTCATGCGCATGCCCCAGACGGGAAAAAGCCATATTCTATCGGAACAGACGCGAGCCCGGAAATCCGCGCCCCCGGCGCGAATCGCAATCCCCCTTTGGTCGCCACGCGCGCCCTCCCCTGGCATGCCTCGACGACTTGCCGGCACCCACTCTGCCGCGGTCGTACACCACGAACCACAGCGCCCCACAGGGCCCATGCGAGGCGCTGACGACATCGCCCCTCCCCGGCTCACGGCCGGCCCAGGACGTTGGCTGGCGCTCTCGCCACAAGGGGCGGCGCGGCCCTACCCCACCGCCACCCGGGAACAAGAACCGCCTGAACGTGCAGCCATGAAAACGCCCCGACCGCTTTCGAGGCCGGGGCGTTCCGGCGCCCGGCGGGCCCGCTGAAAACGGGCCCATGGCGCCCCGTCGCCCGCCGCCATCGGACCAACATGAAAGAACCCCGGCAGCCGTCGCTACCGGGGTGTTCCCGGAATCAATGCCTGACGATGATTCGGCCGGCAGGCCCGCTGACGCGGCGCCCCTTCGCCCGACCAACGGGTCCATGGGCGACCCTCGCCCGCCGCCATCGGACCAACATGAAAAAACCCCGGCAGCCGTCGCTACCGGGGTGTTCTCGATATTGAGTGCCTGACGATGATTCGCCCGGCGGGCCCGCTGACGCGGCGCCCCTTCGCCCGACCAACGGGTCCATGGGCGACCCCTCGCCCGCCGCCATCGGGCCAACATGAAAAAACCCCGGC
>NZ_JAUFPQ010000022.1 GCF_030409305.1 Halomonas maura
TGGCCCTTCCATTCGCCGCTGCGCACCGCCTCGGAGAAGCGCTGGATCTGCTCGCGGGTGCGGTGGATCTCGGGCATCGCGTCCTGGCCGTCGACCATCAGCGGGCCCTCGCCGAGGTTGCGCAGGGCGGTGTGCAGCACCGGGCGGTCCTCGGTGACATTGATGATGTCGCCGGAGAACATCTGGGCACGGCGCTGCACCAGGGCCGAGTGGTCGGCGAGCTCGAGGAGCTTGTCGAGCACGGCGTCGGAGATCAGGTGCTTGGAGTAGTCGAGGAACAGCCCGCCGACGCGCAGGCTCATCTTGTCGAAGCGCGTCGGGTCGGCGGCGAAGTAGTCGGCGATGCGGTCGCCGGCGGTGTCGGCCTGCAGGCGCGTCAGCGCCTGCCAGGTGATGCTGCGGGTGAGCTGGAACATGCGGTGTCCCTCTCGGTTGTGCTGTTGTGTCGTGTCGTCGGTGACGTCGCGATCAGCTGCTGCTGCGATCCGAGATCCAGCCCCCGGCATCGGGGATGCTCATCTCGTAGTCCTGGTCGAGCCAGGGCGAGCTGATCAGGAAATCGGCGCTCGCCGGATTGCAGGCCACCGGGATGTTCCACAGGGCCGCCAGGCGCAGCAGGGCCTTGACGTCGGGGTCATGGGGCTGGGGGGCGAAGGGATCCCAGAAGAAGATCAGCAGGTCGAGGCCCTGCTCGGCGATGCGCGCGCCGATCTGCTGGTCGCCGCCCAGCGGGCCGCTCATCAGGGGCTCCACCTCGAGCCCCAGCTGCCCGGCGATTCGGGTCGCGGTGGTGCCGGTGCCGACCAGCCGGTGCCGGGCCAGGGTGTCCTGCCAACGTCCGGCCCAGTCGAGCATCTCGTCCTTCTTGCCATCGTGGGCGATCAGGGCGATGCGCTTGCGGGCCGGCAGGGTGCGGCGGACGTTCCGCCGCGGACGGATCTCACTCATGCCGTGTCTCCACCTCGAGGATCCTCAGGGTGTTGGTGCCGCCGTGGGCGTTCATGTGATCGCCGCGGGTGAGGATCACGTGATCGCCCGGCTCGGCGATGCCCTGCGCCATCAGCAGCGCCAGGGCGCGGTCGTTGAGCTCGGTGGCGCTCATCGCGCTGGTGTCGAAGGGCA
>NZ_JAUFPQ010000023.1:0-344679 GCF_030409305.1 Halomonas maura
GCAGTTGCGGCAGCGGCCGCAGGCGATGTTGAACGGCACCGAGACCAGGTCGCCCGGGCGGAGGAATTCGACGTCGCGGCCGGCTTCGACGACCACGCCGGTGATCTCGTGGCCCAGCACCAGGCCGGAAGGCGCAGTGGTGCGGCCGCGCACCATGTGCTGGTCGCTGCCGCAGATGTTGGTGGTGACCACCTTGAGGATCACGCCGTGCTCGCACTTGCGGTTGCCGAGGGCGAGTTCCGGATAGGCGATGGATTCGACGGCGACTTCACCGGGGCCCTTGTAGACGACACCGCGGTTGGCTGTGCTCATGGCTGGCTTCCTTGGAGGTTTGTTGTAGGGGGCGGTGGCTACACCACCGCTCCCCGACGATAGCCCTTCCACTCGACCGGAGTGTTCCGAGCGAGTCACCGCCATGCCAATTCGAGACATCTCCCCCGCCTTGGTGGCGCTGCGTATCCCGAGGTCGCTCTCACGACAGCCCCCCCTGTCGGCTGCGCCAAGAATGTTCGGCGTCGCCTCCGGGCGATGCGACAACAACAACAGAGGACCTCGCATGACGCATGACGACGACCCCATCCTGACCCCCGGGCAGGACAACAAGCAGATCCTGGGGCTGGATTTCCACAACCCCGTCTTTCCGCTCTCCGCCCTGGCCATCCTGGCCTTCATTCTCTACGCCCTGATCTACCCCGACCTCGCCAACACCCAGCTGACGGCGGCCCGCGGCTTCGCCATCGAGCACTTCGACTGGCTGTTCATGATCGCCGGCAACGTCTTCGTGATCCTGTGCCTGGCGCTGATCGTGATGCCCCTGGGGCGCATCCGCCTGGGCGGCCAAAGCGCCCGTCCCGAGCACTCCACGGTCTCCTGGTTCAGCATGCTGTTCGCCGCCGGCATGGGCATCGGCCTGATGTTCTGGAGCGTGGCCGAGCCGGTCGCCTACTACACCGACTGGTACGGCACCCCGCTGAATGCCGCCGCCGGCACCCCCGAGGGCGCCCGTGCCGCCATCGGCGCGACCATGTTCCACTGGGGCCTGCACCCCTGGGCCATCTATGCCGTGGTCGGGCTTTCGCTGGCCTTCTTCGCCTACAACCGCGGGCTGCCGCTGACCCTGCGCTCGGCCTTCACGCCGCTGCTCGGCGAGCGGGTGCGCGGCTGGCTCGGCCACGTGATCGATATCGTCGCGGTGCTCTCCACCATCTTCGGCCTGGCCACCTCGCTGGGCTTCGGCGCCTCCCAGGCCGCCGGCGGCCTCAACTACCTGTTCGACGTGCCCAACACCCTGGGCACCCAGATCGCCATCATCGTGGGCGTCACCGCCGTGGCGCTGTTCTCGGTGTGGCGCGGCATCGACGGCGGCGTGAAGCTGTTCTCGAACATCAACATGGTGATCGCCCTGGCCCTGCTGCTGTTCGTGGTGCTGACCGGCTCCACCCTGATGTTCGTCAACGGCCTGTGGGACACCACCCTGGCGTACGCCAGCCATATCCTGCCGCTGTCCAACTGGATCGGCCGCGAGGATTCGACCTGGTTCCACGGCTGGACGGTGTTCTATTGGGCCTGGTGGATCTCCTGGTCGCCCTTCGTCGGCATGTTCATCGCCCGGGTGTCCCGCGGGCGCACCGTGCGCGAGTTTCTGATGGCGGTGCTGCTGGTGCCCACCCTGGTCACCATCGTGTGGATGACCGCCTTCGGCGGCAACGCCCTGGCCCAGTCCGCGAACGGCGTCGGCGCCCTGGCCGACGGCATCGGCGAGGTCTCGCTGGCGATGTTCCAGATGCTCGAACACCTGCCGCTGACCACCCTCACCTCCACCATGGCCATCGTGCTGGTACTGGTGTTCTTCATCACCTCGTCCGACTCCGGCTCCCTGGTGATCGACAACATCACCGCCGGGGGCAAGGTCGACGCCCCGCGCAGCCAGCGGGTCTTCTGGGCCACCCTGGAGGGCGTGATCGCCGGCATCCTGCTCTACGGCGGCGGTGACAAGGCGCTCGGCGCCCTCCAGGCGGGGGCCGTGGCCACCGGCCTGCCGTTCACCGTGATCCTGCTGGTGATGTGCGTGGGCCTGGTGAAGAGCCTGCGGGAGGAACATCGCAACCTGGGACTGGCCCAGGCCGCCTGACCCAGCCCCCTGCGACGCGACGCCCCCGGCCCTAGCCGGGGGCGTCGTCGTTTGACGGCGCCCCCAAGCCGATCCCCGTCCGGCAAAATCCCTGCCGAGGGCTCGACCTCGGGGGGGTCGACGGGGCATGGTAGGACTTCCCGTCCGGGCCAACGCCCGGAAAGCGGCCTCGCCCCCGTGCCGGGCGCCGACCGCGGAAACTTGACCCGACCGAACGTTCATGGCCACCCACGCCAAGGAGATACCACCGATGCCGAACCCTGTCGCCCGCCGCCTGTGCCTGACCGGCCTGCTGTCGCTGCTGGCCCTGGCCCCCAACGCTTTCGCCCAGCAGGCCTCGTCGGAGCAGGCCCGTACCGATATCACCACCGAGCAGTTCGATGACTGGGAGGTGGTCTGCCCGAGCGACAGCAGCCAGGGCAACTGCACCATGAACCAGGTGGTCACCAACGCCGACAGCGACCAGCCCATGATGCGGGTGGTGGTCGCCTACCCGCCGCAGCTCGAGGGTCGCCCGGCGATGACCTTCCTGCTGCCGCTCGGCGTGCGCCTCGCGCCCGGCCTGCAGCTGAGCGCGGGCAGCGCCCAGCCGGCCCAGTTCCCCTACCAGGTCTGCCTGCAGCAGGGCTGCCGCGCCGACCTGCCGGTGGAACCGGCGCTGCTCCAGGCGCTGCGCTCCGGCAGCAACGCGACCCTGAGCCTGGTCGGCCCGCGGGGCAACCGCATGGACCTGGACATCTCCCTGATGGGCTTCACCGATGCCAACCAGCGGATCGCCCCCTGACGGCGACGCCACCGCCCCAACGCGAAAGCCCCGGCACCAGGCCGGGGCTTTGCATTGCGATCGCGGACAGCCGGCGCCTAGCGCAGCACGCCCTCCTCCTTGAGCAGCTTGAAGATGGCCGCGGCACCCTCCTCCGGCGCGACATCGGTGAGCACCTGTCCCCCGCCACCCTCGGCCTTGGCCGCGGCGGCCTTGAAGCGATCTCGGGCCGAGGCGGCCTTGACGATCTTCAGGCGCTTGGGCCGCTTGCGCGCCGGCTGGGCCTGCCACTGGGCCAGGTCGGCGTCGTCCATCACCGCGGCCGCCTGGACCTCCAGGCGACCACGCCGGGCCGGGCCATAGGCGCTCTGGCGCGGGGCCGGTGCCGCCGCGTCGACGGTGACGATGGCCGGCAGACGCACCTGGAGCCGGCGACGCTGACCCCGCGGGAGGGCCTGCAGCAGCGTGGCGACGCCCTCGGTGACATCTTCCACGGCCGCCAGGCCACTGACCAGCGGCCAGCCCAGGCGCTCGGCGAGCAGGTAGGGCAGCAGGCCCGAGCCCTCGCCCTGCTCGGCCCGCTCGCCGGCGATCACCAGCTGCGGCCCCGCCGCCTCGAGTGACTCGGCCACGGCGGGCAGCACGTCGGCCCCGACGGGCTGCTCGAGCAGCGAGAGGGAATCGAAACCCATGCCCAGGTAGCCACGCAGGGCTGCTTCGCTGCCCTCGTCGAGGCGGCCGGCGTGCAGCAGCTCGACCTCGGCGCTCGTCAGGCTGCGCGCCAGCTCCACCGCGCGGGCATCCTGGTCGGCGCGCCGACCGCGCCCGGTCAGCGGATGTCGCCCCACGGAGACCAGCACGGTCACCGCGAGTGATCCGTTGTGATGAGACTCAGGCCGCATTGCGCTTCTCCTCCCTTGACTGCTCCACCAGGGCCACCAGGGCCTCGAGCACCTTGGCCGAGTCACCGATCACCGCCAGGTCGGCACGCTTGATCATGTCGCAGCCGGGATCCATGTTGATGGCCACCACCTTGTCGCAGGTCTGGATGCCCTGGAGGTGCTGGATGGCCCCGCTGATGCCCACCGCCACGTAGACCCGGGCGGTGACCCAGGTGCCGGTGGCCCCGACCTGCCGGTCGCGGGCCATGAAGCCATCGTCCACGGCCACCCGCGACGCCCCCTCCGTCGCCCCGAGCACCTCGGCGGCATGATGGAAGCCATCCCAGTCACGCACGCCGTTGCCGGCGGAGAGGATGAACTCGGCCTCCGACAGCGCCACGCCGGCGGGGTCGACCGCCACCTGACCGAGATCCTGAATGCGCGACAGCTGGGAGGGCAGGACCTCGGGCAGCGCCAGGGGCTCGGCGGCATGGCGCGTCTCGCTGACCGGTTCGGCACACTCGGCCAGGGCCAGCACCAGGCGGGGCATGGCCCTCTGGAAATCCACGGTGCCCGCCGCCCCGCGGGCGGTGCAGCGCCAGCCCATGGCGGCCTCGTCGTCGGCCTCGAGCTGCCAGACGCCGGTGGCCGGACGCTCGCCGAGCCGGGCCGCCAGGCGCCGCCCGAGGTCGGCACCGCCCAGCTTGGAATCCGGCAGCAGCCAGTGCCGCGGCATCCAGGCCCGGTCCATGGCGACCAGCGCGCCGAGACGGGCCTCGGGGGCGAAGCCATCGACCTCGGCCCCGGTGAGGTGCAGCAGGCGATCGACACCGGCCCCCTCGAAGTCATCCTCCTTGTGCTCACCGAAGACCACGGCCAGCACCGCCCCGCGAGCCGCCGGGTCGGCATCGGCCAGCTGGCGGGCCAGCCCCAGCAGGTCACGGTCGTGACCGGTCAGGCGACCGCCGGCCATGTCCGGCACCACCGCGACCAGGAAGGCCGGCGATTCGATCTCGACCAGCGGCTTGCTCTGTGCGGCCGACTTGGCGGCCCCGCCGCCACCGGCGCCCTGCTGGACGCCGCTGCGGTCGATGCGCTTGAGGCCATTGGGGCCCATGAAGCCCACCGCATGCGGGTTCCTGCGGATCAGGCCCGCAGGCCCCATCCACTCGCTGGCCGCGCCCTGGCCGAGCTCGGCCAGGACTTCCAGGTGCTGCGGGTGCAGCCGGTTGCGGGCGATCCACTCCTTGCGCGGATCGCGACGGACGATATCGCTCATCACGCCACCTCCACGGCCTGGGGCCGATTCGATGATTGCTGGGCCGCACCGGCGGACGCCTCGGGCGCCTCGGTCAGCGCATTGGCGACCAGTTCGGCGATGTCACGCACCTCGGCGGTGGCGTCGACCACGCCCTCGAGCATCGCGGTGCACTGCGGGCAGCCCACCGCCACCAGCTCGGCGCCGGTCTCGCCCACGTCCTTCATGCGCATGTCGGGAATCCGCCGCTCACCGGGGATGTCGGTGATCGGCGCGCCGCCGCCGCCGCCGCAGCAGCGGGAACGGAAGCCGGAGCGCTCCATCTCGGCGACCTCGATGCCGAGCGCCTTGAGCACGTTGCGCGGCGCCTCGTACTCACCGTTGTAGCGGCCCAGGTAGCAGGGATCGTGGTAGGTCACGCCGCCGCCCTTCCAGGGCTTGAAGTGCAGGCGACCGGCCTCGTAGAGCTCGGCGATGTAGGTGCTGTGGTGACGCACCTCGTAGTGGCCGCCCAGCTCGCCGTATTCGTTGCCGAGCACGTGGAAGCTGTGCGGGTCGCAGGTGACGATGCGCTGGAAGCGGTACTTGGCCAGGGTGGCGATATTGCGCTTGGCCAGGCTCTGGAAGGTCGCCTCGTCGCCCAGGCGGCGGGCCACGTCACCACTGTCACGCTCCTCGTTGCCGAGCACCGCGAAATCGACGTCGGCGGCGCGCAGCACCTTGACCAGCGAGCGCAGCGTGCGCTGGTTGCGCATGTCATAGGCCCCGTCGCCCAGCCACAGCAGCACGTCGACCTGCTGCAGGTCCGCCATCAGCGGCAGTTCCAGGTCGGCGGCCCAGTGCATCCGCGCACCGGGGTCGAAACCGCCGGGGTTGTCGGTGGCGATCAGGTTGTCGAGGACCTCGGCGCCCTTGTTGGGCGTGTTGCCGTGTTCCAGGGTCAGGAAGCGACGCATGTCGACGATGGCATCGACGTGCTCGATCATCATCGGGCACTCCTCGACGCAGGCCCGGCAGGTGGTGCAGGACCACAGGGTCTCGGCGTCCACCAGGGCCTTGCCCTCCCGCGCCACGATGGGGCCATGGGCACTGCCCTGGTGCTCGCCCACCGGCTGGCCGGGATAGGGGCTGCCGGCGTAGGCGGCATCGCTGCCCCCGGCCATGCCCACCACCATGTCCTGGATCAGCTTCTTGGGATTGAGCGGCTGACCGGCGGCGAAGGCCGGGCACATGGCCTCGCAGCGACCGCACTGCACGCAGGCATCGAAGCCCAGCAGCTGGTTCCAGGTGAAGTCGCTGGGCGTCTCGACGCCCAGCGGCGCCTCGGGATCGTCCAGGTCCAGGGCCTTGAGGCCGGTCGAGCGGTTGCCCTCGCCGAAACGCTCGGCGCGACGGTGGAAGGCCAGGTGCAGGGCGCCGGCGAAGGCATGCTTCATGGGCCCGCCCCAGGTCATGCCGAAGAACATCTCGCCCAGGCCCCAGACCAGTACGGCACTGAGGACCAGCGCCACGACCCAGCCGCCGAAGTCCTCGGGCAGCAGGCCCACGGCGGGCAGGGTGACGGCGAAGACGCTCAGCGAGAAGGCCATCAGGCTCTTCGGCAGCCGCATCCACGGACCCTTGGAGAGCCGTGACGGCGGGTTGCGACGCCGCCGGGCCACGAAGCAGCTGCCGACGAACATGGTCGCGCTGGCCGCCAGCAGCAGCCAGCCGAGCACGCCCTCGGCCAGGCCCAGGCCATGCACCAGGATCATCAGTGCCGCCGCGGCGACGAAACCGCCGGCGGTGGCCACGTGGGTGTTGGACATCACCTTGTCGCGGCCCACCACGTGGTGGAGGTCCACCAGGTAGCGCCGCGGCATCGCGGCGAGCCCCTTGAGCAGGGGGACCCGGGCGGGACGCCCCTGGCGCCACAGGCGGACACGCCGCCCGGCGCCGATCACCGCCAGCGCGAGCGCGGCGGCGATCAGGATCGGCAGGAGGGTATCGAGCATCTCGGCTCACCTCGCAATCTTGGAATTGTTGGGCGACCCGGTCATGGTCGACCGGGCCGCTGGGACCACTGACGGGCGTCAGGCGCCGCGTCCGCGCTCGCCTAGAAGTCCTTGCAGAGACGCAGGGCGTCGTAGATCGCCGCATGGGTGTTGCGCGGCGCGCTGCAGTCACCGAGCCGGAACAGCAGCGGCCCCTCGCCCTCCTCGCTCAGGCTCGGCTGGGGCTGGATGGCGTAGAGCGCCTCCAGATCCACCTGGCCCTTGTTGCGGGACTGGGGCTTCAGGGCGTAGTAGAGCGCCTCGTCGGGACGCACGCCGTTCTCCACCACCACCTGATCGACCACGCGCTCCTCCTGGGTGCCGGTGTACTCGTTCTCGAGCACCGCCACCAGCGAGTCGCCCTCCCGGTAGACCTTGTGCAGCATCAGGTCGGAGGTCATGATCACCTCCTTCTGGTAGAGGCTGCGGTAGTAGGTCGGGAAGGTGGTGCCGCCCACCGCCGCGCCGGGCTTGATATCGTCGGTGACGATCTCGACCTTGGCGCCCTTGTCGGCCAGATAGTCCGCCGCGGACATGCCGGAGAACTCGCACAGGGCGTCGTAGATCAACACGTTCTTGCCCGGCTCGACGCGGCCGTCGAGGATGTCCCAGGTGCTGACCACCAGGCTCTCCTCGGCGTTCTCCGAATAGCCCCACTCGGGATACTGCTCCAGATAGGGCCGGCCGCCGGTGGCCAGCACCACGATGTCCGGGCGCAGATCGAGGATGGTGGCCTCGTCGGCACGGGTGCCGAGGCGCTGGTCGACGCCGAGGCGCGCCAGCTCGAGCTGGTACCAGCGGGTGATGCCGGCGATCTGGTCACGCTGCGGGGCCTTGGCGGCGGTGGTGATCTGCCCGCCCAGTGCCTCGGAGGCCTCGAACAGGGTGACCTCGTGGCCACGCTCGGCGGCCACGCGGGCCGCCTCCATGCCGCCGGGGCCACCGCCGACCACCACGACCTTGCGCTTCGGCCCCTCGGAGGGCTCGATGATGTGCGGCAGGCCCATGTACTCCCGGGAGGTGGCGGCGTTCTGGATGCACAGCACGTCCAGGCCCTGGTACTGGCGGTCGATGCAGTAGTTGGCACCGACGCACTGCTTGATCTGGTCGACCTGGTCCATCTTGATCTTGGCGATCAGGTGCGGGTCGGCGATGTGCGCCCGTGTCATGCCCACCAGGTCCACGTAGCCGCCCTCGAGAATGCGCTCGGCCTGGTTGGGGTCCTTGATGTTCTGGGCGTGGATGACCGGCGCCTTGACCACTTCCTTGATGCCGGCGGCCAGATGCAGGAAGGGCTCCGGCGGGAAGGACATGTTGGGGATGACGTTGGCCAGGGTGTCATGGGTATCGCAGCCCGAGCCGACCACGCCGAAGAAGTCGAGCTGGCCGGTGGCGTCGTAGTAGGCGGCGATCTGCTTCATGTCATCGTGGGACAGGCCATCCGGATGGAACTCGTCGCCACAGATGCGCAAGCCGACCACGAAGTCGTCGCCGACCTCGGCGCGCACCGCCTTGAGCACCTCCATGCCGAAGCGCATGCGGTTCTCGAAACTGCCGCCCCACTGATCCTCGCGCTTGTTGACTCGCGGGCTCCAGAACTGGTCGATCAGGTGCTGGTGCACGGCGGACAGCTCGACGCCGTCCAGGCCGCCTTCCTTCGCCCGGCGCGCGGCCTGGGCGAAGTCACCGATGATGCGCCAGATTTCCTCCTCCTCGATGGTCTTGCAGGTCGAGCGGTGGACCGGCTCGCGGATGCCGGACGGCGACAGCAGGGTCGACCAGTCGAAGCCGTCCCAGCGCGAGCGCCGCCCCATGTGGGTGATCTGGATCATGATCTTGCCGCCATGCTTGTGCACGGCGTCGGCCAGATTCTGGAAGTGCGGGATGATGCGGTCGGTGGAGAGATTGACCGAGCTCCACCAGCCCTGGGGGCTATCGATGGAGACCACCGAGGAGCCGCCACAGATGGCCAGGCCCACGCCGCCCTTGGCCTTCTCCTCGTAGTACTTGACGTAGCGGTCGGTGGTCATGCCGCCATCGGTGGCATAGACCTCGGCATGGGCGGTGCTGACCACGCGGTTGCGGATGGTCAGGTTGCCGATCTGGATCGGCTGGAAGATCGCGTCGAATGCCATGGTAATGCCTCCTCAGCCCTGCTGGGTGTCGAGCGGACGGGTGACGAAGATGCCCACGTCGCAGCCTTCCTCGGCGGCGCTCTGGGTCTGCTCGGCGACGGTACGCAGTTCGCTGCCGCGCGCGGCGAGGATCTGGTCCATGGCGCCGGCGAACCAGCCGGTGAACATGTACTCGACCTTGCGGCCCACCTTGCCCAGCTGATAGACGAAGGCGCTGTGCTCGAGGCGCACCCGGCAGGTGCCCGCGTCGAGATCGATCTCTTCGGTGATGAACAGCCCCCAACCGCGCTGGGACAGGCGCTTCATGTAGTGCTCGAAGACCGCCTCGCCCTCGAGGCCATGACATTCGGCCTCCTTCTCGCACCAGTGCCAGGCGCTCTTGTAGCCGGCGTGATAGAGGATCTCGGCGTACTTCTCGGCACCCAGCGCCTCTTCCACGGCCACATGGTTGTTGATGAAGAAGTGCCGGGGCACGTAGAGCATGGGCAGCGCATCGGTGGTCCAGACGCCGGTCTCGGCATCCACTTCAATGGGCAGTTCGGGGGCCATCTTGGTCACGGTGTCACTCACTCGACTTGTTGTAGGTTCGTGGTCAGGGGTCAGGGGCGGTCATTCGCCCCAGGCATCACGCAGCACGCGGACCCAGTTCTCGCCCATGATCTTGCGGACCTGGGATTCGCTGAAGCCACGGCGCGAGAGCGCCTCGGTGAGGTTGGGGAATTCGCCGATGGTGCGAATGCCCTCGGGATTGATGATCTTGCCGAAGCGGGTCAGGCGACGGGCATAGCCCTTGTCGTGGGTCAGCCACTCGAAGAAGTTCTGGTCGTGGCCCTGGGTAAAGTCGGTGCCGATGCCGATGGCATCCTCGCCGACGATGTTCATCACGTACTCGATGGCCTCGACGTAGTCGTCGACGGTGGCATCCACCCCGGCCCGCAGGAAGGGCGTGAACATGGTCACACCGACGAAGCCGCCATGGTCGGCGATGAACTTGAGTTCCGCGTCGGACTTGTTGCGGGGATGTTCCTTGAGCCCCGAGGGCAGGCAGTGGGAGTAGCAGACCGGCTTGGTGGATGCCTCGATGACCTCGGTGGAGGTCTTCTCGCCGACGTGGGAGAGGTCGCACATGACGCCCACGCGGTTCATCTCGGCGACGATCTCGCGGCCGAAGCCGGACAGGCCGCCGTCACGCTCGTAGCAGCCGGTGCCCACCAGGTTCTGGGTGTTGTAGCACATCTGCACGACACCCACGCCGAGCTGCTTGAAGATCTCGACGTAGCCGATCTGGTCCTCGAAGGCGTGGGCATTCTGGAACCCGTAGATGATCCCGGTCTTGCCCTCCTCCTTGGCCCGGGTGATGTCCGCGGTGGTCCGCACCGGGATCACCAGGTCGCTGGATTCGGCCATCAGGGCATTGGTCTTGACGATGTTGTCGACGGTGGCCTGGAAGCCTTCCCAGACCGAGACCGTGCAGTTGGCGGCGGTCAGACCGCCCCGACGCATGTCCTCGAACAGCTCGCGGTTCCACTTGGCGATGATCAGGCCATCGATGACGATGGCGTCCTGGTGCAGTTCGGCTGGGGTCATGACGGGCTCCGGAATTGTGCATGAACTTGCCGGCAGCATATCCCCCGCCCCCCGGGGCTCGGCGCCTGGAAGCGACCGGTAGCATCCCAGAAACGTCACGGCCGTCGCGATCGCGACATGCCGGGCAGGCGCAGCCGGCTCAGAGCCGGTCGAGGTAGGTGGCCCCCCCGAGGTTGCGCATCTGGCGGCGGATCCAGGCGCTGCGACCCAGCACGTGGGCCCCGGGACGGGAGGCACTCCAGCCGCGGGGATTGGGCAGGATGGCGGCCAGGCGACTGGCCTGGACGGCACTGAGCTGTGAGGCGGAGACCCCGAAGTAGTGGCGGGCCGCGGCCTCCAGGCCGAAGACGCCGTCATCCCACTCGGCGATGTTGAGGTAGACCTCGAGGATCCGCTGCTTGGGCCACAGCATCTCGATGAGCAGGGTGAACCAGGCCTCCAGGCCCTTGCGCACCCAGCTGCGGCCGGTCCACAGGAAGAGGTTCTTGGCGGTCTGCTGACTGAGGGTACTGGCGCCGCGCAGGTCGCCGCCGTTGAGGCTGGCGGTGACGGCACGGCGCAGCTCGACCAGGTCGAAGCCGTGATGCACGGGGAAGCGCTGGTCCTCGGCGGCGATCACCGCGAGCTTGGCCTGGGTGGAGAGTTGGGACCAGGGGCGCCAGTCCTGGCGGATATCCAGCGCTTCGCCGCCCCGCCAGGCTTCCACCTTGCGCTCGAGCATCACCATGGAACCGCCCACCGGCACCACCCGGAACATCAGCACCAGCAGGACCGACAGCAACAGCCAACCCAGCAGGGCAAGCCCCAGGCCCCGCGCCGCCCGGCGCCCCCAATCCCGCATCAGGCCTTGCTCATGGTCTGAGCCGCACGCTGGCATAGGTGGGCTCGCCCCGGGCCTGGGCCAACGCCTTCATGGCCGAGGACTCCGGCTCGCTGGTGACCGGCTCGTAGGAGGCGGACTGCAGGATGGTCGCCGTCTCCTTGCCCAGAGTCACCGGCAACAGCTCCACGGCACTGCTGCCCAGCCGCTCATCCCGGGGCGGGATGCCGAAGTATTCCCGGTAGCACTTGGAGAAGTGCGGCGTGGAGACGAAGCCGCAGGCCGAGGCCACCTCGATGATCGACATCGGGGTCTGCTTGAGCAGCTGGCGAGCCCGGGTCAGGCGCAGCTTGAGGTAGTAGCGCGATGGCGAGCAGTGCAGGTTCTTCTGGAACAGCCGCTCGAGCTGGCGGCGCGAGACGTCCAC
This sequence comes from Halomonas maura, assembly GCF_030409305.1. Taxonomy (GTDB): domain Bacteria; phylum Pseudomonadota; class Gammaproteobacteria; order Pseudomonadales; family Halomonadaceae; genus Halomonas; species Halomonas maura. The sequence continues at coordinate 12,036 of NZ_JAUFPQ010000023.1, forward strand.
GTAGTCGGCCAGCTCGTCGAGGCTGATGGGCTCCTCGAGGTTGGCCTCCATCAGCGCGACGATCTCCAGCAGGCGTGGCTGGGTGGTGCCCAGCACGTGCTTGAGCGGCACCCGCTGCTGATCCTGCTCGTTGCGCACCCGGTCGTAGATGAACATCTCGGAGATGCCCGCCGCGAGCTCGCGACCGTGGTCGCGGGCGATCAGGGTCAGCATCATGTCCAGCGGGGCGGTGCCCCCGGAGGTGGTGGCGCGGTCGCGGTCGATGGAGAACAGCCGGGTGGTCAGCGACACCTTGGGGAAGGCCTCCTGCATGGCGGCCAGGCACTCCCAGTGCACGCTGGCCTCGAAGCCATCGAGCAACCCCGCCCGGGCCAGTGCCCAGGTCCCCGTGCACACCGCCCCGAGGCGACGCGACTGTCGCGCCTGGGACTGCAGCCAGCTGACATGCTCGCGCTGGACGCTGCGCTGGGGGGCCACTCCGCCACAGACGATCACCGTGTCCAGCGCCAGCGGCACGGTGGTGGCGGCGTCCGGGGTGATCTGCAGGCCATCGCTGGCCTTCACCGGGCTGCCGTCGAGGCTCAGGGTGAACCAGCGGTAGAGTTCGCGGCCGGCCAGCTGGTTGGCCATGCGCAAGGGCTCGATGGCCGAGGCCAGGGAGATCAGGGTGAAATTGTCCAGCAGCAGGAAACCCATGGTCTGGGGGACGGCGGCAGTGCGTGAGGCTTGGGGAGTGGTTGTCATTTAGGTACTCCAGCGCAAGTATCTTTAGCCCGTGTTCGTCTTGTCATTGCTGTTCGGCATCGGGGCGTTGGGCATGCCGGCCGCGTCAGGCGTCGCTGTCAGGCATGCTCACCGCGGAATGTACCCCGGGTGTCGTTTTTTGGCATGTCAAATTTGCCTATCAAGTGGCCGTTCCCGGTGGCCTGGGACAATCGCGACGCTCATGAGCAAGCGAATGTCGCTCCTGCATATGCATCATCAGGGTAGCATGCCGCCCCGCGGGGCGGCATGTCCTGTCGTCACCCTCAGCGGGTCGCGTGCAGGTGCTTGGCGTGGTAGCGCAGGTGGTCGTCGATGAAGGTGGCGATGAAGAAGTAGCTGTGGTCGTAGCCCGGCTGGCGACGCAGCGTCAGCGGATGGTCCTGCTCGGCGCACACCGCCTCCAGCCGTTCGGGACACAGCTGCTCCTCGAGGAAGTCGTCGGCCTCGCCCTGATCGATGAACAGCGGCTGACGCGAGGCACCGCGGGCGACCAGCTCACAGGCATCGTACTGGGTCCAGTTGCCGACATCCTCGCCCAGGTAGCCGCCGAAGGCCTTGCGGCCCCAGGGGCATTGGGTGGGATTGACCACCGGCGAGAAGGCCGACACCGAGCGATAGTGCCCCGGCCGGCGCAGCGCCAGGATCAGGGCGCCGTGACCGCCCATGGAGTGGCCGCTGATCGACTCGCGGCCGCTGACCGGGAAGTGCTGGCGCACCACCGACGGCAGCTCCTCGGCCACGTAGTCGTACATCCGGTAGTGGTCCTTCCAGGGCGCCTGGGTGGCATTGACGTAGAAGCCCGCCCCGGAGCCGAAGTCGTAGCTGTCGTGCTCACCGGGCAGGTCCAGCCCGCGAGGGCTGGTATCCGGGCAGACGATGGCGATACCCAGCTCGGCCGCCAGCCGCTGGGCACCGGCCTTCTGCATGAAGTTCTCGTCGGTGCAGGTCAGCCCCGACAGCCACCACAGCAGCGGCACCCGCTCGGTCTCGGCCTGGGGCGGCAGGTAGATGGCGAAGGTCATCTCGCAGTCCAGCGCCCGCGAGCGATGGCGATAGCGCTTGTGCCAGCCGCCGAAACAGCGGTTGGCCGAGACCAGTTCGAGGTGTTCGGTCATGGTCATGGGCGACTCCTCATGGGGTTCGCACGGTGCCGGGCGTGCCACGATCATTGCGGTTCGCGCGGCACCGGGCGCAGATTAATAGTGGAGGACGGTGCGGATACTCTCGCCCTTGTGCAGCAGCTCGAAGGCCTCGTTGATCTTCTCGAAGGGCATGTCGTGGGTGATGAAGTCGTCGATGTTGAGCTCGCCCTTCATGTAGCGATCCACGTAGCCGGGCAGCTCGGTGCGGCCCTTGACGCCACCGAAGGCCGAACCCTTCCAGACCCGTCCGGTGACCAGCTGGAACGGGCGGGTGGAGATCTCCTCGCCGGCCCCGGCGACGCCGATGATCACCGACTCGCCCCAGCCCTTGTGGCAGCATTCCAGCGCCGAGCGCATGACGTTGACATTGCCGATGCACTCGAAGGAGTAGTCGACGCCGCCGTCGGTCATGTCGACGATCACCTGCTGGATGGGATCGCTGTACTCCTTGGGATTGACGAAGTCGGTGGCGCCGAACTGGCGGGCCAGCTCGAACTTGTCGGGATTGACGTCGATGGCGATGATCCGGCTGGCCTTGGCCATCTGCGCGCCCTGGATCACCGCCAGGCCGATGGCGCCGAGGCCGAACACCGCCACGGTGGCGCCCGGCTCGACCTTGGCGGTGTTGAGCACCGCACCGATGCCGGTGGTCACGCCGCAGCCCAGCAGGCAGATCTTGTCCATCGGCGCCTCCTTGGAGACCACCGCCAGGGACACTTCCGGCACCACGGTGTACTCACTGAACGTCGAGCAGCCCATGTAGTGATGCAGCGGCTTGCCGTCCAACGAGAAGCGGCTGGTGCCGTCGGGCATCAGGCCCTTGCCCTGGGTGGCGCGCACCGCCTGGCACAGGTTGGTCTTGCCCGAGAGGCAGAACTTGCACTTGCCGCACTCGGCGGTGTACAGCGGGATGACATGGTCACCCGGACGCAGGCCGGTGACGCCCTCGCCCACTTCCTCGACGACCCCGGCGCCCTCGTGACCCAGCACCGAGGGGAAGAGCCCTTCCGGGTCGGCGCCGGAGAGGGTGAAGGCGTCGGTGTGGCAGACGCTGGTGGCGGCCATGCGCACCAGCACCTCGCCCGCCTTGGGGCCCTCGACGTCGATCTCGGCCAGCTCCAGCGGCTTGCCCGCTTCCAGGGCAACGGCGGCGCGTGATTTCATGGTGCAGTCCTCTTCATTCACGGGGTGGGTGGTATCCCTGCAGTCTAGGCAAGAGCGCACACTCCGATAAACTGCATCAAACTCATCACATTATTGCCATACAGCAACAATCCATGAAGAGGACACCGCATGCAACGCTGGGACCGCGTCGAGGCCTTCGTCGAGGTGGTGCGCCTGGGCGCCTTCAAGGCCGCCGCCGAGCGGCTCAAGGTGTCGAGTTCCCATGTCAGCCGACTGGTCAGCCAGCTGGAGAACCAGCTGGGCACCACCCTGCTCTACCGTACCACCCGGCGGATTCGCCTGACCGAGGCCGGCCGCCTCTACTATCAACACTGCCTGCATCTGGTCGAGGGCTTCCGCGAGGCCGAGGCCGCCGTCAAGGACCTGCAGGCCAAGCCCACCGGGCTGCTCAGCCTGACCTGCGCGACGACCTTCGGCGAGCGCTACCTGGCGCCCCTGGTCCACGACTTCATGTGCCGCCACCCGCGGCTCGAGGTGCGCATGCACTTCACCAACCGCCAGGTGGACATCATCGACGAGGGCTTCGACATCGCCATCCGCATGGGGACCCTCAAGGACTCCTCGCTGATCGCCCGGCGGCTGTGCGAGCGTCGCGAATACGTGGTGGGCTCGCCGGACTACTTCACCCGGGTGGCCCAGCCCCACAGCCTCTCCGAGCTGTCCCGGCACCGCTGTCTGGTCGGCTCGCAGGACTACTGGCGCTTCGACGTCGAGGGCGTACGCCGCCAGATTCGCGTCGACGGCCCCTGGCACGGCAATTCCGGGCCGGCCCTGCTCGATGCCGCCCTCAAGGGGCTGGGGCTGGCCCAGCTGCCGGACTACTACGTCGAGGCGCACCTGGTCCGGGGCGAGCTGATCAGCGTGCTCGATGCCTATCGCCACAGCGACACCGCGGTGTGGGCCGTGTATCCCCGCCACCGCCATCGGTCCCCCAAGGTGCGCCAGTTCCTCGATTTCCTGGTCGATCACATCGGCGAGGTGTTGCCCGGCCGTCAGGCCGACACGACGCAGGGCGCCCGCTGAGGCGCCCTGCATGCCTGCCGCCCACGCGGCTACTTGAAGTTCCTGCGCACCAGCTTCTGGACCTCGCCGACGATGCCGCTGCGGAAGCTCAGCACGCAGATCACGAAGATCGCCCCGAGGATCACGCTGACCCAGTTGCCCAGCGGCGACTGGGCCAGCTGGGTCTGCAGGCTGACCACCAGCCCCGACCCCACCAGGGGCCCGAACAGGGTGCCCACCCCACCCAGCAGGGTCATCAGGATGACCTCGCCGGACATGTGCCAGTGGGCGTCGGTGAGCGAGGCCAGTTGGAAGACCACCGTCTTGGTCGATCCCGCCAGGCCGGCCAGCCCGGCCGAGATCACGAAGGCGAGCAGCTTGTAGGCGTCGACGTTGTAGCCCAGCGACACCGCCCGCGGCTCGTTCTCGCGGATCGCCTTGAGCACCTGGCCGAAGGGCGAGTGCACGGTACGCTGGATGATGGCGAAGCCGATCACGAAGACCGCGAACACGAAGTAGTACATGGCCAGGTTGCTGGACAGGTCGACAAGGCCGAACAGCTGCCCGCGGGGCACGCCGTGCAGGCCATCCTCGCCCCCGGTGAACGGCGCCTGGATGAAGAAGAAGAACATCATCTGCGCCAGTGCCAGGGTGACCATGGCGAAATAGATCCCCTGGCGGCGGATCGCCAGGGCGCCGAACACCAGGCCGAGTGCCACCCCGGCCAGGGTCCCGGCGAGGATCCCGGTCTCCGGCGTCAGGCCCGGATAGCTCGACAGAAGAAACCCGGTGACATAGCCGCCGGTGGCCAGGAAGGCCGCATGGCCGAAGGACAGCAGCCCCGCATAGCCCAGCAGCAGGTTGAAGGCACAGGCGAAGAGCGCGAAGCACAGGACCTTCATCAGGAAGACGGGATAGGCGACGAAGGGCGCCACCAGGCCGATCCCCAGCAGCGCCAGGTACAGGGCCCCCCGGCGCTGGCGGGCCCGCCGGCGCCGCTGCATGGAGGGCGTGAGGGAGTGGGTCGTGGCCATCATGTCATGCCTCCTTGCCGAAGAGTCCCGCGGGACGCAGCATCAGCACCAGGATCATCACCAGGAAGATCACGGTGTTGGCGGCCTCGGGGTAGTACACCTTGGTCAGCCCCTCGACCAGGCCCATGCCCAGGCCGGTGAGGATGGCGCCGAGGATCGAGCCCATGCCACCGATCACCACCACGGCGAAGACCACGATCAGCAGGCTCGAGCCCATGGTCGGCGACACCGGGTAGAGCGGCGCGGCCAGCACCCCGGCGAAGGCGGCCAGTGCCACGCCGAAGCCGTAGGTCAGGGTGATCAGCTGCGGCACGTTGACGCCGAAGGCCTGCATCAGCGCCGGGTTCTCGGTGCCGGCCCGCAGGTAGGCGCCGAGGCGGGTGCGCTCGATGATGAACCAGGTCGCCAGGCAGACCACCAGTGCCGCCACCAGCACCCAGCCGCGGTAGGTGGGCAGGAACATGAAGCCCAGGTTGAGGCCGCCCTGCAGCGCCTCGGGCACCGGGTAGCTGGCCCCGGACACGCCGAAGAGATTGATCAGCGCCCCCTCGAAGATCAGCGCCAGGCCATAGGTCAGCAGCAGGCCGTAGAGGTGGTCGAGATGGGCGATGCGGCGCAGGATGGTGCGCTCGATCAGCATGCCGAGCCCCCCCACCACCAGGGGCACCAGCAGCAGGGCCAGCCAGTAGTTCAGCCCCAGGTACTGAAGGCCCAGCAGGGCCGCGAAGGCCCCCAGCATGTACTGGGCCCCGTGGGCGAAGTTGATGATCTTCAGCAGGCCGAAGATCACCGCCAGCCCCAGGCTCAGCAGGGCATAGAAGGCGCCGTTGATCAGGCCCAGCATCAGCTGGCCCATGAATACCGCCAGCGGCACCCCGAGTATCATTGTCATGGCAGGGTCTCCTCGCCGTCATGGGGCGGCGGCCGCGGCCGCCGCCGGGTCGGGCTCAGCTCACTGGTTGACCAGGTCGCACTGGCTCTCGCTGAGCGGGCGGTAGGCCTCCTCGGCGGGAATGGTGCTCTTGATCTCGTAGAGGTCCCACTCGCCGCTGGAGGCCTGCGGCGACTTCACCTCGGCCAGGTACATGTCGTGGACCATGCGGCCGTCCTCGCGGATGCGGCCGTTGCGGGCGAAGAAGTCCTCGACCGGGGTCTCGGCCATCTGGGCGCGTACCGCCTCGGCCTCGTCGGTGCCGGCGGCCGCCACGGCCTCCAGGTAGTGCAGGGTGCTGGAGTAGACCCCGGCCTGGACCATGGTCGGCATGCGGCCGACGCGCTCGAAGTAGCGCTCGGCCCATTCGCGGGACCGCTCGTCCATGTCCCAGTACCAGCCGGTGGTCAGCAGCAGGCCCTGGGTGGCCTCCAGGCCCATGGCGTGGACGTCGTTGAGGAAGATCAGCAGGCCGGCGAGCTGCTGGCCGGTCTGGGTCAGGCCGAACTGGCTGGCGGTCTTGATGGCGTTGACGGTGTCGGCGCCGGCGTTGGCCAGGCCGACGATATCGGCGCCGGAGCCCTGGGCCTGGAGGATGTAGGAGGAGAAGTCGCTGGTCGGGAAGGGATGGCGCACCCCGCCGACGACCTCGCCGCCGTTCTCCTCCACCACCCTGGTCACATCGCCCTCCAGGGCGTGACCGAAGGCGTAGTCCGCGGTGAGCATGAACCACTGGTCGCCGCCCTGCTCGACCACCGCCTTGGCGGTGCCGTGGGCCAGCGGGTAGGTGTCGTAGACCCAGTGGATATGGTTCGGCGTGCAGTGCTCGTTGGTGATGCTCGAGGCCGCCGAGCCCGAGATGATGGCCAGGCCGTTCGCCTCCTCCAGCACCTTGGTCACGGCGATGGACACCGAGGAGGCCACCATGCCGGCCACCAGGTCGACGTTGCGCTGGTCGATCCAGCCGCGCACGGTGTTGGCCCCCACGTCGGCGCTGTTGCGATCGTCGGCGCTGAACACCTCGATGGGCGCGCCGTTGACCTCGCCGCCGACGTCCTCGACGGCCATCTTCAGGGCCTCGAGGCCACCCGGGCCGGCCAGGTCGCGGTAGGTACCGGACATGTCGGCCAGGTAGCCGATGCGCACGGCATCGTCGCTCATCTGGGCCTGGGCGGTGCCGGTGGCCAGCGCGGTGGCGGCGATGGCGAGGGTCCCGGCGAGGGTGCTGTTGTTGAAGGTCATCGTTCTCTCCGTGCCCCTTGGGGCGGCTTGTTGTTGTTGGCTTGCGGGTGGCAGCGTCGGGACGACGGCGTCGCCGTCAGACCCCCAGCAGGCGATTGAGATGCTCGCGTCGGGCGGGCAGTTCGGCCGCCGAGATCTCCTCGATGATGCGGCCGTGTTCCATGACGAAGTGGCGATCGGCGAGCGGGGCGGCGAAGCGGAAGTTCTGTTCCACCAGCACGATGGTCATGCCGCGCTCCTTGAGCTTGACCAGCACCTCGCCCAGCGCCTGGTTGATGACCGGCGCCAGCCCCTCGGTGATCTCGTCGAGCAGCAACAGGCGAGCCCCGGTGCGCAGGATCCGCGCCATCGCCAGCATCTGTTGCTCGCCGCCGGACAGCCGGGTGCCCTGGCTGCGGCGCCGCTCGTAGAGGTTGGGGAACATCGCGTAGATCTCGTCGAGGCTCATGCCGCCGGAGCGCACCGTGGGCGGCAGCAGCAGGTTCTCCTCGACGTCGAGACTGGCGAAGATGCCGCGCTCCTCCGGGCAGTAGCCCACGCCCAGCCGCGGGATGCGGTGCGGGCGCATGTCGAGGGTCTCGTTGCCGTTGATGACGATGGACCCGGTGCGCTGGCCGACCATGTTCATGACCGCCTTGAGGGTGGTGCTGCGCCCGGCCCCGTTGCGACCCAGCAGGGTCACCAGCTCGCCGCGGCGCACGTCGAAGTCGACGCCGTGGAGGATATGCGACTCGCCGTAGAAGGCGTGCAGGTCGCGCACCCGCAGCATCTCGGCGCCGTCGAGGTCGCGGTAGTCGCTGATCGCCTCGGCTGTCTGACTCATGCGCTGACCTCCTCTGCGTCGGCGGCTTCGCTGCCCATATAGGCCTCCCTGACGCGAGGATCCTGCGACACGGACGCATAGTCGCCCTCGGCGAGCACCGCGCCGCGGGCCAGTACGGTGATGCGGTCACACAGCCGGCTGACCACGCTGAGGTTGTGCTCCACCATCAGCACGGTCCGACCCTTGGAGACCCGGCGGATCAGCTCGACGATGCGGTCGACGTCCTCGGCGCCCATGCCCTGGGTCGGCTCGTCGAGCAGCATCACCGTGGGCTCCAGCGCCAGGGTGGTGGCGACCTCCAGGGCGCGCTTGCGCCCGTAGGGCATCTCCACGGTGAGCACGTCGGCATAGTCCTGGAGGCCGACCTCCGCGAGCAGCGCCAGGGCCCGCTCGTTGAGGGGCTCGAGGGAGCGCTCGGACCTCCAGAAGTGGAAGGAGGTGCCGAGCCGGCGCTGCAGGGCCACCCGCACGTTCTCCAGCGCCGTCATGTGGGCGAAGACCGCCGAGATCTGGAAGGAACGCACCAGCCCGAGGCGGGCGATCTCGTTGGCGCGCATGGCGGTGATGGGCCGGCCGCGATAGAGGATCTCGCCGCGGGTCGGCGGCAGGAACTTGGTGAGCAGGTTGAAGACGGTAGTCTTGCCGGCGCCGTTGGGGCCGATCAAGGCATGGATATGCCCTTCCCGAACCTGCAGGTTGACGTCGTCCACGGCAGTGAAGCCGCGGAATTCCTTGGTCAACCCGCAAGTCTCGAGCACGAACTCCTGGGTCATGAGACGTCCTCTCGGGACCGCCGTGGCGATCCGCCGTTGCGTTGCTGTTGTCGTTGTTGTGGTGCCGAGGTGGCGGTGGCATCACTGGCGGGAGCGGCCAGCTATTACCTTTACGTCAACGTAAGCTAGAGGACGAAACGCAGGGCGGCAACCGCAGAATCACCGAACTCGACCAATGGCGTAGACGGCCGAAATACGTCGCTTGAACACAAAAAAGGCGCGCGTCCCGCTACGGGACGCGCGCCAGGAGGGACGGCATCCGCCGCCCGAGAGAGAAGGGGTGTCAGCACTCGATGGCGTTGACCGCCAGGCCGCCCTTGGAGGTTTCCTTGTACTTGTCCTGCATGTCGGCGCCGGTATCGCGCATGGTGCGGATCGCCTTGTCCAGGGAGATGAAGTGCTCACCGTCGCCACGCAGCGCCATCTGGGCGGCGTTGATGGCCTTGACCGAGGCGATGGCGTTGCGCTCGATGCAGGGCACCTGCACCAGGCCGCCCACGGGGTCGCAGGTCAGTCCCAGGTTGTGCTCCAGGCCGATCTCGGCGGCGTTCTCCACCTGGCCCGGGGTGCCGCCCAGCACTTCGGTCAGCCCCGCCGCCGCCATGGCGCAGGCCGAGCCGACCTCGCCCTGGCAGCCCACCTCGGCACCGGAAATCGAGGCGTTCTTCTTGCACAGGATGCCCACCGCGGCCGCGGTCAGCATGAAGTCGACCACGCAGCGCTCGTCGGCGCCCTCCTGGAACTTCATGTAGTAGTGCAGCACCGCCGGGATGATACCCGCCGCCCCGTTGGTCGGCGCGGTGACCATGCGCCCACCGGCGGCATTCTCCTCGTTGACCGCCAGGGCGAAGACGTTGACCCAGTCCATCGCCGAGAAGGTCGAGGCGATCAGGCTGCGGTCGTCATCCATGGACTCGAGTCGACGGTGCAGGGCGGCGGCGCGGCGCCGGACATGGAGCCCGCCGGGCAGCACGCCCTCGGCCGCCAGCCCCTGGTTGACGCACTCCTGCATCGCCTCCCAGATCCGCCACAGCCCGGCGCGGACCTCGGCCTCGCTGCGCCAGGCCTTCTCGTTGGCCATCATCAGCTCGCTGATGCGCAGGTCGTGCAGCCGGCACAGCGCCAGCAGCTCGGCGGCGCTGTTGAAGTCGTAGGGCAGCGCGGTGGTGTCGGCATCCAGCTCGCCACGGGCGGCCTGCGCCTCGTCGATCACGAAGCCGCCGCCCACCGAGTAGAAGACGTTGCGGTAGAGCTCGCCGGCATGGCCGTGGGCCACCAGAGTCATGGCGTTGGGGTGGTAGGGCAGGCTCTCGTCGTGCCACTGCAGGTCCCGGGCCCACAGGAAGGGGATCGCCAGGCGGCCGTCGAGCAGCAGGGTCTGGGATTCCAGCAGCTCCTCGATGCACGGCGTGACGATGGCCGGGTCAATGGAATCGGGCAGCTCGCCCATCAGCCCCATGATGGTGGCCTGGTCGGTGCCATGGCCCTTGCCGGTCGACGACAGCGAGCCGTGCAGGTGCACCTCGACCCGGGCCACCCGCTCCAGCAGATCCTGACGACGCAGGGCCTGGACGAAGTCGTAGGCCGCGCGCATGGGACCGACCGTGTGCGAGCTGGAGGGGCCGATGCCGATCTTGAAGAGGTCGAAGACGCTGATTGCCATGATGATGCCTCGTGTCTGGGGCCGGATCGCTCCGGTGTCCGCCTTGTTGTCAGTCAGGCTAAAGCCATCTGGCTTTCCGCCCCGGTTGGCCCTTATCTTGGGGGCAGTCTCGTGCCCCGGCAATCGAGAAAATCTCGTCGACAGTATAGAATGGCTAAACCATGAGCCGTCTCCTGAATTCCCAGACCCACGCCTGGCTGAAGGTCTTCGTCGTCAGCGCCCGCCACCTGTCCTTCACCCGGGCAGCGGAGGAGCTGCACGTGACCACCGGCGCCGTCAGTCAGCAGATCAAGCAGCTCGAGGACCGCCTGGGCTTCAAGCTGTTCCGTCGCCTGCCGCGGCAGCTGGCCCTCACCGAGGAGGGCCGACGCCTGGCCACGGTGGTGGACGAGGCCTACCAGTCGGTGGGGCTCGAGGTGAAGCGCCTGCGCAGCGGCGTGATGAGCGGCATCATCCGGCTTCGGGCGGTGCCCTCCTTCCTCAACAAGTGGCTGATGCCCCGCCTGCCCCGCCTGCAGGCCCGCTTCCCGGACATCGAACTGCACGTCACCGCCGAGGACAGCAGCATCTCCCTGCGGGAGGGCGACTTCGACCTGGCCCTGGACCTCAACGACGGCCACTACCCGGGCCTGGCCATCACGCCGCTGATGGAGGAAACCATCTTCCCGGTCTGCGCCCCGTCGCTGCTGCGCGGGCGGCCGCCACTGCGACGCCCCGAGGACCTGGCCTGGTACCCGTTGCTCCACGACGTCACCGCCTGGCGCGGCAGTCACGATTACGGCGAGTGGGAGCACTACCTGGAAGCCATCGAGGCCCCCCTGGTCAACGTCCGCCGCGGCTACACCTTCAACCGCAACCACCTGACCATGGAGGCGGCCATCGCCGGGATGGGCGTGGCGATCGCCCGCCAGACGCTGATCACCGGCGAGCTGGACAACGGCGCCCTCATCGCCCCCTTCGACCGGCGGGTCGCCACGGGGATGCACTATGGCATCGTCTACGCCAGCGGCGCGCTGGACGATCGCCGCGTGCGCGCCGTGCATGACTGGCTCATCGAGGAGGCCGGCCGCCCCAGTGGAAGCCGTCGACTGGCGCGCGACGGCCGGGCAAGACAGGTATAATTCGCCCCAGACGCTTCACCCTGTTACCGCGAGAACATGGATGCCCTCGACATCGCCCCCCGACCGAATCGGTTTTCCCGCCCTCTGCCTGCGCGGCCTGGCCTACATCCTGCTGGTGGGCGCCCTGATGCAGGGCGTGCTGCACGAGGCCCTGGGCCTCACCAGCGAGCAGTTCTCCGAGATCGGCTTCACCGAGCTGACCCAGTCCCTGCTGCTGGCCATCGCCACGGCGCTGGCGCTGGCCGTCCGCCTGCTCGACCATCGACTGCCCCATGTGGCGCTGCTGCTGGTCGGCCTGCTCGGCGCCTCGCTGATCCGCGAGCAGGATGCCCTGCTGGACGCCCACGTCTTCGACGGCGCCTGGCAGACCCTGGTCAGCCTGCTGGTGCTGCCGGTGCTGTTCGTGGTGATCCGCAGTCGGCGAGCCTTCGTCGTCGAACTCGAACGCTGTGCCGGGTCCTTCGCCTTCGGCCTGTTCGCCGCCGGCTTCCTGACCACCTACGTGTTCTCGCGGCTCTATGGACGCAGCGAGCTGTGGAAGGCGATCCTCGGCGAACACTACCTGCGCACCTTCAAGGACGCCGCCGAGGAAGTCACCGAACTGTTCGGTTATACCCTGCTGGTGCTGGCGATGTTCGAGCTGCTGCTGCTGGTGCGTCGCTGGCGGCGCCGCGACGACGCTGCCGCGCCCTGACAAACGACGACGCCCGCAGGCAGGCCTGCGGGCGTCATGGTCACGCGGGAGAGCCGGGCGTCACTCGTCGAGGAAGGACCGCAGCGGCTCGGAGCGCGACGGGTGGCGCAGCTTGCGCAGCGCCTTGGCTTCGATCTGGCGGATCCGCTCGCGGGTCACGTCGAACTGCTTGCCGACCTCCTCCAGGGTGTGGTCGGTGTTCATGTCGATGCCGAAGCGCATGCGCAGCACCTTGGCCTCGCGAGCGGTGAGCCCGCCGAGCACGTTGCGGGTCGCCTCGATCAGCCCCTCGCCGGTGGCCGAGTCGATGGGCAGCAGCATGGTGCCGTCCTCGATGAAGTCGCCGAGGTGCGAGTCGTCGTCGTCGCCGATCGGGGTCTCCATGGAGATCGGCTCCTTGGCGATCTTGAGCACCTTGCGCACCTTGTCCTCGGGCATCTCGAGGCGCTCGCCCAGCTCCTCCGGCGTCGGCTCGCGGCCCATCTCCTGGAGCATCTGCCGGGACACCCGGTTGAGCTTGTTGATGGTCTCGATCATGTGCACCGGGATGCGGATGGTGCGCGCCTGGTCGGCGATGGAGCGGGTGATCGCCTGGCGGATCCACCAGGTGGCATAGGTCGAGAACTTGTAGCCGCGCCGGTACTCGAACTTGTCCACCGCCTTCATCAGGCCGATGTTGCCCTCCTGGATCAGGTCGAGGAACTGCAGGCCACGGTTGGTGTACTTCTTGGCGATGGAGATCACCAGGCGCAGGTTGGCCTCGACCATCTCCTTCTTGGCCCGCCGGGCCTTGGCCTCGCCGATGGACAGCCGACGGTTGACCTCCTTGATCTCGGTCACCGGCAGCAGCACCATCTCCTCTTCGAAGGCGATCTTGCGCTGGGCGCGCTGGATATCGGCCTTGAGGGGCGCCAGGCGGTCGGCGTACCTGGCGTTGTCGCCCATGAAGTCGTCGAGCCAGTCCTGGCGCGACTCGTTGCCGGGGAAGGCCTTGATGAAGGTCTTGCGCGGCACCTTGGCCTTCTTGACGCACAGCTGCATCACCGCCTTTTCCTGGGCACGCACCTGCTCGACGCTGATGCGCACCTGACCGACCAGGCGCTCGAAGTGCTTGGGCACCAGCTTGATCGGCGAGAACAGCTCGGCCAGCCGGGCCAACTCGGCCTGGGCCTCGGCGGAACCGCGGCCGTGCGCGTCGATGGCCTGGCGCGACGCCTCGTTCTGCTCACGGATCTGCTCGAAGCGCGCCTTCGCCTCCTCGGGATCCGGGCCGCCGCCGCTGTCATCTTCCTCTTCGGCGCTCTCGTCGGCGTCGTCGGCGTCGCCGACCGTGGCTTCGGGCTCCTCGGGAACCTCCGCCTCGGCCACGCCCGGGATGCCCTCGTCGGGATCGATGAATCCCGAGAAGAGGTCGGACAGGCGCCCCGGAGCCTCCTCGTCCTGAGTGGCATCATAGGCGTCGAGGATGGAGTCCACGGCGCCCGGCAGGTAGGCCAGGGCGGACATCACCTCGCGGGTGCCCTCCTCGATGCGCTTGGCGATCTCGATCTCGCCCTCGCGGGTCAGGAGCTCCACCGTGCCCATCTCGCGCATGTACATGCGCACCGGGTCGGTGGTACGGCCCACGTCGCTCTCCACCGCCGCCAGCGCGGCCACGGCCTCCTCGGCCGCCGACTCGTCGGTGGAATGGTCGGCCATCATCAGGGTATCTTCATCGGGCGCTTCCTCGACGACATTGATACCCATGTCGTTGATCATGCCGATGATGTCTTCCACCTGATCGGGGTCGGCGATATCCTCGGGTAGATGGTCGTTGACCTCGGCATAGGTCAGGAAGCCCTGTTCCTTGCCGCGCGCGATCAACTCCTTCAGACGTGACTGCTGCTGCGCATTTCCAGCCATAGAAACCCTATCTCGACGAAGAAGAATGAAGCACCTGAAGCACTGAGGCGGAGAAAAACTCGATAAGCCGAACAGTATAGCGGGTTAGACCGCCGCTTTGCCAGTTCGATGTGTTTGCGCGGTCATTCAGGTGTGTTAGGTTGTCAGGTTGCGCCCCGTTCAGGTGACGCTGATGTATATGGTGATGGTAGGAGGAACTTCAACCCCGCCGCCAATGTCTTGCGCTATCGTAGCCGTTCGCGTCATTTTCCCACCTCGGCCAGCAAGGCCATCAGTCGCTGGCGCTCCTCGCCGCTCAACCGCTCACCGCTGCCCTGCCTGGCCAACAGGGCCTTGATCTCTTCCTGACGGCTCGGCCGCTGCCGGTGACGCTGGAAGTAGGCCACCAGGCCCTCCAGCTCGGTGGCGCGCGCCGCCGCCGGGATCAACAGTTCACGTCGCGCCAGCGCCGCCAGCCGCTCGCCCTCCGGCGTGCCATGGAAGTGTGCCAGCAGCACCTGGGCGCTGCGGTAGCGCCCGGCCTTCAGCAGGCGCACCACCTCGCGACACAGGCCGGCATCCGGGTCATCCTGATCGCTCCAGTCATCGCTCTCGGGGAGGCGCTCGACCAGCCCCGGGTCGTGAACCAGCAGCTGCAGGGTCCGGGCCATCAGCCCGAGCGCCGCCCCTCCGGTTGACGGACGGCCCGGCGATGCCTCTTCCGGCGGCTCGGCAGGCGCCACCGAGACCGCTGAGGGCGGCGCGGCCGCGTCGCCCCCCTGCTTCGCCATCAGCGCCTCGAAGCTTGACTGGTCGACGCCGGTGCGCCGCGAGAGTTCCGTCAGCAGCAGCGATTTCAACACGCCCTCCGGCAGGCGCTCGATGGCCGCCAGCACCTGGCTGGCATAGCGCTCGCGCTCCTCGATCCGCTCGAGGTCGCGCCCCTCCGCCGCCTGCTCGAAGAGGAACTCCGACAGCGGACTGGCGCAGGTGATGCGGTCCCGGAAGGCCTCGGCTCCCTCGCGGCGCACCAGGGTATCCGGATCCTCGCCCTCGGGGAGGAACAGGAAGCGTGCCTGGCGCCCGTCGATCATCTGCGGCAGCACCGTCTGCAGGGCCCGCGTCGCCGCCTGGCGGCCGGCCCGGTCGCCGTCGAAGCAGAACACCACCTCGCCGACCAGCCGGAACAGCCGCGACAGGTGCTCCTCGGTGGTGGCCGTGCCCAGGGTGGCCACCGCATTGCGGATGCCGAACTGGGCCAGGGCCACCACGTCCATGTAACCCTCGACGATCACCAGGCGCTCGAGGCGGGCCTCGGCCTGGCGGGCCTCGAAGAGGCCATAGAGCTCGCGCCCCTTGTGGAAGACCGGGGTCTCCGGCGAGTTCAGGTACTTGGGCTTGGCATCGCCGAGCACACGACCGCCGAAGGCGATGGTCCGCCCGCGGATATCCCGGATCGGGAAGATCACCCGGTCGCGGAAGCGGTCATAGGTGCGCCCGCTATCCTCGCGGTGCACCAGCAGGCCATACTCCACCTGCACCGCCTCGGTGATGCCCCGCTCGCCGAGATGACGCTTCAGCGACTCCCAGCCGTCGGGGGCATAGCCGATGCCGAAGGCCTGCTGCACCTCCGGCGACAGGCCACGCCGCTCCAGATAGTCGCGGGCGCCCTGCCCCTCCGGCATCTTCAGCCGCTCGCGGAAGAAGCTCGCCGACAGCTCCAGCAGGTTGACGCCCTCCTGGCGCTTGCGCTCCCTGGCCTGCGCCCGGGGATCGTCGGCCCCCTCCCGGGGCACCTCAAGCCCCAGGCGAGCGGCCAGTTGCTCCACCGCCTCGGGAAAGCGCAACTTGTCGTACTCCATCAGGAAGCGCAGGGCGTTACCGTGGGCGCCACAGCCGAAGCAGTGATAGAACTGCTTGTCGGCGCTGACGGTGAACGACGGCGACTTCTCCTGATGGAAGGGGCAGAGCCCCGCATGGTTGCGCCCCGCCTTCTTGAGCTTGACCCGCTCGCCGACCACCTCGACCACGTCGACACGGGCCAGCAGGTCATCGATGAAGCGCTGTGGAATCTGACCGGCCATCGGGCAATCCAGGCAAGGTGGAAGACAGCGCGCCGAATCCCGGCGCAAAAACAAGCGGCCACCGATTGGCGGCCGCTTGGCGTCCCTCCCGAGACGGCCCGCGAGAACGCCGGCCGACTCCAGTACGGATCAATAGAGCCGTTCGAAACGCTTGCGCTCGCGCTGCAGCTTCTTGGCATGGCGCTTGACGGCAGCCGCCGCCTTGCGCTTGCGCTCTGCGGTCGGCTTCTCGTACTGCTCGCGACGACGAACTTCGGAGAGAACACCGGCTTTTTCGCAGGAACGCTTGAAGCGACGCAGTGCGACGTCAAACGGCTCGTTATCACGTACTTTGACAGAAGGCATTAAGCACTCACCTACCTTGGAAAACTTGAGTTCGGTTTGAACGCACGCCTTCCGGGACCCCATCTCGCTCGATCGCGTGACACCGACATCGCCAGGCGAGCCGGTACGAAACGAGGTAATAACGCGGGATGTTGCCCCCGGGCGCACGACCCAGTCTTGCAGCGCACAGTATTCTAGTCGTCGTGATCGCTCCATGCAAACCGTTTCGCCGGCCCGGCCCCTGCCGCAACCCGGCCAAAAGGCGTAGAATGCCGCCATTTCCGCTGACGGGCCATGACCATGCGTGTACTGGGCATCGAGACCTCCTGCGACGAGACCGGCGTCGCCCTCTTCGACACCGAGCGCGGCCTCACGGCCGACGCCCTGCACAGCCAGGTCGCCATGCACGCCGAGTACGGCGGCGTGGTGCCGGAGCTCGCCTCCCGCGACCATACTCGCCGCCTGCTGCCGCTGATCCAGCGCGTGCTGGACGACGCCGGCCTGACGCGCTCCCAGCTCGACGCCATCGCCTATACCGCCGGCCCGGGCCTGGTCGGCGCGCTGATGGTCGGGGCCAGTACCGCCCATGGCCTGGCCCGGGCACTGGA
Source organism: Halomonas maura (assembly GCF_030409305.1). Classification (GTDB taxonomy): domain Bacteria; phylum Pseudomonadota; class Gammaproteobacteria; order Pseudomonadales; family Halomonadaceae; genus Halomonas; species Halomonas maura. The sequence continues at coordinate 29,308 of NZ_JAUFPQ010000023.1, forward strand.
CATCCCGGTGCTCGGCGTCCACCACATGGAGGGCCACCTGCTGGCCCCGATGCTGGAGGACGCGCCACCGGCCTTTCCCTTCGTGGCCCTGCTGGTCTCCGGTGGCCATACCCAGCTCGTCGAAGTCGCCGGCCTCGGCCGTTACCGCCTGCTCGGCGAGTCGGTGGACGACGCCGCCGGCGAGGCCTTCGACAAGGCGGCCAAGATGCTCGACCTCGACTACCCCGGCGGCCCCGCGCTGGCGCGCCTGGCCGAGGCCGGCGACCCGACCCGTCTGCGCTTCCCGCGCCCCATGACCGACCGTCCCGGGCTGGACTTCAGCTTCTCGGGGCTCAAGACCCATACCCTGACCGCCATCCGCCGGCTCGAGGCCGAGGGCGCCCTGAACGAGCAGGCCAAGGCCGACGTGGCCCGGGCCTTCGAGGACGCCGTGGTCGACACCCTGGCGATCAAGTGCCGCCGGGCCCTGGAGGCGACCGGGCTCAAGCGGCTGGTGGTCGCCGGCGGGGTCAGCGCCAATGTCCGTCTGCGCGAACGCCTGGAACGGGAGGCCGTCAAGCGCGGCGCCGAGGTCCATTATCCACGCGGGCGCTTCTGCACCGACAACGGGGCGATGATCGCCTATGTGGGCGCCCAGCGCCTGCTGGCCGGGGAACATGACGAGCCCGGCCGGATGCAGGCGGTGCCGCGCTGGCCGATGGAGACCCTGACACCCCCCGACACAGAGGGCCGATGATCGCGCTCTCGAGGGCCACAGCGCCCAGCGCCTGCTGGCCGGGGAACATGATGAGGCTGGCCGGATGCAGGCGGTGCCGCGCTGGCCGATGGAGACCCTCCAGCCTCCGGCTGCCAGGCGCGAAGCGCCGCTGTTCAAGCTTATCAGCCGTCGGCGAAGCCAAGCGGCTTATAACCCAGGCTCGTCGCCCGTCCCCAGCCGGCGGATATTGAGCACGTGGCGCACCAGCACCAGCAGGGTGAAGACGATCACCACCCGGACATAGTCCGGTGCCAGCCAGAGGGCGGCCAACGGGGCCACGGCGGCGCTGGTCAGCGAGGCGATCGCCGCGTTGCGCATCCACCAGGCCAGCAGGCACCACAGCAGCGCGCAGCACAGCGCGACCCTGGGCGTCAGCAACAGCATCACCCCGAAGGCGCTGGCCACGCCCTTGCCGCCGCGAAAGCGATACCAGACCGGGTAGCTGTGTCCCAGCAGCACGCCCAGCCCGACCAGCCCTTGGGCCCAGGGCGGCAGGCCCAGCAGCATCGCCAGTCCCAGCACCGGCATGCCCTTGGCGGCATCCACCAGTAGCGTCGCCAGTGCCAGGCGACGACCGTGCAGGCGCAGCACGTTGGAGACGCCGGGGTTACCGGAGCCCGCCAGACGGGGATCGCCCACCCGGGCCAGCCGACAGACCGTCAGGGCACCGAGCCAGGTGCCGCTGAGATAGCCCAGCGCCATCAACGGCAGCGTCACTTCGAGTTGTGCCGGCACGACGGTGTCTCGTGGAGGGTTCGCTGACGATTCTGCCAGCCATGGCCCGGCCGGAACAGCCGGCGGGCGCTGTCGTCCCGCGATGCGCTGTCGTACAATCGCCCGCCAATCGCCACCATCCTGCCCACCGGCTCGGGGAGCCCTCGATGGATCTCGTACTGATCGAAGCGCTGAAGGTCGACACCGTGATCGGCGTCTACGACTGGGAACGCACCCTGACCCAGACCCTGGTGATCGACCTGGCACTGGCCACCGACATCCGCCCGGCCGCGGCGGCCGATGACATCACGCAGACCCTCGACTACGCCGCGATCAGCGAGCGCATCGCCGAGTTCGGCGCCCAGCACAGCTTCGCGCTGGTCGAGACCTTCGCCGAGCGGCTCGCCGAGACGCTGCGCCAGGAGTTCGCCATTCCCTGGCTGCGCCTCACCCTGCGCAAGCCCGGCGCGGTGCCCGCCGCCGCTGCGGTGGGCGTGTGCATCGAGCGGGGAGCGGGGCGCTGATGGCCCGGGTCTGCGTCAGCATCGGCAGCAACATCGAACGGGAGCACCACGTGCGCGTCTGCCTGGACGCCCTGGCCGAGACCTTCCCGGCCCTGCGCATCTCGCGGGTCTACGAGAGCGAGCCGGTGGGCTTCGAGGACGGCCGCAACTTCTTCAACCTGGTCGCGGTGTTCGAGAGCGACTGGTCGGTGGGCGCGCTGCAGGCCTGGTGCAAGCGGCTGGAGTTCGCCAACGGCCGGCGCCCGAACAGCCCCAAGTTCAGCCCCCGCACCCTGGATATCGACCTGCTCAGCGTGGATGCCCTGACCGGCGAGCATGACGGCGTGGAGCTGCCGCGGGCCGATATCCTGCACCACGCCTTCGTGCTGCGGCCCCTGGCGGAACTGCTGCCCGACACCCGTCACCCGATCAGCGGCGAGCGCTATCTGGCGCTGTGGCAGGCCTTCGACGCCGACCAGCAGCCCCTCTGGCCGGTGGCCTTCGTGTGGCGGGGGCGGGTGCTGTCCGGCGAGGCCTGAGGCTCAGCCCTCGGCCAGCACCTCGTCGATCACCGCCCGGCGACGCCGGGCCAGTTCCTCGCCCAGCGCCCGCCCCTTGTAGCCCTCCTCGACCAGCCCCCTGGGCAGGATCTGCGCGGCCAGGCGCCAGGCCAGCGCCAGGTCGGCCGCCAGGCCGGAGTCGTCCATGCTGACCAGGGCGATCAGCGGCGCCACCCGCTCGGCCCGTCGCCAGGCATCGATGCCGTCGAGCCAGGCCATCACCCTGCCCCCGTCCATCCGCCCCGCCCGGGCCGCCGCGCACAGCGTCCGGGTCATGGCCGCCTGGTCGGCCAGCCGGCGTGGCGCCTTCGGCAGCTTCAAGCGCTCGGCCAGGGCCTCACGCGCCTCGCCCTCCAGGTGCTCCACCAGGCGGGCCCAGCGCCAGCGGGGCTCCTCGTCGGTCGGGATGTCCTCGGGCAGGCAGGGCAGCCGCCCCAGGGCCTCGTCCAGCCCCGCAGGGTCGGCGGCGAGCTCCGGCATCAGCGCCCCCAGGGCCCCGCAGTCGTGGAGCGCCTGGAAGTAGACGTCGGGCCAGGGCTCGCCGAGGGCCTTCTCGGTCTCGGCCCAGACCCGCTCGGCCACCAGGTGGGCGAGCTCGCCACTGACCACCAGCTCGTGCATCAGCGCGCGGGTCTCCTCGGCGATGACGAAGCCGAGTCCGGCGTAGCGGGCCAGGAAGCGGGCGGTGCGCAGCACCCGCAGCGGGTCCTCGACGAAGGCCGGCGAGACGTGCCGCAGCACCCGGGCCTGCAAGTCGGCGAGGCCCCCATAGGGGTCCACGAGCTCGCCTTCCGGGGTCTCCGCCATGGCATTGATGGTCAGGTCGCGCCGGACCAGGTCCTCCTCCAGGCTGACCTCGGGGCTGGCCTGGACCTCGAAGCCGGTGTAGCCGTGCCCCGACTTGCGCTCGGTGCGCGCCAGGGCGAATTCCTCGTGGCTCTCGGGGTGCAGGAACACCGGGAAGTCGCGCCCCACGGGCTTGAAGCCGCGCCGCGTCAGGGTCTCGGGCGTGGCACCCACCACCACCCAGTCGACATCGGTGACCGGCCAGCCCAGCCGGGCGTCGCGCACCGCCCCGCCGACCCGGTAGACCTCGAGCCCCTCGAGGAGGCCGTCACGGCGGGCCGGCATGGCTCAGGCCTCCACCCGTTCGGGATGGCGGTGCTGCCAGCCGACGAAGCCGCCGTCGAGGCTGTAGACCTCGCCGAAGCCCTGGCCGGCCAGCCAGGCCGCGGCCTGCTGGCTGGAGTGGCCGTGGTAGCAGACCACCACCAGCGGCGTTTCCCGGGGTGCCTCGGCCAGCAGGGCCGGCACACCGTCGTTGTCCAGATGGCGGCTGCCGGGGATGTGGCCGGCGACGAAGCTCGCCGGGTCGCGGATATCGACCAGGGTCAGGGGCCGATCCCCCTCGAGCCAGGCGCCGAGGGTGGGAATGTCCAGGTGCTGGAAGGTGGCGGCGGTCATGTGAGTCTCCGGGTCGGGAAGGGGATTCAGTGGCGGCTGGGTACGCTGACCCGCTCGCCGGTCGCCAGGTCCAGGGCCGTCAGGGCCCCGCCCCAGATACAACCGGTGTCCAGGGCCTCGGCCCGCACCCGACTGCCCGGGGTGGTGCCCTGCAGGGCGGCCCAGTGGCCGAACAGCAGCCGGGGATCATCGTCCCGGGGGTACTGGAACCAGGGGGCGAAGCCCGGCGGGGCAGCGTCGAGCCCCTCCTTGGCGGCGAAGTCGAGGCAACCCCGGGCATCGATGAAGCGCATGCGGGTGAAGGTGTTGACGATCACCCGCAGGCGATCGATGCCGTCCAGGTCGTCGCACCAGCAGGCCGGCTCGTTGCCGTACATCTGGCGCAGGAAGGCACCGGAGCGCTCGCCGGCGAGGGCGCTCTCCAGCTCGCCCGCCAGGCGCCCGGCCTGGTCGAGCCCCCACTGGGGCGGCAGCCCGGCATGGCTCATCAGGGTATCGCCGTCGCGCACCAGCAGCGGCCGGCTCTGCAGCCAGTCGAGCAGTGCCTCCCGATCCGGCGCCTCGAGAATCGCCGCCAAGGTGTCCTTGCGCTTGGCCCGCGCCCCGCCCCGGGCCACGGCCAGCAGGTGCAGGTCATGGTTGCCCAATACCACCTGGGCCGCCTCGCCGAGGGCCTCGACCTCGCGCAGGCAAGCCAGCGATCCCGGCCCCCGGTTGACCAGGTCACCGGCCAGCCAGAGCCGGTCGCGGCGAGGGTCGAAGGCCAGCCGCTCGAGCAGGGCGACGAATTCGGCGTGACAGCCCTGCAGGTCGCCGATGGCATAGGTGGACATGGGCCCTCCGTGTCGGCAGTGGGTGACGGCGCTCAGTGCACCTGGTTGGGACCGGCCAGGCGAAAGGGCGCGATGGCCACCTCGAAGGGCCGCTGGGTGGCGGTGTCGACGCAGGTGAAGTCCCCCTCCATCACCCCCACCGGGCCGTCGAGGATCGCCCGGCTGGTGTAGCGAAAGGTCTGGCCGGGGCCGATCATCGGCTGCTGGCCGACCACCCCCTTGCCGCGAACCTCCTGCACCTTGCCGCTGCCCTGGGTGATCTTCCAGTGGCGCGCCAGCAGCTGCATGCTGTGCCCGGAATGGTTGTGCACCGTGATGGTATAGCTGAACACGAAGCGCTCTTCCTCCGGCGCCGACTCGTCCTCCCGGAAGGCGGGCTCGACGTCGACGCGGATCTCGTCGCCCAGCGATGACGGGGTCATGATGCCTCCCCTTGCGCGGACAGGTGATTGGCGATACGCACGAATTCCTCCACCGTGAGGGTCTGGGGGCGGCGGCCCGGGTCGATGCCCAGGGCCTCCAGGTCGCCGGCGGCGAGGCGCCCCTTGAGATTGTTGCGCAGGGTCTTGCGGCGCTGGGCGAAGGCCTCGCGCACCAGCTGGAACAGCAGCACCTCGTCGCGTGCCGCCTGGGGCAGGCTCGCATGGGGGGTCAACCGCACGATGGCCGACTCCACCTTGGGCCGCGGCACGAAGGCCTCCGGCGGCACCGTGAACAGCGACTCGACCCGACAGTGGTACTGGGCGAGCACCGAGAGGCGACCGCGGTCGGCCCCGCCCGGTGGCGCGGCGAGCCGCTCCACCACCTCCTTCTGCAGCATGAAGTGCATGTCGGCGACGGCATCGCCGGCCTGGAGCAGGTGGTCGATCAGCGGGGTGGAGATGTTGTAGGGCAGGTTGCCCACCACCCGCAGCGGCGGCCCGTCGCCGCGCAGGGCGCGGAAGTCGACCTTGAGCGCATCGCCCTCGTGGATGACGAAACCCGGCTGGTCGAAGAACTGCACGCGCAGCCCCGGGATCAGGTCACGGTCCAGCTCGATCACCTCGAGCTGGCCGCCCGCCGCCTCGAGCAGCGGCTCGGTGAGGGCGCCCTGGCCGGGACCGATCTCCACCAGGCGCTCGCCGGAGCGGGCGCCGATGGCCCGCACCAGTCGCGAGATGATGCCGGGGTCACGCAGGAAATTCTGGCCGAAGCGCTTGCGCGCGCGATGACCCTGGGGGCGGGATGCCATGACTGTGTCCTTCTGTTCGATTCGATCCGACGCGCCGCTGTGGCGCCTCAGGCGTGCCCGCCGCGGCGGGCCATGTCGGCGGCCAGCGCCACGGCCACGGCGAGGCTGCCGGGGTCGGCCTCGCCCCGGCCGGCCAGGTCCAGGGCCGTGCCGTGGTCCACCGAGGTGCGCACCCACGGCAGGCCGAGGGTGATGTTGGCGGCGCGGCCGAAGCCGGCGTACTTGAGCACCGGCAGGCCCTGGTCATGATACATCGCCAGCACCGCGTCCACGCCCGCCAGGTGGCGCGGGGTGAACAGGGTATCCGCCGGCAGCGGTCCGTCAAGGGTCAGGCCCTCCTGGCGCAGCCGCGCCAGGGTCGGGGCGATGACCTCGAGCTCCTCGCGGCCCAGGTGACCGTCCTCGCCGGCATGGGGGTTGAGGCCGCAGACGGCGATGCGCGGCGCCGCCACCCCGAACCAGCGGCGGAGGTCGGCGTCGAGGATGCGCAGGAGCCGCGCCAGCCGCTCGGGCGTCACGGCATCGCTGACCTCGCGCAGCGGCAGGTGGGTGGTGGCCAGGGCCACCCGCAGCGCGCTGCCGCCCCGCCAGTCCGGGGCCTCGGCATGCAGGGCCCGGTCGGTGGCGAGCATCATCACCACCTCGTCGACCCCACAGGCGTCGCGCAGGTATTCGGTATGGCCGCGGAAGCCGGCATGGCCGGCCTCGAGGATCACGGCCTTGTGCAGGGGCGCGGTGACCAGCCCCGCGGCCTCGCCGTCGCGACAGCCGCGGACGGCCCGGTCGAGGGTCTCGAGGACATAGTCGGCGTTGCGGGTGTCGAGCACGCCCGGCCGGCAGGGCGCGCGCAGGGGCACCGGCCAGACCGCCAGCCGCCCCGGGCACGGCGCCGGCGGCGCCTCGTGGGGGGCCAGCTCGACCAGCTCCAGGGGCCGGCCGAGGGACGCGGCCCGCTCGGCCAGCAGATCGGGATCGCCCACCGCCACGACCCGGTGGTCCGCGGCCCCGGCACCCGGCACCTCGGTCGCCAGCATCACCGCGAGTTCCGGGCCGATGCCGGCCGGCTCACCGGTGGTCAGCGCCAGCACCGGGGATGCCCTCATGAGCCGGACTCGAGCCGCTCGTCGATGAAGGCATCGGCGCGGATCTCCTGGATCCAGGCCTCCATCTCGTCGCTGACCTTGCGCTGGAACAGCGCCTCGCGGGCCTGGTCACGGCTGACGTTACCGCCCTGCTGCTCGATGTAGCGCTCCACTTCCCGCTCGGAGAGGTTCACGCGGCTGGCCACCCGGCGCTGCTGCAGCTCGCGCATCAGCAGCTCGCGACGCACCTGGTCGCGGACCACGCCCAGCGACAGGCCGTCGGCCTCCAGGGCGTCGGCGAACTGCTCGAGGGTCATGTTGTTGCCCTCGGCGATGGCCCGCACCTGGCGGTTGAGCTCGGTATCGTCGACGCTGAGGTTGGCCTCGCGGGCCATCTGCAGCTGGATCTCCTCGACGATCATGCGATCGAGCACCTGCTCGCGCAGCGCCGCCTCGGGCGGCTGCTCGACGCCCCGGGCCCTCAGCCGGTTGCGCGTCTGGGCGAGGCGATCCTCGAGTTGGGTGGCCATGATGGCTCCCTCGTTGACCACCGCCACGATGCGGTCCAGCGGCTGGCGCGCCTGGGCCAGGCCGGCCAGGGGCGTCAGGGCGAGGCATAGGCCCAGCATCAGGGTGGCGAGTTGTCGACTGCGCATGTCTGTCTTTCCTCTCATCGGTGTCGGTTGCCTCAGGGTCGGCCGAAGGCAGTGCTCTGATAGCCCGGGATCGCCTCCCGGAAATGGGTGTCCGCATCGCCACCGACGCCGCCGAGCCCCTTGAACACGAAGCGCAGGAAGAAGCCGCGGTCGGTGGTATCGTCGTCGATGGTGTTGGCGGTGTCCTCGTCGTCGATCCACTCCCGCCAGACCAGCTGCAGACCATAGCAGCAGTCGTTCCACTGCACACCCGCCAGCTGTTCCAGCATCCGGTCGTTGGTGTTGTCGTAGAGCACCCGGCCGATCACGTCGAGTCTGGAGGTCGCCTTGAGGGCGAAGGACAGGTCGTAGTCCTCGCGGTCATAGCTGCGCACGTCCTCCTCGTCCTCGGCGGGGGAGAAGCCTTCGAGCTCCCAGTTGTAGCCGAGGTTCAGCACGTGACCGGCATCGGCCCGGTACTGCAGTCCCAGCGAGGTGCGCTCGGTGCGCGACAGGTGGTCGTCATAGAGCCACTCCCAGCGGGTGCGCCAGTGGTCGCTGACCCGCCAGTCGAGGCGGGTGACCCAGGGCGAGCGGTCGCGGGTGGCGTCGTAGAAGCGCGGGAAGTTCTGCTCGCTGGGCAGGGTGTCGGGATCCCCGCCCAGGTCGATGGTGCGATCCTCGAAGTAGACCGCCTGCCCCACGCCCAGGGAGAGGCGCTCACGGCCGCTGGCATCCTCCAGCAGGCGCGACTCCGTGCCGTAGGAGAAGCGGTTGAGGTCGCCGACCCGGTCGCCGCCGGTGAAGCGATACGGGGACCACAGCTGGTTCCAGGAGAAGGCGCGTTCCTTGGTGTCGAAGTCGGGGAAGTCGCTCTGGTCCCGGGCCGGCACATAGGCATAGTTCAGGCGCGGCTCCAGGGTCTGGCGGAAGTCGTCGCCGCCCAGCGCCAGGTCGCGCTCGAAGACCAGGCCGCCATCCAGCGAGGCGACCGGCACGGTCTGCGACGGCCCCTCGGGGCGGTCGGTGTCGCGCTCCCCGTAGTCGAGGTCGTAGGCGATGTGGGCCAGCGCCAGGCGCGGCTCGAGAAAGCCCCAGGTGTCGTCGAAGCGCCAGCCCGTGGCGGGGGTCAGGCGCAGCCGCGAGCCGTTGGCCGCCTCGCGGATGGGGATGGCGCGCTGACCGCCGGCGAAGTCGTAGAGGCCGTTCTCGTCGCCCTCGATGTCCCGCCAGAAGTAGGTCAGGTTGGAGCCCCACTCCTGATAGAAGCCGCTGTCCTGGCGCCAGCGGGCATTGGCGGTCAGGCTCGGCAGGCGGTAGAAGGGCTTGTCGCCCTCGTCGAGCGGATCCTCGAGCTTCTGGTAGCCCTGGGCCTTGGCCTCGAGCCGCCAGACGTCGCCCCGGTAGTCGAGACGGGCCAGCCGGGCCAGGCTGTCGGTGTCCTGTTCGCCGAAGGTCAGGCCGAAGTCGTCGAAGTAGGCCCCGTCACTGGCCGCCCCGTAGCGCAGCTGGTAGCGAGTGCGCGGGTCGAAGCGGCCGGCATGCCGGGCATCGATGTACCAGCGGGCGTCGCCGTTCTCCAGTGCGGAGCCCGCCGAGGCCTCCTCGCCGGCCTGGCGGTCGTCGGCGATGTAGGCGCCCTCCAGGGTGCCGGCGTCGCTGGGCAGCAGGTAGCGGTATTCGGCGCCCATCAGCAGGCCGCGGTTGCTGATCCAGCGCGGCGTGAGGGTGGCGTCCTGGTTCGCGGCGATGTTCCAGTAGAAGGGCTGGGCATAGTCCAGGGAATCGCCGGAGAAGCCCAGGGTCGGCCACAGGAAGCCGGTCTGACGGCGGTCGTCCAGCGGGAAGCGCACCCAGGGCCAGTAGAAGACCGGCACCTTGCCCATCTCGAGGCGGGCATGGGTGGCGGTGCCGTAGCCGCGCCGGCGATCCAGCAGGATGTCGTTGCCGACCAGGCGCCACAGGTCGCTGCCCGGCTCGCAGGTGGTGAAGCTGGCCTCGGTCAGCCGGTAGCGATCCTCGGCGACCCGGGCCAGGCGCACCGCATCGCCGCGCAGGCGCTGCTCGTGGGCCACGTAGTGGGCGGTGTCGATGCTCGCATCGTCGCTGTCCAGGGAGAACTCGGCGGCCTCGCCGCGCACCAGCAGGTTGCGGTCACGCAGCGCCACCGGCCCGTCGGCGAAGACCCGCTCCCGGGAGGCCGGCAGGCGCACCCGCGGCGCCTCCAGCTGGGTGTCGGCGCGGCGCAGTACCACCTCGCCGCTGAGCAGGGTCTCGCCGTCCGCCCCGTACTGGCCGCTGTCGGCCTCGCTGGCCACGCGCCCCGTCGGGGGCGGGGCCAGGCGATAGTCCGGCATCACGTAGCGGCCCCGACACAGGGCGCCGGCCGGGCGGTCCTCGCCCCACGGGCGCCAGTCGAGCTGCGCCGCCGGCAGCGACTCGGGGGGTGCCGCCAGCAGGGGGCTGGTCATCACGCTAGAGGTCACTAGGCCTGCCAGGGCCGTCCATGAGGGTCGCTTGCCCATGTTCCACGATGTCCTTGGCGGGGGGAATCGGTATTATACAGGCCCGGTGCGACCTGTGCCGCCGACGAGCCCCTGTCATCGCCGACGACGTCGGGCCTCAGCATGCGGCGCCGCCCGGGGGCCGTCAACCGACGCCCCGCCACCCGACGACCGAGAGGTGAAGATGCCACAGGCCGATGCCCTCCCGCGCCACCAGCGACTGCGCCACTGGGCCGCCGCCCGCCACGGGCTCGCCCCCGAGGCCCTCGAGCTGCGCCTGGCCGCCGGCGACGCCAGCTTCCGCCGCTACTTCCGCCTGACCCTGCCCGACGGCGAGACGCGCATGCTGATGGACGCGCCGCCGGCCCAGGAGGACAGCGCCCCCTTCGTCGCCATCGCCCGGCGCTGGCGGGAGGCCGGGCTGCCGGTGCCGGCGCTGCACGGCGTCGACCTCGCGGCCGGCTTCCTGGAGCTCGACGACCTGGGCGACACCCCCCTGCAGGCCTGCTTCGACGGCGACGACGGCCCGGCGACCCTGGCCTGGCACGAGCGCGCCCTGGCGCTGCTCGACGCGCTGCAGACCCGCGCTACCCCGGACGAGCTGCCGGCCTACGACGCCGAGCTGCTGGGCCGGGAGCTGGATCTCTTCCCCGAGTGGTGCCTGGGCCGCTGGCTGGCCCTCGAGGCACCGCCGGGCTGGCCGGCGCTGCGCCAGGCGCTGATCGATGCCGCCCTGGCCCAGCCGGTGGTCGCCGTGCACCGGGACTTCGATGCCATGAACCTGATGGTCCGGGACGACCGGCTGTACCTGATCGACTTCCAGGACGCCGTGGCCGGCCCGCTGAGCTATGACCTGATCTCGCTGCTGCATGGCCGCTACTGTCGCTTCGCGCCGGCGCGGCGCGCGGCCTGGATCGAGGCCTTCCGGCGGCGGGCCGTGGCCGACGGCCGGCTGCCGGCCACGCTCGCGCCCGAGGCCTTCCGGGACCAGGTGGCGGCCATGGCCGCCCAGCGCGCCCTCAAGGTGCTGGGCATCTTCTGCCGCCTGACCCTGCGCGACCATCGCGACGGGTACCTGGCCCGCCTGCCGCACTTCCTCGCCCACCTCGAGGACGCCCTGGCCGAGCTGGACGGCCAGGCGGCCTTCCAGGCCTGGCTCGCCGAGCGCTTTCGCCCCGCGCTGATGGCCCGGCTCGCCGCGGCGGGGCTCGACCGGGAGGCATCGGCATGAAGGCGATGATCCTGGCCGCCGGCCTCGGCACCCGCATGCGACCGCTCACCGACCACTGCCCCAAGCCGCTGCTGCCGGTGGCCGGCAAGCCGCTGATCGTGCACCACCTGGAGCGGCTGGCGGCCGCGGGTATCGCCGACGTGGTGATCAATGTCAGCTATCGCGCCGAGCAGATCATCGCGGCGCTGGGCGACGGCCGCGAGCATGGCGTGCGCATCGCCTGGAGCCGCGAGGAGACGCCCCTGGAGACCGGCGGCGGCATCCGCCGCGCCCTGCCGCTGCTCGGCGAGGCGCCCTTCTGGCTGGTCAACGGCGACGTCTGGTGCGACGTTGTCCCGTCCGCCCTGGCCCCGCTGGGCGAGGACCTGGCGCGCCTGGTGCTGGTGGACAATCCCGACCACCATGCGGGGGGCGACTTCCACCTCGATGCGACGGGACGGGTCCACGACCGGGGCGAGCCGCGGCTGACCTATGCCGGACTGGCCCTGCTCGACCCGGCCCTGGTGGCCGACCACCCCGACGGCGCCTTCGCCCTGGCGCCGCTGCTGCGCGCGGCCATGGCCGAGGACCGGGTCGGCGGCCATCACCATCGCGGCGCCTGGGTCGACGTGGGCACCCCCGCACGCCTGGCGGCCCTGGACCGGGCCCTCGGCGGGGCCAGGGGCTGAGTCGGCGGCCATCTGCTGCTATGCTGCCTGACCCCATCCCGGGCCATTGCATCCATCACCGAAACAAGGAACCCCTGCCCATGAAAGCCAGCGTCAAGTGGACCGACGGTCGCCAGTTCGTCGCCGAGGCCGGGAGCGGCCACAGTGTGGTCATCGACGGCCCGCCCGACCACGGCGGCCGCAACACCGGTCCGCGGCCCATGGAGATGCTGCTGATGGGCCTGGGCGCCTGCACCTCCTTCGACGTGCTGGAGATCCTCGAGAAGTCCCGGGCACCGGTCAGCGACTGCGTGGCCAGCGTCGAGGCCGAGCGCGCCGACGGCGTGCCGAGCGTGTTCACCAAGATCCACGTGCACTTCACCGTCAGCGGCCAGGGCCTCAAGGAGAAGCAGGTCAAGCGGGCCGTGGAGCTGTCCGCCGACAAGTACTGCAGTGCCTCGATCATGCTGGCCAAGGGGGGCGTCGAGGTGACGCATTCCTTCACCATCGTCGAGGACTGAGGGGGAATCGCCGAATCGGCGCCGGCGATTGGTTAGGTGACGGTGACACGGGACAGAAAAAAAACTGGCCCGGCGGATGCGCCGTCATCGGCGGCTGTGCATAATACGCGCCTTTCGAACGCCTGGGTTCCGGCGCCACTCGTCGGGATGACATCATCTGCCACAGAGGGAGGCTCGGACGTGACCGACAATCTCCGACTCCACGGGTTCAACAACCTGACCAGCTCCCTGAGCTTCAACATCTACGATATCTGCTATGCGAAGTCCGAGGAGCAGCGCAGGGCCTATATCGACTATATCGATGAGCTCTACAACGCCGAGCGCCTGACGCAGATCCTCAAGGATGTGACCAACATCATCGGCGCCCATGTGCTCAACATCTCTCGCCAGGACTACGAGCCCCACGGCGCCAGCGTGACCATCCTGATCGCCGAGCACGAGCTGGAGGAGGCCGACCCTGAGCAGCTCGAGCCCGGCCCGGGCCCACTGCCGGAGACCGTGGTCGCCCACCTGGACAAGAGCCACGTCACGGTGCACAGCTACCCGGAGTCCCACCCGGACAACGGCATCAGCACCTTCCGCCTGGACATCGACGTCTCCACCTGTGGTCACATCAGCCCGCTGAAGGCGCTGAACTACCTGATCCATAGTTTCGACTCCGACATCGTGACCATGGACTACCGGGTACGCGGCTTCACCCGGGACGTGGACGGCAGGAAGCTGTTCATCGATCACGACATCACCTCCATCCAGGACTACCTGGCCGAGGACACCAAGCAGGCCTACCAGATGATGGACGTGAACGTGTACCAGGAGAACATGTTCCACACCAAGATGCTGCTCAAGGACTTCGAGCTGGAGAACTACCTGTTCGGCACCTCGCGGCGGGACATCACCTTCGAGGAGGCCCGGGACATCGAGGGCCGCCTGCGCAAGGAGATGCTGGAGATCTTCTACTCGCGCAACATGGACTAGCCCGCGCGGCGCGCGGGAGCGCTAAGCTGGAAGAACAAGCGAACCCCACCTCGGCCGGGCCAGGGTGGGGTTCGCCTTGTTGGGGGTCTTACCGCTTACGGCTCGCCGCGAAGCGGCGCTTACAGCCGATAGACCGATTGGGTCATCACCTTGGACATCAGCGTCATGGCCGCCTTGACCGGCCCCGGGAAGCGGGCGCCCCCGGCCGCCAGGGCCTGCTGGGCGTGATGGGCCTCATCGATGGCCATCTGGCGCAGCACCGCCCGGGAGCGGTGGTCGCCCGGCGGCAGCTCCGCCATATGGGCATCGAGGTGGCGGCCCACCTGCTCCTCGGTGGCCGCCACGAAGCCCAGGCTGACGCGATCGCCGACGGCACCGGCCACCGCCCCGATGCCGAAGGAGGCGGCATAGAACAGCGGGTTGAGCCGGCTGGTGTGGCCCTCGAGCTCCTGCAGGCGGGTGTCGCACCAGGCCAGGTGGTCGATCTCCTCCTGGGCGGCGGCCTCCATCTGCCCGCGGATCTCGGCCAGCTTGGCGGTCAGCCCCTGGCCCTGGTAGAGCGCCTGCGCGCAGACCTCGCCGGTATGGTTGATGCGCATCAGCCCCTCGGCATGGCGCCGCTCCGCCTCGTCCATGGCGTCGTCGCGGACCTCCGGCGTAGCCGGCGAGGGCCGGGAGGGCTGGGCGGCGTGGGGCACCAGGGTGCGCAGCACGGCATCGACCTGGCGAACCAGGTCATCGGCGCGGGAATAGTGACGGTTCATGACACCCCCTTGGTCGGTCGTGGCGACATTGTAACCGAGTCGCCGCGCGCCGCGCAGGCCCCAAGAGGCGACGCCGCCCCTGGGGCGGCGTCGTGGGCATGCACCCCATGCGTCGAGCGCTTGGGTGGCGCGGCGAACCGCACAGCGCCGGCTAGCCAGCCGGCCAGGTGAAGCGACGACCGCCCATCAGGTGCATGTGGATATGATAGACCGTCTGGCCGCCCTGCTCATTGCAATTCATCACCACCCGGTAGCCATCCTCGGCGAAGCCGGCCTGCTTGGCCAGCTGGGCGGCGGTGAACTGCAGGCGCCCCACCAGCGCCAGGTCGCCGTCCTCCTCGATGTCGTTGAGGGTGGCGATGTGCCGCTTGGGCACGATCAGCAGGTGGGTCGGGGCCTGGGGGTTGAGATCCTTGAAGGCCAGCACCTCGTCGTCCTCGAAGACGATGTCGGCGGGGATCTCGCGGTCGATGATCTTGCAGAACAGGCAGTCCATGGATTCGTGCTCCTCGGCGGTTGGGCTCGGCCGGCGTTCAGCGGAAACGCCGCTGGGCCAGCAGGTGGCGCACCAGCGGTCCCAGGATCAGCTCCATGGCCAGCGGCAGGCGCGAGCCCGGGACCACCAGGGTGTGGGGCCGGCTCATGAAGGCATCCTGGATCATCGCCAGCAGGTAGGGGAAGTCCACGGTGGCGGGGTCACGGAAGCGGATCACCACGAAGGACTCGGCATCGGTGGGGATGTCCTGCACCTCGAAGGGGTTGGAGGTATCCACCGTCGGCACTCGCTGGAAGTTGATATGGGTCCGCGAGAACTGCGGCTGGATATAGCGCACGTAGTCGTCCATGCGGCCCAGGATGGTATCGATCACCGCCTCCTGGGAATACCCCCGGTAGCGCATGTCGCGGTCGATCTTCTGGATCCACTCCAGGTTCATGGTCGGCGCGACCCCCACCAGCAGGTCGACATGGCGGGCGATGTCGTGCTCGGCGGTGACCAGGCCGCCGTGCAGGCCCTCGTAGAACAGCAGGTCGGTGCCCGTGGGCAGCGACTGCCATTCCGTGAAGGTGCCGACCTGGTAGCCGGCCTCGATCATCGCCTTGTCCTCGGCGTGGATGTAGTGCCGGTAGGTCCCGGCGCCCTTGTCGCCGTACTCCTGGAAGAGCGCCTCCAGGTGGTCGAGCAGGTTGGCCTCCACGGCGAAGTGCGAGAGCTCGCCCTTGCGCTCGGGCTCCTCGCGAAAGATCCGCGCCAGCTCCTGGCGGGTATAGCGATGGAAGGCGTCGCCGTCGACGAAGGCGGCGTGCAAGTCCTCGCGGGCAAACATGCGCTCGAAGGTACGCTTGACCGTGGTGGTGCCGGCCCCGGAAGAGCCGGTCACGGCGATGATCGGATACTCTCGGGACATCAGGCCGCTCCCGTCAGGCAGTCGCGCAGCGGGCCAGGGATCGGCACCGGACGGCCCTCCGCCGGGTCCACCAGCATCAGGTTGAGGCGAGCGGTGGCGACGACCACCGCGTCCACCTCGCGGCGGATGCGGTGATAGACGGTGATCGCCTTGCGCGAGGGGACCGGGATCGCGGTGTCGACCACCAGGGCGTCGGGCCAGCGGGCCTCGGCCTGGTACTGCACGGCGAGGTCCGCGGCCACGCTGGGATAGCCCCCCATGTCGCCCTCGGCGAGCCCCAGCGCCGCCAGCGCCGAGATGCGCGCCTCATGGAGCAGCGACACCAGGGCGTCATGGCCCAGGTGACGGCCGTAGTTCATGTCGGTGACCCGCACCGTCAGCGGGTGGCGATGGCGAATGTCCGCCTCGGGAAAATCCAGTCTGACGCGCTCCATGCAGCCTCCTTGTTGTTGTCTGGCGGCAGGATCAGCGCTCGCCGCGCTCGCGGGCGATGGCGCGGTGGCCGATGTCGCGGCGATAGAGGGCCTCCGGCCAGTGGATCTCGGCCACCCCCCGGTAGGCCAGATCGTGGGCGGCGGAGACGCCCTCGCCCAGGGCGGTGACGCACAGCACCCGGCCGCCGGCGGTGACCACCCCGCCCTGCTCGCCCTCGGCGGTGCCGGCGTGGAAGACCTTGCAGCCGGTGGCCTCGGCGGCCGCGAGGCCCTCGATGGCGTCGCCCTTGCGGTAGCTGCCGGGATAGCCGCCGGCGGCCATCACCACGCCCACCGCGGCCCGCGCGTCCCAGTCGCAGTCGCGCCCGGCCAGCTCGCCGCGGGCCCCGGCCAGGCACAGCTCGGCGAGATCCGAGCTCAGGCGCAGCAGGATCGGCTGGGTCTCGGGGTCACCGAAGCGGCAGTTGTATTCGATCACCTTGGGATTGCCCTCGGTATCGATCATCAGCCCGGCATACAGGAAGCCGGAATAGGGGTGGCCCTCCTCGGCCATGCCCTGCACCGTGGGTCGGATCACCTGCGCCATGATCCGCTCGAAGACCGTGTCGGTGACCACCGGCGCCGGGGAGTAGGCCCCCATGCCGCCGGTGTTGGGGCCGGTATCGCCGTCGCAGGCCCGCTTGTGGTCCTGGCTGGTGGCCAGCGGCAGCACCGTCTCGCCATCGACCATGACGATGAAGCTGGCTTCCTCGCCCTCGAGGAACTCCTCGATCACCACCCGGGCACCGGCGTCGCCGAAGGCATTGGCCTCGAGCATGTCGCGCACCGCCGCCTCGGCCTCGTGCTGGGTCATGGCGACGATCACGCCCTTGCCGGCGGCCAGGCCGTCGGCCTTGATGACGATGGGCGCGCCCTTCTCGGCGAGATACTCAAGCGCCGGCTCCACCGCCACGAAGGTGCGGTACTCGGCGGAGGGGATGGCATGACGCGCCAGGAAGTCCTTGGTGAAGGCCTTGGAGCCCTCGAGCTGGGCCGCGCCGGCGGTGGGCCCGAAGATCGCCAGCCCCGCCTCGCGGAAGCGATCCACCACGCCCGCCACCAGCGGTGCCTCGGGACCGACGATGGTCAGCGCGACGTCCTCGTTCCGGGCGAAGGCCACCAGGCCGTCCAGGTCGTCGACGCCGATGGCCACGTTCTCGAGTCCCGGCTCCCGGGCGGTGCCGGCATTGCCGGGCGCCACGAAGACGGTCTCGACCCGGGGCGACTGGGCGACCTTCCAGGCCAGGGCATGTTCGCGGCCACCGCCGCCGATGATCAGAACCTTCATCCGCTGCTCTACCTCAATACCTCGGGGAAACATCGCGGCATTATGTCAGAAACCGCTGCCGACCGCCGCCCCGGCTGGGTCACTTGTCCTCGGGGTCGTCGCTCTTCTTGCCGGTCGCGCCGAGGTTCTGCTGCCAGAAGCGCATGTTCTCCTCGGCCAGCTCGCGCATCATCTCCATCGGGGTGTGGCGCATGGCCTGCTGCCACTGGTCCTGCATGCGCTTCTGCTGCTCCAGCATCAGCCGGGTGCCCTGCTCGAGGTAGCGCGCCAGGGGCAGCGGCTGCGCCATGTCGTAGACGCGAATGAACTGGGCCAGCAGGTCGTTGGAGAACACCTCGGCATCGCCGTCGGCCTGTTCCTGCTCGATGATGATGGTCAGCAGGATGGTCCGGGTCAGGTCCTCGCCGGACTTGGCATCCTCGACGCGAAAGGGCACCTCGTCGAGGATCAGCCCCCGCAGATCCTCGAGGGTCACATAGCGGCTCTGTTCGGTATCATAGAGCCTGCGGTTGGCATACTTGCGAATCACGCGCACGGCGATGCTCCTTGTCGTGTCAGGTGGGCGGTCGCCCCCTTATGCAGGTATTGTGCACCGCGCCACCATCCATGCAAGGCAAAAGGCATCACGAGGCCCCATGAACCTGATCCTGCTCTCGCCCGAAGACATCGAGAACGACCGCCTGGCGCGGGTCCGCGACCCCCGTCGCCTGGCGCATCTCAAGGAGGTCCACCGGGCCCGGGCGGGCGATGTCATGACGCTGGGCGTCGCCGGCGGATGGCTGGGGCGCGGCGAGTTGTTGACTCTCGATGCCCACGAGGCGGTGTTCGACGTGGCGGGCCTCGACCAGGCCCCGCCGCCGCCGCTGCCGGTGCACCTGGTGCTGGCCCTGCCGCGCCCGCGCATGCTGGCCCGGACCCTGGAGCATGTCACGGCGCTGGGGGTGAAGGAGCTGACCCTGCTCCACACCCGCCGGGTGGAGAAGAGCTACTGGCAGTCGCCGGAGCTCGGCGACGCCAGGATCCGTCGCCACCTGGTGCTGGGCCTGGAGCAGGCCCGGGACACCCGGCTGCCGACGGTGACCCTGGCCAAGGGCTTCCGGCCCTTCGTCGAGGACCGCCTGCCGGGGCTGCTGGCGGGTCGCCGGGGCCTGCTGGCCCACCCGGGCATGGCCGAGGCCTGCCCGCGCGGGATCGAGGCCCCCACCCTGCTGGTGGTCGGCCCGGAGGGCGGCTTCATCCCCTGGGAGGTGGAGCGGCTGCTCGCCGCCGGCTGCCGGGGCATCCACCTCGGTCCGCGCATCCTGCGGGTGGAGACCGCCGTGACCGCCCTGCTCAGCCGGCTCTTCTAGCGCGGCTCAGTCCTCGTCGCCGGCCTCGCCCCGCTCGGGCGCGTGAGGCACCCGGGGCGAGTCCTCGTCGCAGTCCGCCTCGGTGAGGAAGGTCTCGCGCACGTCCAGTCGGCCGAGATGGCCGATGGTGCGGCGCCCGAGCAGCATCGGGTAGGTCATCTCCTCGCGGTTACGCAGGCTGAACTCCTCCTCGTAGCGGGTCTCCCCCACGCAGATGTCCATCAGCACCACCAGCCGATCATCGCGGCCGCCGGCGCCGCGCACCACCATGTCACGGAACAGGGGCCGCTCCAGGGTCATCGAGAAGGTCTTGCCGGACGCCTCGTCCTCGAGCATCAGCCGAAAGCGCACCCAGTCCTCCCCCGCCTTCTCGAAGGTCTCGATGTGGCGGGCGTCCAGCGACGAGGTCAGGGCCCCGCTGTCCAGCTTGGCCTTGACCGCCACGTCCCAGGGCGACAGGGTCACCGTCTCGATCCAGCCCACCACCCGCTCGGGGGCGGCGGCCGAGGTCAGGGCCGGCCACAGGGCCACGGCCAGCAGCAGAGGGCGAAGAATGGCGGTCATGCGAGGTCTCCTGAGGGTCAGGCTGGGGATCAGAGGGTCTGGCGCCGCAGGCGCTCGAGCAGGCCGAGGGTAGCGAAGCCGTCGGGGACCAGGCCGAGCCGGCGCTGGAAGGCGCGCAGGCCACGCCGGGTGTTCGGCCCCAGGACGCCGTCCGGCGGGCCGACCTCGTGGCCGAGGGCGTTCAGTCGACGCTGCATCTCGCTGACCTGGGCGCGCTTCAGCGGGGGCTCGTCCCTGGGCCAGGCGCCCTGGATGGCATCGCGCCCGGCGAGGACATCCGCCAGGCTGGCCACCGCCAGGGCATAGCTGGTGGCATTGTTGTAGCGGCGGATGACCCGGAAGTTGTGGCCGACCAGGAAGGCCGGGCCGCGCGCCCCCGCCGGGGCGATCACCGCGGCGTCGTCGAGCGCCGGCAGCGGCCGGCCCTGCCGGCCCTGCACGCCGGCGGCGGCCCACTCGGCACTGGAGCGTCGGATCGACGAGTCGGCCAGGCCATGATCGAAGTCCGCCGGCAGCACGACCTCCGCCCCCCAGGGCTCGCCCTCGTGCCAGCCGGCCGCCTCGAGGTAGTGGGCGGTGGAGGCCAGCACATCGGGAATGCTGCCCCAGATGTCGCGCCGCCCGTCGTCGTCCCCGTCCACCGCATGGGCCAGGAAGCTCGAGGGCAGGAACTGGGTGTGGCCCATGGCACCGGCCCAGGAGCCGAGCATGCGTTCGGGGGCGATGTCACCGGCCTCGATGATGCGCAGCGCCGCGATCAGCTCGTCCCGGGCAAAGTCGCGGCGGCGCCCCTCGTAGGCCAGGGTGGCCAGGGCCTCGAGGGTCGAGAAGTCGCCGAGATGATCCCCGTAGCTGCTCTCGATGCCCCAGATGGCGACCAGGATCTCGGCCGGCACCCCGTAGCGCCGGGCCGCCGCCCGGGCGGTGTCGCGATGCTCGGCCAGGCGCGCGCGACCCTGGCGGATTCGGGTCGGCGAGACGGCGCTGTCCAGGTACGTCCAGATCGGGCGGACGAATTCCGGCTGGCTGCGGTCCAGCTCGATGACCCGGGGCCGATAGCGCAGGCCGTCCAGGGTTCGGGACAGGGTCGCCTCCGCGATCCCCGCCGCCCGGGCCCGCTCCCGGAAGGACGCCCGCCAGGCATCGAAGCCGGCCGCCTCCGCCCGCTCGGCGGCCGGCGCGTCGCTCGCGGCGACGGCCATGAGATCGGGCGAGGCGGCCCGGGCCTGGCAACCCGCCAGGGCGGCAGACAGCAGCACGAGGGAGAGGATCCTGGACATCATGGGCTGGCGTTCCTTGGCAACATCAGGCCGACGATGATCGCGCAGAACGCCGTTTCAGGCCAGTAGCAGCCGCCGAGAGATCGGCGGCAGCTGACGGGCGGTGAAGGCCAGCAGGCCGCCAGAGCCAGCGGGGCCAGGGATCAGGGGGGATCTCGCGGGGTGGGGTCCGACGGCTCGTCCGGCCGTTCCAGGCCACTGTCGAGGCGGTGCGTGAGGGGGTGATAGTGGGGTCGCAGTTCGTCCTTCAGGGTGCCGCTCCACAGCCGTGTGCCGACGAAGTAGCCTGCCCGGCCGATGACATGGGCCGCCACCGGCGCCGTCATCATCAGGAAGAGCACCACCCCGAGCGCCCGGGCGACCACCGCCACCTCGCCGAAATGCAGCGCCACCGCCAGCATGATCAGCGAGACGCCGAGGGTGGCCGCCTTGGTGGTGGCATGCATGCGGGTCAGCAGGTCGGGCAGGCGCACCACGCCCAGCGCGGCCACCAGCATGAAGGTGGTGCCGGCGAGGATCAGGCCGACCACTAGCCACTCAATCATCCCGCGGCCCTCCCCGTTCCAGGAACCGGGCGAAGCCGATGGTGGCCATGAAGCTCATCAGTGCCATGACGATGGCCACGTCGAGCAGCAGGGCGATGTCGGTGGCGATGGCCAGCAAGCCGATGATCCCCACGATGATCGTCGCGAAGAGTTCCAGGGCCACCACCCGGTCGGGCAGGCCGGGCCCGCGGAACAGCCGCAGGAAGACCAGGCCCAGCGCCAGGGTCAGTAACGTCAGGCAGAGCAGGATGACGATCGGCATGGCGGGCCTCCCTTGGCTGAGCAATGTCTGAAAAAGCTTAGCGGAACAGCGCCAGGGCCCGGCGCTCGAGCTCGGCCAGGCTGCGTCGCAGCGCCGGCTCGTCACCGAGGAACATGGCATGGATGTAGAGCACGCGATGATCGTCGGAGACGTCCAGGCTCAGGGTCCCCGGGGTCAGGGAAATCAGGTTGGCGACGAAGGCGATCTCGAAGTCGCTGCGCGCCGCCAGCGGCATGGCGATCACCCCCGGCTTCATGTACCAGGGCGGCGTGAGGATGTCGTAGGCCACCTTGAGGTTGGCCAGCAGCAGCTGCCGGACGAAGAAGCCGACGAAGGCCACCAGCCGGGGCAGGCGTTGCGCGTAGCCCGACAGGGCGGCGATCCGGGGCTGCACCAGCGCCAGCACCAGATAGGCGAAGACCAGCCCGGTCAGCAGGTTGGCGCCGCTGAAGTCGCCGGTGAGCAGCAGCCAGCCCAGCCCCAGCAGCAGGTTCCACATCATGCCGATCATGGCGCCGCCTCCCCGGCGGGGCCGAGCACCGCGCGGATATAGCGCTCGGGGTCGAGCAGCTGCTCGGCCGAGGCCTCGGCCAGGTCATAGAGGGACCCCGCATGCAGGCCGAGGAACAGCGTGCACAGCGCCAGCCCCACCACCGGCGCCATCATCAGCCACAGCTCGCCCCGCGCCACCGGCACCGGCGTGTCGACGTCCTGCGGGCAGGCCTTCCAGAACACCTCGGCCCAGATCTTGACCATCGAGAACAGCGTGAGCAGCCCGACCAGCAGGGCGATGGCGGTCACCCCGTAGGCCCCGGCCTCGAGGCCGGCCCGGATCACGATGAACTTGGCGAAGAAGCCGGAGAGCGGCGGCATGCCGGCCAGCGACAGCGCCGGCACGAGGAACAGCACCGACAGCCAGGGGCGCTGCCGGTAGAGCCCGCCCAGCCGCTCGAGTCGATAGCTGCCGCGCAGGCGATGGACGATGCCGCTGATCAGGAACAGGTTGGTCTTCACGATGATGTGATGGACGATGTAGAAGAGCCCGCCGAGCACCGCCAGCGGCGTGAACAGCGCCAGGCCCAGCAGCATGTAGCCGATCTGGCTGACGATATGGAACGACAGGATGCGCCGGAACTCGAACTGGACCGCCGCCCCGAGCACCCCCGAGAGCATGGTCAGGCCCGCCCCCCACAGCAGGACCTGATGGGTATAGCCCGGGCTGTGGGGGAAGACCAGCGTGAACATGCGAAACAGGGCATACACGCCCACCTTGGTGAGCAGCCCCGCGAACAGTGCCGACACCGCCACCGGCGGCGTGTGATAGGAGGCCGGCAGCCAGAAGAACAACGGGAAGGCCGCCGCCTTGATGCCGAAGGCGACCATGAACATCATCGCCAGCGCCTCGACCATGCCGTCCCCCGGGAGCATCGCCACGCGCCGCGCGACA
Source organism: Halomonas maura (assembly GCF_030409305.1). Lineage (GTDB taxonomy): Bacteria > Pseudomonadota > Gammaproteobacteria > Pseudomonadales > Halomonadaceae > Halomonas > Halomonas maura. Next base: position 52,343 of record NZ_JAUFPQ010000023.1, read on the forward strand.
TCGGCCATGTTCAGGGTGCCGAGCTTGCCGTAGAGCAGCCCCACGGCGACCAGGAAGATCACCGACGACAGCATGTTGAGGGTGACGTACTTGATCGCCCCTTCCATCTGGGCCTTCTCGCCGCCCAGGATGAGCAGCGCGAAGGACGCCACCAGCATCACCTCGAACCACACGTAGAGGTTGAACAGGTCGCCGGTGAGAAAGGCGCCCACGACCCCCGCCAGCAGCAGATGCATCAGCGGGAAATAGCCGAAGGCCTGGTGCTCTCGGCCGCTGGTCGCCAGCGAGAAGACGGCCACGGCAAGGCCGATCAGGCCGGTGATGACCACCATCAGGGTGCCCAGCAGGTCGGCGACCAGGCTGATGCCGAAGGGCGCCGGCCAGGCCCCCACCTGGACCACCAGGATGCCCTCCTGCCGCACCCGGTGGAGCAGCCAGCCTCCGGCGATCAGCAGCCCGCCGGTGCCGGCCACGGCGAGCCCTCGCTGCAGGCGTGGCTGGCGCCAGGCCATCAGCGACAGGGTCCCGGCGAGCAGGGGGATCAGCAGGGGCAGCGTGACCGCCGGGTTCACGTATCGGTTTCCTTCAGGTGGTCCAGGTCATCGGTGCGCACCACCTCCCAGGCACGATGCACCAGCACCACGGCGAAGGACAGCACGCCGAAGGAGATCACGATGGCGGTGAGCACCAGCGCCTGGGGCAACGGATCGGCCACCGCCCCCACGGGCGCGCTCATCCCCTGGGGTACCAGCGGGGGCGCATCGCGGGTCAGGCCGGCGGTGACGAAGATCAGCAGGTTGGCCGCATTGGAGAGCAGCATCAGGCCGATCACCAGCTTGACGATGGAGCGTCGCAGCATCATGTAGATGGCGGCGGCGAAGAGAATGCCGATGATCACGGCCATCACGGGTTCCATGGAGCCTCCTCGTCAGCGGATGACATCGTCCCGGTCGGTCTCCACCAGGGCGATGATGGCGGTCAGCACCGAGCCGATGACCGCCAGGTAGACGCCGATGTCGAAGATCAGCGGGGTCGAGATCTCGAGCCCGATGCCCGGGATCCGCCACCACTGGGCGGTGAACAGGGGCTCGCCCCACCACCAGGCGGGCAGGGTCGAGAGCACGCCGATCAGCAGTCCCAGGCCGATCAGATCGCGGGGGGACACCTTGAGCAGGGCGCGCAGGGCCTGGCGCCCGTGGGCGAAGAGGAACAGCGCCAGCCCTCCCGCGGCCACCAGGCCGGCGATGAAGCCGCCGCCCGGCTCATCATGGCCGCGCTGCAGCAGGAACAGCGAGAACAGCAGTTGCAGGGGCACCAGCAGGCGCGCCGCGACCTCGAGGATCAGGGTGCCGGACTTAACCATGACCGCCCTCCCCCGCTCGCGCCTCCCGCCGGCTCGCGGGATCCTCGGGACGCAGGCCGAGCATCGCGAAGACCCCGGTGGCGGCCAGGCCCAGCACGATGACCTCGCCGAGGGTGTCCAGCGCCCGGAAGTCCACCAGGATGACGTTGACCAGGTTATGGCCATGCCCCATCGGCAGCCCGTTGGCGATCATGTACGCGGAGATGCGCGGCAGTTGCTCGCCGCCGAGCACCGACAGCATCAGCAGGCTGATCAGCCCGCCGACCAGGCTCGCCACCCCCAGGTCGCGCAGGCGTTGCAGCGGGGTGGAGAGGATGGCGAAGCGCGGCAGGCGAAACAGCACCAGCGCCAGCAGGACCACCGTCAGGGTCTCCACCAGCAGTTGGGTGATCGCCAGGTCCGGCGCGCTGAACAGCACGAAGATCAGGGCGATGGAGAACCCCATGGCGCCCAGGGCGGCGACCGCCGCCAGCCGGGAACGCATCAGGCAGGCCGTCACCGCCCCGGCCACCATCAGCGCGGCGACCACGGCCTCGTGCCCCCGGGCCGACGGCACGGGGGCCGCCAGGGTCCCGTGGCGCACGAACAGGGCATGACCGACCAGCCCCAGCAGCACCAGCAGGGTCATCACCAGGTAGCTGCGCAGGTGGCCATTCTGCAGCCATCGGGTCTGCGCCTCGGCGAGACGCAGCCAGCCGCGCATCACGGCCGCGTAGCCGCCCTCCGGGCCGAGGGCCATGAGGGGCTCGAGCCGCGCCGACCAGACCCGCACACCCTCCCAGTGGCGCACCACCAGCGCCCCCAGCAGCAGGCTGGCCAACGATAGGCCGAGTGGCAGGGTAATGCCGTGCCAGAGCGTCAGGTGGACCGCCGCCTCGCGCACGCCCAGGCCCTGCACGGTGGCCGTCACCAGTGCCTCGAGCCCGTGCGGCGCGAGCCCCAGCCACAGCGAGAGGCCCACCAGCAGGACCGGGCCGGCGAGCATCGCCGGGGAGCCCTCGCGGGGCGGCCGGGGCGTCTCCCGCACGGCCCCGAAGAAGGGACGCAGGACCATCAGCGCCGCCACCGCCAGGGTCAACAGGGCGGCGAGGAAGGCCAGTGGCAGGATCACCCCACGCAGGCGGTCGGCCTCGAGCACCGCGGCGAACAGCGCCTCCTTGCCGATGAAGCCCAGCAACGGCGGCAGGCCGGCCAGCGACAGGGCGGCGAGCCCGGCCACCAGGGCGGTCCAGGGCATGCGATGGCGCAGGCCCCCCATGCCGGTCAGGTCCCGGGTCCCGGTGGCCTGGTCGAGGATGCCGGCCACCAGGAACATCGCGCCCTTGTAGAGCGCATGGGCCACCAGGAAGACGACGAAGGCGGCCAGCGCCGCGCGGCTGCCGATGCCCAGCAGCAGGGTCATGGCGCCCAGCGCCATCACCGTGGAATAGGCCAGCAGGATCTTGAGGTGGGTCTGGCGGATCGCCAGGCAGGCGCCCAGGGCCATGGTCAAGGCCCCCACCAGCGAGAGGGTGACGACCCAGGCGTCACTGCTGCCCAGCACCGGATGCAGGCGGGCCAGCAGGTAGATCCCGGCCTTGACCATGGTCGCCGAGTGGAGATAGGCCGAGACCGGCGTCGGCGCGGCCATGGCGTTGGGCAGCCAGAAGTGGAAGGGAAACTGTGCCGACTTGGTGAAGGCCCCCAGCAGCACACAGACCAGCAAGGGTCCGTGCAGCGCATGCGCCTGCACGGCCTCGCCGCGGCCGGCCAGCTCGGCCAGCGACCAGCTGCCCCCGGCCTGGGCCAGCATGACCAGCCCGGCCAGCAGGGCCAGGCCGCCACCGGCGGTGACCATCAGGCTCTGCAGCGCCGCCTTGCGCGCCGCCGGATCCTCGTGATGGAAGCCGATCAGCAGGTAGGAAGTCAGGCTGGTGAGCTCCCAGAAGATGAACAGGGTCACCAGGTTGTCGGCCAGCACCAGGCCGAGCATCGCCATCATGAAGGCAACGATCAGCACCAGGAAGCGGGGCTGGTCGGGATCGTCACGCAGGTAGTCTCCCGAATAGACCAGCACCAGGGCGCCGATGGCACAGATTAGCAGGGCGAACAGCCAGGCCAGACCGTCGAGGAAGAAGGTCAGCGAGACGCCCAGGGCGGGCACCCAGGGCCAGGCCAGCAGCAGCGTCTCGCCGGCGGCGATCAGCGGCCACTGCCAGAGCAGCCACAGCACCAGGCTCGCCGGCAGCAGGGCCATCATCGGCGCCGTCCGGGCGCCGAGCCAGCGGTGCAGCAGTGGCGCCAGCCCCGCCATCACGAAACCTGCCAGCACAGCCTGTTGCATGACGTTCCTCCGCGCCAGACGGTGGCCCTCGGCGTGGGTCGGTTTTCCCGTTCCTATCGCTTCACTCTAGTCGAGGCGGGGAGTTGAAAGGTAAGGAGGGCGCGAGCCGCCCTCTTTGCGGTAGAGTATGGGGCGAATGCCATTGATGGGCCTGTTCGCCCAGGGACGGAGGCGATGCCTAGCCGCTTGTTCGGGGCCGTCCCTCGGCAGGATGGGACCCTTGGCCCAACGCAAACGCGCAGGATGACCGATCGATGACATTGCTGTGGATCGCCTTGTTGCCCCTCCTCGGTGTACTGGTGCCGCCGCTGGTGGCGAACCGGGGGCGTCGTGACTGTTCCCTGGCCACGGCGGCCCTGCCGGCCCTGGCCCTCGTGCTGACCCTGTCCCAGGTGCCGGCCCTCAACGCCGGGGAAGCGCTGCGCTTCTCCGCCGAATGGATCCCGGCGCTGGGCCTCGAGGTGGCCTTCCGGCTGGACGGGCTGTCGCTGCTGTTCAACCTGCTGATCCTGGGGATCGGCCTGCTGATCCTGCTGTATGCGCATTACTACCTCTCGCCCGAGGAACCCTACGGGCGCTTCTATGCCTACCTGATCCTGTTCATGGCCTCCATGGTCGGCATCGTGATGGCCGACAACCTGCTGCTGTTGTGGATGTTCTGGGAACTGACCAGCCTCTCCTCCTTCCTGCTGATCGGCTTCTGGTCCCACCGCAGCGATGCCCGCAAGGGGGCGCGCATGGCGCTGGTGGTGACCGGCGCCGGGGGGCTGGCGCTGCTGGCCGGCTTCCTGCTGCTGGGTGACATGGTCGGCAGCTTCGAGATGGATCGGGTGCTGGCCGCCGGCGAGACCATCCAGGCCGACCCCCGCTTCCCGCTGATGCTGGCCCTGGTGCTGCTGGGGGCCTTCGCCAAGTCGGCACAGTTTCCCTTCCAGTTCTGGCTGCCCCATGCCATGGCGGCGCCGACGCCGGTCTCGGCCTATCTCCACTCGGCGACCATGGTCAAGGCCGGCATCTTCCTGATGGCCCGGCTGCACCCGGCGCTGGCCGGCAACGAGCTGTGGACAATGGTGGTCTCCCTGGTGGGCATGACCACCCTGCTCTACGGCGCCTGGTTCGCGCTGATGAAGACCGAGCTCAAGGGTATCCTGGCCTTCTCCACGGTCAGCCACCTGGGCTTGGTGACGGTGCTGCTGGGCATCGGCAGCCCCATGGCGGTGCTGGCGGCGCTGTTCCATATCCTCAACCACGCCACCTTCAAGGCGGCGTTGTTCATGAGCGCCGGGATCATCGACCACGAGACCGGCACCCGGGAACTGGCCCGCCTCGGCGGCCTGGCGAGGGCCATGCCGGTCACCGCCCTGCTCACCTCGATCGCCGGCGCGGCCATGGCCGGGGTGCCGCTGCTCAACGGCTTCCTGTCCAAGGAGCTGTTCTTCGCCGAGAGCCTGGAAACGCCGGTGCTCGGTGGCCTGAGCTGGCTGATGCCGGTGATGGCGACCCTGGGCGGCGTGCTGTCGGTGGCCTATTCGCTGCGCCTGGTTCACGCGGTCTTCTTCAAGCCGCCCCGCCAGACGCCCCCCAAGACGCCCCACGAGCCACCCCGGCTGATGCGCCTGCCGGTGGAGATCTTCGCCGTTCTCTGTGTGCTGGTCGGGCTCTTCCCGTCCGCGATGGCCGGCGGCCTGCTCGACCTGGCCACCCAAGCCGTGCTGCTCGAGCCACTGGAGTTCCACCTGGCCATCTGGCACGGCGTCAACCTGCCGCTGCTGATGAGCGCCATCGCGCTCGTGGCCGGCATCGGCCTCTACCACCTGCACCGCTACCTGCGGCGCTTCCTCAGGGGCTTCCACCCGGTGGACGCGCGGATGATCTTCGAGGCCAGCATCCAGCGCCTGGGACGGCGTTCGGAGGCCCTGCTCGCCCGGCTCGACAATGCCTCGCTGCAGCGCTACATGGGCCTGCTGATGTTCAGCGCCCTGGCACTGACCAGCCTGGGCCTGGTCATGGTGCCGAGCCTCGCCGGCGACCAGCCCCAGCGCCCGGTGGACGGCGTGCTGCTGACCGGGGCGGTGCTGCTGATCTTCAGCGGCCTGGGCACGGTCCTCGCCCACCGCTATCGCCTGATCTCGCTGCTGCTGCTGTCCATGGTCGGGCTGCTGGTCTCGCTGACCTTCGCCCGCTTCTCGGCCCCCGACCTGGCCCTGACCCAGCTGTCGGTCGAGGTGGTCACCATGATCCTGCTGATGCTGGCGCTGTTCTTCCTGCCCCAGAAGACCCCGCGCGAATCCTCGCTGCCGCGCAACGTGCGCGACACCCTGCTGGCCGGCGCCCTGGGCGTGGCCATCACCAGCCTCAACTATGCCGTGCTGACCCGCGGCACGCCGAGCATCTCGGGCTTCTTCCTCGACAACAGCGTGCCGGGCGGCGGCGGCCACAACGTGGTCAACGTCATCCTGGTCGACTTCCGTGGCTTCGATACCCTGGGCGAGATCACCGTGCTGGCCCTGGCGGGCCTGGCGATCTTCAAGCTGCTCAACCGCCTGAGGCTGTTCATGCCCCACAGTGACGGCGAGGGCCGGGTGTGGTCGCCGGATCGCTACCCGATGATCCTGACGACCATCTCCCAGGCGCTGCTGCCGCTGGCCCTGCTGGTCTCGGTGTTCATCTTCCTGCGCGGCCACAACCTGCCCGGCGGCGGCTTCATCGCCGGGCTGATCACCGCGGTGGCGCTGATCCTGCTGTACATGGCTCGGGGCGTGGAGTGGGCCCAGGAACGCCTCGACTTCCAGTACCAGCCGGTGGCCATCGTCGGGGTCGGCGTGGCCGCGGTGACCGGGGTGGGCAGCTGGCTGTTCGGCCACCCCTACCTGACCTCGGCCTTCGGCCACTTCCACCTGCCGCTGATCGGCGATTTCGAGCTAGCCACGGCGATGATCTTCGACCTGGGGGTCTACCTGGCCGTGGTCGGCGCCACCCTGATGATCCTGGCCAATCTCGGCAAGGTGACCACGCCGCACCGCCCGGCCAAGAACGAGGCCGCCGCCACGACCAGCGCCAAGGAGAAACGCTGATGGAAAGCCTCTATGCCATTACCACCGGCGTGCTCAGCGCCTGCGGGCTCTACCTGATCCTGCGGGGACGGACCTTCCCCGTGGTGGTCGGGCTGACCCTGCTGTCCTATGCGGTCAACCTCTTCCTGTTCTCCATGGGCGGGCTGACCACCGATGGCGCGACCATCATCGACGGCCCCCGCGACTATGCCGACCCCCTGCCTCAGGCCCTGGTGCTGACCGCCATCGTCATCGGCTTCGCCATGACGGCCTTCGCCGTCATCCTGTCGATGCGGGCCCGCGGCGACATGGGCAACGACCATGTCGACGGTCGCAAGCAAGAGGAACGAGAGGAGAACCACCGGTGATGCAGCATCTGATCGTCCTCCCCGTGGTCCTGCCGCTGCTGACGGGCCTGTTCCTGCTGCGCGGCCTCCACGGCAGTACCCGCCTCAAGCGCGTGCTCGGCGTGGCCTCGACGGGGCTGCTCGTGATCATCGCCCTCGCCCTGCTGCTGCGCGCCGCCGATGGCGAGATGGCCTATTACGCGATGGGTGGCTGGCAGCCGCCCTTCGGCATCGTGCTGGTGCTGGACCGCCTCTCGGCGATGATGGTGCTGCTCACCGCCGTGCTCGCCCTCGGCTGCGTGATCTTCGCCTGCGGCGGCGACGACGAGAAGGGCAGCAACTTCCATGGCCTCTTCCAGCTGCAGCTGATGGGCATCAACGGCGCCTTCCTCACCGGCGACCTGTTCAACCTGTTCGTGTTCTTCGAGGTGCTGCTGCTGGCCTCCTATGCCCTGCTGCTGCACGGCGGCGGCAAGTCGCGCACCCAGGCCGCCGTGCACTACGTGGTGCTCAACCTGGCCGGCTCGGCGCTGTTCCTGATCGCCGTGGGAACCCTGTACGGCGCCACCGGCACCCTCAACATGGCCGACATGGCGGTGCGCCTCGGCGAGCTGCCCGCCGAGCGCGCCGGCCTGGTCACCGCCGGAGCCCTGATGCTGCTGGTGGTGTTCGGCCTGAAGTCGGCGATCCTGCCGCTGTACTTCTGGCTGCCGCGGGCCTATGCCGCGGCCCCGGCACCGGTGGCGGCGCTGTTCGCCATCATGACCAAGGTCGGCATCTACGCCATCCTGAGGGTCTACTCGCTGATCTTCGGCGAGCGCGCCGGGGACCTGGCCGACCTCGAACAGCCGTGGGTCTGGTGGCTGTCGCTGGCGACCCTGGCGATCGCCACGGCGGGGGTGCTGGCGGCCCGCGACCTGCGCCTGCTGATCGCCTATCTGGTGCTGGTCTCGGTGGGCACCCTGCTGGCCGGGGTCGGCATGGGCACCGTCGAGGCCACCGCGTCGCTGCTCTACTATCTGCTGCACTCCACCCTGGTCACCGGCGGACTCTTCCTGCTCGCCGAGATGATCGGCCTGCAGCGCGGCAAGGCCGGCACCCGCATCGTCAAGGGCAGGCCGCTGACCCAGGGCGGCCTGCTGGCGCTGCTGTTCCTGGTCGGCGCCGTGGCCGTGGCCGGCCTGCCGCCGCTGTCGGGTGCCATCGGCAAGGCCCTGCTGCTGCAGGCGGCCACCCCGGCCCAGCAGCCCTGGCTATGGCCCCTGCTGCTGGCCAGCGGCCTGGGGGCGATGGTCGCGCTGTCCCGCGCCGGCTCGACCTTCTTCTGGCGCAGCCAGTCCGGCGAGCGCAGCGGAGAGCGCCTGTCCCGCCACCAGTGGACGGGGGTGGGCCTGCTGCTGGCCGCCTCGCCGCTGCTGGCGGCCCTGGCCGGGCCGGTCAGCGACTACACCCTGGCCACCGCCAGTCAGCTGGCCAATCCGGACAACGTCGTCGATGCCCTGCTCCCCGATGCTGGAGACGCGCCATGATCACCCCCCGTTCCTGGCTTCCCATCCCGCTGCTGTCGCTGCTGCTGCTGGTGGTCTGGCTGCTGCTGGTGCGCAGCCTGGCCGTCGGCCACCTGCTGCTGGGCAGCGCCCTGGCGGTCGCCATCCCGCTGTTCACCTATCGCTTCTGGGACGTGCAGCCCCGGGTCAAGCGCCCCGGCCTGCTGCTGCGCTTCATCCTGCGCGTGCTGGGCGACATCATCGTCGCCAACTTCCATGTCGCCTGGCTGATCATCAACCCCTGGCAGCGCTCGCGCCCCCACTTCGTCGAATATCCGCTGATGCTCGAGGAGCGGTTCACCATCACCCTGCTGGCCAATACCATCAGCCTTACCCCGGGCACGGTGTCGGCCAACCTGCGCATGGACGGCAAGACGCTGCTGGTCCATGCCCTCAACGTGAAGGACGAGGAGGCGCTGATCGCCGAGATCCGGGATCGCTACGAGCGGCCGCTCAAGGAGATCTACGAATGCTAGACATCGCGCTGACGATCAGCCTGGCCCTGATCCTGATGGCCATCGTGCTGAACGCCTTTCGCCTGGCGATGGGCCCGAGCATGCCCGACCGCATCCTGGCCCTGGACACCATGTACGTGAACTCCATCGCGCTGATCGTGCTGATGGGGCTCTGGCTCAATACCAAGACCTACTTCGAGGCGGCCCTGCTGATCGCCATGCTCGGTTTCATCAGCACCGTGGCCGTCTGCAAGTACCTGTTACGCGGCGATATCATCGAATAGGCGAACCGGAGCCATCATGACGACCTTTGTGATCCTCGAGGGCGTGATCTCCCTCTTCCTGATCGCCGGCGGGGCCTTCGCCTTCATCGGCTCGCTGGGCATGGCCCACCTGCGCGACTTCTACATGCGCCTGCACGGCCCCACCAAGGCCACCACCATGGGCATCGGCTGCACGCTGGTCGCCTCGATGCTCTACTTCGGGGTGATCGACAGCCAGCCGGTGGTCCAGGAGATGCTGATCACCCTCTTCCTGTTCATTACCGCCCCGGTCAGCGCCCACCTGCTGGCCAAGTCGGGGCTCCACCAGAAGCTCCCCCACGCCGACAAGACTCGTGGACGCCCGGCGGAACTGCGCAGCGAGGAGGTCGGCGACAAACCGGTCCCCCACCCGACCCCGGATCACCAGCACATCACCCACGAGCGATCGCCCCTGCCCCGCCGGACGGCCCGCGAGGAGTCGCAGGACGAGGGCTAGCCGGCCAGGGCGGCCGTCGCGGCCCCTAGACCCAGCCCGCGAGCTCCTGGCGGGCGATGGCCTCGAGGGCCGCGACATGGTCGTCCCGGGCGTTGAGGCAGGGCACATAGGTGAAGGTCTCGCCGCCGGCGGCCAGGAAGGCGTCGCGGATCTCCTGCTGGATCTCCTCCAGGGTCTCCACGCAGTCGGCGGCGAAGGCCGGCGAGATCACGGCGATATGCTTCCTGCCCTGGCGAGCCAGCGTCGCCACCTGGTCGACGGTGGCCGGCCCCACCCACTCCTCGGGCCCGAACTTCGACTGGAAGGCGGTGACGACGGCCCCGTCGGCGAGTCCCAGGTGTTCCTTGAGCAACCGCGTGGTCTTCAGGCACTGGCAGTGATAGGGGTCACCCTCCTCGAGATAGCGCTTGGGCACGCCGTGATAGGAGGCGACCAGCACCTCGGGCATCGACGCCGCCGCGTCATACGCCTCGCGCACCGAGGCGCCCAGGGCGGCGATATAGTCGGGGTGCTCGAAGTAGGCCGGCACCGTGCGGATGGCAGGCTGCCACTTGAGCCGCATCAGGCTGCGGAAGGCCTGGTCATTGGCGGTGGCCGTGGTGGGTGAGGCGTACTGGGGATAGAGCGGGAAGAACAGGATGCGCTCACAGCCCCGGGCCTGTAGCCGACGCAGCACGCTCTCGGTCGAAGGATTGCCGTAGCGCATGCAGAAGTCCACCTCGACCCGCTCGCCATGCTCGGCCTCGAGCCGTGACGCCAGCTTTTCCGTCTGCTCCCGAGTGATGGTCAACAGCGGGCTCTCGTCGAGGGCCTCGTTCCAGATGCTGCGATAGGCCCGGCCCGAGGCGAAGGGCCGTTTGCTGAGGATCACCAGCTGCAGCAGCGGTTGCCACAGCCAGCGCGAGTAGTCCACTACCCGCCGGTCGGAGAGGAACTCGTTGAGGTAGCGACGCATGGACCAGTAGTCGGTGGCATCCGGGGTGCCCAGGTTGGCCAGCACCACGCCGACCTTCCGGCGCGCCACGGGCGGGTGATCGACGGGGGCCTGGGCGAGGCGATCCTCGCCCGGGCGGACGAGCGCGTTGCCGACGGGGGTCTCGAGAGCTGCCATGGTGCGCGGTCCCTGTGGTGGCGTGGGGCGAATGTGTGGAGCCTACGATACCACCGCCGGAGCCGTCGGCGGAACAGAGTTATATATCAACCAGATCATGTACAATTATTGGGCAATCACTCCCCCTCCGGCGGCCGGCTTTCGCTGCTCTCCAGGCGCCGTGACGGCGGGTCACGACGTGGGGGCAAGCGTTGCCGTGGCAGCATGATGCGACGTCCGTCACTGAGGCATGCCCAGCGCACTGGATAAACATCCGGCAACGCTTTAGCCTGAATCTCATGCACTTGGAAATCACGCCCGGTCAGGCGATGGGCGAGCCGCGACGGTTTTCGCTTGCGAACCGCCGTCAATGGCCTACTAGCGGACTACGATTGTAACAGCACCCCGTAGCACTGGCCGGCCGGCGTGACGCCAGTCCCAAGGCGTGGCTGACCCCCTTGGTCACTCTCACCTATCGCTCGGAAACGACCATGGCAGAAACCCCGGACAACGATCAGCCTACCCGGGAGCCAGTCACTCCGTCTTGGCCAAACACCGTCCCCAAGTGGGCAGGCGTGGGCCTGTTCATCTACCTGTCCGTCTTCGCCCTCAGCTACGCACAACTGTTCATCGTCCCCGTCGTGCTGGCCTTCCTGTTATCGATGGTGTTCAGCCCGGTCAGGCGTGGCTTCGACCGACTCGGCATCTCCCAGGGACTGTCGGCGACCCTCATCGTGAGCTCCCTGCTCCTGGGTCTGTTCATGATCGCGGCCACGCTGGCGGTGCCGGTCAATGGCTGGATCAATGACGCACCGCAGATCGAACGGAAAATCGAAGTCCGGTTGAACGAGATATCCGGCCCCTTCAGTGACTTGTTTGCCGCCAAGGAGTCGCTCGATGAGATCACGAATTCCGACTCTTCAAATACTCAGAAGGTGGAGGTGGAAACGCAAGGCAACAAGCTCAGCGACAATCTAGCATCTCTCATCCCCACCCTGCTCACGCAGTTCATTTTCACCATGGTGCTGTTGCTGTTTCTTCTCGCCTCGGGCGACATGTTCTATGAGAAGATCGTGCATGTCATGCCAACCTTTCGCGACAAGAAACGGGCGATCCGTATCGCTCATAACATCGAGCGCAAGCTGTCCCATTATCTGTTGACCATCACCATCATCAACGCCGGCCTGGGGGTCGCCGTGGGCATCGCGATGTGGCTACTCGGCATGCCAAGCCCGCTGAGCTTCGGGATCATCGGCTTCCTCTTCAACTACATACCCTATCTCGGCGCCTTGGCCGGCATCATCATCGCGGCGGTGGTCGCCATCGTGTCACTCGACGGACTCGGCTGGGTACCGCTCGTGGTCGGCACCTACTTCCTGCTGACGACCCTCGAGGGACAACTCGTCACCCCCTATTTCGTCGGCCGTAGCCTGCGCATCAACACCGTCGTGGTCTTCCTGGCCATCTCATTCTTCGCCTGGCTGTGGTCCGTCGTCGGCATGATCGTCGCTGTGCCATTGCTGGTGGCGATCAAGACGCTGAGCGAGCACATCAATGGCCTGGAAGCGCTGGGGCATTTTCTCAGCGAGCGCTATGCAGAAAGGGAAGACCCTGTCAGCCACCGCGGCGGGAAGGGCTGAAGTATGGCAGGGTGTCTCGTCGTGTTGCATGTCATGATGTCAGCGGAATGCGCCACCGCTCGAGGCGAAGGTGGCCGCGTGCCCTGCCGGGCGCTGAGGGACAGTGACGACATCTTGCACCACCCGCCATGAAGACCCGCTGGGCGCGGATGGCGGGCGTCGGCACGACCAGCCGTTCAGAAGACCAGCGGCATGCGCGAGGCCAGCGGATCCGCGTAATGGGTCGCGCGGCCGACCATCTCGTCATGAGGCACCTGCTGGACGAGGTAGGCCCGATGGATGCCGGCACGCTTGAGTTCGAGGTAGACATCGTCCAGGGCGCGGAACAGCATCGGCTTGCCGCTGCGGGTCAGCATATGGCGCCGGCCCTCCACGTCCTCGAGCTCGACCTGGTAGAAATGGCTGCCCGCATGGCCGATCACGCGGATCTCGAAGTTGTCGTGGTCGGCCACGAAGGCCTTGAGGTCATTGAATTCCATGGATCCCTCCATCAGAAGAGTCGACTTGCCGGATCGGTCACAGCCTGAGGGTGACCGATGACACGCGCATGACCGATCCGTGTCGTAAATGTGACCGATGGAAGGATCAGGGGTTCCCGGCGCTACTGGTAGTCGGCGGGGTCGATGGCCTTGCCCAGGGAATTGCGGTCGACCCACTTGCCGGCCTTGGTCTCCTTGTAGCGGAAGACCACCCGGTCGCCGACCTGGACCGGCAGCTCCGCGTCCTCGGTCTGATAGCTGTAGCTCTCGCCGTCCACCACGATGTGGTAGCGGTAGAGGTCCGGCATGCCCAGCCACTCCTTGAACGGACCTTCCCGCTCCATCGACTGCAGCTCGCCGCGGGCCTCGAGTTTCGGGGTGCGACGACGATTGCCGCGTCGGAATCCGCCTGCCATGGTGTGCCTCCAGTGTGATGATCGGGGGTCGGATTATACGGTGACCAGCCGCTGGCTCAAGCGTTGCGCCGGCTCACTCGCCGAAGGCCTCGCCGTAGCTGTCCGGCGCCAGGTCCTCGAAGCGGGTGTACTTGCCGATGAAGGCCATGTGCACCGTGCCGATGGGGCCGTTACGCTGCTTGCCGATGATGAATTCGGCCAGCCCCTGATTGTCGGGGTTATCCGGATTGTAGACCTCGTCGCGATAGACGAAACCGATCAGGTCGGCGTCCTGCTCGATGGCGCCGGACTCGCGCAGGTCCGACATCACCGGGCGCTTGTTGGGTCGCTGCTCCAGGGAGCGGTTGAGCTGCGAGAGCGCCACCACCGGGCAGCCGAATTCCTTGGCCAGGCCCTTCAGCGAGCGCGAGATCTCGGAGATCTCGCCGGTGCGGTTCTCGGAGAAGCCGGGAATCTGCATCAGCTGCAGGTAGTCGATCATGATCAGCGCCAGGTTGCCGTGCTCGCGCACCACCCGGCGGATCCGCGAACGCATCTCGTTGGGCGACAGCGCCGCCGTATCGTCGATGAACAGCTGCTTGTCCTTGAGCAGGTTCACCGCCGAGGTCAAGCGCGGCCAGTCCTCGTCCTCGAGCTGACCGGTGCGCACCCGGGTCTGGTCGATGCGCCCCAGCGACGACAGCATGCGCAGCATGATCGCCTCCGCCGGCATCTCCATGGAGAACACCATCACCGGCTTGTCGCTGGCGATCACCGCATGCTCGACCAGGTTCATCGCGAAGGTGGTCTTGCCCATGGAGGGGCGCCCGGCGACGATCACCAGGTCCGAGGGCTGCAGGCCCGAGGTCATGTCGTCGAGATCGCGGAAGCCGGTGGACAGCCCGGTCATCTCGCCCTGCATGTTGAACATCTCGTCGATGCGGTCCACCGCCCTGGCCAGCAGATCGCTCATGCCGATCGGACCGCCCTCCTTGGGGCGCTCCTCGCTGATCTGGAAGACCAGCCGCTCGGCCTCGTTGACCAGCTCGTCGGCGGGACGTCCCTGGGGGGCGAAGGCGCTCTCCGCCACCTGGTTGGCGGCGTGGATCAGCTTGCGCAGGGTGGCCCGCTCGCGAACGATGTCGGCATAGGCGCGGATATTGCTCGCCGAGGGGGTGTTGCGGGCCAGCTCCGCCAGGTAGGCGAGCCCGCCGACGGTCTCCAGCTGATCGCGCCCCTCCAGGGCCTCGGACAGGGTCACCACGTCCAGCGGGCGCGCGCTCTCGGCCAGCCCGGCCATGACGTTGAAGATCAGGCGATGCTCGTAGCGATGGAAGTCGCCCGCCACCAGACGGTCGGCCACGTTGTCCCAGGCCTGGTTGTCGAGCATCAGGCCACCGAGCACCGACTGCTCGGCCTCCAGCGAGTGGGGCGGCACCTTCAGGGCCGCGGTTTCCTTGTCGAGCTCGAGGGATTCGTTCATGACGGCGGGGACCTTCGCGAAAACGGCCGGCTCATTCTACCCGAAGGGTTGCGCCGACCCCATGCCCCACCGGAAAAACCGCGCCGACCGCTGCCCGGAACGCGCCTCCCGGCCATGAAAAGGGGCGCGAGGATCTCTCCTCGCGCCCCCTGGCAACCGCGCCGACGCCGCCGTGACGGCGTCAGCGGATCGGGCTCACTCGGCCACGACCACCACGCGCACGGTGGCATCGACTTCGGCATGCAGGTGCAGGTCGATGTCGTACTCGCCGGTCTGGCGGATCGGGCCTTCCGGCATGCGGACCTCGCTCTTGGCCACGTCGATCCCGGCGGAGGAGATCGCTTCGGCCAGGTCGCGCGGACCGATGGAACCGAACAGCTTGCCCTCGTCGCCGGACTTGGCGACCAGCGACAGCTCGATGTCGTTGAGCTGTTCGGCGCGGGCCTCGGCCTCGGCCTTGCGCTCGGCGGCCTGGGCCTCGAGCTCGGCGCGCTGGGCGTCGAAGGCAGCGATGTTGTCCTTGGTGGCCGGCACGGCGAGACCGTAGGGCACCAGGTAGTTGCGGCCATAACCGGGCTTGACGGTGACCCGGTCACCCAGACCGCCCAGCTTGCCAATCTTGTCGAGCAGAATGACTTCCATCTCGTTAACCTCTTGTCAGTCGCTGCGGCCGAGTCGGGCGCGGAAGTCCGCGAAGGTATCCGTCAGGGCCGCGAGCAGCACGATGAGAATCATGGGCCAGGTGGTGATCAGCAACACATAGAAGGCGACCAGCCACAGCCCGTTCATTCCCTTCAATCCGATGAAACCATGTACCAGGGCGATGCCGGTGACCAGCAGCGGCACCCACAGCAGCATGCCCAGGGACGGCAGGCCCAGCAGCATGCCGACCACGCCGAGCACGAACAGCACCAGCAGCTCGCGGGGGGCCAGCCGCAGGGCATGGAATTCCTCGCGAAAGCCGCCGGGGTTGTACAGCCCGGCCTGCCAACTGCGGGCCAGGGCCAGACAGGCCACCGCCGCCAGCAGCACCACCAGGCCGGTGACGCCAGCGATCAGCAGGCCGGCGAGTTGCTCGGTGGGCATGCCCTGCCGGGCAAACTCGTCGAGCATCGCCGCGACCTCCGGCGATCCCTGGCGAAGCTGGTCCAGTACCGGCCCGGCGCCCCCCGGCGGCAGGAAGACGCCGAGCTGGATCATCGCCACCCCGGCCAGGGCGCCGATGATCAGTGCCTCGCTCCAGCGCAGCCGGGCCCGCAGCACCACCGCCATCAGCGTGACCAGCAGGATGCTGGCCAGCGGAATGACGTCGCCGCGGGTCCACCACCAACCCGCCGGGACGGCGGCGGCGACGATCACCGGCAGCGCCGGCGACAGGCCGCGTCGCAGGGTGACCAGGGCGGCGATGGCGGCCCCCAGCCAGAACAGCCAGGGGATCACCGTGGCCGCCGCGGCGCCGAGGACCGCCTGGGGCGTGCCGCGCATCATCCAGCGGGCGACGGGCAGCATCACGCCTGCGTCTTACTGGTGGCTATCGGTGTAGGGCAGCAGTGCCAGGTAGCGTGCCCGCTTGATGGCGGTGGACAGCTGGCGCTGGTAACGGGCCTTGGTCCCGGTGATGCGGCTGGGTACGATCTTGCCGGTCTCGGTGATGTAGGCCTTGAGCGTGTCCAGATCCTTGTAGTCGATCTGCTTGACGCCTTCCGCGGTGAAACGGCAGAACTTGCGGCGACGGAAAAAACGTGCCATGGGGAGACTCCTTCAGGCGTGCGAGGTGGGCTCAGGCGGACTCGGCGGTGCGTGACGGCTTGTCGTCACGACGGGCGCGCTTGTCTTCTGCCGGCTTCATCATCGGTGAGGCTTCGGTGATGGCTTCCTTGCAGCGCACGACCAGGCTGCGAATGATGGCATCGTTGAAGCGGAAGATGTTCTCGATTTCCTCGAGGGTCTCGCCGCGGCACTCGACGTTCATCAGCACGTAGTGAGCCTTGTGGATCTTGTTGATCGGGTAGGCCAGGTGACGGCGGCCCCAATCCTCGAGACGATGCACGGTACCGCCGTTCTCGGTGACGATGCTGGTGTAGCGCTCGACCATCGCGGGGACCTGCTCGCTCTGGTCCGGGTGGACCATGAAGACGATCTCGTAGTGACGCATGGGTTCTCCTTGCGGTTTGGCAGCTTCCGGTGGAGGCGCGGTGCCTTCCAGGGGAAGCAAGGAGGTGATTATCGAAATACACGACGCCCGTTCGCGGGACGAACGGGCGCCAGTATTCTAAAGACTCGCCGCCGATGGCGCAAGTCAGGAAGACGGAACACGAGTTCGCCCTTGCCTTCCCTCTTCAGGCTTCGAGCTTCGCGCGCCGCTGCCTGACCGCCTCGAACAGGCAGATCCCCGTCGCCACCGAGACGTTGAGGCTCGACACCTGCCCGGCCATGGGCAGCTTGACCAGGCCGTCGCAGGCCTCCCGGGTCAGCCGCCGCATGCCCTTGCCCTCGGCGCCCATCACCAGGGCGGTGGCCACGCAGAGGTCGGCCTCGAAGACGCTGGCCTCGGCCTCGCCGGCGGTACCGGTGACCCACATGCCCAGCTCCTTGAGCCTGGCCAGCGCCCGGGCCAGGTTGGTCACCTGGTAGACGGGCACGCTCTCGGCGGCCCCGCAGGCCACCTTGCGCACCGTGGCGTTGAGTGGCGCGGCACGGTCCTTGGGCACCACCACGCCATGGGCCCCGGCGGCATCGACGCTGCGCAGGCAGGCGCCGAAGTTGTGCACGTCGGTGATGCCGTCGAGCACCAGCAGCAGCGGCGGGGTCGGCGAGGACCAGCCCTGGAGGCGATGCCACAGCGCGGCCTCGGCCTCGAAGGCCAGCGGCGGGCAGAAGGCCACCAGCCCCTGGTGGGCGGCGCCCTGGGCGAGCCGGTCGAGTTCGTCACGGGGCCGGGACAGCACCCGGGCGCCGCCGCGGCGGGCCTCCGCCACGAGGTCGGCCAGGCGCGTCGCCGCCTCGCCTTCCTGCACCCAGAGCTCCCGAGGGGCCTCGCCCCGCTCGAGCAGGGCGCGCACCGCATGGACGCCGTAGACGGCGTCGAGACCACCCGGGGCCCTGGGGCCCCGGTGTTGAGCGTGCTTCTTCATGATGATGCCATCTTGGCGAAGGAGAAAGGAGTACCGCGGGGCTCAGCGGCGACGCGGGCCCCGGCGACGGCGCTTGCCGCCGCCGTCGTCCCCGCCGGCCTTGCCGCGGGTGTCGGCCTGGGCCGCCTCGGGCTTGCCCGCGGCCCCGCCCTGGCCACCGCGACGCTTGCGCGGCGCCCGGCGCGGCCGGGGCTTGTCGTCGGCCAGCTCGAAGTCGATCTTGCGGTCGTCGAGGTCGACCCGCGCCACCTGGACGCTGACCCCATCCCCGAGCCGGTAGCTCATGCCGCTGCGCTCGCCCTTGAGACGATGCTTCTCCGGCTCGTAGTGGTAGTAGTCGGAGGGCAACGCGGTGACGTGCACCAGGCCCTCCACGAAGACCTCGTCGAGGCGCACGAAGATGCCGAACTGGGTCACCGAGGCGATGGTACCCTCATAGACCTCGCCCAGCTTGTCGGACATGAACTCGCACTTCAGCCAGCCCTCGACATCGCGGGTGGCATCGTCGGCGCGCCGCTCGGTCATGGAGCAGTGCTCGCCGAGCTCGAGCATCTGCTCGAAGGTGTAGGGGCACCACTTGCTCGGCGGCTCCACCGAGGCGCCGTCGGCGCGCAGCACGGTATTGGTCTGGCGCGGCCCGCGGATCACCGAGCGAATGGCCCGGTGGACGATCAGGTCCGGGTAGCGCCGGATCGGCGAGGTGAAGTGGGCATAGGCCGGGTAGGCCAGCCCGAAGTGCCCCTCGTTCTGGGGCGAGTACACGGCCTGGCTCATGGAGCGCAGCATCACGGTCTGGATGATGTCGCTGTCGTCGCGCGCCTTGATGGCCTCGGCCAGGTCACGGTAGTCCTGGGGGGTCGGCTCGTCGCCGCCGCCCAACGACAGGCCCAGCTCGTTGAGGAACAGGCGCAGCTTGTCGAGGCGTTCCGGCGAGGGGCGCTCGTGGATACGGTAGAGGGCCGGCAGGTCGTGCTTGTCGAGGAAGCGGGCGGTGGCGACGTTGGCCGCCAGCATGCACTCCTCGATGATCTTGTGGGCATCGTTGCGCGAGCGCGGGACGATCTGCTCGATCTTGCGCTCCTCGTTGAAGAGGATCGCCGTCTCGATGGTCTCGAAGTCGATGGCCCCGCGCTCGACCCGGGCCTCGCGCAGCAGGCGGTAGAGGGCATGGAGGTTCTTCAGCGAGGGCACCAGTTCGCGGTGCTCCTCGCGCAGGGCCTCGCCCTGCTCGCCGTCGTCGTCGAGGATGGCGGCGACCTTGTTGTAGGTCAGACGCGCATGGGAGCGGAACACCCCCTCATAGAAGCGGTAGCGGCTGATCGCCCCGGTCTTGGAGATGTTCATCTCGCAGACCAGCGCCAGCCGGTCCACCGCGGGATTCAGCGAGCACAGGCCATTGGACAGCAGCTCCGGCAACATGGGCACCACCTGCCCCGGGAAGTACACCGAGTTGCCCCGGGTGATGGCTTCCTGGTCCAGTGGGCTGCCCGGCCGCACGTAGTGGGAGACGTCGGCGATGGCCACCAGCAGCTTCCAGCTGCCGGACTTGGTCTTCCAGGCGCAGACGGCATCGTCGAAGTCCTTGGCAGACTCGTCGTCGATGGTCACCAGGGGCACATCGCGCAGGTCGATGCGGTGCTGCTTGTCGACCTCGGCCACCTCGGCGGACATGCCGGCGATCTGGTCGTGGACCTCCGGCGGGAACTCGGCGGGGATCTCGTAGCTGCGGATGGCGATGTCGATCTCCATCCCGGGATCCATGCGCTCGCCGAGCACCTCGGCGACCTCGCCGACCGGCTGCACCCGGGTCTCGGGCTGCTTGATGATCGTCGCCGAGATCACCTGCCCATCCCGGGCCCCGCCGTTGGCCTTGTGAGGAATGATGATTTCCTGGGCGATGCGCGGGTTCTCGGGAATCAGCACGCCGAACTCGGGGGTATTCTCCCGATAGACGCCGACGATGGTCTGGGTGTTGCGGGCCAGGATCTCGACGATGGTGGCCTCGTCGCGACCGCGACGATCGCGGCCGCTGACGCGCACCAGCACGTGGTCGCCGTGGAAGACCCGGCGCATCTGCCGCGGCGGCAGCACCAGGTCGGGTTTCTTGCCATCATCGCGCAGCAGGAAGCCGAAGCCGTCCCGGTGGCCGAGCACCCGCCCCTTGATCAGGTCGAGCTTGTCGATCAGCGCATAGGCGCCACGCCGGTTGCGCAGCACCTGGCCGTCCCGTTCCATGGCGGCCAGCCGGCGACGGACCGCCTCCTGCAGGTCCTCGTCCTCGAGCCCCAGCAGCTGGCTCATCGCCTCGTGGGTGATCGGCTTGCCGTATTCCTCCAGGCGGGCCAGCAGGTATTCGCGACTGGGCGCGGGCTTGTCGTACTTGTGGGCCTCGCGGCTGGCGTGCGTATCGTCGCTGAGCGTCCAGTGATTCATGCAGGGAGCATCCTTGGCAGGGTCGGGGACGGCATGAGGGAGATGGCGCGCGGGCGCCGCGGGCATACGATGATGCGGTCGGGGTATAATGTCATGGCGGCAGTATAGCGCCGCCATGGTCTTCACCCAACCATGCACGACCGCTCCCTGCCGAGGGGAAGGGAAAAAAAATCGCGCCAGGGGCCAGCGGAGGCTTGCATCCGCGCGAGGATTCGGTAACATACGCGCCACTTGCCCAGATGGCGGAATTGGTAGACGCGCTAGCTTCAGGTGCTAGTGTCCTTACGGACGTGGAGGTTCAAGTCCTCTTCTGGGCACCATCGATACCTCGGTATCACCGCTCTTTATCAGCTCGAAATCGCTCGTGTTCGCCCAGGTGGCGGAATTGGTAGACGCGCTAGCTTCAGGTGCTAGTGTCCTTACGGACGTGGAGGTTCAAGTCCTCTCCTGGGCACCATCATCGCTCCCGCGATGACCCGCAACACGACGATATGCATGACGCGCCCAGGTGGCGGAATTGGTAGACGCGCTAGCTTCAGGTGCTAGTGTCCTTACGGACGTGGAGGTTCAAGTCCTCTCCTGGGCACCATTTCGCGTTATGCAGAGCCCCTCTCCTACATCGTTATCGCTGCATCGCACAGGCCGCACCATGTTGCGGTTTTTTTGTGCCTGCGCCTTCCCCGGACCGAGCGTGCCAGCCACGGCCCGGCGAGCCGGCCCGCCGCCTAGTCGAAGCGGCCGGGCAAGCGCGCCACCGCCTCGAGTCCCCAGCCACCGGCATCGACCCGCCCCTCCAGGACATCGGCCGCCGCCGCGGGCAGCTGCGGGAAGAAGTCCAGCCCGGTCAGCGACTCGACGCGGTCGATGCTGACCACGAAACGGTCCAGCGGCTCGTCGCCGCTCACCTCCTGCGGCATGAGGAAGGCCAGGGCCCGCGGCCGCGCCCCCGGCACCACCAGGATCTTGTAGAAGGCCACCGGCACCTCGACGAGCCCCACCCGGCGCAGCGCCCCCTGCTGGAAGCGCTCCGCGAACACCGGGCCGGTGATGACCTGCAGGGCCCCGACCCGTGGCACGAAGCGATCGATCACCACCTCCTCGAGACGCTGCCAGAGCCGTCGATTGAGGGAGGGGCGCTGGGGCACCATGTTGCTCATCAGGAAGGTGTCACGCTGGGCGCCGCGGCCATGCACGGCGGCGATGGCATAGTTGGGGGCCAGGTGGCCGCGGTCGTAGCCGCTGCCCAGGTAGCTGTCCGGGGTGACCGGCCAGAGGGTGCGCCAGTCGCGGCGAAAGCCGGGACGCTCGCCGATGCGGGCGTCCTCGGTGGCGGCCAGGCGGTAGCTGACCCACAACGGGCTGACCCGCACGTCTGACCAGCCCACCAGGTAGCCGTCGTTGCGCAGCACCCGATGCAGGCTCAGGGGCGTCAGCCGCTGCCAGTCGGGCACACCCATCCAGCTGAGACCGTCACGGACCTCGCGCTCCTCGGCATACCACAGGCCGCTACCCACCGCGGCGAAGAGCACGGCGATGGCGGCCCGGCGCATCAGGGGGCGCAACCGGGACACGGCGGAACGACGACGCGGCGGCATGACCGGAGCGGGGCGCCGGCGGGGCTTACCAGCCCAGCGAGAACATGGTCTCGAGGTCGTGGCGGGAGTGCACCTGCATGGCGTTGAGGGTCTCGGTCTCGCGAATGCCCTCCACCTCGTTGAGGCGCCCGGTGACCAGCTCGGCAAGGCTCTCGAAGTCCCGGGTGCGGGCGATGGCGACCAGGTCATAGCGGCCACAGGTGGAGAACACCTCGCTGATGCCTTCGACATCGGCCAGGCGCTCGGCCACGGCCTTGACCTGGCCCTTCTCGGCATTGATCAGGATCACGGCGTTCTGCATCGGGCACTCTCCGTCTGAAAGGGATTCTCCGCGGCGGTCAGCAGCCCGCCGTTGCCACGAGTATACCAGCGACGCCGGCCCGGCAGAATCGCCGCCGCGCGCGTGGCGGATTGCCGCAGCATTCGCCAGCACCCGGCCGAGTGACTACCATGAAGCGATAAACTCCGCGGGCTCGCGCCTGTCGGATCGAGAGGTGGGCTCACCACCCGACCAGAAGAACGGCCGGACCACCGGCCAGCGCGTCCAGACCAAGACCGATGATGACTAAGGAGAGACCATGGCCAATCACAGCCGTCGTGATTTCATGCGCCACAGCCTGCTGGGCCTCGCCGCCCTGCCGCTGGGCGCGGGCATCCTGTCCAGGTCCGCCTTCGCCCAGGAGCTGACGCCCCTGGACCCGAACAGCGAGCAGGCCAAGGCCCTGAACTACGTGGAAAACGCCAGCGAGGCCAGCGACCACCCGGCCTATGCGGAAGGCGAGAACTGCGCCAACTGCATGTTCTTCAACGCCGACAACCAGGGCTGCCAACTGTTCCCGCAGAATAGCGTGAACCCCGAGGGCTGGTGCCAGTCCTGGACCGCCAAGGCCTGACCCCTCCCCCAACGCACGAGACCCGCACCGGTCGGTGCGGGTCTCGCCGCTTGATCACGCCCCGTCACTCCGCCGACGCTTCCTCCTCGGGCAGCGGCCAGTGATAGCGGCGCACGACTTCCTCGCCCTCCATCGACTCGAGCTTCACCGGGAAGCCCCACAGCTGGTGCAGGTGGCGCATCACCGGGTAGACGCTGCGCGCCAGGGGACGACGGCTGTCCTGGACATGGCGCAGGGTCAGCGAGCGGTCGCCGCGAATGTCCGCCGAGTAGATCTGGATGTTGGGCTCCCGCACCGACAGCGCGTACTGGGTGGCCAGCGCCTCACGGATGCGTCGATAGCCGCGCTCGTCGTGGATCGCCGTCACCTCGAGCATCTCGTCCTGGTCGTCGTCGATCACCATGAACAGCTTGAGGTCGCGGATCACCTTGGGTGACAGGAACTGCTGGATGAAGGATTCGTCCTTGAAGTTGTGCATGGCGAAGTGCAGCGTCTCCAGCCAATCGCTGCCCGCGGCGTCCGGGAACCACTCACGATCCTCCTCGGTGGGCGACTCGCAGATGCGCCGGATGTCGGTGAACATGGCGAAGCCCAGGGCATAGGGATTGATGCCGTTGTAATGCGGGCTGTCGAACGGCGGCTGCTGGACCACGGAGGTATGGGACTGCAGGAACTCCAGCATCAGCCCCTCGTCGACCAGCCCCTCGTCGAACAGCCGGTTCATCAGGGTGTAATGCCAGAAGGTCGCCCAGCCCTCGTTCATCACCTGGGTCTGGCGCTGGGGATAGAAGTATTGGGCGAGCTTGCGCACGATACGCACCACCTCGCGCTGCCAGGGCGCCAGCAGCGGCGCATTCTTCTCGATGAAGTACAGCAGGTTCTCCTGGGGCTCAGGGGGATAGCGGCCGCCGGCATGCAGACCGAGCGGGTCCTCCCCCTCTCCGACGACCGCCTCCAGTTCCCCGTCGGCCGGGCCCCGCTCGGGAATGGTCCGCCACAGGGTGTTCACCTGGGCCTGGAGGTAGGCCTCGCGCTCCTTCTGACGACGCGCCTCCTCCTCGGCGGAGATCGGCGAGGGCCGCTTGTAGCGATCGACCCCGTAGTTCTGCAGCGCATGGCAGGCATCCAGCAGTTGCTCCACCGCGGTGACCCCATGACGCTCCTCGCACTCGGCGATGTAGCGCCGGGCGAACAGCAGATAGTCGACGATGGAGCTGGCGTCGGTCCAGGTTCGGAACAGATAGTTGCCCTTGAAGAAGGAGTTATGGCCATAGCAGGCGTGGGCCATCACCAGCACCTGCATCATCAGGGTGTTCTCCTCCATCAGGTAGGCGATGCAGGGATCGGAGTTGATGACCAACTCGTAGGCCAGCCCCATCTGCCCGCGCCGATAGGCCTGTTCCACGGCCAGGAACTGCTTGCCGAAGGACCAGTGATGGTAGCCCACCGGCATGCCCACGCTGGCATAGGCATCCATCATCTGCTCGGTGGTGATGATCTCGATCTGGTTGGGATAGGTATCCAGGCGATACTCATCGGCCAGCCGCGCGATCTCGTCCTCGAACTCGTGAAGGATATCGAAATTCCAGTCGGAACCGGTGGCGATGGGCTTGCGATCGGTCATGGTATCTCCTTGACGCCACTCACTGGGTACTGCGACGCCGGAACAGCTCGCGGAACACCGGATAGATGTCGCCGGCCTCGACGATCTGGCGCATGGCGAAGCGCTCGGGATACTCGGCCTCCACGCGCTCGTACTCCTCCCACAACGCCTGGTGGGCATGGGGCGTGATCTCCACGTAGGTGAAGTACTGCAGGCGCGGCATCAGCGACTTCGCCAGCAGGTCACGACAGGTCAGGGAGTCGTCGTCCCAGTTGTCGCCGTCGGAGGCCTGGGCCACGTAGAGGTTCCACTGGGCGGGGGGATAGCGCGCCTCGATGATCTCGTCGACCAGGGACAGGGCGCTGGAGACGATGGTGCCGCCGGTTTCCCGGGAGTAGAAGAACTCCTCCTCGTCGACCTCCTTGGCGGCGGTGTGATGGCGCACGAAGACCAGCTCGACCTTCTCGTAGTTGCGCTCGAGGAAGAGGTAGAGCAGCAGGAAGAAGCGCTTGGCGATATCCTTGTGGGCCTGGGTCATCGACCCGGACACGTCCATCACGCAGAACATCACCGCCTTGCTGGAGGGCTGGGGCTGGTTGATCAGGTTGTTGTAGCGCAGGTCGTAGGTGTCGATGAAGGGCACCGCCTCGAGGCGCTTCTCGAGGCGCTCGATCTCGGCCCTGAGCTCCTCGATGCGCGCCGGGTTGCGCAGCACCGGGTCCTTGCGCTCCTCGACCTCCAGCGCCTCCTGGGCCTCGCGCAGGGCCCGGCGGATGGGCCCGCGCATGGCGATGCGCCGAGCATGGGCCTCGCGCATGGAGCGCACGATGTTGATGCGGGCCGGGACACCGTCGCGGGTCAGGCCGGCGCGGATCGGGCGCACCTCGTCCAGGTCCACCAGGTTCTTGCGCTCCAGGTGCGGCAGCTCCAGGCCGTCGAAGACGAAGTCGAGGAACTCCTCGCGACTCAGGGTGAAGGCGAACTCGTCCATGCCCTCGCCCTGGTTGGAGGCACCGCCCTCCCCGGCCCCACCGCCACCGCCGCCACCGGGCCGACGCAGCCGATCGCCCTCGACGAACTCCTTGTTGCCGGGAGCGATGATCGAGCGCTTGCCGCCGGGACCGTGCTGGAACACCGGCTCGGAGATGTCACGCGTGGGGATCGAGACCTTCTCGCCGCGCTCCATGTCGGTGATCGAGCGGCGATTGACGGCCTCCTCGACCGATCGCTTGATGTGGGTACGATAGCGGTCGAGGAAGCGCTGGCGGTTGACCGCACTCTTGTGCTTGGCGTTGGCACGACGATCGATGAAATAGGTCATGCAGACCTCCTTGGATGCGACTCGCCCGGGCGCCGCGGCGCGAGCCGCCGCGGCGGACCGCCATGACGGGCTACTGTGACTTGCGCACCCTCAGGTACCACTCGGAGAGCAGCCGCACCTGCTTCTCGGTATAGCCGCGGTCGACCATGCGGGCCACGAAGTCCTCGTGCTTCTTCTGGTCGGCCGTCGAGGCCTTGGCGTTGAAGGAGATGACCGGCAGCAGCTCCTCGGTGTTGGCGAACATCTTGTGCTCGATCACGCCGCGCAGCTTCTCGTAGGACTGCCAGCTCGGGTTCATGCCGTTGTTCTGGGCCCGGGCCCGCAGCACGAAGTTGACCACCTCGTGCCGGAAGTCCTTGGGATTGGAGATGCCGGCCGGCTTCTCGATCTTCTCCAGTTCCTCGTTGAGGGACTGGCGGTTGAACAGCTCGCCGGTCTCCGGGTCCCGGTACTCCTGATCCTGGATCCAGAAGTCGGCATAGGTCACGTAGCGATCGAAGATGTTCTGGCCATACTCGGAATAGGATTCCAGGTACGCGGTCTGGATCTCCTTGCCGATGAAGTCGACGTAGCGCGGTGCCAGGAACTCCTTGATGAAGCGCAGGTAGCGCTCGAAGGCCTCGCGGGGCAACTGCTCCTGCTCGAGGCGCTGCTCGAGCACGTAGAGCAGGTGCACCGGGTTGGCCGCCACCTCGACATTGTCGAAGTTGAACACCTTGGAGAGGATCTTGAAGGCGAAGCGCGTGGAGAGCCCGTCCATGCCCTCGTCGACCCCGGCGGCGTCGCGGTACTCCTGGATCGACTTGGCCTTGGGATCGGTGTCCTTGAGGTTCTCGCCGTCATAGACGCGCATCTTGGAGTAGATGCTCGAGTTCTCCGGCTCCTTGAGGCGCGAGAGCACCGTGAACTGCGCCAGCATGCGCAGGGTATCCGGCGCACAGGGCGCCTCGTTGAGCGAGGAGTGCTCGAGGAGCTTCCGGTAGATGTGGATCTCTTCGGCGACCCGCAGGCAATACGGCACCTTGACGATGTAGACCCGATCGAGGAAGGCCTCGTTGTTGCGGTTGTTGCGGAACGTCTGCCACTCGCTCTCGTTGGAGTGCGCCAGCACGATGCCGTCGAAGGGAATCGCCCCCATGCCCTCGGTGGGGTTGTAGTTGCCCTCCTGGGTGGCGGTCAGCAGCGGATGCAGCACCTTGATCGGCGCCTTGAACATCTCGACGAATTCCATCAGCCCCTGGTTGGCCCGACACAGGCCGCCGGAGAAGCTGTAGGCATCGGGGTCGTCCTGGGAGTAGAGCTCGAGCTGACGGATGTCCACCTTGCCGACCAGCGAGGAGATGTCCTGGTTGTTCTCGTCACCGGGCTCCGTCTTGGAGATGGCGATCTGGTTGAGGCGCGAGGGGTAGAGGCGCACGACGCGAAACTGGGTGATGTCGCCGCCGTACTCCTTGAGCCGCTTGGCGGCCCAGGGGGACATCACGCTCTTCAGGCAGCGCGTGGGGATGCCGTACTCCTTCTCCAGCAGCTCACCGTCGTCTTCCGGCGAGAACAGCCCGAGCGGGGACTCCTGCACCGGCGAGCCCTTGATGGCGTAGAAGGGGATCCGCTCCATCAGCAGCTTCAGGCGCTCGGCCAGCGACGACTTGCCGCCGCCCACCGGCCCCAGCAGGTAGAGGATCTGCTTCCTCTCCTCGAGTCCCTGGGCCGCGTGCCGGAAGTAGGCGACGATCTGCTCGATGGCCTCCTCCATGCCGTAGAATTCGGAAAAGGCCGGATAGCGGCGAATCACCTTGTTGGAAAAGATGCGCGACAGCCTGGGATCCTTGGCCGTATCGATGACCTCGGGCTCGCCGATCGCCTCCAGCATGCGCTCTGACGAACTGGCATAGGCCGAAGGGTCCTCGCGACAGAGCTCCAGATACTCCTGCAGGCTCAATTCCTCCTGCTGGATGCGTGAGTAGCGGTTCTGCACATGGTCGAAGATACTCATCGATGCCTCCTTTAGACCCGGAACTCCGGTCCTGCGCCCATCGGTACGCTTGCCGGGGATCGGTAGCTTCAGCGTAGCCAGCATTCGCGGACAAGGGGCACACCGGCTTCAACGCATGGCGCTACTACATTCTATGAACCCCGAAGGCGGGAAGCGTTTCGTTGAAACCTGTATAGATTTTCACGCCTCGGCGAGACGCCGCGCCTACAGGGCGGCCGCCAGCCGGGTGCCCTGGTCGATCGCCCGCTTGGCATCCAGTTCCGCGGGCTCCAGGGCGCCGCCGATGAGGTGCACCGACACGCCGGCCTCACGCAGCGGTGCCAGCCAGTCGCGGACCGATTCCTGGCCGGCACAGACCACCACCGTGTCGACCTTGAGCAGGCGCGGCACGCCGTCGAGGCGGATATGCACCCCCTGGTCGTCGATGCCCACATACTCGCAGCCCGCCAGGGCCTCCACGCCGCGATGACGCAGCGAGGCACGATGCACCCAGCCGGTGGAGGTGCCGAGCCCCTTGCCAGGCTTGGAGGTCTTGCGCTGCAGCAGGGTGACCCGGCGCGACATCGGCGGACGCTGCGGCTCGCGCAGCCCGCCCGGCGAGCTCACGCTGAGGTCCACGCCCCACTCGTCGCACCAGGCCTCGGTGTCGAGGGCCGGGTGGCCCGCATGGGTCAGCAGCTCCGCCACGTCGAAGCCGATGCCGCCGGCGCCGATGATGGCCACGCGGGCGCCGACCCGCTCGGGATGCATGATGGCCATCGGATAGGAGAGCACCTTGGGGTGATCGATGCCCGGCAGATCGAGCCGCCGGGGCCGCACCCCGGTGGCCAGGATCACCTCGTCGAAGGCCTGGAGATCATGAAGGCTGGGCTCCACCCCCAGGCGCACGCTCACCGCGTGCTTGTCGAGCATCACCCGGTAGTAGCGCAGGGTCTCGTCGAACTCCTCCTTGCCGGGGATCCGCCGAGCATAGTTGAACTGTCCGCCGAGCATCGACTGGCGCTCGAACAGGGTGACGGCATGCCCCCGCCCGGCGGCCGTGACCGCGGCGGCGAGCCCCGCCGGCCCGCCCCCGACCACGGCAATGGCCCGCGGCTCGGCGGCCGGCGCGATGCTCAGCTCGGTCTCGTGGCAGGCCCGTGGATTGACCAGGCAGGAGGCCAGCTTGCCCTGGAAGGTGTGATCCAGGCAGGCCTGGTTGCAGGCGATGCAGGTATTGATCTCGGCCTCGCGACCCTCCCGGGCCTTGGTGATCCAGGCCGGATCGGCGAGGAAGGGGCGCGCCATGGACACCATGTCGGCATGTCCCTCGGCGAGCACCCGCTCCGCCACCTCGGGCATGTTGATGCGGTTGGTGGTGATCAGCGGCAGCTTGAGCTCGGCCTTCATGCGCCGGGTCACCTCGCTGAAGGCCGCCCGCGGCACGCTGGTGACGATGGTCGGGACCCGCGCCTCGTGCCAGCCGATACCGGTGTTGATGGCATCCGCGCCGGCGGCCTCGATGGCGCGCCCCAGCGCCACCACCTCCTCGAAGGTGCTGCCCTCTTCCACCAGGTCGATCATCGACAGGCGGAAGATGATCAGGAAGTCCGGGCCCAGCGCCTCGCGGATGCGCCGCACGATCTCCACCGGGAAGCGGATGCGGTTGTCGAAGGCGCCGCCCCAGGCGTCCTGGCGATGATTGGTCCGTCGACAGACGAACTGGTTGATCAGGTAGCCCTCGGAGCCCATCACCTCGACGCCGTCGTAGCCGGCCTCCCGGGCCAGGGAGGCGCAGCGCACATAGTCATCGATCTGCCCCTCGACCTCCACGGCGCCGAGCTCGCGGGGCTCGCGGGGGTTGATCGGCGCACGGATCGGCGAGGGGGCGACCAGCGCCGGGGAGTAGGCGTAGCGGCCGGCATGCAGGATCTGCAGGCAGATCCGGCCGCCCGCCTCGTGCACGGCGCCGGTGATCCGCCGGTGGTCGCCCACCTGCTCGGCGCGCGCCAGGGTCGTCGCCCCCTCGAAGACCGCCCCCTCCGGATTGGGCGCGATCCCTCCCGTGACGATCAGCCCGACCCCTTGCCGGGCACGCTCGGCGTAGAAGGCGGCGAGGCGCGCGAAGCCCTCCGGCGCCTCCTCGAGGTTGGTGTGCATCGACCCCATCAACACGCGATTGGGCAGGGTCAGGCGCCCCAGCTCGAGGGGGCGAAACAGGTTGGGGAAGGCGTTCACGATCCGAGTCCTCGCTGTCGGGCGACAAGAATTCAAACAACTGTATGACAGCTAGCCGACATGCGCAAAGGGCAAGTACCCACTCGTCGAGGATAGCCGATGAGGGGCCAACGCGAAAAAGCCCCGAATCGTGAGACTCGAGGCTTTCGAATTCGTTTGCAGATGGCGGACCGGACGGGACTCGAACCCGCGACCTCCGGCGTGACAGGCCGGCATTCTAACCAACTGAACTACCGGTCCGCGTGGTGGGCGATACTGGACTCGAACCAGTGACCCCCAGCATGTGAGGCTGGTGCTCTAACCAACTGAGCTAATCGCCCACGCGTTACTGCATAGATTGTGTGCGTCATCGTGGCGGACCGGACGGGACTCGAACCCGCGACCTCCGGCGTGACAGGCCGGCATTCTAACCAACTGAACTACCGGTCCGCAAGATGATGCGGCGCAAAAACGTTGGCGGACCGGACGGGACTCGAACCCGCGACCTCCGGCGTGACAGGCCGGCATTCTAACCAACTGAACTACCGGTCCGCAGCGTTTCTGCAACATGATCGGGCATTGCCTGGGCAATGGTGGGTGGTACAGGGATCGAACCTGTGACCCCCAGCTTGTAAGGCTGGTGCTCTCCCAGCTGAGCTAACCACCCCCGGTCACGTGGCGCTGCATTCTACAGGGACCGCGGTCATTGTCAACGCGTTTTTTCGCCCGGGACCCCTTCGTCCGTGCCGGGGAATCCGCAAGGCTTTCATCCACTTGGGCCCGCTCAGCGGTTCAGCGGTTCAGCGGTGGCGGGACATGAAGGCGGCGATGCGTTGCGCGCCCTCGCGCAACAAGCCGGCCTGATCGCGCCCCGAGGCACGCCGGGGCGTCCAGTCGTGATCGCCGTCCTCGAGCCAGTGCACCTCGGCACAGGCCGGCAGGGCATAGCCGGCCACCTCCGTGCGGGTGCCGAAGGGGTCGCGACTGCCCTGCACCACCAGCGTCGGGCAGGCCAGGGAAGGCCAGTGGTCGAGTCGCAGGGACTCGGGCTTGCGCGGGGGATGGAAGGGGTAGCCGCAGAGCACCAGTCCCGCGGCGCCCTGGCGGGCCGCCAGCAGGCTGGCCACCCGGCCGCCCATCGACTTGCCGCCCAGCCAGAGGGGCGAGGGGGAGTGCTGCGACATGCGGTCGCACCAGCGGGCCAGTTCCTCGACCAGCCGATCGGCGCGGGGCGGCGGACGCCGGCGTCCCGCCTCGCGCATGCGACGCAGGTAGTCGAATTCGATCGCCAGCGTCTGCACGCCGGCCTCGGCCAGTTCCCGACGCAGGGTCACGAGGAAGGCACTGTCCTGCCCGGCCCCGGCGCCATGGGTCAACAGCAGCCGTCCCGCGCGACCATCGCCCTGGACGTCCACGCTTCCCAGGCCGTCGATGGCCCAGCGCCCCTGGCGGCCATCCTGCAGGGAATTGCCCAGACTTTCGGGAGTGATGGCGGGCAGAGAATGACAAGAAGAGTCGGACACTCGAGGGCTCCTTTGGTTCACGATTCCACCCATTCGCTAGTTCAGCTTGTCGCGGCCCTGCGCTAGAATCCGGGGTGGTTATTGACCTGCATCATCCTGCGGGCGGTCGACTCGGGGCAGAATGCCGCGGGCTACCCCCAAACCGCGTTCGATGGGAACCTGACATGAGCACAGCACTTGAACACCCGACCTACAATTACAAGGTAGTTCGGCAGTTCGCGATCATGACAGTGGTGTGGGGCATCGTGGGCATGTCCCTCGGTGTCATTATTGCCGCACAGCTGGTATGGCCGGAACTCAACCTGGGACTGCCGTGGACGAGCTTCGGCCGCCTGCGCCCCCTCCACACCAACGCCGTGATCTTCGCCTTCGGCGGCTCGGCGCTGTTCGCCACCTCCTACTACGTGGTGCAGCGTACCTGCCAGACACGCCTGTTCGCGGACAAGCTCGCCGCCTTCACCTTCTGGGGCTATCAGG
The DNA here is from genome assembly GCF_030409305.1 of Halomonas maura. Taxonomy (GTDB): domain Bacteria; phylum Pseudomonadota; class Gammaproteobacteria; order Pseudomonadales; family Halomonadaceae; genus Halomonas; species Halomonas maura. The sequence continues at coordinate 84,445 of NZ_JAUFPQ010000023.1, forward strand.
CGGTGATCGTGGCCGCCGTGGTGACGCTGCCGCTGGGTTACACCGAGGTCAAGGAATACGCCGAGCTCGAATGGCCGATCGACATCCTGCTGGCCGTGGTGTGGATCAGCTATGCCATCGTCTTCCTGATGACCATCAAGCTGCGCAAGACCTCACACATCTATGTGGCCAACTGGTTCTTCGCCGCCTTCATCCTCACCGTGGCGGTGCTGCATATCGTCAACAGCGCGGCCATCCCCGTCTCCGCCCTGTACTCCATCTCGATCTACTCCGGTGCGATCGATGCCATGACCCAGTGGTGGTATGGCCACAACGCGGTGGGCTTCTTCCTGACCGCCGGCTTCCTGGGGATGATGTACTACTTCGTGCCCAAGCAGGCCGAGCGCCCGGTCTATTCCTATCGTCTGTCCATCGTCCACTTCTGGGCGCTGATCATGGTCTACATGTGGGCCGGCCCCCACCACCTGCACTACACCGCCCTGCCCAACTGGGCCCAGTCGCTGGGCATGGTCATGTCGATCATCCTGCTGGCACCGAGCTGGGGCGGCATGATCAACGGCATGATGACCCTCTCCGGCGCCTGGCATAAGCTGCGCACCGACCCGACCCTGCGCTTCCTGGTGGTGGCCCTGTCCTTCTACGGCATGTCGACCTTCGAGGGGCCGATGATGGCGGTCAAGACGGTCAATGCGCTCTCCCACTACACCGACTGGACCATCGGCCATGTCCACGCCGGCGCCCTGGGCTGGGTGGCGATGATCACCGTCGGCTCCATGTACCACCTGATCCCGCGCCTGTTCGGCCGCACCGAGATGTATTCCGTGGGCCTGATCGCCGTGCACTTCTGGCTGGCCACCATCGGCACCGTGCTCTACATCGCCGCCATGTGGGTCAACGGCATCCTCCAGGGCCTGATGTGGCGCGCCGTCAACCCCGACGGCACCCTGATGTACACCTTCGTCGAATCCGTGGAAGCCAGCGGCCCGGGCTATGTCGTGCGGATGATCGGGGGCCTGTGCTGGGTGACCGGCATGCTGATCATGGCCTTCAACGTCTTCATGACCGTGCGTCATCAAGAAGGCCTCCGCCAGCCGCTTCCGCAGTCCGCCTGAGCCAACAGGGAACGAAACGCCAATGAGACACGAGATTGTCGAAAAGAACGTCGGCCTGCTCTCCGTACTGGTGCTGGTGGTGATCAGCTTCGGCGGCCTGGCCGAGGTCGTACCGCTGTTCTTCCAGAAGCAGACGACCGAGCCCGTCGAGGGGCTGAAGCCGCTGTCCGCCCTGGAGCTGGCCGGCCGTGACATCTATCGCCGGGAAGGCTGCGTCGGCTGCCACTCGCAGATGATCCGTCCCTTCCGCGCCGAGACCGAGCGCTACGGCCACTACAGCGTGGCCGGCGAATCGGTCTACGAGCACAACTTCCTGTGGGGCTCCAAGCGCACCGGCCCCGACCTGGCCCGGGTGGGGGGTCGCTATAGCGACGACTGGCACCGCGCGCACATGTACAACCCGCGCGACGTGGTGCCGGAATCGGTGATGCCGGCCTATCCGTGGCTGTTCGAGAACACCCTCGACGGCGAGCATATCGCCGACAAGATGCGCGCCATGCGCACCCTCGGGGTGCCCTACACCGACGAGCAGATCGCCGGTGCCGGCCAGGCGGTGCGCGGCGAGCGTGAGATCACCGCCCTGGTGGCCTATCTGCAGCAGCTCGGCACCGTGCTCAAGGACACGCGCTGATCATGGATATCGGGACCGTCCGCGGCATCATCACCGGCCTTTTGATCATCGCCTTCGTGGGGCTGGTCTGGTGGGCCTACTCGAAGCGTCGCAAGCCGGACTTCGACGAAGCGGCCAACCTGCCCTTCGCCGACGAGGATGAGCAGCCGACCCGTGACACGCATGCCTCCCGTGAGGCCGATTCCCGACACGACAAGGGAGACAGGAACACATGAACAATCTTTGGGGTGACTCCCTTTCCGGCTTCTGGAGTGCCTGGATCATCGTCATCACGCTGGGCACCATCGCCATCAGCGCCTGGGTGCTCTTCGCCAACCGCAAGACCGACAAGACCCCGGATGCCGAAGGCAACGTGGAGACCACCGGTCATGCGGCCGACGATATCGAGGAATACGACAACCCGCTGCCGCGCTGGTGGTTCCAGCTCTACGTGGGCACCGTGATCTTCGCGCTGGGCTACCTGGTGCTCTACCCCGGCCTCGGCAACTATGCCGGCGTGCTGGGCTGGACCCAGGAGGGCCAGTGGGAGCAGGAGGTGGCCCAGGCCGAGGAGCGCTATGCGCCGATCTTCGAGCAGTACCAGCAAGTGCCCGTCCCGGAGCTGGCCCAGGACGGCGAGGCGATGCAGGTGGCCGAGCGCATCTTCCTCAACAACTGCGCGATCTGCCACGGCTCCAATGCCCAGGGTGGCTACGGCTTCCCCAACCTCACCGACGACGCCTGGCTGTACGGCGGCGCGCCGGAGAACATCGTCCAGACCATCACCAACGGACGTAACGGCCTGATGCCCTCCTGGCAGCAGCTCGGCGAGCAGAACATCGCCAACCTGACCCAGCACGTGCTGTCGCTGTCCGGCCAGGCCGAGGATGCCGAGCGGGCCGAGCAGGGCGCGGCGGTCTTCGCCTCGGTCTGCGCCGCCTGCCACTCGCCCGACGGCACCGGCAACCAGGCCCTGGGCGCGCCCAACCTGACCGATGACGCCTGGCTCTATCGCCAGCCCGGCCAGCCCCTGGACGAGGCCATCCGCCAGACCCTGCGCAACGGCCGCAACGGCCACATGCCGGCCCAGGCCGCCTATATCGGCGAGGACAAGGTCCATCTGGTGGCCGCCTATGTCTACAGCCTGAGCCATCAGGAGTAGGCCCGTCCCGCGGGTGCCGAGACAGGGTGTGGCCGGAGGGCGCACCCTTTCTCGTTTAACGGCCTTGCCGATACAATCGGATATCGGACAGGGGCCGAGCCCTGCCCCTCCTTGCCTGCCGTGAGCCTGCCATGAGCGAGAAGATCCCCACCCGTGACGTGACCCCGGAGCCCGTGAAGCATCACGCGCCCCAGGGCACGGTCACCCAGGAGATGTACGCCAGCCGCCGCCATATCTATGTGCGCGAGATCAAGGGCGTGTTCCAGCGGCTGCGCCGCAGCACCAACTGGGCCCTGATGCTGGCCTTCTTCCTGCTCCCCTGGCTGCAGTGGGGCGACCGCCCGGCGGTGTGGTTCGACCTGCCCGGGCGGGAGTTCCATATCTTCGCCGCGACCTTCTACCCGCAGGAGTTCATGCTGCTGTCCTGGCTCTTGATCATCTGCGCCTTCGGCCTGTTCTTCATCACCGTGTTCGCCGGCCGGGTGTGGTGCGGCTATACCTGCCCGCAGAGCGTCTGGACCTTCCTGTTCATCTGGGTCGAGCATCGCGTCGAGGGCCCACGCAACCGCCGCATCAAGCTCGACAAGCAGGCCATGAGCGCCGACAAGGCCCGGCGCAAGGCCGCCAAGCATGCCATCTGGCTGATCATCGCCGCCGCCACCGGGGTGACCTTCGTCGGCTACTTCACGCCGATCCGCACGCTGATGCTGGAACTCCCCACCCTGGAGGCCCACGGCTGGTCCTACTTCTGGGTCGGCTTCTTCACGGTCTTCACCTACCTCAACGCCGGCTGGCTGCGCGAGCAGGTGTGCATCTACATGTGCCCCTATGCCCGCTTCCAGTCGGTGATGTTCGACCGCGACACCCTGATCGTCTCCTACGACGCCGCCCGTGGCGAGCCCCGCGGCCCGCGCAGCAAGCGCCTCAGCCACGAACAGGCGCGAGCGGCCGGGCACGGCGACTGCATCGATTGTGACCTCTGCGTGCAGGTCTGCCCCACCGGCATCGACATCCGCGAGGGCCTGCAATACGAGTGCATCACCTGCGCGGCCTGCATCGACGCCTGCGACAGCGTCATGGACAAGATGGGCTATCCCCGCGGGCTGATCCGCTATACGACGGAGAACGCCCTGGAGGGCAAGCCGACGCATATCCTGCGCCCGCGGCTGCTCGGCTACCTGGCGGCCCTGCTGGTGATGATCGGGCTGTTCGCCTGGGCCGTGGCCGACCGCACGGCGGTGGGCTTCGATGTGGAACGCGACCGCAACCAGCTGTTCCGGGTGACCCGGGAGGGGGAGATCAGCAACGTCTACACCCTGATCGTGCGCAACCTCGACCGGCAGGACCATGTCTATCGCCTGGAGGCCTCCGGGCTGCCCGGCCTGCGCCTGGACACCGACCGGGTCAGCGTGCCCGCCGGCGAGTCCCGCCAGCTGGTGGTCGAGGCCACGGTGCCGCGTGAGGCCATCGACCGGCCGAGCCACGATATCCTGCTGCGCCTCGAGGCCACCGACGCCGACATCGGCATCGAACGCGACAGTCGCTTCATAGGAGAGAGCCGCCGATGAGTGCGGAACACGATATCCCCCCCTGGTACAAGCAGTTCTGGCCGTGGTTCCTGATCGGCCTGCTGGGCTCGTCGGTGACCTTCAGCCTGGTCTACCTGGCGCTGTCGATTCATTACTTCGACGGCACCGTGGCCCAGGACTATTACAAGGAGGGGCTGGCGATCAACGAGCAGATCGCCAAGCAGCAGCATGCCCAGCGGCTCGGCCTGGCGGCGACGCTGCGGGCCGACCCGCGCACCGGCGACATCGTCGTCGACCTGGCGGGCGAGCGACGCCCCGAGCAACTGACGCTCAAGCTGATCTTCCCCACCGAGAGCCAGCGCGACCGCACCCTCACCCTCGAGCATGTCCACGACGGCCGCTACGTGACCATGATCGACGAGCCCCTGCGCTACCGCTGGTACCTGCACCTGCAGCCCAGCCCGGGCGAGGCGGCCGAGTGGCGCCTGACCGGCGAGGCGCACTTCCCCAGCGAGGACGAGATCGCCCTGGTCCCGGGGATCTGACCCGCCACCATGACCGCGACGACCCTGACGCCCCCGGCCGAGGCCACCGGCTGCTACCACTGCGGCAGCCGGGTGCCCGCCGACGCGCCCTGGACGATCACCCTCGACGACGCCGCCCACCCGCTGTGCTGTCCCGGCTGCGAGGCCGTGGCCCATGCCATCGTCGACGGCGGCCTGGCCAGCTACTATCGCTTCCGCACCGCGTTGCCGGACCGCCCGGACGACCGCCAGGCGGCCCGGGCCGAGACCTGGGCGGTGTTCGATGACCCCGGCCTGCAGGCCCGCTTCGTGCACCCCGAGGCCGGGGGGGACGGCGTCCACGCCACCCTGGCGGTGGACGGCATCACCTGTGCGGCCTGCGCCTGGCTGATCGAGCATCGCCTGAATGCCCTGGCGGGGGTCACGGCCAGCGCCGTCAACCTCTCCCACCACCGGGTGCGGGTCAGTTGGGACCCGGCGCGCCTGGCCTTCTCGCGGATCCTCGCCGAGATGGCGGCGATCGGCTATCAGGCCCAGCCCTACGAGCCCGACGCCGCCCACAGCCGGCTGCAGCGCGAGGAGCGCATGAACGTGCGCCGGCTGATCGTCGCCGCGGTGGGGATGATGCAGGTGCTGATGTTCTCCATCCCCCTCTACGTGGCGGGCGAGGACGGGATCAGCGCCGACTTCGATGCCCTCTTCCACTGGCTGGCCTTCGCCCTGACCACCCCGGTGGTGCTGTTCTCCGCCCAGCCGTTCTTCGCGGGCGCGCTCCGCGACCTGCGCAGCCGCACCCTGGGCATGGACGTGCCGGTGTCGCTGGCCGTCGGCTCGGCCTACCTGGCCAGTGCCTGGGCGGTGCTCGCCGGCCACGGCGAGGTCTACTTCGACTCGGTGGCCATGTTCACCTTCTTCCTGCTCTTCGGCCGCTACGTCGAGAGCCGGGCCCGACGGCGCAGCGGGCGCAGCGGCAATGCCCTGGCCGACGCCCTGCCGCTGTCGGCCATCCGCCTCAGCAAGGCCGGCGAGGAGCGCATCCTGCCGGCCAGCGAGCTGGCCCGCGGCGACCGCATCCTGGTCAAGCCCGGCCACGGCGTGCCCGCCGACGGCGTGATCGAGAGCGGCACCTCCAGCCTCGACGAATCGATGCTCACCGGCGAGCCCCTGCCGGTGACCCGCGGGGTCGGCGATACCGTCACCGGTGGCAGCCAGAACGTCGAGAGCCCGCTGACGGTCCGCGTGACCCGGGCCGGTCGCGACGCCCGGGTGGCGAGCCTGGTGGACCTCACCGACCGGGCCTTCGCCAGCCGTCCGCGGCTCGCCCGGATGACCGCTCGCCTGGCCCACCACTTCGTGGTGCAGGTGCTGCTGATCGCCGCCGCCGTGGCCGTGACCTGGTGGTTCATCGACCCCGCCCGCGCCTTCTGGGTCACCCTCTCGGTGCTGGTGGTGACCTGCCCCTGCGCCCTGGCCCTGGCCACGCCCACGGCGCTGACCGCCGGCCATGGCCGGCTGCACCGCCGCGGCGTGCTGATCACCCGGGCCGACGCCCTCGAGGCGCTCTCCGGGCTCGACCGCGTGGTGTTCGACAAGACCGGCACCCTGACCGCCGGCGAGATGACCCTGGTGGACACCCGCCCCCTGGCAGGCGACGCCCCCGACCGCCTGGCGGCCCTGGCCGCGGCGCTGGAGGCCCACTCCGAGCATCCCATCGCCCGGGCCTTCCGCCCCCATCGGCGCGGCAGCCTGGTCGCCGAGGACGTCCTCGGCCGGCCCGGCCAGGGCCTCGAGGGCCGGATCGCCGGCCGCCGCTGGCGGCTCGGCAGGCCCGACTTCGCCGCCCCCGACACGGCCCCGGCGCCGCCCGAAGACGGCCAGTGGCTGCTGCTCGCCGAGGAGGGCCGGCCGCGCGCCTGGTTCGCCCTGCGCGACCGGGTCCGCGAGGACGCCACCGAGACCGTGGCCGCGCTCGAGGCCCGCGGCCTGGCGGTGGAGCTGCTCTCCGGCGACAGCGAGGCGGCCACGGCCGCCATGGCCGAGCGCCTGGGCATCGCCACCTGGCGTGCCGCGGCCGACCCGGAGGCCAAGCTGGCCCATCTGCAGGCCCTGCAGGCGCGGGGCGAGCGGGTCGCCATGGTCGGTGACGGCGTCAACGACGTGCCGGTGCTGGCCGGTGCCGACGTCGCCTTCGCCATGAACGGCGCCACCGACCTGGCGCGCACCCGGGCGGATGCCGTCTTGTTGGGTCCGCGCTTGATGCGTATCGTCGAGGCCGTCGAGATCAGCCGCGCCACGCGCCGCATCATCCGCCAGAACCTGGGCTGGGCGCTGGTCTACAACCTCGCCGCCCTGCCGCTGGCCGCCATGGGCCTGGTGCCCCCCTGGCTCGCCGCCCTGGGCATGTCGGCGAGTTCCCTGGTGGTGGTGGGCAATGCCCTGCGCCTGGCCCGGGTCACGCCCGCCCCCGCCCCGAGCCCGGTGAACGCATGAGTATCCTCTACCTGTTGATCCCGCTGTCGCTGATCCTGCTCGGCCTGGCCGTGTGGGCCTTCTTCTGGGCGGTCAAGCATGACCAGTTCGACGATCTGGAGGGGCCCGCCCACCGCATCCTCTTCGACGAGGACGACAACGACCTGACCCCGGCGGAGCGCGAGCGACGGCGGGACGCCACCGGCGGCGAGGCCTCGCGGCCCGCCAGCCGCGACGGGGAGTCACACCGCGACTGATGGACCCCACCGGACTCGACCTGCCGCCCCTGGCCGCGGCCTTCGTCTTCGGCCTGCTCGGCGGCGCCCACTGCATCGGCATGTGCGGCGGCATCATGAGCGCCCTGACCTTCGCCGTGCCTCCCAGCATGCGCCATCCCGCGCGCCTCGCTGGCCTGCTGCTGGGCTACAACCTGGGACGCATCGCCAGCTACATGGCCGCCGGCGCCCTGGTCGCCGGCCTCGGCACCCTGATCGGCGTGGCGCCCGGCGCCCGCCTGGCGCTGCAGGTCCTCGCCGCGGTGATGCTGATGCTGATGGCGCTCTACATCGCCGACTGGTGGAAGGGACTGCTGCGCGTCGAGGCCCTCGGCCGACGCCTGTGGCGCCACCTGGAGCCGTTCGGGCGGCGCCTGATGCCGGTGGTGAGGGTGCCCCAGGCGGTGGCCCTGGGCGCGGTCTGGGGCTGGCTGCCCTGCGGGCTGGTCTACTCGATGCTGGCCTGGAGCCTGGCCATCGCCGAGCCGCTGCGCGGGGCGGCCATCATGGGGGCCTTCGGCCTCGGCACCCTGCCGGCCCTGCTGGCCACCGGACTCGCCGCCCGCCAGCTCGGCGCCCTGATCCGTCACCCCGCCACCCGCACCCTGGCGGCGCTGGCGATCATCGCCTTCGCCCTCTGGCAGCTGTGGGTGCTGTTACCCGGCGGCATGGAGCATGGCGCGGCACACCCCGGCGATCATTGACACCGCGCTTGATCCAGCTCAACGCGGCCCGGCCCGGGCGCCGCTAGCATGAGGACATCACCCTCCCGGAGTGCCCCAATGACCGCCAGCGCGCCTGCCGACCCTCCTGCCCACGCCGACCCGCGCGTTCCGGGGCCGGACGGGGGGGCGGGGGATGCGGTCTCGAGCCCCGTTCCCCCCGGCTACCCGGGTGCCGAGGCGTGCTCGCCGGCCTTCACGGCGGCGGACTACCGCCGGGCCCTGGAGCACAGCAATCTCCGGGGGCGGCCGCTGTCGCTGGCGCTGCGCCTGCCCTTCTGCCAGCATGGCTGCTTCCACTGCGCGCGCCAGCCGGTGGTCACCAGCGATCGCCGACGCGCGGACGCCTATCTGTCGCGGCTGGACCGCGAGATGGTGCTGCTCGGCCGCCACCTCGACGCCGGCCGGGAGGTGCAGGCCCTGCACTGGGGGGGCGGGTCGCCGACCTTCCTGACGCTGAACCAGATGAGCGACCTGATCGACCGTCTCGACGCACGCTTCCGCCTGGCCCGGGGGCGCGATCGGGACTTCGGCATCGAGATCGATCCCCGGGATGCCGATGTCTTCACCCTGCGCCATCTCGAGGCGCTGGGCTTCAACCGGCTCACCCTGAACGTGCTCGACCTGGATCCACGGGTGCTGCAGGCCATCAACCGTCCGCAGTCCCGGGGGCTCACCGAGCGGCTGCTCGACGAGGCGGCTCGCCTGGGCTTCCGCTCGCTGGACCTGGAGCTGACCATCGGCCTGCCCCGACAGTCCACCGAGGGCTTCGCCGCCACGCTCGAGCAGGTCCTCGCCATGGCGCCCGCCCGGCTCTCGCTCTTCTCCTATGTCCACCGGCCGGACCGCTTCCCGCCGCAGCACCATATCCCCGAGGGGGATCTACCGGGAAGCGAGGCGCAACGAGCCATGCGTCGCGCGGCCCACGCCCGCCTGGTCGACGCCGGCTATGTCCACCTCGGCTGGGACCGCTATGCCCGGCGGGGCGGTGGCCTGAAGGATGCCGGGACGCAGTGGCGACGCCGGGTCGGGCATGACGTCCTGGGCCTGGGCGTCGGGGCGGTCTCCCACCTGGAGGGGGCCATGGCGCGCAATGCCGTGCGCCTGGCGGAGTTCGAGGCCGCACTGGATGGGGGCGACCTGCCGACCGCCGGCGGGCGCTGGCTGTCGATGGATGACCGCCTGCGGGCACGCGCCATCGAGACCTTGATGACCCGGCGGACGCTGGACCTCGAGGCCCTGGGCCAGGCCTTCGCCCTCGACGCCGCGGCGGAGTTGGCCACGGCCCTGGAGCGTCTGCAGGCTGCCGGGCTCGTCACCCGCCGGGGGCCACGCCTCGACCTCGTCGACGCCGGGACGCGCTGGGCCCGGGAGCTGACCCGGGCCTTCGGCGTCGCGGGCCCATGAGCCGGGGCGGGGAGTACCTCCGAAGGGAGGCTATGCCTCACCGGCCTTCATCCCCCATAATGTCGGGCAGAGCCAACATCAAGGAGGACAGCATGCCTGATGTCGCAGCCGGCAGGCGACGCTCCCTCTTGCAAGAGACCCGCTGTCAGACCTGCAGCCTGAGTTCGCTGTGTCTGCCACTGGCCCTCGAGCTCGAGGACATGGACCAGTTCGATGCGATCATTCGCCGCCGCGCCCCCCTGAAGAAGGGGGAGTCGCTGTTTCGCCAGGGCAGTCCCTTCACCAGCGTCTACGCCGTGCGCTCCGGGAGTCTCAAGCAGGTCACCACCGAGGGCAGCGGTGATGACCAGTTGACCAATTTCTACCTGCCCAGCGAGCTGGTGGGCCTCGACGGCATCGACGAGGAGAGCTACCCCGGCTCCGTGGTGGCGCTCGAGACCACCACCGTCTGCGAGATCCCCTTCGACCGGCTCGATGCGCTCTCCGAGCGGCTGCCGGAGCTGCGCGCCCAGCTCTACCGCAGCATGAGCAAGGAGATGCGCGACGACCGCCGGATGATGCGCCTGCTGTCGCGCAAGACCGCCGACCAGCGCCTGGCGACCTTCTTCACCAGCCTCTCCGACCGTTTCCGCCGGCGCGGCTACTCGCCCTACAGCTTCCGGCTCTCCATGTCCCGGGCGGACATCGGCAACTACCTGGGCCTGGCCGTGGAGACCGTCAGCCGTATCCTCGGCCGCTTCCAGCAGCAGGACCTGGTGGCCGTCTCCGGTCGCGAGGTCAATATCCTCGACCTGGATGCGCTGATCCAGGTGGCCGAGGAAGAAGGCTGCCGCTAGTAGGCTATCGCGTGAGCTGGAAGGCCGCGTAAAACGAACCACCCCCACGGCAACTGCCTGGGGGTGGTCGTTCTTCCAGCTTCCGCCTAAGCCCGCGTAGCGGGCGTTGTTCCAGCTTATGACTCGTTATGCAGGTCGATGCGATCGGCCCGCATCCGCGCCTGCTTGTCCTCGAGGCCGGCGAAGTCGAACAGTTCACGGTCGGCCAGCTGCGACGGCGCCACGTTGGTCACGGCCTTGAACATGCTCTCGAGTCGCCCGGGGTGCTTGGCCTCCCACTCGGCCAGCATCTCCTTGACCACCTGGCGCTGCAGGTTGGGCTGCGAGCCGCACAGATTGCAGGGGATGATCGGGAAGTCCATGCGCCGCGAGAACTCGGCGATATCCGCCTCGCGGCAGTAGGCCAGCGGGCGGATGACGATGTTCTTGCCGTCGTCGGAGAGCAGCTTGGGCGGCATCGACTTGAGGCTGCCGCCGAAGAACAGGTTGAGGAACAGCGTCTCGAGGATGTCCTCGCGATGGTGGCCCAGGGCGATCTTGGTGGCGCCGATCTCCTCGGCATAGCCGTACAGGGAGCCGCGGCGCAGCCGCGAGCACAGCGCGCAGGTCGTCTTGCCCTCCGGGGTCTTCTCCTTGACCACCGAATAGGTGTCGCGCTCGAGGATGTGGTAGTCGACCCCGAGACCGTCCAGGTACGCCGGCAGCACATGCTCGGGAAAGCCCGGCTGCTTCTGGTCCAGGTTCACCGCCACCAGGGAGAAGTCGACCGGCGCATTGCGCTGCAGGTTGCGCAGGATCTCCAGCATGGTGTAGCTGTCCTTGCCACCGGACAGGCAGACCATCACCTTGTCCCCCTCGCGGATCATGTCATAGTCGATGATGGCGTTGCCCACCTGGCGCCGCAGCCGCTTCTGCAGCTTGTTGAACTCGCGCTTGGCCTTGGCGGCACGGCTGTCGGCGCCGTCGGCCTGCGGCACGGCGGCGGGGGGATCCTCGACGGGACGGGGGTCGTACATCACGGCATCTTGCATGGTCACGGCGCTGCCAGGGCATCTGCGGGTGGACGGGCGCCTATCCTACCATCCTCCCCGGCGCTGGCGAAGCCAAGCCGGGCGGGGCGCTCAGGGCAGCTGCCGCGACGGCTGGCCCTCCCGGGACAGCTGCAGATGCATCAGGGCGGTGGTCACCGCCACCCCCAGGGCACTGTGGCGCCCCATCAGCGGCACACCGAGACGCTCGGCGACCTGCCCGAAGCGCGGCGGGGTATCGAGCTGGGGGTGGTGGTACCGCTGGCGGCGCTGGTACACCTGCGCCACGTCGATGCCGGCGTTGGGCAGGTCGAAGCCGAAGCGGGGGCGCAGATAGCGGTTGAGCAGGACCAGCTCGAAATCCAGCCGCCAGCCCACCAGGGGCCGGTTGCCGACGAACTCCAGCAGCTGCGCCAGCGCCTCGTCGATGCCCTGGCCATCGTCCAGGTCGATCCCCCGCAGGCCATGCAGGCAGATGGAACCGCCATCGAGGCTCGCCGGGCGCTGCAGGCGGAGATCCAGCGACTCGCTGGTGAGTACCCGCTCGCCCCGCAGGCGCACCGCGGCGATGGCCACCAGCTCGGCGGTCCGGGCGTTGGCGCCGGTGGTCTGGCAGCCGAGGGCCACCAGCTCGTCGCCGGTATAGGGCTGGAAGAGCCAGCCGTAGCGGCCATGGGCGTGTCGCCGGCGGTCGGTCACCCGTCGCCATGTCCTGAGCATGAATGCACTCCTGTGTCGTTGCTGCCCATCGGGCCTCACGCGTACTCGAGGTGGAAGTGGTGCGACAGGCGCTGCTTGAAGTCCTTGACGATGTGCAGCGCCTCGCGGAGCAGGTCGCGCTCCAGGGAGGACAGTTCCTGCACCACCACCCGGTCGGGCTCAGCGCCCTGCGTCCCCTCCCCGTCGAGCCGCGCCAGCTGCTGCTTGAGGCGCAGCTCGGTGAACAGCGACAGCGCCTCCCCCAGGTCCTCGGCGACGCGCGCCTCCAGGCGCCCGTCAGCTACCAGGGCATCCAGCCTGTCCAGGGTGGACGTCACGGCGATGCGCCGCTCGAGGGCCATGACCCGGACCCCGTGCACGATGGGGAAGATTCCGCCCTTCTTGATGTCGATGCCGTGCTGGGGCTTCTTCAGCGAGCCGAACAGGGTCAAGGGCGTGGAGAAGTGCAGCGCCGGCCGTGCGAAGTAGGACAACAGCAGCTGGTCGCCGGCACACAGCCGGAACAGCGTCTCGCGCAGGCGCTCCAGCAGCGACGGATTGCCGGCCACCGCATGGGCGTCGAGCACGATGGCCAGCTTCATCAGGCTGTCCCCGTCGCGTTGCTCCACCCACCGGGCGATGCGCCGCTGCCACTGGCTCTCGGTGCCTACCCAGTCGGGATTGGAGACCATGATGTTGCCCGGACAGGGCGGATAGCCCAGCTCGATGAGGGTCTCGGTGAGTCGCTGCATCTGTTCGGCACAGTCGGGCCAGTCCAGGGCATCGTCGAGGATCAGGCCGTTGTCCTGATCGGTCTTGAGGATCTGCTCGCCGCGTCCCTCGCTGCCCATCACCATCAGGCAGCTGTCGCGGTGGTAACGCGCCTCGATCAGAAAGCCCCAGGCCTTGTTGATGATCCGGCCGTTGAGCGCCGCCAGCAGGCCCATGGCGAAGCGCAGCTTGACGCCCTGGGCCATCAGCGCGCGGACCAGCTCCGGGGTGCGCCGGCTGGCGGCGGTCAGCGCCGCCAGGCTGTCGGCCTGCTCGACCTGCAGGCTGACCACGTAGCTGCGGCTGGAGAAGTAGCTGAGCACATCGGTCAGCTCCACCACGCCCACCGCGGCCTGGCCCTCGGTGACCACCACCCGCTCCACCTGGTGGCGAGTCATCAGCACCAGCACCTGGAAGAGGTACTGGTCCGGCGTCACCGTGACCAGCGCGAAGTGCGCCACCGACTGCACCGGGCTGTCCTGGGGCAGCCCCTCGAGCACCAGGGCGTTGAGCAGGTCGGTCTTGGTGATCATCCCCGGGCCCCGGTCGCCCTCGACCAGCAGGCTGTCGGCATGGCTGTCGTGCAGGGTGGTCACCGCCTCGGCGATGGTTGCCCGGGGGCCCACGCAGAGCGGTGCGCGCATGCACTCGTCGACCCTGGCGAGCATGAAGCCGGCCATGGTCACCCCGCCGGCGGCGCGCTGCTCGGTCAACAGGCGGGTCTTGTGGGCCAGGGTCTGGCGGAAGAACTCGGCGAATGCCGGGTGGTCGTCGCAGAGGTCGAGGAACAGCGCCTTGGGTAGCAGGTAGCAGAGGCTCTCCTGCTCGGCCTGGAAGCGATAGCGGCTCTTGCCGTTGAGGATGCTGATCGCGCCGAAGAGGTCGCCGGCGGTGTAGTGGCCGATGCGTTCCCGGGCGCCGGGCCGGGTGGTATCGAGTTCCGCGACCTCGCCCTTGTGGATCAGGAAGACGTATTCGCCGGGCTGGCCGGTCTCGAGGATGATCTCGTCGCGATCGAAGTAGGCGAGGTCGACACCACCACGGACCCGCTCACGCCCCGCCTCGTCGAGAAGGGTGAACGGCGGCTGGGAGAGATCGACATCGACCATGGCAAGGTCCTCGTGTCGGGAAACGGGCGTCGTCTGCCGTGCCCCCACCGCGGGCCAGGGGCGCCGAAGGGGAGCCGTCTCACGACAGGAGACAGCGTGGCAGGAACACTGGAATCAGGGTAGCAAAGTCGAGGTCGAGGCAAGTATCTAGACCATGGTTCTATACGCCCACAGGTGCTGCCATCGGATCCTTGCCGTGCGTTATACCTTGGTACTATTCAAAGGACGTTTCGACTAAAGTCCAATTCGATAGTCTCCTAGACAATCGTCCTATACGGCGACGCCCACCGGGAAAGAAAAACCTTGCCAACGACAACAAGGCAATGATTTAAAAGGAATTGACAAAACCGTTTTAAATCGTTTTTTCCTCATGATACCAAAGTCTGGGATTTATTTTTTCGCTTTATTGACCAGCATTACCGGTGAGTCGTGCAGGGCAATCGCACGTCGACAACCCACCTCAACCAAAGCGTGAGCGACCCAGGTCCTGTCACAAGGTAAGGGAGGAAACCATGCCCTCATTGCCAACCTGCTCAAGGCCCGCAGCATCTTCCGGCATCCCGGCCCGGATCACCGCTGGCTGACGGCTGTCCACGCGCGATTGCCCGGCTGAGTCATGTGAACGCTCGGGACAACTTCCCACCCCCAACAACAAGTGGAGAGCAACACCATGGCAGATGAGAAATCCAATGCCGAAGCCTACTGGGCGGCCAACCTCCGCCTCATTGCCGGCTGCCTGGTCGTCTGGGCGCTGGTGTCCTACGGCTGCGCCATCCTGCTGCGCCCGCTGCTCGCGAGCATTCCCGTCGGCGGCACCGACCTGGGCTTCTGGTTCGCGCAGCAGGGATCGATCCTGACCTTCATCGGCATCATCTTCTTCTACGCCTGGAAGATGAACCGGCTGGATAAAAAGTTCGGGCTTGGGGAGTAATCCAGCATGAGCCAATTCGCCATCAACGTCCTCTTCGTGGGCGCCTCCTTCGCCCTCTATATCGGCATCGCCATCTGGGCGAAGGCCGGTTCGACGAAAGACTTCTACGTCGCCGGCGGCGGCGTGCATCCCATCACCAACGGCATGGCCATCGGCGCCGACTGGATGTCGGCGGCGTCCTTCATCTCCATGGCGGGGCTGATCGCCGCCGGCGGCTATGCCAACTCCACCTTCCTCATGGGCTGGACCGGCGGCTACGTCCTGCTGGCCACCCTGCTGGCCCCCTACCTGCGCAAGTTCGGCAAGTTCACGGTGCCGGAGTTCATCGGCGATCGTTTCTACAGCAAGAACGCTCGCCTGGTCGCCGTGATCTGCCTGATCGTCGCCTCGGTGACCTACGTCATCGGCCAGATGGCCGGCGCCGGCGTGGCCTTCTCGCGCTTCCTGGAAGTCGACGCCACCATGGGCCTGATCATCGCCGCCATCGTGGTGTTCTTCTACTCGGTACTGGGGGGCATGAAGGGCATCACCTATACCCAGGTCGCCCAGTACTGCGTGCTGATCACCGCCTACACCATCCCGGCGGTGTTCATCTCGCTGGAGCTGACCGGCAACCCGCTGCCGCCGCTGGGGCTGTTCTCCGAGCATGACGCCTCGGGCATGCCGCTGCTGGCCAAGCTCAACGAGGTCATCACCGAGCTCGGCTTCAACGAGTACACGGCGGACGTCGACAACAAGCTGAACATGGTGCTGTTCACCCTGTCGCTGATGATCGGTACCGCGGGCCTGCCCCACGTCATCATCCGCTTCTTCACCGTGCCGAAGGTCGCCGATGCGCGCTGGTCCGCCGGCTGGGCCCTGGTCTTCATCGCCCTGCTGTACCTGACCGCGCCGGCCGTGGCCTCCATGGCCCGCCTGAACCTGATGACCACCATCTACCCCGACGGCCCGACGGCCGAGCCCATCCAGTATGACGAGCGTCCGAACTGGGTGCGCGAGTGGGAGGTCACCGGGCTGATCCAGTACGAGGACAGGAACGACGACGGCCGCATCCAGCTCTACAACGACACCGAGGCGTTCGCCCCGACCGCCGAGCAGCGTGGCTGGGCAGGCAACGAGCTGGAGGTCAACCGGGACATCCTGGTACTGGCCAACCCGGAGATCGCCAACCTGCCCGGCTGGGTCATCGGCCTGATCGCCGCGGGGGGCCTGGCAGCGGCGCTGTCGACGGCCGCCGGGCTGTTGCTGGCCATCTCCTCGGCGATCAGTCATGACCTGATCAAGGGCTCGATCAACCCCAATATCAGCGAGAAGGGCGAACTCATGGCGGCACGGATCTCGATGTCCATCGCCATCATCGTCGCCACCTACCTCGGCGCCAATCCTCCGGGCTTCGCGGCCCAGGTGGTGGCCCTGGCCTTCGGTATCGCCGCGGCCTCGCTGTTCCCGGCGCTGATGATGGGGATCTTCTCCAAGCGCGTGAACAACAAGGGCGCGATCGCCGGCATGCTGACGGGTCTGGCCTTCACCCTGGTCTACATCTTCGTCTACAAGGGCTGGTTCTTCATCCCGGGCACCAACAACCTGGAAGACCTCCCGGAGAACTGGGTGCTGGGCATCTCGCCGCTGTCCATCGGGGCGGTGGGCGCGATCATCAACTTCGCCGTGGCCTTCTCGGTCTCCAAGGCGACCGCGGCACCGCCGCAGGAGATCCAGGACCTGGTGGAGAGCGTCCGCTATCCCAAGGGTGCTGGCATGGCGGTCGACCACTGAGCCATAATCCCCAACCGGCGCCCCCGCGGCGCCGGTCCCAACCCTTCGTCGGGCTTCCCTCGGGAAGCCCGACGTCTGTCAGGAAGCTGTCCTATGATATGGCACTTGATCGCGGCGGCCTTCGCCGGCCTCGGCGCCGCCGGCATCGGCCTGCTGCTGCGCATGCTCAGCCGTGGGCGACTGCCCCGCTGGATCGTCCCGGTCTGCGCGGGTCTGGGCATGCTGGGCTACCAGATCAATCACGAGTACACCTGGTTCGAGCACCAGCGCGCCCAGCTCCCCGACTCCACTCGGGTGGTGAGCACCGAGCAGACGCCGGTCTTGTGGCGCCCCTGGACCTATCTGGTCCCGCTGACCTCGGGCTTCACCGTGGTGGATCGGGACAGCCTGGTGCGCGCAAGGACCGACGACCAGCCGCTGGTCGAGTTCATCCTCTATCGCTTCGAGATGGCCAATGCCGACCGGGTACAGCACCAGGCCTACGTGTTGAACTGCAGCGCCCGGGAGCTGCTGCCGCTGGCCGGTGAGCCGCGCCGCCCCCGCACCGAGGCACTGCGTCGGCTCGCGGCCGGTGACCCGCTGCTCCAGACGGTGTGTCGCGACGCCTGAACCACGCCGCCCCTGCCGTCGCCCCCCGCCTTGCCCTAGAATGGGCGGGAACCGGAGGGAGATACCCCATGTTCGCAGGCTGGCTGCTGATCGTCGTTTCGCTGCTCTACGTCGCGGTGCTGTTCGCCATCGCCTGGCGGGGAGACCGTCAGGCCCGCGAGCGCGGCGCCACGCGGCGCCGGCCGGTGATCTACAGCCTGGCGCTGGCCATCTACTGCACTTCCTGGACCTTCCACGGTGCGGTGGGCCAGGCCGCCACCTCGGGCTGGTCCTTCGCCAGTATCTTCGTCGGCCCCATCCTGACCCTGCTGCTGTTCTGGCCGGTGCTGGCCAAGATGATCCGCGTCGCCAAGCACCAGAACGTCACCTCGATCGCCGACTTCATCGCCTCGCGCTACGGCAAGACGCAATCGCTGGCGGCCTTCGCCAGCCTGGTCGCGCTGATCGGCACCCTGCCCTACATCGCCTTGCAGCTGAAGGCGGTATCCACTTCCTTCAGCGTACTCACCGAGGCCAGCGACATTACCCGCACGCCCCTGTTCGGCGATACCGCCTTCTATGTCGCCGCGGTGATGGCGCTGTTCGCGATCCTGTTCGGCACCCGCCATACCGACGCCACCGAGCACCATGAGGGACTGATCCATGCGGTGGCCTTCGAGTCGCTGGTCAAGCTGCTGGCCTTCCTGATCCTCGGTGCCTATGTCACCTGGGGCATGTTCGACGGCCTCGGCGATCTGCTGGCCTTCGCCGACATCCAGCTGCAGCTGCAACGCCAGCTCGCCCAGCAGGACTTCGGCCAGAGCTTCTGGGCCCAGACGCTGCTCGCCATGCTGGCCATCCTCTGCCTGCCCCGCCAGTTTCATGTGGCGGTGGTGGAGAACACCCATCGCGACGATGCCGCCAAGGCCCGCTGGCTGTTTCCGCTCTACCTGGTAGCCTTCGCCTTCTTCGTGCTGCCGCTGGCCGCCGCCGGCCTGACCCTGTTCGCCGACGGCAGCGTCGAGCCCGACAGCTATGTGCTGGCGCTGCCCATGGCGGCCGGCAGCGAGTGGCTGGCCCTGCTGACCTTCATTGGCGGCTTCTCGGCCTCCACCGGCATGGTCATCGTCGCCGCCGTGGCGGTATCGATCATGATCTCCAACGAGATCGTCATCCCGGCGCTGTTCCGACTGCGCTGGTTCGACACCAAGGCCCGGGACTACGGCCGGCTGGTGCTGCGCGCCCGGCGCATCACCATCGCGGCGATCCTGGCCATGGCCTATGGCTTCTATCAGCTGATCGGCGAATTCAACTCCCTGGCCGCGACCGGCATGCTGTCCTTCGCCGCCGCGGCGCAGTTCGCCCCGGCGTTGATCGGCGGCCTCTACTGGAAGCGCGGCAACCGCCTGGGGGTCATCGTCGGCATGAACGCCGGCTTCGCCATCTGGGCCTACAGCCTGCTGATGCCGGCGATGATCGGCGCCGGGGTGTTGCCGGCCAGCTGGCTCACGGGTGGCCCGCTGGACATCGGCTGGCTGTCGCCCACCTCGCTGTTCGGCCTCAACGTCGGCGACAGCTTCACCCACGGGGTGATGCTGTCGCTGGGCGTGAACCTGGTGGCCTACATCTTCGTCTCCCAGATGACGCCCCAGCGCGTGGTGGAACGCATCCAGGCCTCGCTGTTCGTCGACAGCGTCGAGACGCGCCAGACCTCGGTGAACCGGCCCTGGACCGGGGCCACCACCGTCGGCGACCTCAAGGTGCTGTGCGAGCGCTTCCTGGGGGCCGGCCAGGTCAGCCGCGCCTTCGATGATTATGCCCGCCGCACCGGCAAGCCGCTGGATGACAACACCCGGGCGTCCATCGACGTGATCCAGTTCACCGAGCGCTTCCTGGCCTCGGTGCTGGGCGCTTCCTCGGCGCGGATCGTCGTCAACTCGGCGCTGCAGGGCCGCGGCATCGGCATCTCCGACGTGATCTCCATCGTCGACGAGGCCTCCCAGGTCCTGGAGTTCAACCGCGCCCTGCTCCAGGCCACCATCGAGAACATCAACCAGGGCATCAGCGTGGTGGACCAGAACCTGCGCCTGGTGGTGTGGAACCAGCGTTACCTGGAGCTGTTCCGCTTTCCGGACCACCTGATCCGGGTCGGCGCCCCGGTCGACCGCATCTTTCGCTACAACGCCCATAATGGGGAATACGGCCCCGGCGACCCGGAGGAGCATGTCCAGCTGCTGCTCGACAACATCCGCGAGGGCCAGCCCCATCGCTACGTCCGCTACCGCCAGGACGGCAGCGTGCTGGAGGTCCAGGGCAACCCCATGCCCGGCGGCGGCTTCGTCTACACCTACCAGGACATCACCCAGCAGAAGCGCATCGAGGAAGCGCTGATCCGCTCCGAGAACAACATCCGCATCTACACCGACAACGTGCCGGCGCTGATCGCCTACTTCGACAAGGAGTGCCGCTACCTCTTCACCAACCGCGCCTACGAGCAGGCCTTCGGCATCGATCGCAACGCGGTGATCGGCAAGCCGTTGCAGGAGGTGATTCCCGAAGAGCTGGCCCTGGAACGCGAGCCGTGGATCGAGCGCGCCCTGGCCGGCGAGCGGGTCCACTTCGAGGTCTCGCTGACCCTGCCCGAGGGCCTGCGCTACATGCTGGTGACCTACACGCCGCACTTCGGCGACAGCGGGGCGATCCTGGGCTTCTTCGCCCTCTACCAGGACATCACCGAGCGGCGCCGCGCGGAGATCGCCCTCAAGGAGACCAACGAGACCCTCGAGGAACGCGTCCGCGAGCGCACCCAGGCGCTCTCCGAGGCCAACGCCGCCCTGCGCCAGGAGAACCGCGTACGCGCCGAGGCCGAGCAGGCGCTGCGCCAGGCCAAGCAGGTCGCCGAGGACGCCAACGCCTCCAAGACCCGCTTCCTGGCCGCCGCCAGCCACGACCTGCTGCAGCCGCTCAACGCCGCCCGGCTGTTCACCTCGGCGCTGTCCCAGGAGATGGACGCCGTCGACATGAAGCGCACCATCGGCCATATCGACAACTCCCTGCAGGCCGCCGAGGAACTGCTCGGCACCCTGCTGGACATCTCCAAGCTCGACGCCGGGGCGCTGACCCCGCGGCGCAGCCACTTCGCCCTGGCCGACATCTTCCGGCCGCTGCGCGCCGAGTTCGAGGTGATGGCCGAGGACCGTGGCCTGGACCTGGTGGTGGTGGCGACCCGCTGCTGGGTCGACAGCGATGCCCAGATGCTCCGGCGCATCGTGCAGAACTTCCTGTCGAACGCCATCCGCTACACCCAGGAGGGGCGGGTGCTGCTGGGCTGCCGGCGCCATGGCGAGCGGCTGTCCATCGAGGTCTGGGACTCCGGCCCCGGCATCCCCGAGACCAAGCAGGCCGAGATCTTCCAGGAGTTCCGCCGACTCGACCAGGCCTCGCGACACAAGGAGAGCGAGAAGGGCCTGGGCCTGGGGCTATCGATCGCCGACCGCATGAGCCGGGTGCTCGACCACCCGATCACCGTGCGGTCCTGGGAGGGCGTGGGCACCGTCTTCGCGGTCAGCGTGCCGGTGGTGGCCGCCCGCCGCCAGGAGGACGCCGAGGAGACCACCCCGCGGCGCGCCGGCAACAAGCTGGCCGGCAAGCGCATCCTGTGCATCGACAACGAGTCGCTGATCCTCGAGGGCATGAAGGCCATGCTCTCCGGCTGGGGCTGCGAGGTCTTCACGGCCACCTCCATCGGCGGCGCCAAGTCGGTGCTGCGTCATCTCGACGACGACCCGGACGCCATCCTCGCCGACTACCACCTGGACAACGAGGTCACCGGCCTGATGGCCATGGAGGCCCTGAGCGAGCGGCTCTATGGCGCCGTTCCCGGCATCGTGATCACCGCCGACCGCACCGAGGAAGTCGCCGAGGAGATCCGCCGCGCCGGCTACCAGCTGCTGCTCAAGCCGGTACGCCCCGCCGCCCTGCGCGCGCTGCTGACCCGTACCCTGCAGGCCAGCCGGGCGGCCACCCGGCAAGAGGGCTAGCGCTGCACGCGAGCTGGCAGCTGGATAGCAGCCGAAACGCAACCGCCCCCACGGCAAGGCCATGGGGGCGGTTGTGCTACCGGCTGCAAGCTTCCAGGCGCGAAGCGCCGCTCGCCAAACTCGTGACCGAAGGTCAGGACTCGACCTTCGGCGGCTCCACCTCGAGCTTCTGGGCGGCGATCACCGCCTGGGTGCGGGAGTGCACGCCGAGCTTGCGCAGGATGGCGGTGACGTGGGCCTTGATGGTGGCCTCGGAGACGTTGAGCTCATAGGCGATCTGCTTGTTGAGCAGCCCTTCGGTGAGCATGTTGAGCACCCGGAACTGCTGGGGGGTCAGCGAGGCGATGGCCTCGGCGAAGCGGGTCTCCTCCTCGTCGCCCTCGCCCAGGGCATCGGCCATCTCCGCCGGCAGCCACACCTCGCCATCGAGGATCTCGCCCACCGCCTCGGCGATCAGTGCCAGCGAGGACGACTTGGGGATGAATCCGGAGGCCCCGTAGTCGATGGCCCGGCGCACCACGTGCAGCTCGTCGCTGCCGGAGACCACCGCCACCGGGATGTCGGGCGTCTGGCCGCGCAACTGGATCAGCCCGGAGAAGCCATGGGCGCCCGGCATGTGCAGGTCGAGCAGGATCAGATCGGCGTCCGGATGGCGGGTGACCACCTCGGTGGTGGCCTCCATGGTGTCGGACTCGACGATCTCGGCCTGGGGTGCCAGCTGGCGCAGCGCCTGGGTCAAGGCTGCGCGGAACAGCGGATGGTCATCGGCAACGATGAATTTCTGGGCAAAGGCCATGCATTCTCCTCCGGTTCCGGGAGCAGCGGGACGGGCCGGCCGCCGCCTGCGGGACGCTTTTGTCTTTCCCGGCATGTTACCCCATGGCCGAGGCGATGCCCAAGCGCTTGGCGGGTATTGTCGACATTTTTCGACGGGCCATGAAGAAGCCGGCCACGTGGGCCGGCTCGGATGACCTCTCGACGGGCAGCCCCGGCCAGGCGGGGCCCCCGCTCGCGGTCACTTGATGGCGCGATGCTCGATCAGCTCCTCGACCACCGACGGGTCCGCCAGGGTGCTGGTGTCGCCCAGGCCATCGCACTCGTTGGCGGCGATCTTGCGCAGGATGCGGCGCATGATCTTGCCCGAGCGGGTCTTCGGCAGGCCCGGGGCCCACTGGATGACATCCGGCGAGGCGATCGGCCCGATGTCCTTGCGCACCCACTGGGTCAGCTCCTTCTTGAGCGCGTCGCTGGGCTCCACGCCATCCGCCAGGGTCACGTAGATGTAGATGCCCTGCCCCTTGATGTCATGGGGGAAACCGACCACGGCGGCCTCGGCCACGGCCTCGTGGGCCACCAGGGAGGACTCGATCTCGGCGGTGCCCATGCGGTGGCCAGAGACATTGAGCACGTCGTCGACCCGGCCGGTGATCCAGTAGTAGCCGTCCTCGTCGCGACGGCAGCCGTCACCGGTGAAGTACATCCCCTGGTAGGTGGTGAAGTAGGTCTGCAGGAAGCGTTCGTGGTTCTTCCAGATGGAGCGCGCCTGGCCCGGCCAGGAGTCGAGGATCACCAGGTTGCCCTCGGTGGCCCCCTCGAGCAGGTTGCCCTCGTTGTCGACCAGCGCCGGTTGCACGCCGAAGAACGGCAGGGTCGCGGACCCCGGCTTGAGGTCGGTGGCGCCCGGCAGCGGGGCGATCATGATGCCGCCGGTCTCGGTCTGCCACCAGGTGTCGACGATGGGGCACCGCTCGTTGCCGATCACCCGGTAGAACCATTCCCAGGCCTCGGGGTTGATCGGCTCGCCCACCGAACCCAGCAGCCGCAGGCTGTCCCGGCTACTGGAGTCCATGACGTTGTCACCGTGGGCCATCAGGGCGCGGACCGCGGTGGGCGCGGTGTAGAGGATGTTGACCTGGTGCTTGTCGACCACCTCGCCCATGCGGCCGTTGGTCGGGTAGCTGGGCACGCCCTCGAACATCAGCGAGATCGCGCCGTTGGCCAGCGGTCCATAGACGATGTAGCTGTGGCCGGTGACCCAGCCGACATCGGCGGTGCACCAGTAGACTTCGCCGTCCTGGTAGTCGAAGACGTACTGGTGGGTCATGGCGGCGTGCAGCAGGTAGCCCCCGGTGGTGTGCTTGAGGCCCTTGGGCGCGCCGGTGGAACCGGAGGTGTAGAGGATGAACAGGGGATCCTCGGCGCCCATCGGCTCGGCCGGGCAGTCGCTGGACTGCTGGTCGACGAGGTCGTGGTACCAGACGTCGCGGCCGTCCTGCCACTCGATCTCGCCGCCGGTGCGCTGGACCACCAGCACCGTCTCGGCCACGTCGGTGCCCTCGCGGGTCAGCGCCGCATCGACGTTGTCCTTGAGGGGCACTCGCTTGCCGCCGCGCACGGACTCGTCGGCGGTGATCACCACCTTGGAACCGGCGTCCTTGACCCGCTGGGCCAGGGCGTCCGGGGAGAAGCCGCCGAACACCACCGAGTGGATGGCGCCGAGCCGGGCACAGGCCAGCATGGCCATGGCGGCCTCGGGGATCATCGGCATGTAGAGCGTCACGGTGTCGCCCTTGGCGACGCCCAGCGACTTCAGGGCATTGGCCAGCTGGCAGGTCCGCTCGTGGAGCTGGCGATAGGTCAGCGTCTTGGAATCCTGGGGATCGTCGCCTTCCCAGATGATGGCGGTCTGGTCACCACGGGTCTCGAGGTGACGGTCCAGGCAGTTGACGCTGGCGTTGAGGGTGCCATCCTCGAACCAGCGGATGTCGACGTCATGGGTATCGAAGACGGTGTGCTTGATGCTGGTCGGTGGCGTGAACCAGTCGAGGCGCTCGGCCTGCTCGGCCCAGAAGCCTTCCGGATCATCCAGGGAGCGCTGGTACATGGCCTGGTAGGTCGCCTTGTCGGCCCATGCCTTGGCGGCGAAGTCCTCACGTACCGGATAGACGTGCTGCTGATCACTCATGGAAATGCCTCTGTCCTCGGGGTGGCCCCTTCAGGTTGATGAAGCCGGCGGCGTTGTTGTTGGTACCGCCGACGCCATTAAGGTAGTCCCAGCATAAACCGCCCGCGCCCCTACTTCCCCTTAGACATTGGTATGAACAATTTCCTTTTTTATAACAATGGGTTAAGAGCCATTTTCAAACACCGCCCGGCCACTATAGACCAAGGTCTCGGCGCACTGCCGGCAGCGATAGGCGCGCCCCGAGCGGGCCAGCGCATGGCGTCGGGAGGTGAAGGCATGCTCGCCGCAGCCGCAGCGGTAGCGATGGGGCGCGGGGCTGGCGCGGCCGGTATCGAAGCGGTGGGTGACCCGTGGCGGCAGGCCGAACAGCCGGCGCATCACCGTCTGCCACTCATGGCCATGGGGACGGGCGAGGTGGCCATCGTCGAGGTGGTGGACCAGCCAGTGGGCCATCTCGTGGGGCACCACCTCGACCAGGAAGGCCAGGCGATTCTCGTCGAAGAGCACCGGGTTGAAGCGCAGGCCGCCTCGCCCGAAATGCGCCTGGCCGGCGCCCTTGCCGCGCAGGTCGAGCCACACCCCGGGGCGCGGCAGCCCGGGATGCACCTCGCGACACAACCGCCAGGCGGCCTCGACCCGCTCATGCAGGGCGTGCTGGCTGGCCGCCCGGTCGAGGGCGGCAAGCCAGTGGGGATCGGGTGTCGGCAGGGCGGGCGTGGTCATGGGATGCTAGAATGGCGCTCCGCGCCCGCGGCGTAAAGGGAACACGGCCCGGCGCGACGCACGAGCCGGCACCGCGCCGGGAACCCCCGGTTCGCCGACCGCCCCCACGCCCGCCGCCCGAGACAGCCGACGAGAGACCCCATGTCCGACACCGACAAGCCCCAGCCCCTGCCCCTGCTCGATGACGAGGCCCTGGACCGGCTCGACGACTTCCTCGAGTCCGAGCGGGTCGATGCCGATGCCCTGGACCTGATCGGGGCCCACGGCTTCCTGGTCGCCCTGGCGGTGGCCCCGAGCGACGTGCCGGCCGCCACCTGGCTGGCCGAGCTGTTCCACGGCGAGCCGAGCTTCGCCGACGAGGCGGAGCGCGAGGCCACGCTCGGGCGGCTCGAGGCGCTACGCCACAACGCCATCGAGGTGCTCGAGGGCGGCGGCCTGCCCGAGCTGCCCTTCGACCTGGAGCTGGGCGGCCTGGCCCCGGAGGAGACGCCTATCGGCGACTGGTGTGCCGGCTTCATGGAGGGGGTGTTCCTCGACGAGACGGCCTGGTTCGCCGACGACGAGGAGGCCGCCGCCACCCTGCTGCTGCCCTTCATGCTGCTCTCGGGGCTGTTCGCCGAGGAGCCGGACATGGCCGAGCTGGCCAACGACGGCGAGCGGCTGGAGGCGCTGGTGGCCCAGCTGCCGGAGCTGGTGCTCGACCTCTACCTGCACTACCGGGTGCCCCCCGAGACGCCCAAGCCCAAGCCCCGCCGCAAGGCGCCGGCGGGACGCGGCAAGCGCAGGAAGTAAGAGGGAAGTCAGGGTTCGCCGGTTTCTTCTCTCTTCAGCGGCGTAGCCGCGTTCTCCCCTCATCTCAGCCGCGTCAGCAGGCCGTCGAGGGTACCGAACAGCCACTCCTTGAGGCGCTGCCAGCGGGGACGGCGCAGCCACAGCGCGTGGTGGATCTCGTGGCTGGCGGCGAAGTTGCGCCGGAACAGCGCCGCCACCTCCTCGGCGAAGCGGGCATCTGCCACCTCCTGGTTGGCCTCCAGGTTCCACTGCAGGCTCCAGTGATCGAAGTTGCAGGAACCCAGGCTGACCCAGTCGTCGGCGAGGGTGAACTTGGCGTGGATGAACGACGGCTGGAACTCGAAGATGCGCACCCCGGCCCGCAGCAGGCGCCCGTAGAAGCGCTGACCGGCATAGCGCACGCCCGGGTGGTCGTGGCTCTCGCCGGGCAGCAGCAGGCAGACCTCGACGCCGCGGCGGGCGGCCCGCGCCAGGCGCAGGCGCAGGCTCAGGGTCGGCACGAAGTAGGGCGTGCAGATCCAGATGCGCCGTCTCGCCCCGCTCACCTGGCGCTGCAGCGAATGGCGGATGGCCTGGTAGCGATAGCCCTGGCCCCAGACCACTCGCCCGCGCATGCCGCCGTAACCGTCGTCGGTGCCCGTCGCGACGCCCAGGCCGTGCACCAGCTCGGGGGCACCGGCGCCCCGGGTCATCGGCGAGTCCCAGAGCGCGCAGAACAGCCGCGCCCAGTCGGCCACCACCGGCCCCTCGATGCGCATCGCCACCTCGTACCAGGCATCGAGGAACTCGTCGACGACGCCGAAGCCGCCGGTGAAGGCCACCTCGCCGTCCACCACCACCAGCTTGCGATGGTCGCGGGTCAGGTTGCGTGCCAGGGAATGCAGGCCCAGGGGATTGAACCAGCGCAGCGCCACGCCGCCCGCCTCGAGCCGGCGGCGATCCGCCGCCTCGAGCCCCATGGCGCCATAGCCGTCGAGCAGCAGCAGCACGCTCACGCCCCGCTCCACGGCCCGCCGCAGGACCTCGATCAGCGCCGTGGCCAGCCGCCCGGACTCCATCAGGTAGAGTTCGATGAGGATCGAGTGACGGGCCCCATCCACCGCCTCGAACATGGCCGGCAGGAAGCGTGCCGCCTCCGGCAGCAGCTGGAAGTGATTGCCGTCTCGCCATATGCCGTGCATGGCCCGCCCCCTTCCCTGTCCGCCGTGACTGCCGGTATTGACGCACGTTTGCGGCGGCGCGAAAAGCCGGGACGCCTGACCCGCCCGAGCCGCCTCGCTATACTGGCCTCTCATTCCTCACAGGGGCATCCGGATGGCCTCCCCGCTCAGCGCACTGCACGCCCCGCTGCGGCGACTGCTCACGGCCTGGGTTCAGGTGCGCCGGATCGAGCCGGCCCCGGAGGCGCTGGGGCTCGACCCCATGCTGCCCACCGTCTATGTACTGCCCCGGCCGTCCCTCTCGGATGCCCTGCTGCTGGAGTCGCTGGCCCACCGCCATGGCCTGCCGCCGGCGGACACCCGGCGGCGTCTGGGCGAGCACGAGCTGCGGGCGCGGCTGGCTCTGCCGTCACTGCGCCGCCGCCTCTGGCCCCGCCCCCCCCATGGCGCGGCGCCCTTCGAGGCGCTGATCGCCGCCAGCCGCGCCCTGCCCCAGGATATCCAGCTGGTGCCGGTGAGCGTCTTCTGGGGGCGCGCCCCGGGCAAGCGCTTCGGCCTCTGGCACCTGCTGGCCGCCGACAGCTGGCGGCTCACCGGCCGGCTGCGCCGGCTGCTCTCGGTGGCGGTGAATGGCCGCGACGTGGAGGTACACTTCGGCGCCCCGCTGCGGCTCTCCGAGCTCGATGACGGCCGCGAGCCGGCGCTCACCAACCGCAAGGCCGCCCGCTTGCTGCGGGTCCACTTCCGCCGCATCCGCACCCAAGTGCTGGGTCCGGACCTCTCCCACCACCGCACCCTGGTCGAGGGGGTGGTGGGAAGCCCCGGGATCCGCCGGGTCATCGAGCAGCTCGCCGGCGAGGACCCGCGGGCCCGAGCCCGTCTGCGGCGACGCGCCCGTCGCTATGGCCGCGAGATCGCCTCGAACATGAGCTACCCGGTGATGCGCTTCCTGCACGGCGTGCTGCGCCGGCTGTGGCACCGTCTCTACGACGGCGTCGATGTCCAGGGGCTGGAAGCGATCAAGGCCCTGGCCGGCGACCACACCCTGGTCTATGTGCCCTGCCACCGCAGCCATATCGACTACCTGCTGCTGTCCTACGTGCTCCATGACCATGGCCTGATGCCGCCGCACATCGCCGCGGGCCGCAACCTGGACATGCCGCTGGTCGGCCCGTTGCTGCGACGCGGCGGGGCCTTCTTCATGCGCCGCAGCTTTCGCGGCCAACCGCTCTATGCCGCGGTGTTCAACGAATACCTGCATCGCCTGCTGGCCGCGGGCCATCCCCTGGAGTACTTCATCGAGGGGGGCCGCTCGCGCAGCGGTCGGATGCTGCCGGCGCGACCGGGCATGCTGGCCATGACCCTCGGCTCCTTCCTGCGCAGCCGCCGCCATGGCGCCCAGCCGCTGGCCTTCGTGCCGGTCTACATCGGCTACGAGCGGGTCCTGGAAGACGTCACCTACCAGCGTGAGCTCGCCGGCCGTCGCAAGCGCAAGGAGACCCCGCTGGGCCTGCTGCGGGTCCTGGGGCGGCTGCGCCAGCCCCATGGGCGCGTCGCCGTGAACATCGGCGAGCCGCTGGAGCTGGCGGCCTTCCTCGACCACCAGCGTCCGGGCTGGCGGGACGCCGCCGGCGAGGGGCGCCCGGCCTGGCTCGACGAGGTGGTCCCGCCACTCGGCGAGGCCCTGACCCGGCGCATCAACGCCGCGGCGGCGCTCAACCCGGTCAACCTGGTGGCGCTGGGCCTGCTGGCGACCCCCCACCATGCCATCGAGGCCGATCTCCTGGACCGCCAACTGGCGCTGCTCGTCGACCTGCGTCGCCCGCGGCCCGGCGGCCCCCAGCGGGGCCTGCCGGCGGGCAGCCCCCGGGACTGGCTCGACGAGGCCCGCGCGCTGGGGCTGATCGCCTATCGCCCCCACCCGCTGGGCGACATCGTCATCGCGGATGAGCGCCAGGCCAGCCTGCTCGGCTGGTACCGCAACAACGTGCTGCACCTCTTCGCCCTGCCCGGGATCACGGCCTTCGCCTTCCGCCACCATGCCTACCATGGCCCCGGTGACCTCGAGGCCCTGCTCGCGCCGATCTGGCCGGTGCTGGCCAGGGAGCTGTCCCTCGAGTCGCCGGCCTCGCTGCGCGCCGCCCTGGACGAGGTCCTGGCCCAGCTCGGCGCGGCGGGGCTGCTCGAACGTGACGGCGACGGCTGGCGCCGCCCGGCCTCGCTGACCGCCGACGAGCAGTTGAGGATGCTCGGCCGGCTGATGCAGCCCTCGCTGGAACGCGGCTACCTGCTGCTCTCGGCGCTGCTCGGCGGGCCCCCCGGCCACTTCACCGCCGGGACCCTCGGCGACCATGCCCGCCAGCTGGCCGAGCGCCTGGCCCAGCTCACCGGACGGGCGGCACCGGAGTTCTTCGATGCCCGGCTGTTCGCCGGGCTGGTGGCGAGTCTGGAGGCCGAGGGCTGGCTGTGGATCGACGCGGGACGGCTGCACTACACCCGGGCGCTGCGCGAGACCGCCAGCCGCAGCCGGGCGCTGTTCGCCCCGGCGCTGCGCCATCGCCTGCAGCGGGTCGCTCGCCAGCAAGAGGCCTGAGACGTACTCAGGGCGGGGTCAGGGCACGATGGACATAGAGGTCATAGCGGCTGGTCTTGCCCTCCAGCACATGCCGCGGGGCGGGGCCGGGGATGGGCGGGGCCTTGCGCGGTCGCTTGACCACCACCCGGTGGGTGGCCACGTCGAGTGCCGCCTCGAGCAGGCGGGGCGCATCGGCGTCGTCCCCGGCCAGCGCCCGGAACAGGCGCATCTCCTTCTTGACCAGCGCCGACTTCTCGCGATGGGGAAACATCGGGTCCAGGTGGATGACCTGGGGTGCGACGCCGCCACCCGCCACCAGGGAGGCGAGATCACGCCCGGCGTCGCCACGGGCCAGGTGCATGCGCGCGGCGATCTCCGCGGTATCCGCGTCCGCCCGGGCGCGAGCCAGGCCGTCCTCGAGCAGCGCCGCGATGGCCGCGACCCGCTCGATCATCAGCACCTCGGCGCCCAGCGCGGCCAGCACGAAGGCATCGCGGCCGAGCCCCGCCGTGGCATCCACCACCGAGGGCGTCACGCCCCTGGCCAGCCCGCAGGCCCGGGCGATGAGCTGGCCCCGACCGCCCCCGAAGCGACGACGATGGGCCGCGCGACCGGCGACGAAGTCGACCGCCAGGGGCTTGCCGTAGGCGCGGGGGTCGCCGGCCAGCACCAGCCGGCCGTTCTCGCGGCGCAGCACCAGCGCTGCCTCGGCCCCGTCCGGGCTCTCGCGGCCGGGCAGCCCCCAGCGATCGGCCAGGGCGGCGTCACCCTCGACCGCCACGCCGCTCATCGGCTCTTCTGCCAGGCGACCCGGTCGCGCAGATAGACCGGCTGCACCTCGTGGGCGGGTCGTCCCTCCCCGGCGGCGAAGGCCTCGGCGGCCAGCAGCACCATGTCCTCGGCGGCGGGGTCCATCTCGGGCAGGCACTGGCTCAGGCCGGCCTGGACCTGGGGCGGCATCTGCTCCCACAGGGCCCAGCCGGAGCCGACGCCCACCCAGTCATGGTCGGCATGGCCGGGGGGCAGGCATAGCCGCGAGGGCGGCAGCACCGCCTCCGCCGCCAGGGCCTCGACACGGCCTTCCTGGCAGCGCCAGGCCGCGGCGTAGACCTCGCCCATGCGGGCATCCAGGGCGGTGAACAGGTAGCGGTAATGGTGGCGACGATGAGCGCCCAGGGCCAGCGCCGCCAGGGTCGAGATCCCGAGCAGGGGGCGGTCCAGGCCGAATGCCAGGCCCTGGGCGGTCCCGGCGGCGATGCGCAGCCCGGTGAAGGAGCCCGGCCCCCGGCCATAGGCCACCGCATCCAGGTCGGCGGGCGCCACCCCGGCCTCGCCGAGGACCTCGTCGACCATCGGCAGCAGGCGGCGGGTATGCGCGCGGGGGGTGAGTTCGAAGCGGGAGATCAGCGTGTCCGCCTGGCCGTTGCGGCGGTGCAGCACGGCGGCGGAGCAGGCGCTCGAGGAGGCATCCAGGGCCAGCAGGATGGGCATGGGGAGTCACGCAGTGGCGAAAAATGTCGGGGCATTATACGACAACGGCCCGCGGATGCGGGCCGTCGTGAGGCGAGACGGGGCGGGATCAGCCCTCCAGGGCGTCGATCACCTGCCTGGTGATGTCATCCACGCTGCCGACGCCCTCGACCCGGTGATAGGCCGGCGCGGCGGCCGGGTCCTGCCGGGCCCACTGCTGATAGTACTCGACCAGCGGCGCGGTCTGGTCGTGGTAGACCGCCAGGCGGTTGCGCACGGTCGCCTCGCTGTCGTCGTCGCGCTGGATCAGCGCCTCGCCGGTGACGTCGTCCTTGCCCTCCTCCTTGGGCGGATTGTGGTCGACGTGATAGACCCGGCCCGAGGCCGGATGGACACGGCGACCCGCCAGGCGATTGACGATCTCCTCGTCGGGCACGGCGATCTCCAGGACGTGATCGATCTTCACGCCGGCGTCCTTCATGGCATCCGCCTGGGGGATGGTGCGCGGGAAGCCGTCGAACAGGAAGCCGTTGGCGCAGTCCGGCTGGGCGATGCGCTCCTTGACCAGGGAGATGATCAGGTCGTCGGAGACCAGGCCACCGGTGGTCATGATCTCCTTGACCTTGAGACCCAGCTCGCTGCCTTCCTTGACGGCCGCCCGCAGCATGTCGCCGGTGGAGATCTGCGGAATGCCGAAGCGCTCGCAGATGAACTGGGCCTGGGTGCCCTTGCCGGCACCCGGGGCGCCCAAGAGGATCAAACGCATCGAAATTGCTCCTTGAGGTGATGAGAAACGCACAGACGACAAATGGAATGAAGCGCACGATACCCGGGCCATCTTCGCCAGACAAGCGACGGACGGCCGCAGTGGCCGTCCGAAAGACAAAAAACCCCTTTAGCTCAAGGCATTAAGGGGCAACTAGCACTTTGGTCGGCTCGCCGTGCCGAGCCGGGCAGAAACGCCGACGGCGCCTGGTGGCGCCGTCGGTCGTGGTTCACCCGTTCCCGATCAGAGCAGCAGGCGACGGATGTCGGTCAGCACCTGGCCGAGGAAGGCGGTGAAGCGAGCCGCATCGGCGCCGTTGACCGCTCGGTGGTCGTAGGACAGCGACAGCGGCATGGTCAGTCGCGGCTGGAAGGCCGCGCCGTCCCACACCGGCTTCATGGAGGCCTTGGAAACGCCGAGGATGGCGACCTCCGGGGCGTTGACGATGGGCGTGAAGGCCGTGCCGCCGATCGAGCCCAGGCTGGAGATGGTGAAGCAGCCACCGGTCATCTCCTCGCGCTTGAGCTTCTTCGACTGGGCCTTGCCCGCCAGCGCCACGGACTCCTTGGCCAGCTCGATCAGCGACTTCTTGTCGGCGTCGCGAATCACCGGGACCATCAGGCCATCCGGGGTGTCCACGGCGATGCCGATATGCACGTACTTCTTGTGCACCACGGTCTCGCCATCGCTCTTCAGGCTGACATTGAACTGCGGGTACTTGCGCAACGCGAAGGCACAGGCCTTGATCAGGAAGGGCAGCGGCGTGAGCTTGGCCCCCTGGGCCTCGGCCTCGGCCTTCATCGACTTGCGGAAGGCCTCCAGTTCGGTGATGTCGGCCTCGTCGAACTGGGTCACGTGGGGCAGGTTGACCCAGCTGCGATGCAGGTTGGTGGCGCCCATCTTCATCAGGCGCCCCATGGTCTTCTCCTCGACCTCGCCGAACTGGCTGAAGTCCTGGTCGGGGATCGGCGGGATGCCGCCGCCACCCGCCGCGGCCGCGGGAGCGGCGGCCGGCGCCTGGGTCTGGGCGGCCATGACCTGCTTGACGTAGGCGTGCACGTCCTCCTTGAGCACCCGCTCCTTGGGACCACTGGGCTTGACCAGGCCGAGGTCGACGCCGAGTTCGCGGGCCAGCATGCGCACCGCCGGACCGGCATGCACCAGCTTGCTATCGCGGGGCTTGTGGGCCGCCATCTGGGCCTCGGGGCTGGGTCGTCCCACCGGGGCGGCCGCCTGCTTCTCGGCGACGGCCGTGGACGTCCCGGCCGTCGCCTCGGCCTTCGCCGCGCTCTTCTGCGCAGCGGCCTTGGGCGCGGGCTTGGCGCCGGCGGTCTCGATATAGCCGATCAGGTCACCCTCGGAGACGGTATCGCCCTCCTTGACGGTGAGCTCGACCAGCGTGCCCTTGAAGGGGCTCGGCACGTCCATGGAGGCCTTGTCGGATTCCAGGGTGATCAGCGGGTCTTCCTCGTCGACCGAGTCGCCGACGCTGGCGGCGATCTCGATCACCGGCACGTCGCTGGAGCCGGACAGGTCGGGTACGCGCACCTCGCGACGCTCGGGCGCGCCACTCGCCGCCGCCTCGGACGCCGGTTCCGCCTGGGGCTCGGGTGCCGGGGTCTCGGACGCGGCAGCCTTGGCGGGCGCCTCGGCCTCGTCGCCGGCGGCGCCGACCTGCATGGAGCCGATGACGTCGCCCTCGGAGACGGTATCGCCCTCCTTGACCGTCAGGCTGACGATCTTGCCGGCATGGGGACTCGGCACGTCCATGGAGGCCTTGTCGGACTCCAGGGTGATCAGGGTGTCTTCCTCGGCGACCTCGTCGCCTTCGGCCACCGCCACCTCGATGATCTCCACATCGGCGGAGCCACCCAGGTCGGGCACCGTGATGTCGACGGTGCGGCTGCCGCCGCCGGCACGCTTGGCCGCCGGCGCCTCGGGCTCGGACGCCGGCTCGGGCTCGGCGGCCGGGGCCTCGGCGGTCTCACCGGCCTCGCCATCGGCATCACCGCCGCCCTCGGCCTCGATCTCGACGATATCGTCCCCCTCGGAGACGGTGTCGCCCTCCTTGACCAGCACCTTCAGCACCTTGCCCCCCTTGGGGGCGGGCACGTCCATGGAGGCCTTGTCGGATTCCAGGGTGATCAGGGTGTCCTCGGGCTCGATGACGTCGCCTTCCGACACCGCGATCTCGATGATTTCCACATCGGTATCGCCACCGATGTCGGGCACTTTGATGATTTCGCTACTCAAGGTCGCGCTCCTTCAAACTCTTGACGGGGGCGGGCCCGACGGGCCCGCCATGCCACCGGTGGTCGACGCCTCACACCTCAAGCGGGTTGGGCTTGTTGGGGTCGATGCCATACTTCTCGATGGCCTCGCCGACGACCTTGCGATCGATCTCGCCGCGCCCGGCCAGCGCCTTGAGCGCGGCCACGGTGACGAAGTAGCGGTTGACCTCGAAGAAGTGACGCAGCTTCTCGCGGGTGTCGGAGCGGCCGTAGCCGTCGGTGCCGAGCACATGGTAGTCGGTCGGCACCCAGGCGCGGACCTGGTCGGCGTACAGCTTCATGTAGTCGGTGGAGGCGATCGCCGGGCCCTGGCGCCCCTCGAGGCACGCCGTGACGTGCGGCTTGCCGGGCTCGTCGGCCGGCTTGAGGAAGGCCTGGCGGTCGATCTCGAGGGCCTCGCGACGCAGCTCGTTGAAGCTGGTCACGCTCCAGATGTCGGCACCCACGCCCCAGTCCTCGGCGAGCAGTTCGGCGGCGGCCTCGACCTCGCGCAGGATGGTGCCCGAGCCCAGCAGCTGGACGCGTCCCTTGTCACCCTGGGTCTCGCGCAGCAGGTACATGCCCTTGATGATGTCCTCGGCGGGCACCTCCTCCAGGGCCGGCTGCTCGTAGTTCTCGTTCATCACCGTCAGGTAGTAGAAGCAGTTCTGCTTGTCGGAGAACATGCGCTTCAGGCCGTCCTGGACGATGACCGCGACCTCGTGGGCGTAGGTCGGGTCGTAGCTGCGGCAGTTGGGGATCATCGACGCCTGGAGCAGGCTGTGACCGTCCTGGTGCTGCAGTCCCTCGCCGTTCAAGGTGGTGCGACCGGCGGTACCGCCGACCAGGAAGCCGCGCGCCTGCATGTCGCCGGCGGCCCAGGCCAGGTCACCGATGCGCTGGAAGCCGAACATCGAGTAGTAGACGTAGAACGGCAGCAGGGTGGTGGCGTTGTTGGCGTAGGAGGTCGCCGCGGCGATCCAGGCCGACATGGCCCCGGCCTCGCTGATGCCCTCCTCGAGGATCTGGCCCTTCTGATCCTCGCGGTAGAACATGATCTGGCCCTTGTCGACCGGCTCGTACTTCTGGCCCTCGGAAGTGTAGATGCCGAGCTGGCGGAACATGCCCTCCATGCCGAAGGTGCGCGCCTCGTCGGGGATGATCGGCACCACGCGGTCGCCGATCTTCTTGTCCTTGACCAGGCCGTTGAGGATGCGCACGAAGGCCATGGTGGTGGAGATCTCGCGGCCCTTGGACCCGCCGGTCTGGGAAGCGAAGGTCTTGTCCTCCAGCGACGGGATCGGCAGCGACTCGAAGTCGCTGCGGCGGCTCGGCAGGTAGCCGCCCAGGCGTTCGCGCTGGAGATGCATGTACTTCATCTCCGGGGAATCATCCTCGGGCTTGTAGTACGGGACCTCCTTGAGCTGCTCGTCGGACAGCGGAATGCCGAAGCGGTCGCGGAACGTCCTGAGCGCCTCGTATTCCATGGTCTTGACCTGGTGGGCCTCCATGGCGGCTTCGCCCTCGCCGCCGCCCATGCCGTAGCCCTTGACGGTGTGCGCCAGGATCACGGTGGGCCGGCCGTTGGCGTTCTGGGTCGCCTCGTGGTAGGCCGCATAGACCTTGAACGGGTCGTGGCCGCCGCGGTTGAGCTTCCAGATGTCCTCGTCGGACAGGTCCTTGACCATCTCGGCGGTCTCCGGGTACTTGCCGAAGAAGTGCTCCCGGGTGTAGGCGCCGCCGAGGGCCTTGTAGTTCTGGTACTCGCCGTCGACCGCCTCGTCCATGCGCTTCTGCAGGACGCCCTTCTTGTCCTTCTCGAACAGCGGGTCCCACAGGCGGCCCCAGACGACCTTCTGGACGTTCCAGCCGGCGCCACGGAACACCCCCTCGAGCTCGTCCATGATCCGCGAGTTGCCGCGCACCGGGCCGTCGAGGCGCTGCAGGTTGCAGTTGATGACGAAGATCAGGTTGTCGAGCTTCTCGCGGCTCGCCAGGTGGATGGCACCCAGGGACTCCGGCTCGTCGCACTCGCCGTCGCCCATGAAGCACCAGATCTTGCGATCGTGCATGTCCTTGAGTTCACGCGAGTGCAGGTACTTCATCACGTGCGCCTGGTAGATCGCCTGGATCGGTCCCAGCCCCATGGACACGGTGGGGAACTGCCAGAAGTCCGGCATCAGCCAGGGGTGCGGGTAGGACGACAGGCCGTCGCCGTCCACCTCCTGGCGGTACTTGTCCATCTGCTCCTCGGTCAGGCGCCCTTCCAGGTAGGCACGGGCATAGATCCCCGGCGCCACGTGGCCCTGGATGTACACGAGGTCACCCTCGAAGTCGCCGTTGGGAGCCCGGAAGAAGTGGTTGAAGCCCACGTCGTAGAGGGTCGCCGCCGACATGAAGCTGGCGATGTGGCCGCCGAGGCCCGGGTTCGCGCGATTGTTGCGGATCACCTGGGCGATGGCGTTGTAGCGGATCAACGACCGGATGCGACGCTCCATGAAGAGATCGCCCGGCATCGGCGCCTCGCGGTGCACCGGGATGGTGTTGCGATGCGGCGTCGTCACCGAGAAAGGTACCTGCATGCCGTCGCGGCGCACGCGGTCGGCCAGGCGGGTCATCAGGTACCGGGCACGTTCCTCGCCCTCGCGATCCAGTACCGATTCCAGGGAATCCAGCCATTCCGTGGTTTCGACCGGATCGAGATCTTCTCGTGTCTCAAGACTCATAGACGTCTCTCCGAATGACGCTGCGGCTCTGCTCCCGCAGCTGGGGTGTGGCGTTTTAATGACGGTCAGGAG
The DNA here is from genome assembly GCF_030409305.1 of Halomonas maura. GTDB lineage: Bacteria > Pseudomonadota > Gammaproteobacteria > Pseudomonadales > Halomonadaceae > Halomonas > Halomonas maura. Next base: position 121,549 of record NZ_JAUFPQ010000023.1, read on the forward strand.
GGATCACCTCCACGCCGTTGTCCTAGGTTGTAGTCGTTTTACAAGTCAACGCGACCCATGTCGGTGGGTGCGCCGAAGATACCGCAAACGCTCGCGGCTGCCAATTAGAGCAAGATTGAAAAATATTTTCAAAAAAAGCAGAGGGCCGCCCAGTCACTGGTCAGCCGGGGCCTCACGTTGAACGCAGGCGCTCGAGAAAGGCCCCAGCCAGGCCGTACCACCCGTGGCAGCCGGCGAGGAGCGCACGATATTATGCATGTTTTATTACGCATAAATGTCGGCCGCCACCAGCTGCTGACGAAAGTAGGCCCAGTCGAAGGCCGGCCCGGGATCGCTCTTGCGTAACGGCGCGACATGGGCATGGCCGGTGATGCGCTCGGCCGTGAGCGCCGGATAGTGCGCCTGCAAGGCCCGGGTGGCCGTCGCCAGGGCCCGGTACTGGGCCTGAGTGTAGGGGGACACCTCGTCCCCTTCCAACTCGATGCCTACCGCGAAATCGTTCAGCGCCCGGCGCTCGACGCCGCCCTCCCGCCAACGCGAGCGACCGGCGTGCCAGGCGCGCGCCTGAAAGGGCACGAACTGCACGCACTCGCCGTCGCGGCGGATCAGCAGGTGCGCCGAGACCCTGAGGCCGGCGATCGCGGTGAAGAAGGGATGGCCGGCGGGATCGAGGCAGTTGGTGAACAGCCGCTCGATCGCATCGCCGCCGAACTGTCCCGGCGGCAGGCTGATGGAGTGCAGCACCAGCAGCGAGACCTCGCCGTCCGGGCGCCTGTCCTGATTGGGTGACGGCACCCGGCGGGCGCCCTCGAGCCAGCCCTGGTGAATCGGCATCTTTCCCCCTGACGTCGGTGCTTGGATTTCCCCTATAATGGACGTCCCCAGCTTCCCAGCACAGAGACAGGCCCACCATGCACTACCAGGATGCCCTTGCCGAAGAGATCCGTGACAGCGCCGCCCGACTGCTGGCCGAGGACGTCGGCCCCGGTGACATCACCGCCGAGCTGATTCCCGAGAGACAGTGGGCCCGGGCCCGGGTGATCACCCGGGAGGACACGGTGCTGTGCGGGGTGGCCTGGGTCGACGAGCTGTTCCGACGTCTCGACACCCGGGTCACGCTGCGCTGGCAGGCCGCCGACGGCGACCGGGTGGCCGCCGGCGACGCCTTCCTCGAGCTCGAGGGACCGGCCCGCGCCCTGCTGACCGGTGAGCGGGCGGCCCTCAACCTGCTGCAGACCCTCTCGGCCACCGCCACCCGCACCCGCCATTACGTGGACCTGCTCGCGGGCACCGGGGTGCGCGTGCTGGACACCCGCAAGACGCTGCCCGGCATGCGCCTGGCCCAGAAGTATGCGGTGACCTGCGGCGGCGGGCACAACCATCGTATCGGGCTCTTCGATGCCTTCCTGATCAAGGAGAATCACATCGCCGCCTGCGGCGGGATCGCCGCCGCCGTGGACGAGGCCCGCCGCATCGCCCGGGACCTGCCGGTGGAGGTGGAAGTGGAGACCTTCGCGGAACTGGACCAGGCGCTGGCCGCCGGTGCCGACGTGATCATGCTCGACAACTTCTCGCTGGAGGACATGCGCGAGGCGGTCCAGCGCAGCGGCGGCCGCGCCACCCTGGAGGCCTCGGGCAATGTCGACGAGACCTCCCTCAGGGCCATCGCCGAGACCGGGGTGGACTGCCTCTCCAGCGGCGCCCTGACCAAGGACGTCAAGGCCATCGACCTGTCGATGCGCATCATCGAGCAGGACGGCTGAGCGCTCAGCCACCCGACGCTTCCAGCGACTTCACCAGATGCCGGCGGCACAGCCGCTGGCCGCCCCGCTCGACCCACTCCTCGCGCACCCGCCGCCAGCCACGGCGCTCCAGCGCGTCGGCCATCACCAGGCTGGCGTCGATACCCAGGCGCGTCACCCCCTGCTCCCGCAACAGCCGCTCGGCGTGCGCCAGCAGGGTCGAGCCGATGCCGCGGCGGGCCAGGGAGGGCCAGACATAGAGGGACTCGACGTGGTGACGCCGCGAGTCGATCTCGATGAAGCCCACGCAGCGTCCGTCACGGGTCGCCACCAGGGTGGTATAGAGGGCCTGGCGCGCCACCCAGGCACAGCCCTCGCGGGGCAGCACCGCGGCCCATGCCTCCCGCGCCGCCAGTGTGTAGTGCGCCATGGCCCCCTGCATGACCGCGTGGCGAAAGACCTCGGCCTGGTCGGTGCCGTCCTGGACCCGCGCGCGGCGATAGAGAATACGCGGCGGCCGGGTGGCGACCGGAGCGTCCAGGGGCGCCGGGGAAACGGGGTCGGCATGACGCATAAGGGGCTTCCTGCGAGAATGGTGACGCCCCGAGATTACCGAAGCCGAACGCCCGGGCCAATGCCCGACGGCGACCGCCACCAGGACCCGCCATGCCCGCCCCTTCTGCCGCCGCCCTGCCGATGACGCCCATCGGGCATATCGCCAGCGACTTTCCCGACAAGTTCGGCATCCCGCGCCAGCCCGGGCTGGCCGAGGCCGCCCGCGCCCGCCTGGTCCTGGCGCCGCCCTTCGACGACCCGCTGGCGGTGCGCGGCCTGGAGGCCTTCAGCCACCTCTGGCTGACCTTCGTCTTCCACCTGAGCCCCGAGCGCTGGACGCCCCTGGTGCGGCCGCCGCGCCTGGGGGGCAATGCCCGGGTGGGGGTCTTCGCCAGCCGCAGCACCCACCGCCCCAATCGCCTGGGCCTGTCGCTGGTGGAACTCGTCGCCATCGACACGCGCGCCGGGGTGAGCCTGACGCTGCGCGGGGCCGACCTGGTGGACGGCACCCCGGTACTCGACATCAAGCCCTACCTGCCCTGGGCCGAGGCCCGCCCCGAGGCCCGGGCCGGCTTCGCCCCGGCGGCCCCGCCCGCACTGCCGGTCACCTTCACGGCCGAGGCCGAAGCCGCCCTCGCCGCCCGGACCGACGGCGACACCCTGCGCGCGCTGATCGCCCAGGTGCTGGCCCAGGATCCCCGCCCGGCCTACCGCAAGGGGACTGAGGACCGGATCTACGGGCTCCGCCTGCGCGACGTGGACGTGCGTTTCCGCGCCGTGGCCGGAGAAAATGGCATCGTGCAGTTGCGAGTGCTCATGGTGGTCCCTTGGGCATAGGCCCTCAGAGCGTCGTCATTGCCTGCCTCTCTCGGACGCCTCATGATGCACGGGCAGAATAGTCATCGATCACCTTCTGGTACTGGCTGGGCGAGGCCCCGATATGGCGTCGGAAGAAGCGAGTGAAGTGGCCCTGTTCAGAGAACCCCAAGGATTCCGACAAGTTGCCCAGGGTGCCGGGGCGATTGTTGGAAAGGCAGTGGAACGCCATCTGCATCTTGCCGATATTGGCAAACATCTGCGGTGTCATGCCGGTGTTCTTCTTGAAGAGGGTAAAGAAATGCGCCCGGGAAAGGCCGCACTGGCGGGCGATGCCTTCCATGTCCAGTTCCCCCTGGGGATGGTCGAGAATGAACTGGCTCGCCTGGCGAATGCGGGCATCGTAGAAGTCGCTGGCAACACCCACTCGCAGCCTGGCCAGGTGGCGCCAGTCAGAATGTTTCTCGGTGATCCCGATAAGCAAATCAAAAAGCAGCTCTTCCAGCCTGTCCTGAGGCACCAGCCCGAAAGAGAACATGGCATCGATCAGCAGGTCCGCATGATCCCGCATGCGGGGCGTGAGTTCGATGCAGGGGCTGGAGAAGAAGTCGGGTCGGCCACTCAGTGCCAGTCCACGCTGCAAGGCCGCCAGCCAGCTCGGCTCGATGTAGAGGGCCAGGATCAGGGTGTCGGCGGCACCGCTCTGGTGATCGTAGAAGTGCGGCTCCCAGGCGTTGATGAGCACCGCCGTCCTGTCGGTCAGCGGCAGCCGGCGATCGCGCACCGAGAAGTAGGTATCCTCCCCGGAGACCTTGAGCAGTACATGGCATTCGGAATGGGCGTGGGGCACCAGCGACTCGTCCATGTCCAGCAGGGCAACGCGACCAAACTCGCCATGCAAGATGCGGTGGGCACTCGACATGACGTCCTCGTTAGTGGAAGTGTAAGGGCATGCTGGTACAAGCCAGCGTACCATCTCTTACCCGTGCACCGGCCACAGCCAGACCAAAGTCGATGGCGAGTCACTCAGCGGCCACTACGCCTTGCCCAGGCAAGATCCACTGGCCTGTCCACATCCTCCATGACGCCCGGGTCCTGAACCTTGATCTCGATACAGGCATCCCGATGCCGCCGCACCACGCTGCGGGCTCCCTCGTCGTCGGTCAGTTGCTCGAGCGAGCCCCAGAAACACCGGCCGAACAGCACCGGGTGCCCACCCTGCCCCCGATAGAAGGGCCGCACGATCGCCCGATCACTAGCCCTTGAGCACAATAGAGCAAAGGTGTCCTCGCTCAACCAAGGCATATCGCCCAGCATCACCGCCACCGCAAGGGCTTGGCTCTCGGTACTCAGTGCGCGGATGCCGGCGGCGAGGCTGGCCCCCATGCCCTGTTCTGCCGTATCGGCAACAATAATGCCGATATCCTTGGCAATGCCCAGATGGACGGGATCGTCCTCGATGCCCAGCACCACCCGGATCTCGCCGAAATGTGGCCGGAGAGTCGCCAGCGTGGCGGCCAGCAGCGGGCCACGCTGTGGCAGGTGCGCCAGGCGCTTGTCGCTGCCGTAGCGGCGCGCCCGACCGGCCGCCAATACCAGGGCAACGACGGCGTCAGAGGGCATCGCGCGCTTTTCCGTGGTAGACCCGTACGATATCCGCTACCACGGCCAGGGCGATCTCGGCCGGGGTCTTGCTGCCGATGGCGAGGCCGATAGGCATATGGATCCGCTCGATCTCTGCCTGGGACAGCCCTCCCGAGCGCATCAGCCGTGTGGCACGGGCATCCGAGGTCCGCTGTGAACCCATCACGCCGATGTAGAAGGCCTCGGTACGCACCGCCTCGATCATGGCCAGATCATCGATGCGCGGATCGTGGGTCAGGGCCACCACCGCGGTTGCCGCATGGCAGCCCCCGGCGGCGATGAAGGCCGACGGCAACTGCGGCACCACCGTCACCCCGTCGACACTGAACCCTTCGCGCATTTCCGGGCGGGGGTCGCAGACGATGACCTCATGACCCAACATCTTGGCGAAGCCGGCACAGGCCTCGGCCACCGGCGAGATGCCGGCCAGCAGCAGGCGCAACACGGGCCCGATACGGATATCGACCGCCCCGGGGTGCCGTACCACGCTCGGCCCTCCAGGCTCCTCATCATTATCGGCTCGCACGGTGCCGGACTCGAGATCGACCCGACGCTTCAGCCGGCGCTGTCCCTGCAGGGCCAGTTGCAGCGCCTCGAGATGCGCCAGCCAGGCATCGTCGGCAGCGCGGTGCTCGATCAGCACCTCCAGTACCCCACCACAGGGCAGGGCGAGGCGTCGGCTCTCCTCGCGACTTTCGCCGTAGCGACGCAGGGTCACCGGCCGCTTGAAGTCGCCGGCGACGACTTCCTCGAGGAAGGCCTCCTCGACACAGCCACCGGATAGCGAGCCAACACACTGACCGTCGCGACGCGCCACTAGCATGGAGCCCGGCCCACGGGGCGCCGAGCCATAGGTCGAGAGCACGGTGCATAGCCAGATGGGGTGGCCATCGCGGACCCAGGCCAGCGCCTGGGTGATCACCTGGGTATCGAGGTCGTGCATCACTCCCCCCTCCTGCTCCGCCGCGTTCAGTCTGCGACCTGGGTCTTCTCTGCCTCGGGATCGAGCGTCTTCTCGCCCAGCAGCAGGGAGACCGCGATACCGCAGACCAGTGCCCAGAAAGGGGCGCTGATTCCCAGCAGGGTGATGTTACTCATCGCCACCACCAGCGCCACGAAGGCACCGATCTGATGGCCGCGATGCCGGGAGAAGGCATGCTGAAAGGCCGCCAACAGCACGCCGATCATCGCCAGGCCGGCCACGCTGCCGATCAGGGCGCTGGGCAACGCCAGGATGACGGGCACCGCCGCACCGGCAAACAGGCCGAAGGCACAGAACAGCACGCCGTTCACCAGGGTGGCACCATAGCGGGTGCTCTTGTCGTCGCCGGCCTGCTCGGAGGAGCAGATGGCGGTCATCGGCCCGGCGATGTTGGCGTTGTGGCCGCCGAGGAGGCCGGCGAGCATGCCACCGATACCGCTGATGATGGTCATGGCATTGACCGGGGGACGGTACTCCTCGGCCAGCAGCACCCCCATGGCCTGGGCATTCTCGGCCCCGATCACCAGTGCCGCCAGCGGCACGGAGATGGCCAGGAAGGCACCCAGGGTGAAGCTCGGTGCGGTGAACTGCGGCGCGACGAAGGCGATATCCACGTCGGCGGGTTGCACGGCACCCATCGCCAGAGCGACGCCGAGGCCGACCACCGCCGCCACCAGCACGGGTGGCACCGCCTTGATGAAGCGCGAGCTGAGGAAGAAGGCCACCACCGCCGTACCGGCGATCCAGGGTGCGGCCCCCACCGAGTTCACCGCGCCGATGCCGAAGCGGATCAAGGCGCCGGCGATCATCGCCATGACGATCGGCATCGGCAGCCAGCGCATGATGCGCCCGACTACCCCGCTGACCCCCAGCGCCAACACGATCGCCCCACTCATGATGAAGGCGCCGATCGCCTCGGTGAAGGGAATCGTCGCCAGGGCGGTGATCATGATCGCCGCCCCGGGAATCGAGTAGGCGCCGGTGATCGGCTGACGATAGCGCAAGGCCATGATCAGGCTGATCAGGCCACCCAGGAAGTAGATGGCGAACAGCCAGGCCACGGTCTGGCCATTGCTCAGGTTGCCGGCCTCGGCGGCACTGATCACGATCAGCGCCGGCCCCGAGCAACCGAAAAGCGCCGCGACGATGCCGGCACTGATCGACTTGGCTGTGAAGGCCCGGGTCAGGTCCTTGAGCAGCGGACGCTTGGCGCCCACGTCTGCGCTCGGCGTGGGGCTGGCCCCGTTGTTGTCGTGTGCTCGCATGGGATTCTCCTGGCGTTGTTGTTATGTCATGGGATACCGATCATTCACCGGTGAAGACGGCCCGGCGCTTGCCGTGGAAGGCCTCGACACCCTCGCGGAAGTCACTGGAGGTGCGCAGTCGGCTGTAGCAGTGGCCTTCCATCTCGATGGCCACCGACAGCGGGGCATCCTCGTTGTCGTTGATCAGGCGCTTGGCGGTGCGCTGGGCGAGCGGCGAGAAGCCGCGCAACTCATCCACCAGCGCCTGGGTAGCGTTCTCCAATTGGTCATCGGGCACGCACTCGGTGGCGATCCCCCACGCCAGCGCCTGGGCACCGCCGATGCGCTTGGCGCGCATCACCATGTGCTTGGTTCGGGCGATGCCGATGATCTTCTGCAGGCGGGCCGAGCCTCCGGAACCCGGAATCTGCCCCAGTTTCTGCTCCGGCAGGGCATAGAGGGTCGTCTCGGAGGCGATGCGGAAATCGCAGGCCAACGACAACTCGAAGCCGACGCCGAAGGTGTAGCCACGATTGGCGGCAATCACCGGCTTCGAGCAGCGCGCCGGAGCGGCCACGTTGTCGGCCAGTTTCGAGACATGTTCGGGCGAGGCCTCGAGGAACCCCTTGATGTCGCCACCACTGGAGAAGTGTTCGCCCTCGGCGCGCAGCACGATGACGCGCACGCCATCATGGGCATCCAGCGCCTCGAACACGCGGCGCAACTCGTCGCGCTGGGGCATCGAGATCACGTTGAGCGGTGGACGGCCGAGGATGATGTCGGCGCGCTCGGCCTCGGCGTCGACCTGGACCCTGAAGCCGTCGAAGTCGCTGGCCAGGATGGTGTTCACGTCGGTGGTAGTCATGTCTTGGTTCCTTGTCGGTTTGCTGATCAGTGGGGTTGTACGCTGGCGGAATCCTGTTTGCGCAGCACGCGGCGCAGGATCTTGCCCACGGGGGACTTGGGAATCTCGTCGACGAAGATGTAGCGCCGCGGGCGCTTGAAGCGGGCCAGGCCGGAATCGACGCAGTGCCGGTCGAGTTCGCCCTCGTCGATGGTCTGTCGGGCCTTGACGAAGGCGGTGACCACCTCTCCCCACTGCTCGTCGGCCAGCCCCACCACCACGACCTCTTCCACCTGGGGGTGCACCGAGAGCACATTCTCGATCTCCACCGGGCTGACGTTCTCGCCGCCGGTGATGATCAGGTCATCGACCCGGCCGGTGACGAACAGGTCGCCGTCGGCGTCGAAGTAGCCGGTGTCGCTGGTGAAGTACCAGCCCTCCTTGAGCGCCTTGCGGTCGGCATCGGGGCGGTGCCAGTAGCCCTGAAAGGCCTCGTCGCCGGCCATGTCGGCGATGATCTCGCCCTCTTCCCCCACGCCCAGGATCTCGTCCGGCGACTCGGCACCCACTTTGACCACCCGGATGCGCTGGTTGAGCGACGGCCGACCCGATGAGCCCGGCTTGTCACTGGCCCGTTGGTCGATGGTGAAGGTATAGATCTCGGAGCTGCCGTAGTGGTTGACGAACAGGCTGGGCTGGAAGGCTTCCTGAACCCGTGCCATCAGCCCCGCACTCATCGGCGCGCCGGCGAAGCCCAGCTTGTCGACGCTGACCACCCGTGACGGTGAGAACTCGGGATGCTCGATGAGCATGTGGTAGAGGGTCGGCACCAGATAGAGGTTGGTGACGCCCTCACGCTCGATGGAGTCCAGCGTCGCCGCGGGATCGAACTTCGGCACGCAGACGAAGTGGCCGTCGATCAGTGCCATCGACAGCAGCGAGCGCACGCCCATGGTGTGATAGAGCGGCATCACGCCGAGGGTGCACTCGTCGTGGCGATAGAGGTTCTGGGCCACATGGGCCAGCGCTGCGGCTCGCTCGGCGCGATGCAGGCGTGGCACGCCCTTGGGCTTGCCGCTGGTACCCGAGGTGTAGAGCATCAGCGAGACATCCTCGGCATCGGCACGCAATACCAGCTCACCGTCCACACCGAGCAGGGCATCGAAGTCATGGGCACCGATGTCCTCGCCCCCTCCGGCAGTGATGCGCGGCAGCCGCTGTGCCTCGGGACAGCCGTTCACCGCTTCGGCCACCGAAGCGTCATAGGCGAGAGCCTTGACCTCGGCATCCTCGATGCAGTAACTCAGATCCCGGGCCGTGGATCGCCAGTTGAGGGGAGTGACCACGATCCCGGCGAATTGGCAGGCCCAGTGCAGGGTCGCCATCTGCCAGCGATTCTGCATCACCACCAGCAGGCGATCCCCCTTGGCCAGGCCCATCGCCTCGAGGCTCCTGGCGACACTCTGGATATCGGCGAACCACTCGGCATAAGTCTTGCGAAAATCGCCATCGGAAATGGCGATCGCCCGAGGGCGACGCTCCACCGAGGCAAGAAAACTGCGACCAAGATCAAACATCGTTGTTCTCCAGTTGACTGTCGGGCACGGCCGCCTCGCGGCGCGTCCGAGCCACTTCGAGTACCGCCTGGACCATGCCGGTATAGCCGGTGCAACGGCACAGATGACCCGACAGCATGTCGCGCACCTGGGCCTCGCTGGGGTCGGCCACACGGTCCAGGAACTCCTCGCAGGACATCAGAATGCCTGCGGTGCAGAAGCCGCACTGCAGGGCGTGATGACGCCGGAACGCCTGTTGCAGATCGGAAAGGCCCTCCTCTCCTGCCAGCGACTCGACGGTATCGAGCCGCCGACCCTCGGCCTGTACCGCAAGCATCAGGCAGCTGCGGCTGGCGCGACCATCGACGCGCACCGTGCAGGCCCCACACACGCCGTGCTCGCACCCCACGTGGGTGCCGGTGGCTCCCAGTTCGTGGCGCAGGAAGTCGCACAGCTGGGTACGGGGCTCGGCGTAGCCGCTGCGCTCGCGGCCATTGAGGGTCAGGGTCACGCGTATGCGCTGGTCAGCCCTGGCGTGCATGGGCGATCTCCTCGTCACTTGGCCCACCGGCGATCAACTGCCGGCCGAGCTCACGGATCAACTGGCGGCGATAGGCCGCCGTGGCATGGGCGTCGTCCTCGGCACCCAAGGACCAGGCGAGGGTGTTGAGGACCTCGCTCGGGTCATCCTGGCGGGCGAATTCGCGGCTCACTGGGCGGTCGGCGACGCCGCCCACGCCGAGAGTGACTCGGTCGTTGTCGATCACTGCCGCCAGCGCGACGATGGCGAAGTCGCCATGGCGCATGGCCACTTCCTGGAAGCGGTACTCCGCGCCCGGCCTCGCCAGGGGGAAACGCACCTCGGTGATCAGCTCGTCGGGGTGGCGGTCGGTGGTCAGTACGCCCTGGAAGAAGTCTCGCGCCAGGACTCGGCGCGACTTGCCGCGGCGGTTCTCGAGCACCACCTGCCCTCCCAGGGTGACCAGGCTCAACGGCAACTCGGCGCTGGGATCGGCATGGGCGATCGAGCCGCATACCGTGCCGCGGTTACGGGTCTGCCAATGGCCGATCCAGGGCATCGCCTGCGCCAGCAACGGGACCGCTTCGGCGAGGCCGGGGTACTCGAGTAGTTCGGCCTGAGTCACCCCGGCGCCCACCGCTAGATGATCGTCACGACGCTCGATGTAGTGCAGGTCCTCGATACCCGCGATATCGATCAGCCGCTTGGGCTGGGCCAGGCGCATGTTGAGCACCGCCATCAGCGACTGCCCCCCGGCGATCAGCCGAGCATCGTCCCCAGCCTCATGCAGCAGCTCACAGGCCTCGCGACGGCTCGACGGGCGCAGATAATCGAAAGCAGCAGGTTTCATGAGCGACCTCCCCGGCCGGTGAGCAGGACCTTGAGGCGCTGCCACAGCGACAGCCGTGGTACGGCGCCGCCCATGCGCTGGGCCAGGCGCGTGAAGATCTGGCCGATGATCATCCGCGAGGCGCTTTGCAGCATGCGCCCGCCCACCGAGGCGACCTTGCCGCCCACGGCGGCGTCGTAGTCGTAGTCGAGTCGCGTCTGGCCGCCCTCGATCTCGGTCAGCCGAATCCGCGCACTGCCCTCCGCCGAGCCCATGGCGCTGGTGCCGGCCCCGGAGAGCCGCAGACCGTGCGGAGGGTCGAGGTCGGAGAGCGCCACCCGCGCATCGAAGCGCGCTCGGATCATCCCCACGCCGACGGTGACATCGGCGCGGTAGGCGTTCTCGCCGGTGAGTTCCAGTGCATGGCAGCCAGGGATGATCGTCTGCAGGGTCTCGGGATCGAGCAGGGTGTCGAAGACCGCCTGAGGGCTGCCCGGCAGCGTCACCGAGTCGCTGGCGGTGAGCCGCGAGCCGCCACCGGCTGCGGGAGCCGTCTGATCCTCGCCCACTCCTTGGGGCCGCGGAGGCTCCTCGATGCCGATCAGAGTGCGCACCTTGGACGGCGTCAGCGGCAGCTCGATGTCCGCGATGCCCAGCGCGTCGGCCACGGCATTGGCGATGCACACCGGGGTGCTCATGTTGTTGCCCTCACCGACCCCCTTGGCACCCAGCGGGGTGAACGGCGACGGCGTCTCTCTGTGCAGGATCAGTGGTTCAGGCACCTCGACGCTGGTCGGCACCAGGTAGTCGGCGAAGGTGCCGGACTGGAAGCTGCCATCGTCGCCGTAGGCAAACTCCTCCATCAGCGCCGCCCCAAGCCCCTGGGCGAATGCCCCGCGCACCTGGCCATCGACCAGGTCCGGATTGAGCAGGCGGCCGGCGTCATGGAGGGTGACATAGCGGTCGAGTCTCACCTTGCCGGTGATGCGGTCGACCTCCACGCCGCAGTAGTCGAAGATGAAGCCGTAGCAGAGCGAGCTGTTGATACGATCGTCATCGTCCGGCGCCTCGAGCTGGGGCGGCGACCAGAAGGCCGTCTCGCGTAGCCCGCCCGGCTCCCCGTCGGGCAGGGTGCCCGGCGCCCAGTGCGTGGCGCCGGCCAGGCGGCCAAAGGGCATCGTCAACTCGCTATCGACCACCCTCAACTGCCCTTCGGCGAAATGGATGCGTGCTGGGTCTACTTGCCACTGGGCGGCGGCGATGCCGGCCAGGCGCTCGCGCACCTTCAACGCCGCCTGGTAGACGGCCCCGGCCACGGCGCCGGAGAACCGGCTGGAGTAGTTGCCCGAGGCGATCGACCAGGCGTCCTTGCCGGTATCGAGCTCGACATTGACACGGATCGACTCCAGCGACACCCCGAGCACCTCGGCGATCACCTGAGCCACCACGGTGCGATGCCCCTGCCCCTGGGGTGTCGAGGAGACATGAGCACTGATGTCACCCAGCGGCCCCACACTGATCGTCGCGGTGCTCACTGCGCCGTTCTTGGGGCCGGCCCTGCGCCGTTCCTCGGGCGTCATGGCGGTGGTGATGTAGCCCATGTTGGAGATCGATGGCTCCACTGCCACGGTGTAGCCGATGCCATACAGCCGCCCCTCGCGGCGTGCCGCCGCGCGGCGCGCCAGCAGCTCGTCCAGTCCGCCGTCACGAACCCCTTGCTCTACCGAGGCGGGATAGTCGCCTGAGTCGAGCAACGCCCCGGCCGCGGCACGGTAGGGGAAGCTCCCGGACGGCACCAGGTTGCGGCGGATCACCTCGAGAGGGTCCAGCTCGAGCTCCACGGCGATGCGCTGCATCAGCCGTTCGAGGGCGAAATACACCTGGGGGCCGCCGAAGCCACGGTTGAGCCCCGTGGGCGTCTTGTTGGTCAGCGCGACACGGTTGCGCACGGCGAGATGCTCGATGGCGTAGGCGCCGGTGAGGTTGCCGTGCATGCGATAGAAGGTGGCCGGTTCGGGGGCACGCAGGTAGGCCCCGCAATCGTCGACCTGGTCCCAGTGCAGCGCAGTGACACGGCCGTCATGGGTCACCGCAGCCTCGATTTCCGTCACCCGATTGGTGGCCGAGGAGGACCCCTGCAGGTGCTCGAGGCGATCCTCCACCCACTTGACCGGGGCGCCGGCCTTGCGGGCGGCCAGGCCCATCATCACCACATAGGGAAACACCCCCTGCTTGATGCCGAAGCTGCCACCGGATTCCGGTGGGGTACGCAGGCGCAGGCGGTTGCCGGGGACCTTCAGGGCGCGAGTCATTACCGAGTGCAGCGCATAAGGCCCCTGGAAGTTGGAGAGCACGTCGTAGCTGTCGCTGGAGGCGTCATAGTCGGCGATGACCACGTAGCACTCCATCGGCGTACAGGAGCTGCGTGGCATGCGCACCTTGAGTGCGACGCGGCGCTCGGCCTCGGCGAAGGCCTGTTCGGGGTCGCCATAGCGAAAGTGGCGTTCGCTGACCACGTTGCTGCCGACTCCCTCATGGAGCAATGGGGCGCCTGCTGCGATGGCCGCCTCGGTATCCACCGCGACGGGCAGCGTCTCGTAGTCGACACGGATGGCGTCGAGGGCATCCTCGGCGAGATAGCGACTCTCGGCGATCACCACGGCAACCGGCTCGCCGACATAGCGCACCTTGTCGACCGCCAGGCACCAGTGCTCCATGGGCTGGCGCACGCCGACGGGAAAGGGGGCCGCCCAGCGCCTTAGGTCTGCGCCGGTCAGGACGGCATGCACGCCGGGCATGGCCAGCGCCGGCGAAGCATTCAGGTCGACCAGCCGGGCATGGGCATGGGGGGAACGCAGTACGGCGGCATGCAGGGTCCCCGGCGCCACCGCCAGGTCGTCGGCATAGCCTCCCCGGCCTCGCAGCAAGGCATCGTCTTCGACGCGCGGCTGTCGACGGCCGATCTGCTCCCCCTGCCCTGTCTGCCGAACTGGCTCGAACGTGTTCATTCACTCCTCCGCGGTGGCCATGGGAAATGGCGTGCCACCTGGGGAGGAGTCTAAGGAGCGAAGGGAGGGCCGGCCTTGCCTCTCGGACCGGAGTTTGGCCCCAGCATCGGATGACTTGCCCGAGGGTCTGATTTGCGACCAAAGGACAAGAGGCTGAAACCGGCTCCTCAGACGCTGTCAGAATGCAGGAAGGCGGCCCGAGGGCCGCCTTCTCGTTACCACTTCGCGAACTCGCGAATTCAGTCGAAATCGACGCCGATGCGGCGGCCAACTTCCTCGTAGGCCTCGATCACCCCGCCCAGGCCCTGACGGAAGCGATCCTTGTCGAGCTTCTCGCGGGTCTCGGCGTCCCACAGGCGACAGCCATCCGGGGAGAACTCGTCGCCCAGCACGATACGGCCCTGGAAGAGCCCGAACTCGAGCTTGTAGTCCACCAGCAGCAGGCCGCCGTCGGCGAACAGCTGCTTGAGCACCTCGTTGACGCGGAAGGTCAGCGCCTTCATCTCGGCCAGCTGCTCGGGGGTCGCCCAGCCGAAGGTCTCGGCCAGGGACTCGTTGATCATCGGGTCGTGGAGCTCGTCGTTCTTGAGGAACAGCTGGAAGGTCGGCGGGTTGAGCTCGCTGCCCTCCTCCACACCGAGGGTCTTGACCAGGCTGCCCGCGGCGATGTTGCGCACCACACACTCCACCGGCAGCATGTCGAGGTTCTTGACCACGCACTCGGTGTCGGAGAGCAGGCCCTCGAAGTGGGTGGGGATGCCGGCCTCCTGCAGCTTGCCCATGATGAAGGCGTTGAAGCGGTTGTTGACCTTGCCCTTGCGCGCTAGCGACTCCATGCGCCGGCCGTCGAAGGCGCTGGTGTCGTCACGGAAGTGCAGGATCAGGCGATCCGGGTCGTCGGTGGCGAAGACCGACTTGGCCTTGCCGGCATAGAGTTCTTGGCGCTTTTCCATGGGAAGCCTCCACAGGCGGTAGGTATAAGAGGATACGGGGGTCAGGTGATCGCCTGCCAGTCCAGCCCCTGGTCCTGGGCGGCCACCGTCAGGCGCGAGTCGTCGCCGTCGAGCAGCGGCACCAGGGCCTCCAGGGCCAGCTCGGGGCGGTTGTTGTGTTCCGACAGGTGCGAGCAGACGATGCGCTGCAGCCGGTCCAGCCCCAGCCGCTGGAGCAGCCAGGCGGCCTGGGCGTTGGCCAGGTGGCCCCACTGGCCACCGACCCGGCGCTTGAGGCTCGGCGGGTAGGGGCCGGTCTGCAGCAGGTGGACATCGTGGTTGCACTCCAGCACCAGGGCATCGCAGCCCCGGAAGGCCTCGACGACATGCTCGCTGGGGTGGCCCAGATCGGTGAGCAGGCCGAGGCGCCGGTCGGCGGCGGCGAGGCGGAACTGCACCGGCTCCCGGGCATCGTGGGGCACGGTCACCGGGTCGATCTCGAAGCCCTTCACGCGGAAGGGCGACTGGGGGGTGATCCAGTGGCGATGCGGCACCTCGCCGAGCTTGCCCGACAGCCAGGTGCCCGGCGTCAGGTAGACCGGGACCCGGTGGCGCCGCGCCAGGGGACCGACGCCGCGCACGTGATCGCCGTGCTCGTGGGTCACCAGCACGGCATCGAGCTGGCGAGGGTGCAGGCCGAAGCGGGCCAGGCGGCGCTCGGTCTCCCGGAGGCCGAAACCGCAGTCGACCAGCAGGTGCGTCTCGCCATCGCTGACCAGGGTCGCATTGCCCTTGCTGCCGCTGCCCAGCGAGGCGAAGTGCAGGCGTCCGGCCCCCTCCAGGCTCGGCAACCCCGTCATCAGCCCAGCAGGCCCGCCACCCGCTCGAGGAGTTCGCGGCGATCCTCCGCGGAGAGCTCGCGCGCGTCGGCCGGCTCGGCGCGCAGCACGGTACGCTCGGGCCCGCTGGCCTCCAGCACCAGGCGGATGCGCTGGGGCGACGCCTGGCCCAGGCTGGTCAGGGTGCCGAGCAGCCCCTCGCTGCGCTCGCTGACGGTCAGGTAGTCCACCAGGAAGCGGTGGCCCTCGGCGTCCTGTTCCACAAGCTCGCGGCGCTCGGCCACCGAGAAGTCGGCCTCGAGCTGGTAGCTGAGCTCGGCCCAGGTCCGCGCCAGATCGAAGGGGATCACCAGGCGCCACTCGCCGGCGCGCTGCTCGAGCAGCGGACGCATGCGTTCCTCGGGGGCACGCTGCACCGCCAGCGACGAGGCACTGGCGGTGGCGCCACGCGCCTCGAAGCGCCGCTGCAGGGCTTGCAGGCAGCCCTGCAGCGGCGAGCCGGCCTGTTCGCAGCGCACCTCGCTGGCCCCGGGCTGCAGGCCCGGGCGCACGCTGAGGCGTCCCTCGGCCGTCTCCAGCACGCCGCGGCCAGAATCGCGACTCACCACCCGCAGGCCGCGCTCGTCGGCGAAGCGCTCCAGCTCGGACCACACCGCACTGGGCTCGGCACCGATCACCAGCCAGCGTTGCCCGGCGGCCTCGCGGCGGGCCACGTCACCGGCCTCGACGCCGCTGCCGGCGCCCAGCGCCCGGGGCGGCGGGGCATCGAAGTCATCGCCCTGGGACGCGAAGCTGCCGGCGGCCTCGGGCACCGGCATGGCATCCCGGTAGCGGCGGGTGTCCCGGCTGTCGGGCAGCACCAGGGGGGCGCTCGCCTCGGCCTCGGCATAGTCGACGCGACGGTCGTCGTAATGGCCGTCGCGGGCACAGCCGGCCAGGGCCAGGGCGGCCACCAGGGGCATCCATTTCAGCGCAGCGCTCATGCGTCCACCTTGCATCGGGTTATCCAGGTTGCGGCTCGGGGCCGCTCAGTCGTCGATCACACCGGCCAGCTGCAGGGCCTCGCTGACGGTGGAATGGTACTTCTCGGAGAGCCAGGTCAACGGCAGGCGGATGCCCGGCTCGATCAGCCCCATGCGGTGCAGGGCCCATTTCACGGGGATAGGGTTGGCCTCGATGCCCAGGTTGGTGTGCAAGGGCATCAGGCGGGTGTTGATCTGGTGGGCCTTGTCGACCTCGCCGGACACGGCGGCGACGCACAGCTCGTGCATGGCCCGCGGCGCGACATTGGCGGTCACCGAGATGTCGCCATGGCCGCCCATCAGCATGAAGTCACAGGCCGTGCCGTCGTCACCGGAATAGAGCATGAAGTCGCTGCCCTTGAGGCGGGCGATGAGGTCCTCGGCGCGTTCCAGGTTGCCGGTGGCATCCTTGAGGCCGACGATGTTGTCCACCTCGGCCAGGCGCAGCACGGTCTCGTTGTAGAGGTCCGAGCAGGTGCGACCGGGCACGTTGTAGAGGATCACCGGCAGGTTGCTGCCCTCGGCCACGGCCTTGAAGTGCTGATAGAGGCCTTCCTGGGTCGGCTTGTTGTAGTAGGGGCACACCGACAGGCAATAGTCGGCCCCCACCTCGCTGGCATAACGCGCCAGGTCGACCGCCTCGGAGGTGGCGTTGGCGCCGGTGCCGGCGATCACCGGGATGCGCCCGCCGACTTCCTCCACCACGGCGCGGATCACGTCGAAGTGCTCGGCGAAGGACATGGTGGTCGGCTCGCCGGTGGTGCCCGCCGCGACGATCGCATCGGTACCGTGGTCGAGATGGAAGTTGACCAGGGCCCGCAGGGCTTCCCAGTCGATATCGCCGTTGACCTTCATCGGTGTCGCCAGCGCGACGATGCTACCCGTGATCATGCTCTGCTTGTCCTCTCAACTGCCTGCCGGGGTGACCGCTGCGGCCAGGGTCACCGCTCAAGGGTCCCGCCCCGCCCGGGGTCTCGATATCAAGGGTCAAATGGTACTCAGCGCTCGAGAGCCTGTACAGCGGCGACTTTACAGTTCGCCCCGGGTTGCGTGTAATCGGGGCCTTCGCCCCCCGACCCGAGGAGTTCCCCATGACCGTCAGCATCGGCCAGCCCGTGCCCGACTTCACCGCCACCGCCACCGGCGACACCACCCTGAGCCTCTCGGCACTGCGCGGCCGGCAGGTGGTGGTGTACTTCTACCCCAAGGCCAGCACGCCGGGCTGCACCACCGAGGGCGGCGACTTCCGCGACCGCATGGACGCCTTCGAGGCCGCCAACACCGTGATCGTCGGCGTCTCCCGGGACGGCATCCGCGCCCAGGAAAACTTCAAGGCCAAGCAGGCGTTCACCTTCCCGCTGCTCTCCGACAAGGACGAGACGCTGTGCCGGCTGTTCGACGTCATCAAGCTCAAGAAGCTCTACGGCAAGGAGCACCTGGGGATCGAGCGCAGCACCTTCCTGATCGATGCCGACGGCACGCTCGCCCGGGAATGGCGGGGCGTCAAGGTCAAGGGGCACGCCGACGAGGTGCTGGAGGCCGCCCGGGCGCTGCACGCCGGGCAGTGAGGGCCGCGTGTCCGCCTCACGGCGGACACGCGCTCAGGACTCGACCACTTCCTCCTCCTGGGAGACCTCCTGGCGGCGCTGCTGGATGCCCCGCGGCCAGGCATAGACCAGGGCCTTGAGCAGGGTCGCCAGGGGAATGGCGAAGAAGATGCCCCAGAAGCCCCAGACCCCGCCGAAGAACAGCACCGCCAGGATGATCGATACCGGATGCAGGTTGACCGCCTCGGAGAACAGCACCGGGACCAGGACGTTGCCGTCCAGGGCCTGGATCACCCCGTAGGCGATGATCACGTAGAGGAACTGGTCGCCGAGACCGAAGTGGAAGCCCGCCACCGCCGCCACCGGCAGGGTCGCCACGGCGGCGCCGATGTAGGGTACCAGCACCGACAGGCCCACCAGCACCGCCAGCAGGGCCGAATAGGGCAGACCGAAGAACATGAAGGTGAAGAAGGCCACGCTGCCGACGATGATGATCTCGGTGAACTTACCCCGCACGTAGTTGGCGATCTGATCGTCCATCTCCTGCCACACCCGGGTCATCAGGCGGCGATTCTTGGGCAGCAGCGACACGGTGAAGCCCACCAGCCGATCGCGGTCCTTGAGCATGAAGAACACCAGGATCGGCACCAGCACCAGGTAGACGATCAACGCCACCACATTGCCCAGCGAGGCCAGCGACAGGGTCAGGGCGCGCTGGCCGAGCTGGGTGACCTCGCGGCCGGCCATGCCGATCCAGTCCTGGATCTGGTCCGGGGTCACCAGCTGGGGATAGCGCGCCTGGAGGTCATCGAGCAGTTGCTGGACACTGGCGAACATGCGCGGCGTCTCCTGGACCAGATTGACCAGCTGGTTCCAGATCAGCGGCATCAGGATCAGCGCCATCGCCAGCAGCACGCCGATGAAGGCCAGATAGACCAGCATCACCGCCAGGAAGTGCGGCACGCGACGCCGGGTCAGTGCGTTCACCGCGCCCTGCAACAGGAAGGCGATCACCAGGGCGGTGAGGAAGGGCGCGAGCATCTTGCCCAGCCAGATCACCACGGCGAAGCCGAGCACCAGCACGATCAGCAGGATGACCGCCTCCTCGTCGGAGAGGTAGTGGTCGACCCAGCTACGGAACACCGACCTCAGGGTCATGGTGCCTGCTCCCCGCCCTTGCGAATCCAGTAGTGGTAGACCTCGCCGCGCTCCTCGCGGGCAGGCATCTCGTGATCGCTCTGGGCGACGAAGGTCTCGAAGTCCTGCCAGGATCCGGCGTCGGTGGCCATCACTTCCAGCAGTTGCCCCGGCGCCAGTCGGGACAGGGCCTGCTTGGCCTTGAGCAGGGGCAACGGACAGGGAAGCCCCCGTGCGTCGAGCACGTCATCAGGTTGCACAGCCATATTGTCTCCCGGGAGAATGCCAGAGGCATGCCGGGCCCGAGCGGGGCAGGTTGCCGACATGAACTCTTGGGATTTAAAGGCACTTTTCCGGACGAATCAATGTCGGAAGGGGGCCGTCCCGCCCCGTTCCGCTCTACTGACGAGGAAGGCCATGCTGCGTCGCCCCCTGTCTTGTCTCACCGCCATCGCCCTCAGCCTCGCCGTCGCCGTGCCGGCCCTCGGCCAGACCGGCGACGATGCCGACCTGCCCAGCCTGATCAGCGGCGACACCCAGGCCGTCAGCGGCAAGGAGGTCCGCCTGGGCCGCGCCTGGCTGCGCCAGTTTCGCGCCAAGGCCCCGCAGTGGCAGGATGCCATCGCCCAGCACTACGTGGAATCCCTGGTGGACGGCCTGCTGCCCTACAGCGACGTCGGCGGCATCGACCCGGTGATCACCCTGGTCGCCAGCGAGCGGCTCAACGCCTTCGCCGTGCCCGGTGGCGTGATCGGCATCAACGCCGGGCTGTTCGCCTTCGCCGAGCGCGAGGCGCCGCTGGCCTCGGTGCTCGCCCATGAACTCGGCCACCTCTCCCAACGCCACTATGCCCGCGGGCAGGCCCGCGCCGAGCAGACCCAGATCCCGGCCATGGCCGCCATGCTCGCCGGGATGCTGATCGCCGCCGGGGGCGGCGGCGATGCCGGGATCGCCGCCGCCATGGGCTCCCAGGCCGCGCTGTTCCAGGATCAGCTGGCCTACTCGCGGCGCTTCGAGCGCGAGGCCGACCGGATCGGCCTGCAGGCCATGGCCGATGCCGGCTACGATCCCCAGGCGATGGTCGAGATGTTCCGCACCATGCAGCGCATGATCTCCCTGCAGGGTGGCAACCCGCCGGAATTCCTGCTCACTCACCCGGTCACGGAAGCACGCATCAGCGATGCCCAGGCCAGGGCCGATCAGCTCGGCGCGGGCGCGCCCCGGAACGAGGATATCGAGTACCACCTGATCCGCGCCCGCGCCCTGCTGGCGATCCACGACCAGGACCCGCGCCAGGCCGCCACCCGCCTGGCCCGCGGCCAGGCCCCGGAGATGGCCCGGGGCTACCTGGCCGCGCTGGCGGATGCCGAGGCCGGGCGCAGCGAGGCCGCGCTGCAGGCCCTGGATGCCCTGACCCGGCGCCTGCCGGACCTGGCGATGCTCCCGGCCTCGGCCGCCGAGGTGGCCCTGGATGCCGGGCGGGTCGATGACGCCATCGCCCGCAGCCGACGCCAACTGCGGCTGATGCCCGACTACGTGCCGGCCAGCCTGTTGCTCGGCGAGGCCCTGCTGCAGCGCGATCCCGATGCGGCCTACCGACAACTCAGCGAGCTGGCCGCCCGACGCCCCGAGGATCCCCGGGTCTTCGACCTGCTCGCCGAGGCCGCCGGTCGCAGCGGTCGCCCGGCCTGGGGGCACCTGGCCCGGGCCGAGCACCTGCAGCTCACCGGCCATATCGATCGCGCCATCCGCCAGCTCGAGGTGGCCAAGGACGTGGCACAGGGAGAGCACGACGACAACGCCGCCGGGCGCATCGCCCAGCGGCGCGAGGCCTTCATCGAGTACCGGGAGGCCATGGAGGAGTTTCAGTAACAGCGGCGCCAATGAGGTGGAGGACGAAAAGCCCGTGACATCCGTCACGGGCTGTTGCTCGTCGCTCAGGCGTTGAAGTTGAGCATCCGCTCCAGGGGCTTCAAGGCGGCAAGACGCAGGGCGTCATCGACGAAGATCTCGCCTTCGCCCTCGCGCAGGGCGCCGGCCAGGTTGTCCAGGGCGTTCATCGCCATCCACGGGCAGTGGGCGCAGCTCTTGCAGGTCGCGCCGTTGCCGGCGGTGGGCGCCTCGAAGAGGGTCTTCTCGGGCACTGCCTGCTGCATCTTGAAGAAGATGCCGCGGTCGGTGGCGACGATCAGCTTGTCGTTGGGCAGCGCCTTGGCCGCCTTGATCAGCTGGGAGGTGGAACCCGCCACGTCGGCCAGCTCGACCACCGATTCCGGCGACTCGGGGTGCACCAGCACCGCGGCCTCCGGGTAGAGGCCCTTGAGGTCCTCGACGCCCTTGGCCTTGAACTCCTCGTGGACGATGCAGGCGCCGTCCCAGAGCAGCATGTCGGCGCCGGTCTGCTTCTGGATATAGCCGCCCAGGTGCTTGTCCGGGGCCCACAGGATCTTCTCGCCGCGGGCCTTGAGGTGCTCGATCACGTCCACCGCGATGGAGGAGGTCACCACCCAGTCGGCCCGGGCCTTCACCGCCGCCGAGGTATTGGCGTAGACCACCACGGTGCGGTCGGGATGGGCGTCACAGAAGGCGCTGAACTCCTCGGCCGGGCAGCCCACGTCCAGCGAGCAGGTCGCCTCCAGGGTCGGCATCAACACGCGCTTCTCGGGGGAGAGGATCTTGGCCGTCTCGCCCATGAAACGCACGCCGGCCACCACCAGCGTCTCGGCCGGATGGCGGGCACCGAAGCGCGCCATCTCCAGGGAGTCGGCCACACAACCGCCGGTCTCCTCGGCCAGCTGCTGGATGGCGTCGTCGGTATAGTAATGGGCCACCAGGACGGCATTGTGGGCCTCGAGCAGCCGCTTGATCTCCTCGATGCGGGCCTCGTCCTCGGCGGGAATGCGCGTGGGGCAATAGGTACGTGCCAGCTGGTCGCGCAGCTCGGCACGGGAAGTCATGATCGTCATCGTGTCTACCACTGTGACCGGCAGGGGCTCCCCCCGCATTGCACCAGGTGCCGACACGCGTGCACTCCGCACGCCGCGACACGCCAGAGGGTCAACCGTCGCGTCTTCCGCCGTGGCCGACCCGCATCCGTTCTAGACCGGGAAACGCGTGATTCATTCACTCCGGGCAAGAAACATGACGCCCGCCGATGATGACGCCGTACCGGCCGGGTTGCAAGCACAACGGCGCCGGCGCTGACCAGCCCCATAACGCAGAACGCCCCTGCCTCATGGGAGGCAGGGGCGCTATGTCTGGTGGGTCGTGTAGGATTCGAACCTACGACCAATTGGTTAAAAGCCAACTGCTCTACCAACTGAGCTAACGACCCATGATGCATGGCGGCTCAGTCGCCATGAATCCAGGTCCGGATGGTGGGTCGTGTAGGATTCGAACCTACGACCAATTGGTTAAAAGCCAACTGCTCTACCAACTGAGCTAACGACCCTTCCGAACGGGTGCAGATAATACGGATACGCCCCCGGCCTGGCAAGGACTTTTTTGCCTTTCGGCCCTTCTCGCCCGGCCGAGGTGCTGGATCCCCCTACCCCCGTGCCTTGGGCTTGCGCATCGCCTGCACCGGCCGGCGCTTGTGCTTGTCGCGGCTCCAGCGGTTCTTCTCGTCGGGCGTCAGCTCCGGCACCTTGCGGGGCGGCAGCCCGGCCATCTCGGCCAGGTCGTCGATCTCGTCCTGGCTGAGTTCCACCCACTCGCTGGCCTTGGCGCGCTTGTCGAGGAAGATGTTGCCGTAGCGCACCCGCTTGAGGCGGCTGACCGTCAGGCCCTGGGACTCCCAGAGCCGGCGCACCTCGCGGTTGCGGCCTTCCATGATCACCACGTGGAACCAGGTGTTGATGCCCTCGCCGCCGAACTCCTGGACATCGGTGAAGCGGGCCGGGCCGTCGTCGAGCATCACCCCCTCGACCATGGCCTTGACCTGATCGGGCTTGACCTCGCCCATCACCCGCACGGCGTACTCGCGCTCGAGCTGGGTGGAGGGATGCATCAGGCGATTGGCCAGCTCGCCGTCGGTGGTGAACAGCAGCAGCCCGCTGGTATTGATGTCCAGCCGGCCGATGGCGATCCAGCGCTCGCCCTTGAGGCGCGGCAGCCGATCGAAGACGGTGCGGCGCCCCTCGGGGTCCTTGCGGGTACACAGCTCGCCCTCGGGCTTGTTGTACATGATCACCCGGCGCGGCACCTCGTCGGCGGCCCGCAGGGTCACCGGCCGGTCATCGAGGGCCACCCGGTCGCGGCTCTCGATGCGGTCGCCCAGGGTGGCCACCTGGCCGTTGACCTTGACCCGGCCGTCGGCGATGGCGGCCTCCATCTCGCGGCGCGAACCCAGGCCCGCCCGGGCCAGGACCTTCTGCAGTTTCTCGGTGGTGGTGCTCATCAGTCGTCTGTCTCGCTGGTAGTGGATTCCGTCCCCGCGGCAGCGTCATCGTCGACGCGGCCCCGGGCACGTTCGGACAGGCGCGCCTCGAGGTCGGCGAAGCTCAGGCCCGTCCGTGCTGACGCCGTCCCGGCGTGGTCATCGTCGGCCGTCCCGGCCGTCGTCTCGTCGGCCGCGGCGGCCTCCTGGGTCTCCGCGGCCGCGGCGTCGCCGCTCTCGGGCGACGCCGTATCGTCTGGCGTGTCATCCCCCACCGGGGGCTCGTCCGGGGGCTCCGGCGGGTCATCCGCCTGGGCCAGCAGCTCGTGCTGGGGCGGCGGCGGCGCGTCCTCGAGGGACTGCTCCGGCTCCTCGAACGCCTTCAGCTCGTGCATCGGCGGCAGCTCGTCGAGGGTCTTGAGGCCGAAGTCGTCGAGGAAGGCCCGGGTGGTGGCATAGACCGCCGGGCGGCCCGGCACGTCCCGGTGCCCGACCACCCGCACCCAGCCGCGGTCGACCAGGGTGCGCATGATCGAGCCGCTCACCGTGACGCCACGCACCTCCTCGATGTCGCCGCGGGTCACCGGTTGCCGATAGGCGATCAGCGCCAGGGTCTCCAGCAGCGCCCGGGAGTAGCGCTGCGGGCGCTCGTCCCACAGCCGCGACACCCAGGGCGAGAGCCGCGGCCGGATGCGCAGCTGGTAGCCCGAGGCGGTCTCGAGCAGCTCCATGGCGCCGCGCTCGTGGCGCCCCTCGACCCGGCCCAGGGCCTCCCGCAGCGCCCGCCGTGGCGGGCGCTCGTGGTCATCGAAGAGCGCCTCGAGGCGCTCCAGCGAGAGCGGCTCGCCCGCCGCCAGCAGGGCGGCCTCGAGGATCTCGTCCAGGGCATCGGGGAATTCCATGGCGGTCATGCCGGCTCGCTCCCATCGTCGTCCTGCGGCGCGAAGGCGCTCTCGCCCTCCTCGCCGGTGTCGTCGAACGCCGCCGCCTCGTCACCGTCTTGCTCCGCGGCCACCCGGGCCCGCACATGGATCGGCGAGAGCGGCGCGTTCTGCACGATCTCGATCATCGCCTCCTTGGCCAGCTCGAGGATCGCCATGAAGGTGACGACCACCCCGGAGCGGCCTTCCTCGAGGCGGAACAGCGCCTCGAAGGGGGTGTAGTGCTCGTGATGCAGGCGCTCCATGATCGCCAGCATGCGCTCCCGGGTCGACAGCACCTCGCGGCTGACCTGGTGGGCCTGGTTGAGCTCGGCGCGGCGCAGGATGCCGGCCAGCGCGCCCAGCAGCTCGTCGAGTTCCACGTCCGGATGCACCACCCGCGACTCCAGGGGCGGCAGGGCCGCCCGCGCCGGAAACCAGTCGCGGCCCAGGCGCGGCAGCTCGGCCAGCGCCTCGGCGGCGTTCTTGAGCCGCTCGTACTCCTGCAGACGCCGGATCAGCTCGGCCCGCGGGTCCTCCTCCTCGTCGTCGCCGCCCTCCTTGGGCGGCTTGGGCAGCAGGGTCCGCGACTTGATCTCGGCGAGCATCGCCGCCATCAGCAGGTACTCGCCGGCCAGCTCGATCTCCATGGCCTTCATCAGCTCCACGTACTCGATGTACTGGCGGGTGATGGCGGCCACGTCGATGGCCAGGATATCCAGGTTCTGCCGCCGGATCAGGTAGAGCAGCAGGTCCAGCGGACCCTCGAAGGCCTCGAGGAAGACCCGCAGGGCCTCCGGCGGAATGTACAGATCCTCGGGCAGCTGGGTGATCGGCTCGTCGAACAGCCGGCCGAGCACCGCCGCACTCTGCTCCGCCGCACTCGGCTCGGCCGAGGCGGCGCCGTCCCCCGGGGGGGCGTCGGGCGCTTCGATGGACGATGGCGTCTCGCTCACGCGGGGCCTGGCCTCCGGGCTGGTGGGGCGGCGAATGATCGACCGGACAGTCTACCAAGGGCCGCGGCCCAGGGTAAGCCACGGCGCTCGCGTCCCGGGCCATCCAGGGCAGGGACGGGGCCGGCGGCAGGCCTTGCCCGCCCCTTCGCCCGGCATCCTGTCACCCCGCGTCGGCGGCGAGCCGATGGCGGCCGGTGTAGTCGAAGAGCTTGCGCCGCACCTGCCAGTGCCGCCCCACCTTGCGGCCGATGACGAAGTCCGGCGCCCGCAGCCGGCGCTCTTCGCGGACGACCTCCTCGGGGCTGGCGGGTGACCAGCGGTCGCCCGGCGCCCGGAGGTGGTCGCGCAGGAAGACCGCGGCGAAGGCACCGCGCTGGGCCGGGGTCTCCAGGGCGAACCACTCGCTGAGGGTCGCGCCGTCCTCGTCATGGTAGACGACCCTGAGCCGGGGCAGCCCACGGCCGTTGACGGTGGCCTCGAGCGCCATGCCCGAGACGCGCAGCACCCGGGCGTCGCGCAGCCGGAGTGCCTCGCGCAGCTTGTCGTCGGCATCCACCAGCAGCGCCTCGCAGCCGTTGCAGCGCCGGGCGGCGGTGTCGTTCTCGGCGCCGCACGCCTCGCAGACCTTGAAGCGATAGCGGAAGTCGCACTGGCGCGGTTTACCGGCGCCCGGCGCCGCGCCACGACCGTCGACCTCCTCCACCAGGCCCTGACAGCGGCGCCCGAAGTGCTCGATGACCAGATCGCCGTCGCGCCGCCCCCAGAACAGGTTGGCATGGCCGCACTGGGGACACGCGACCTGGACCGGCTCGGTGTCGGCGGCCGGGCGCGGGCTGCCCACCTCGGGGGCATAGAGGTCCCAGGGGTTGCCGGCATAGTCGAGGACCAGGCAATCGGTCTTGCCGGGGGCGAGGCGCAGGCCACGACCGACGATCTGCTGGTAGAGGCCCACCGACTCGGTGGGCCGCAGGATGGCGATCAGGTCCACATGGGGCGCATCGAAGCCGGTGGTGAGCACCGCCACATTCACCAGGTACTTGAGCTCGCGGGCCTTGAAGGCCTCGATCAACGCCTGCCGCTCGGCCGAGGGCGTGGCCCCGGTGATCAGCGCCGCCTCGCCGTCCGGCAGGTAGCCGAGGATCTCCTCGGCGTGGGCCACGCTGGCGGCGAAGAGCATCACCCCGGCTCGCTCGGCGCCGCGCGCGACCACTTCCTCGATGATCGACGGGGTCGCGCGATGGCCGGCCACCACCCGGTTCAGCGCCGCCTCCTGGAAGAGCCCGCCGCTGCCTGGCGCCAGCCCCGAGAAGTCGTAGCGCTCCACCGCCGCATCGACGTGCCGGGGCTCGGCCAGGTAGCCCTGCTTGACCATCAGGCGCAGTGGCTGCTCGAAGACGCAGTCGCGGAAGAAGCAGTCCTCGCCGCCGCGCACCATGCCATGGTAATGCCGGTGGTAGAGGAAGCCCTGCCCCAGCCGGTAGGGGGTCGCGGTCAGCCCGAGGATCTTCAGGCGGGGGTTGTGGGCCCGCAGGTGGGCGATGACCCGTTGATAGCTCGAGTCCTCCTCCAGCGAGACCCGGTGGCACTCGTCGATCACCAGCAGGGTGAAGCCGCGATGCCATTCGGGCGACGCGTCGAAGCGCTCGAGATTTCGCACCACCGACTGCACCGAGCCGAACACCACCTGCCGCCCGGCCTCCTTGCGTCCCAGGCCGGCGCTGAAGATGTCGGCCTCGAGCCCGTAGGCCAGGTACTTGGCATGGTTCTGCTCGACCAGCTCGCGCACATGGGCCAGCACCAGCACCCGGCCCCGGGCCAGGCGCGCCAGCTCGGCGATCACCAGCGACTTGCCGCTGCCGGTGGGCAGCACCACCACCGCGGGGTCGTCGGTGGCGCGGAAGTGCTCGACCACACGGGTCACCGCCTGGCGCTGATAGGGACGCAGGGTGGGCGCGGTGGTCTCGGTCATGGCGGCACCTCGAGGCATGGGAGCGCCATCTTACCGGCTGTCGTGGACGGCGTCAGGGGAAGCGCGGGGGCCGCCCGGCCAGCCGGGCGTCGACCGCCTCACGCTGCTCCTCCCCGCCGAGCAGGCTGCCCTGCAGCCTGGCCTCCAGGGCCAGGCGCTCGGGTGGCGACAGGCTCGGTGCCCGCTCCAGCAGCTCACCTATGGCGGCCACCGCGCGAGGCGAGCGGGCGGCGATGGTGGTGGCCAGGGCCATGGCCTGCCCGGCGGGATCCGGCGCCAGCCGGGTGACCAGCCCGAGCGAGAGTGCCTCCGCCCCCGCCACCTTGCGTCCCGTCCAGGCCAGCTCACGCAGCACGTCCGGGCGCAGCCCGGCAGCACTGACGCTGAGTCCCATGTCCGGCATGATCCCCCAGTCGATCTCCAGCAGCGCCAGGCGGGTCTCGGGGTGCGCCACCCGCAGGTCGGCGCCGAGGGCGATCTGCAGGCCACCCCCGTAGACATGGCCGTGCAGGGCGGCGATCACCGGGACACCGGCGTCCCGCCAGCCCAGGGCCAGGCGCTGGACCGGATTGCGCCCGTCGGCCCCGGCCGCGAGCAGCGACGGCAGCCGCTCGGGGGCGGCCAGGATCGCCGCCATGTCGAGCCCGGCGCAGAAGCTCTCGCCCTCGCCGCGCAGCACCACGGCCCGCAGGCCATCCAGGCGGGTCAGCTGCTGCTGCGCCTCGAGCAGGCCGTCGATCATCGCCCAGTCCAGGCCGTTGTGATGGTCAGGGCGTGCCAGGCACACCTCGGCCACGTGGGCCGTGACGGTGAGCGTCACCCGCTCGGCAAAACGCCATGCCATGTTCCCTCCTCCCTCATGGGCTGCTCCCGCCGAGTGTGGCCCGGACGCACCACGATTTCAAACAACTGTTTGCCAGCATCTCGGGGTCGGTGGCGTGGCACCCCGCCTAGCCCAGCAGCCCCTGCAGCAGCAGGTAGCCCGGCAGCCAGGCGGTCACCAGGCCCTGGACGAGCGAGGTCCGCGCCATCAGCGGCTGCAGCCGGGGCCGATGGCAGAGCATCAGGTGGAAACCGAACCACAGCAGCGACCAGGCCAGCCAGTTGGCGCCCGACCACCACGCCCAGAGTCCCTCCGCCACGGCCAGTTGCAGCACGCCGGTGGGCAGGGCGGTGAGCGCGACGAACAGGCAGAAGTAGCCCAGGCCATGGCCGGAGCTGCCGTTGCGCCGGTTGATCGCCACCCACAGGTAGGTGAAGGCGAACAGCAGGGTCATCGCCGCGGTCCGCACGCTGGCCGCATCGGCCCCGGGGCCGAAGGCGGCATGGGCGGCCACGGCCAGGCTCACCCCGCCGACGAAGAAGTTGATCACCTGGATCTCGCGATCCTCGATGCGTCCCAGCAGCCACAGGCCGTTGAGCACCAGCACCGCCCCCACGTAGAGCAGGCTCAGTCCCTCGTGCATCCTTGTCGCCTCCGTCAGGAGGGGCCCCGCCCCCATGCCGGGGCCCCGAAGCGCTCTTATAGAGGGGGCGAGGCCAGGAGGCAAGACTATATGGAAATATTTTCCACTACATTACCGTGACGCCAGCGTTCAGGGTGCGTCCTTGACCTTGGCATCCTCAGCCATGATACCTAAAGAGGACACAGGGATGACTCGGTCGTCCATCGCTGAAACAGGAGAGGCGCATATGAAAGCGAAGACCCGCCCCGAATGCCCCAAGTGCGGTGGCCGGACGAAGCGATTTCCGCCCGGCCGCGAGGACCAGTACCACGTCTACTGCGACGACTGCGGCCACGACTTCGGCCGTCACGACTACTTCCAGGCACAGTTCCGTCACCTTCTCGATGACCTGGAGGCGCAACTCAAGCGAGAAGCGCCCAGCGGCGACGGCGCCTCCTGACCCTGTTATCCCCTGCCGAACACGCCGACGCCCGGGCCATGGCCCGGGCGTCGGCGTGTCGGCTGGCGCGCAGGCTCAGCCCAGCCAGCGCCGGGCGTTGCGGAACAGGCGCATCCAGGCACCGTCGCGGGTCCACTCGGCCGGCCGCCAGGAGTTGGTCACCGCCCGTACCACGCGCTCCGGGTGCGGCATCATGATGGTGACCCGGCCGTCCGGGGTGGTCAGGCCGGTGATCCCCGACGGCGAGCCATTGGGGTTGGCCGGATAGCGGGTGGTGACCTGGCCATAGTTGTCGACGTAGCGCATCGCCACCTGGCTCGAGCCCTGCATGCCGCGCAGATGGGCGCTGTCGCGGAACTCGGCGCGCCCCTCGCCGTGGGCCACGGCGATCGGCAGCCGCGAGCCCTCCATGCCGGAAAGCAGGATCGACGGGCTCTCTTCCACCCGCACCATGGCCACCCGGGCCTCGAACTGCTCCGACTCGTTGCGCACGAAGCGCGGCCAGGCCTCGGCGCCGGGGATCAATTCCTTGAGCTGGGCGAGCATCTGGCAGCCGTTGCAGACCCCCAGGGAGAAGCTGTCGTCGCGGGTGAAGAAGCCGGCGAACTGCTCCCGGGCCCGCGCATTGAACAGCACCGACTTAGCCCAGCCGCCGCCGGCGCCCAGGACGTCGCCGTAGGAGAAGCCGCCGCAGGCCACCAGGCCCTTGTAGTCCTCCAGGGACACGCGCCCCTCGAGGATGTCGCTCATGTGCACATCCACCGCCTCGAAGCCGGCATGGTCGAAGGCCCAGGCCATCTCCAGGTGGCCGTTGACGCCCTGCTCGCGCAGCACGGCCACCGCGGGCCGGGCGGTGTTGACGAAGGGCGCGGCGATATCCTCGTCGACGTCGAAGGTCGGTACCGCCGAGAGGCCGGGATCGCGGCTGTCGAGCAGGCCGTCGAACTCGCTCTTGGCGCAGTCGGCGTTGTCGCGCAGCGCCTGCATGCGGTAGCTGGTCTCCGTCCAGGTGCGCTGGGCCAGCAGCCGGGTGGTCTCGAGCAGCGGCTCCTCGAACAGGGTCACCCGCACCTGGTCGTCGTAGCGCGGCCGGGCGATCACGCCGCAGGTCTCGAGGCCCGCCGCGGCGAACTGCGCCAGCACCTCCTCGGTGTACTCCCGCGAGACCTGGATGACCGCCCCCAGCTCCTCGGCGAACAACGCGTTGAAGGCCTCGGTGGGCTCGTCGATCAGCCAGTCGAGCTTGATCTCGAGGCCGGCATGGGCGGCGAAGGCCATCTCCAGCAGGGTGACCAGCAGGCCGCCGTCGCTGCGGTCGTGGTAGGCCAGCAGCTTGCCGTCGGCGTTGAGGCCCTGGATCACCGAGAAGAAGGCCTTGAGGTCCTCCGGATCATCCAGGTCCGGGCAGGCGTCGCCCACCTGGCCATACACCTGGGCCAGCGCCGAGCCACCGAGGCGATTGCGGCCGCCGCCCAGGTCGACCAGGATCAGGTCGGACTCGTCCTGCTCCAGGTTGATCTGCGGGGTCAGGGTGCGCATGGCATCGGTGACCGGGGCGAAGCCGGTGGTCACCAGCGACAGCGGCGCGGTGACGCTCTTCTCCTCGCCGTCCTCTTCCCAGGCGGTGCGCATGGACATGGAGTCCTTGCCCACCGGTACCGCGATGCCCAGTGCCGGGCACAGCTCCATGCCCACGGCATGCACGGCGTCATACAGCGCCTGGTTCTCGCCGGGATGGCTGGCCGCGCTCATCCAGTTGGCGGAGAGCTTGATGTCGCCGAGCTTGGCGATCGGCGCGGCGGCCAGGTTGGTGATGGTCTCGGCCACCGCCAGCCGGGCGCTGGCCGCGGGATCGATCAGCGCCACCGGCGGCCGCTCGCCCATGGCCATGGCCTCGCCGGCATGGGTATCGAAGGTCGCCGTGGTCACCGCCACGTCGGCCACCGGCACCTGCCAGGGGCCGACCATCTGGTCGCGGGCCACCTGGCCGGTGATGGAGCGGTCGCCGATGGTGATCAGGAAGTTCTTGGAGGCCACCGTGGGCAGGCGCAGCACCCGGTCCATGGCCTCGCGCAGGTCCAGGTTGTCGAGCATCACGCCGGGCAGCTCACGGCGCTCGCGGGTGAACTCGCGCTGCATCTTGGGCGGCTTGCCGAACAGCACGCTCATCGGCAGGTCCACCGGCTTGGTCGCGAAGTGGCCGTCGCGGACCTCCAGGTGGTGGGCCTCGGTGGCCTCGCCGACCACCGCGTAGGGGCAGCGCTCGCGCCGGCACAGGGCATCGAAGGTCGCCAGGTCCTCGGGGGCCACGGCGAGCACGTAGCGCTCCTGGGCCTCGTTGCACCAGATCTCCAGCGGGCTCATGCCCGGCTCGGCGTTGGGCACCTCGCGCAGCTCGAAGCGCCCGCCGCGCTCGCCGTCCTTGACCAGCTCCGGCAGGGCGTTGGAGAGGCCACCGGCGCCCACGTCGTGGATGAAGCGGATCGGGTTGTCGCCACCCAGCGCCCAGCAGCGGTCGATGACCTCCTGGACGCGGCGCTCGATCTCGGGGTTGTCGCGCTGCACCGAGGCGAAGTCGAGGTCGGCGCTGGACGTGCCGGAGGCCATCGAGGAGGCCGCCCCGCCACCGAGGCCGATCAGCATGGCCGGGCCGCCCATCACGATCAGCTTGCCGCCGACGGGAATCTCGCCCTTCTCGACGTGCTCCTCGCGGATGTTGCCGTAGCCGCCGGCCAGCATGATCGGCTTGTGGTAACCGCGCCGCTCGATGCCCTCACCGCCCAGGGCCTCCTGCTCGTAGCTGCGGAAGTAGCCGGCCAGGTTGGGACGACCGAACTCGTTGTTGAAGGCGGCGCCACCGATGGGCCCCTCCAGCATGATCTCCAGGGCGCTGACGATGCGCTCGGGCTTGCCGTAGTCGAAGGCCTCCCAGGGCTGGACGAACTCGGGGATGCGCAGGTTGGAGACGGTGAAGCCGGTCAGGCCCGCCTTGGGCTTGCCGCCGATGCCGGTGGCGCCCTCGTCGCGGATCTCGCCGCCGGCCCCGGTGGCCGCCCCGGGGTGCGGGGCGATGGCCGTGGGGTGGTTGTGGGTCTCCACCTTCATCAGGATGTTCACCGGCTCCTGGTGGGTGCCGTAGACGGCCTTCTCGACGCCGCCGGTCAGCGGCGCGGCGAAGAAGCGCCCGGCCTGGCTGCCGCGAATCACCGCGGCGTTGTCGCTGTAGGCGGAGAGGATGTCGTCCGGCGAGGCCTCGTAGGTGTTCTTGATCATCTTGAACAGCGAGCGTGGCTGGGCCTCGCCGTCCACCACCCAGTCGGCGTTGAAGATCTTGTGGCGGCAATGCTCGGAGTTGGCCTGGGCGAACATCATCAGCTCGACATCCGAGGGATTGCGCTCGAGCCCCTGGAAGGCCTCGCACAGGTAGTCGATCTCGTCCTCGGCGAGCGCCAGGCCCAGCGCGACGTTGGCGGTCTCCAGGGCGGCGCGGCCGCCGGCGAGGATATCCACCTGGCCGAGCGGCGCCGGCTGGTGATGGACGAACAGCCGCGCGGCATCCGAGGCGTCGAACAGCACCGTCTCGGTCATGCGATCATGGAGCAGCGCGGTGACGGTCTCGAAGGCCGCCTCGGACAGGGTGCCGGCGAAGCTCACCCGGTAGGCGATGCCCCGTTCCAGGCGCTGCACCTGGGTCAGGCCGCAGTTGTGCGCGATATCGGTGGCCTTGGAGGACCAGGGCGACTGGGTGCCGATACGCGGCACCACCAGGAACAGCCGGCCCTCGCCGGGAACGGCGTCCTCGTCCCGGGCCGGGCCATAGTCCAGCAACCGCTCGAGCAGGCGCCGGTCCTCGCCGGCCAGGTCGCCCTCGTGGTCGACGAAGTGCAGATAGTCGGCGGTGACTGCCTCGACCTCGGGAACGGCGGCACGCAGGGCGGCCAGCAGCTTGGCATGACGGAAAGCGGATAAGGCGGGCGCACCACGCAGTTCGAGCATATCCTGGGGCCTCTGAAACAAGCGGAATGACGGGGCCGCGGCCGGCGGCAACGAGCGCACATGATACTGGAAAGCACCGGTCGCGAGAAATCGCCGTGGATGACAGCCGACCGGCGGCTGGGTAAGGTGGAGCCTCCCGTCGCTGCCCACCGCGCCCATGCCCGCATCCCTGTTCTCCCACCTCCGCCGCCACCGGCGAGGCTACCTGACGCTGTGCGCCGTGCTGCTGCTCGGCCTGGTCCCCGAACCGCCGGACCGCGCGCCGGGGCCGCACCTGGAGGCCGTGCGCGAGCGGGACTTCCTGAGCATCCAGACCCGCAACACCCCCACCACCTACTACGAGGGACGCGAGGGCCCCACCGGCTTCGAGTACGAGCTGATGCGTCGCTTCGCCGACCACCTGGACGTCAGCCTGACCCTCGATGCCGACCACAATATCGCCGGCGTCCTGCAGGCGGTACGCGAGGAGGGGGACCTGGGGGCCGCCGCCCTGCCGCTGGACCCGACCCAGCCGGGCCTGCTGTTCAGCCGGCCGATCATGCCGCTGCAGCCGCTGCTGGTCTATCGCCGCGGACTGCCGCCGCCGCAGGGCATCGACGACCTGGCGGGACTGGAGATCGGCACCCTCAGCGGCACCGGGACCGACCTGGTGATGCGTGAGCTGCAGGCCGAGCATCCCCGCCTGGGCTGGAAGGAGTCCGCCAACATGGAAGTGGCGGCTCTGCTGGGCCAGGTGGCCAACGGCCGCCTGGATGCCGCCGTGGTCTTCGAGCACCAGTTCCGCCTCAACCGCCTGTTCTTTCCCGAAGTGGAGGATGGCTTCCGGCTCGGCAAGCCGCTGTCCCTGGCCTGGGCCTTTCCCGCCGGCCAGGGGCTTGGGCTGGTCCGCGAGGCCAACCGCTTCCTCGACCAGCTCCAGGGCAGCGGCCTGCTCGAGCGCCTCGAGACCCGCTACTTCGGCCGCGACAACTACCTGGAGTACGTCGGCGCCCGCACCTTCATCGGCCATGTCCATGCCCGCCTGCCGGACTACGCCGAGCTGTTCCGCGAGGCGGCACGGGGCTCCGGCTTCGACTGGAAGCTGCTCGCCGCGGTGGGCTACCAGGAATCCCACTGGCGGCCCCGCGCCACCTCACCGACCGGCGTGCGCGGCCTGATGATGCTGACCAACGCCACCGCCGCGGAGATGGACGTCGACAACCGCCTCGACCCGGCCCAGAGCATCGACGGCGGGGCGCGCTACCTGCGCGAACTGAAGGACCGCCTGCCCGAGTCGATCACCGGCGAGGACCGGCTGTTCATGGCGCTGGCCGCCTACAACGTCGGTCTCGGCCACCTCTACGACGCGCGACGCCTCGCCGAGGGGCGCGGCGGCGACCCCGACGCCTGGGCGGACGTGCGCGACGCCCTGCCGTTGCTCCAGGAGCGCGAATGGTTCAGCAAGACCCGCCACGGCTATGCGCGGGGGGGCGAACCGGTCATCTATGTCCGCAACGTTCGCCGCTACTACGAGATCCTCGCCTACGTGTACCGCAGCCAGCAGCAGTTCCACCAGCTCAATGCCCGGCTCCCCGAGGAGGCCGAGAGCGGGATCTTCGACCTGGTGCCACCGAGCAGTTGAACCAGCGGGGCCTCCCGCCGGGCCCGCCGCCGTCAGTCATCCCCCGCGCCGGCGGCCCGGCCGTCACGCCGCGCGGCGAAGAAGGCCTTGAGCTGGCGGGCCACCCGGCTGGCCAGCACCCCGCCGACCACCTCGACCCGATGGTTGTACCAGGGCTGGGCGAAGAGATTGGCCTTCGACTCGACCATGCCGCTGCGGGGCTCGGCGGCCCCGTAGACGACCCGGGCCAGGCGGGCGTGGATGATCGCCCCGGTGCACATCAGGCAGGGTTCCAGGGTCACGAACAGCGTGCAGCCGTCGAGGCGGTAGTTGCCGACACGGGCCCCGGCATCGCGCAGCGCGCGGACCTCGGCATGGGCGCTGGGGTCATGCCCGGACACCGGGGCATTGTACCCCGCACCCACGATGGCCCCGTCGGCGTCCACCACCACCGCCCCCACCGGCACCTCCCCGGCCTCCTCGGCCAGGCGTGCCTGCTCCAGGGCCCGGTGCATGTAGAACTCGTCGCTGCGCATCGCCTTGGACTCCCGTAGACTGACCGACATGAAACGTGTGTATGACGCCGCGGCCTCGCCCGGACGTCATGGCCCCTGGAGGATACCCGGAATGCCCGACGCCCTGAACGCCCTGGTGGACCTGCTCGGTCTCGAACCCCTGGAAGAGAACCTGTTCCGCGGTCGCAGCCAGGACCTCGGCCTGCCCCAGCTGTTCGGCGGCCAGGTGCTGGGCCAGGCGCTCTCCGCCGCGACCCACACCGTGGATGCCTCGCGGCGGGTACACTCCCTGCACGGCTACTTCCTGCGCCCCGGCGACGCCAGTCGACCGGTGGTCTACCAGGTCGATGCCGTGCGCGACGGCGCCAGCTTCACCACCCGCCGGGTCACCGCCATCCAGAAGGGCCGGCCGATCTTCTTCTGCAGCGCCTCCTTCCACGGCGAGGAGACGAGCCTCGCCCATCAGCCCCAGATGCCCGAGGTGACCGCCCCCGAGCGCGTGGCCCCGGATCCCGGCCGGGTGACCCGCTTCCCGGGCCACCCCATCGAGTTCCTGCCCCTGGACGAGGCGGCCGAGGCCGGTCAGCCGGCGCGCAAGCGGCTGTGGTTCCGGCTGGCCGGCGAGTTGCCCGACGACCCGGCACTGCACCGCTACCTGCTCGCCTACAGTTCCGACTTCAACCTGCTGACCACCGCCCTGGTGCCCCACGGCATCCGCTTCGGTGACCCCTCGCTGCAGATCGCCAGCCTCGATCACGCCCTGTGGTTCCACCACGACGTCAAGGTCAACGACTGGCTGCTCTACGACATGGACAGTCCCTGGGCCGGCGGTGCCCGCGCCTTCAGCCGGGGCAGCATCTACGACCGACACGGCCGGCTCGTCGCCTCCAGCGCCCAGGAGGGCCTGACCCGACTGCGCGACTGACGCCCTGCGTGTCGTGCCGGGGAATCCCGGCGTCGCCGCGGGAACGTTGCCCGCCAAGGGCCTACCTACCTTGAGAGTAGCGACGACCTCCAGGGCGCGGTCGTCGCCTCGCGGGCGTCTCCGGGCGTCCGCCCGTGCGGGTCAGAGTCGTGGGTGACTCGGCGACGGTCTCGACATGACCGCCCTCTCGCCTCCCACGATTCCGCCCTCAGGCATATGAACGGGCGAGGAGTGCCGAGCCATGTCCAAGCAAGCCAACGTGAACTTCCAGCAGTCCATCGATCAGGGCGACCGCCTGGTACCGGTCAACCTGCGCCAGAGCGGCGACCCCGGCATCCAGATGCTGATCTCCAATCGCGTGCGCAAGTCCCCCTACTGGCACCTCTCGGTCGAGGCCGGGTGCTGGAAGGCCACCGTCTACAACCGCATGTACCATCCGCGGGCCTATGTGCGGCCCGAGGACGGCGGAGCCATGGAGGAATATCGCGCCCTGGTCAATGACGTGACCCTGTGGAATGTCGCCGTCGAGCGGCCGATCCGCGTCAAGGGACCCGACGCCGAGGCCTTCTGCAACTACGTCTGCACCCGCGACGTGACCCGGGTGCCGACGATGATGGGCCGCTATGTGGTGCTCTGCGACGAGCAGGGCCATGTACTCAACGACCCGGTGATGCTGCGCGTCGCGGATGACGAGTTCTGGTTCACCATCAGCGACTCGGACCTGGCGTACTGGTTCAAGGGCATCAACCACGGCCTGCGCTACGACGTCACCATCGACGAGATCGATGTCTCGCCGTTGCAGGTCCAGGGCCCCAAGTCCGAGGACCTGATCGCCGACCTGGTCGGCGAGGGGGTGCGCGAGGTGCCCTACTACGGCCTGATGGCGGCCACCATCGAGGGGGCCGAGGTGCTCATCTCCCAGACCGGCTTCTCCGGCGAGAAGGGCTACGAGGTCTACGCCTACGACTCCACGCTGCATGCCGAGACCATCTGGAACGCCATCCTCGACAAGGGGGAGAAGTACGATCTCAAGGTGATCGCCCCGGCCCACCACCGCCGCATCGCCGCCGGCATCCTCTCCTACGGCCAGGACCTGGATCACGAGACCAATCCCTTCCAGTGCAACCTGGGGCACATGGTGCCCAAGGCCAAGGAAGCCGACTACATCGGCCGCGACGCCCTGGAGCGGACCCGCGAGCTGGTCAGCCAGGGCACGCCGCCGTTCACCCACCAGCTGGTCGGCCTCAAGCTCGGCGGCCGACCGATCGAGGACTATGCCCCGGATTTCTGGCTGGTCGGCCACGACGCCGATGGCGACGCCTGCGGCTGGATCACCTCGCCCTGGTACTGTCCGGAGCTCGGCACCAACATCGCCATGGCCTATGTGCCGGTGGCCGCGGCGGCGCTCGGTACCGCCCTGGTGGCCTGGTTGCCCGACGAGTTCCTCGACATTCCCGGGAAACCGGTCGATGCCGTGGTCTGCGAGATGCCCTTCCGCGCCTCGGTGAACCCCAGCTCCCGGGAGCGGGCCAAGGCCGCGGGCCGCGACCACGCCTTCTGAGCACCGCGCCCGGGGCCTGGCCCCGGGCGCGCTTGGCAGGCCGGCGTGGTGATCGTATGATGCACGGCACGCCGGTGTAGCTCAGTCGGTAGAGCAACGCACTCGTAATGCGTAGGTCGGGGGTTCGATTCCTCTCACCGGCACCAGACCATCTCAGCAAACCGCCATCCGGCTCACTCCGGGTGGCGGTTTTTTCCTTCGCCCTCATGGCGCGTCCCGCATGCCGCCCATGCCCCGGTTCGCCCGCGCCTGTCGCGCTCGACCGGCTCGGAGGCAGGAACAGGGCATTCGCGCCTGGTAACCCCGGTAGGCGCTCCCGGTCATCGGCTCCGGGTGCGATAGGCCTTCTGGCCGACGCGCTCGATCCGGGGCCGGCTGGCAGGGCATTCAGCGGCGGTACTCCTGGTCATGGCGATGGAAACCGTGCGTCGATGATGATGGAAAGACCACACCTTGATCTATAGACCAAGGCCCACCCCCTCCCGCCAGGCCTGGCCAGTCGGTCCCGGGACACTGGCATGGCCTGCTCGACGCCGCGGCCGCTCGCCGTGCGCGGCTCAGCGCACCTTGACCCGCATCAGTTCGTTCCAGCGGGTGGTGTAGCGCGGGGGGCGCCGCTCGCCGACGAAGCTCTCGTCGATGGGGTACACCTCCACGTCCGGGGAGAACTCGCCGAGCACCGGGTTGACCCGCCGGCTCATGTCGCCATAGAGGGCATAGTGGCTGGAGAGCAGCGTCGCCTGGCGACGCACCGCCGGCGGCAGCAGGTGCATCGGCGCGCCCGTGGCCACGCCCAGCAGGTCGCCGTCGTGGATGCCTCGCCGAGCATCGAGTCGCCCTCGGCACGCACGAAGCAGGTGGCCGCCGGGCGGCGTACCACATGGGCGTGCAGGTCGATCTCCACGTCCAGGTGATCGTCCGCGGGGCTGGGAAGGCCGACCCGCACCCGGCAGCCCAGCAATGGCCGGGCCTCGCCCCCCGGCAGGGGGGCGGCCCGGCGCGCCAGCCCCGAAAGAGGCGACAGCGGCGGCGACATGGCATCCCCCACAGATGCTGTATTTAATTACAGCATTCATCAGGCCTCGCCGCCTGACAAGCCTCTGCTTCCTCACCGCCTGGGGGGGATGCCCGGGGCCGTGCTAACGTGACAAGCGACCCCGCCCCCGAGGACGCGCCGATGCCACGCCAGACCCACCCGCTGCTCAGCAGCCGTCCCTTCACCGAGTTCGGCAAGATCGTCTCCGCCCGCGAGGCGGTCAACCTGATCCGCGACGGCGATGCCGTGGCCACCGGTGGCTTCGTCGGCATCGGCTTCGCCGAACAGCTCGCCGTGGCCCTGGAGCAGCGCTTCCTGGAGACCGGGCAGCCCCGGGACCTCACCCTGATGTATGCCGCCGGCCAGGGCGACGGCGGCGAGCGGGGGCTCAACCACCTGGGCCACGAGGGGCTGGTGGCCCGGGTGATCGGCGGCCACTGGGGACTGGTGCCACGCCTGCAGGCCCTCGCCATCGAGGGGCGCATCCAGGCCTGGAACCTGCCCCAGGGCGTGATCTCGCACCTGTTCCGCGACACCGCCGCCGGCAAGCCCGGCACCCTCAGCCGGGTCGGTCTCGGTACCTTCGTCGACCCGCGGCAGGACGGCGGTCGGCTCAACGAGGCGACCACCGAGGCGCGGGTGGAACTGGTGACCCTGGGCGGCGAGGAACTGCTGTTCTACAGGGCCGAGCCCCTGCAGGTAGCGCTGCTGCGCGGCACCACCGCCGATACCCTGGGCAATGTCACCATGGAGCGCGAGGCCCTGACCCTCGAGGCCCTGGCCATCGCTACGGCGGTCCACAACGCCGGCGGCGTGGTCATCGTCCAGGTGGAGCGGCTCGCCGAGCGCGGCACCCTGGCCCCCAAGGAGGTGAAGATTCCCGGCGTGCTGGTCGACTGCGTGGTGGTCTGCGAGGATCCGGCCCAGCACTGGCAGACCTTCCAGACCCCCTACAACCCCGCCTATTCCGGGGAGATCCGGGTGCCGATGCGGACGCCGGCCCCCCTGCCGCTGTCGGTGCGCAAGATCATCGCCCGCCGGGCGGCCTTCGAGCTGCAGCCCAACAGCGTGGTCAACCTGGGCATCGGCATGCCCGAGGGTGTCGGCGCGGTGGCCAGCGAAGAGCAGCTGCTCGACTACCTGACCCTCACCGCCGAACCCGGCGTGATCGGCGGCCTGCCGGCCGGCGGGCTGGACTTCGGGGCGGCCACCAATACCCAGGCGATCATCGACCAGCCCGCCCAGTTCGACTTCTACGACGGCGGCGGGCTCGACATCGCCTTCCTCGGCATGGCCCAGGCCGACGGGGCCGGCAACGTCAATGTCTCGAAGTTCGGGCCGCGGCTGGCCGGGGCCGGTGGCTTCATCAACATCAGCCAGAACGCCCGCAAGGTGGTGTTCATGGGCACCTTCGTGGCCACCAAG
Source organism: Halomonas maura (assembly GCF_030409305.1). Classification (GTDB taxonomy): domain Bacteria; phylum Pseudomonadota; class Gammaproteobacteria; order Pseudomonadales; family Halomonadaceae; genus Halomonas; species Halomonas maura. Next base: position 161,952 of record NZ_JAUFPQ010000023.1, read on the forward strand.
GAGGCGCTGGAGGTCATCGACGGAGCCCTCCGGCTGCCCGAGGGCGGCCAGCCCAAGTTCGTCGACGCGGTGGAGCATCGCACCTTCAGCGGGGCCCTGGCCGCCGCGGACGGCAAGCCGGTGCGCTATATCACCGAGCGCTGCGTGTTCGAGCTCACCGCCGACGGCCTCGCCCTCAGCGAGATCGCCCCGGGGGTGGAGCTGGAGCGCGACATCCTCGCCCACATGGGCTTCACGCCCCGCATGGACGCGCCGCCCCGCCTGATGGATGCGCGCATCTTCCACGACGAGCCCATGGGGCTGGCCGACGACCTGCTGAGCGTGCCGCTGTCGCAACGCTTCAGCCTTGATCCCGACGAGGGGCTCTTCTTCATCAACTTCGAGAACCTGCGCATCGCCACCCCGGCGGACATCGAGGCCATCCGGCGCGAGGTGGAGCGCCGCCTCGCGCCCCTCGGGCATCGCGTGCACGCCATCGTCAACTACGACCGCTGCCGCATCGACGACACCATGCTGGGGCCCTATACCGAGATGGTCCGCGGGCTGGAGGAGCGCTTCTACTCGCGGGTGACCCGCTACACCACCAGCGGTTTCATGCGCAAGAAGCTCGGCCACGCCCTGGAGGAGCGCGCCGTCTCCCCGCATATCTACGAGAGTGCCGAGGAGGCGCGGCGACACCTGCGGGACTGACGCCGCGCCCCGCTCCCGCGCCGGGGCGGGAGCGGCGTTCCCTCACATCGCCACCTCGGCCGGCTTCACGAGCCGCTCGAAGGCCGTGAAGGGCAACTGCATGACCTCCCGGTGGCTGCCGGCGTTGAAGGCGATCATGTCGGCCTCGGCCAGGTGCGGCGAGACGAACACCTCCAGCTCGAACAGGTTGCCGAACGGCGGCATAGCGCCGGGCTCGCCGTCGGGGAAGCAGCGCCGGAAGTCGGCCTCCTCCGCCAGCTCGACGGCCTGGGCGCCGACGGACTGGGCCAGCCGCCGCAGGTCGACCCGGTCGGTGGCCGGCAGGACCGCCAGGGCGAAGCGGCCATCGATGGTGACCAGCACGCTCTTGGCGAAGTGCCGGCCGGGCACATGGACCGCCTCGGCGATCTCCTGGGCGGTATAGGCGGGGGAATGCTGCAGGATCACATACTTGACGCCGTTGTCATCGAGAAAGCGCGTCACTCGCTCCATGGACATGGGAACCACCCTCTGAAGTGTGTCGTGGAAGGGGCCTGCCGCTTCCCTAAGGATAGTCGCCGCAGGCCGATGGCGGAGGCGTCGCGTCATCTCCGCGGGCGCGGCCCACTCGCTCCTCAGGCCTCCTGGCGTGCCTCCCGATGGGCCTGGACCAGGGCCTGCTGTACCGCCTCCGGGGCCGGCTCGTAGTGGCTGAAGCGCAGCGTGTAACGGCCGCTGCCGCCGGTCAGGGCATTGAGACGCTTGGGATAGTCGGCGACTTCCGCCAGCGGGACCAGCGCCTGGATGCTGACCTGGTCGCCCAGGGTCCGGGTGTCCTGGATCCGGCCACGGCTCGCGGCGAGATCCGCGGTCAGATCGCCCATCGCCGTCCCCGGGCCCTCGACCTCCAGCTCGACCAGCGGCTCCAGCACCTGCGGGCCGGCCTTGTGCACCGCGTCCAGGAAGGCCTTGCGGCCGGCGACGACGAAGGCGATCTCCTTGGAGTCCACCGGATGGGTCTTGCCGTCCAGCACCACGACCCGGAGGTCCTGCAGCGGATAGCCGGCGAGGGCGCCCTCCTCCATGGCCTGGCGCACGCCCTTCTCCACCGCCGGCAACAGCGACGAGGGGATGGCCCCGCCACGGATGGAGTCCGCGAACTCAAACCCGGCCCCTCGGGGCAGCGGCTCGACGCTCAGGAACACCTCGCCGAACTGGCCGGCACCGCCGCTCTGCTTCTTGTGCCGGCAATGTCCTTCGGCCGGGCTACGGATGGTCTCGCGGTAGGCGATGGAGGGCGGGCGGGTATCCACCTCGACCCGGTAGCGCTCGCCCAGGCGTTCCAGGGCCATGCGCAGGTGCAGCTCACCCTGGCCACGCAGCACGGTCTCCCGCGTGGCGGCGTCCTGCTCCACCCGCAGGCCGGGATCCTCCTCGACCAGGCGGCTCAGGGCCTCGGTGAGCTTCTGCTCGTCGCCGTGGCGTCGCGCGCGGATCGCCAGGCCGAACACCGGGGCCGGCACGGCCACCGGGCGCAGGCGGATGTGGTCCTCGTCGTGGGAGTCGTGCAGCACGGTGTCGAGACTCGCCTCCTCGACCTTGGCCAGGGCGCCGATCTCGCCGGGCCCGAGGCGCTCCACCTCGCGGTGTTCCCGGCCCTGGAGGCGAAACAGCGGGCCGACCCGGAAGGGCTTGCGGGCCTCCCCGGCCAGCAGCCGGGTATCCCGGGAGACGCTGCCCTGGTGCATGCGGAACACCGCCAGCTTGCCGAGGAAGGGATCGTGCTCGACCTTGACCACGTGGGCCAGCACGTGGGCGGCGGGGTCAGGACGGGCCTGGTAGGGGTGGGTGCCCGCCTCGTCCTGGCGCAGGAAGGGCGGCGGATTGCCCTCCAGGGGGTTGGGCATCAGCCGGGCGAAGATCTCCAGCAGCTCGGGGATCCCGGCTCCGGTGGCCGCCGAGGTGAAACACACCGGCACCAGGTGGGCGTCGCGCAGTGCCGCCTCGAAGGGGGCATGGAGCTGCTCGGGGCTGAGTGCCTCGCCCTGCTCCAGGTAGAGCGCCATCAGTGCCTCGTCGACCTCCACCACCTGGTCGACCAGCTGCTCGTGGGCGGCCTCGACCGACGAGAAGTCCGCCGTCCCCTGGGGGGCAAAGAAGCAGTCCACGACCCGCCGGGCCCCATCCGCCGGCAGGTCGAGGGGCAGGCACTCGTTGCCGAAAATGTCGCGGAGGTCGTCGAGCAGCGCCTCGAGCCGGGCCGCGGCGACATCGATGCGGTTGATGATGATCAGCCGACACAGGCCGCGCTCTCCGGCCCACTGCATCATCCGCCGCGCCGTGGCATCCACGCCGCTCTCGGCATCGATCACCACCGCCAGCGTTTCCACGGCGGGCAGGATGGACAGGGTGGCACCCTGGAAGTCCACGAAGCCGGGAGTGTCGATGAGGTTGATCCAGGCGTCCCCCCAGGCCAGCCCCATCACCGAGGCGGCGATGGAATGCTGCAGCGCCTTTTCCTGGGGCCCGGCGTCGCTGACCGTCGAGCCCTTGGCCACGCTGCCGGCGGCATCGATGGCCCCGGCCGCCGCCAGCAGGGCCTCGGCGAGGGTCGTCTTGCCCCCACCCGCCGGGCCGGTCAAGGCAATGTTGCGAATTCCCTCGGCAGAGTGCTCGCCCATGATCCCTGTCCCCTATGGCCCCATCGCTCACCGTTACCTCTCCAAGTTAGCAGTCGACCGCCCGGAGCACGTCGTGTGGCGTCGGCGAGGCGGCGCCCCTCAGCGCGGTGCCAACCAGCGCCCGGCGATGGCGAAGGCCGCCGCATAGCACAGGGCGCCGGCGGCCAGGGTCGTCGACTGGCCGAACTGCACCGAGACCAGCGTGGCCAGCGAGGCCCCGAGTACCGAGGCGAAGCCGTTGATGCCCCAGGCCCAGGGGATCCAGCGACGCTGGTCGGCGAGCTGGCGCAGCGCCCAGGGAAAGGGGCGCCCCATGGCCCAGGCCAGCGGCAGCAGCAGTGCGATCAGGGCCAGCAGCCGCAGCGGCAGCGCGGGGGCGCTCAGCGCGATGACGGCGGTTAACGGCACCAGGGCCAGGGCCAGGCCCCCGGCGACGGCGAGATAGACCGCCCGCCGGTTGGCCCGGGTCGCCCGTTCGGGGGCCATGGCACTGCCCAGGCCCGAGCCGACCAGGAAGGTGGCGAAGACCAGCGCGGCGGCGAGCACCGGCTCGCCCAGGTAGAGGATCAGGCGCTGGAAGATCACCAGTTCCACCAGGATGTAGCCCAGGCCCAGCGCGGCGAAGTAGCCGGCGATCGACAGCCGGGTGAAGGGCGGACGGATCGGCGGCAGCCGGCCCAGCGGGACCAGGATCAGCAGGAAGGCCAGCAGGCTCGCCACCAGGGTGGCGACCAGCGACAGGATCAGGGTCCAGTCGAGGTAGCTCCAGCCCCGCCCGCCCAGTTCCTGGACCAGGCCCGGCGCCTGGGACCAGGCCAGCGACCGCCAGGGATAGGGCCGGTCGAGGTCGGCCGGCGCGGTGTGAAAGCGCCGGGCCTCGGCCGGCGGCGGGCGGCCGGCGAAGACGGCCCGGGCGATGTCATGGAAGAGCGGCGTGTCCAGGCGGTGGAAGCGGTTGGCCGCCTCCCGAGCCTGCCCGGGCAGCCAGGCGATATCGAAGCGCCAGCGCTCGGCGAAGGCGCTCACCGCCGCCAGGTCGGCCTCCCCCAGCGGGCGCGGCGAGGCAAGCACCAGCAGCGCCTGCAGGCCGCGCAGCACGGCCACCCGCTCGCCCGGGGCGGCGGCTCCCTGCCGGGCCAGCGCCTCCGCCAGGCTGGCCATCAGGCGCGGATAGTGCCGCGGCGGGTAGTCCAGGGGCAGCGGGAGGGCCAGCAGGCCGTCGTCCGACAGGGCCGCGAGGGCCAGCGACAGGCCCTCGACCGTCAGCGCATAGTCCTCGCTGGCGGCGTCGCCGCCCGCCCAGGCGCGGTCGAGGGCGATCACGGCGTAGGCGCGTGGTTCGGCGGTAGCCAGGAAGCGCCAGGTACCCTCCTCCACCAGCGTCACGCCGGCCGCGGGGGCGCCGCGGGCTCGGGCGAGGTCGAGCAGCCGGCCATCCGACTCCCCCCAGGTCACCGACCGTCCCTGCGCGGCCAGCGGGGTCTGCCAGGCGCTGCTGCCCAGTACCAGCACCGGGCCCTCGGGACGCAGGCGCAGCGGCAGGCCCGCCAGCGAGGCCGCCAGGTGCTCGGCGGGCGCCGGCCAGGCGCGCGGCAGCGGCACCACCCGGTCGCTGCCGATCACCGCGACGTCCTGTGCCGGCACGCCCCGAGGCCAGCGCAGGCTGAGTCCCGGGGCGAAGCGCAGGCTCTCGGCGCGCAGCACCGTCAGCCGGCCGGCCAGCCCCGGCTCGACCGCCAGGGTCTCGACGCCGGGCAGCTCGCGCAGCCGCGACAGGGCCTTGAAGTCGGACATCGCCGGCGCGGGCGGCTGGAGCGCGGCGGCCAGCGACACCCCCAGCCCCAGCAGGCCGGCCAGCGCCCCGGCCCGCCGGCGACGCCGGACGGCCCAGAGGCCGGTCAGGGCGAACAACAGGGCGGCGACCACCGCCAGCCCCACCTCCACCGGCGCCACCGCCAGCAGGCCCGCGGCCCCCAGGCTGCCCAGGCCGCCGCCGAGCAGGTCGGCCGCGTAGAGCCGCCGAGTGTGCCGGGGCCAGCGCAGGAAGACCTGGCCGATGGCCAGGCCGGCCCCGAAGAAGGGCAGGAAGGCGATGAAGTCGACCAGCAGCAGCCGGGCCAGCTCGGCGGGGTGCCAGCCGGCCACCAGGGGCCGCAGGGCGATCCGGGACTGCAGGCCGAGCAGCAACAGGTAGCCGAAGCCGGTGACCAGCAGGCCGGCGAGGAACCAGCCGTCCCCGCGGCTGGCGCGATGGCGCCCGGCCAGCGCCAGGGTGGTGCCGGCCGCCCCCAGGCCCAGCAGGGCCAGCGAGACCGCCAGGCCGGCGAAGTGATGCCAATGACTGAAGGCGAAGAGCCGCAGCAGCAGCACCTCCAGCGCCAGCAGGGCGGCCGACACCCCCGCCAGGGCCACCAGGTCGAGTCGAGTCGGCGCCCCCGTCATCGCCACTCAATGACCGCCGGTGAGCGGCACGAAACGCACCGAGGCCAGGTTGCGGGTACTGACCTCGCCGTCGGCGTCCTTCTCCAGCAGCAGCAGGTTCTGGACCCAGAGCATCTGGCCCACGGGGATCACCAGGCGACCGCCGGGGCGCAACTGGGCGACCAGCGGCGGCGGCACATGCCGCGCGGCGGCGGTGACGATGATGGCATCGAAGGGCGCCCGGGCCGGATCGCCGTAGTAGCCATCGCCCTGAAGCACGGTGATGTTGGTGTAGCCCAGCGCCGCCAGGCGCTCGGCGGCCTCGGTGGCCAGCGCGGGGATGATCTCGAGGGTCACGACCTCGCGGACGATCTCGGCGAGGATGGCCGCCTGGTAACCGGAGCCGGTGCCCACCTCCAGCACGCGATCGTCGGGCTCCAGCCCCAACCGCGCGGTCATGAACGCCACGATATAGGGCTGGGAGATGGTCTGGCCGTGGCCGATGGGCTGGGGCTCGTCGCGATAGGCCCGTCGCGGCGGCACCTCCGGCGCGAAGCGATGGCGCGGCACCCGGCGCATGGCGGCGAGCACCGCGGGATCGTCCAGCCGCCGGCCGGCGATGTGATCCTGCACCATCGCCTCGCGCGGCTCGACGAAGGGATCGGGGGCGAAGACAGGCCGCCGCACGGATGCCTCCGCCGGCGTGGCCTCGAGCAGGACCTCGGCCTCGACCTCCTGGCCGACGACCGGCGGGGTTGCCAGGCAAAGGGACAGCGCCACGAGCCGGACGGCGCCGCCGAGGGATCTGGGCATCATCAGCGTTCCCCTCGCCACCGCGCAGCGCCATGCCGGGAGATGGCGGTCTTCGCAGTCGTGCTCCCAGCATAGTCCAGACGGGACGGCGAACGCCCGGCGGGTCGCCGGTGATATCGCCTGGAGGGGCATGCCCCCGAGACGGAGGGGAGGCCGTGGCCTGCCCTCTCGCTTCGCCCATGGCGAATGGGCGTCAGGCGGCGTGACCGCCGTGGTGCTTCATGTCGGCGCGGCCCCGGATGGCTTCGCCGCCCACCAGCATGCCCATGATCGGGCTGTTCCAGCGCGCCAGCGGGGCATCGGCGAAGCCCCGCGAGCCGAGCCGGGCGGCCGCACGGATGACCCGGCGGCTTTCCCGTCCGGCGTCGAGCGCGCAGAATATAAGCAGATGTTTCTACATCGATCACGCCTGACCGAGAGGAGCCCCCCCCGCCATGGACGAGGTCACCCAGCAGTTCATCGTCGGCAACGAGATGGCCATCCGGCTGGCCGTGGCCCTGTTGCTGGGGGCGCTGATCGGCATCGAGCGCGGCTGGGTCGCCCGGACGCGGGAGGCCGGCGAACGCATCGCCGGGGTGCGCACCCATGCCCTGGTGGGTCTGCTCGGCGGCATCGCCGCCCTGCTCTCGACGACCGTCACCGAATGGGCCTTTCCGCTGATCTTCCTCGCCGTGGCCGGCTCCGCCCTGGTGGCCTACCGGGCCCGCATGCCGCTGAGCCAGGACTACAGCATCACCGGCCTGGTGGGGGTGCTGCTGACCTTCTGTTTCGGCGCCATCGCGGTGGCCGTGGACCTGGCGCTGGCCACCACCTGCGCCGTGATCACCGCGGTCATCCTCGACAACAAGCGCGAGATCCACGGCCTGCTGAATCAGCTGCAGGCTCATGAGATGGACGCCGGCCTCAAGCTGCTGCTGATCTCGGTGGTCATGCTGCCGCTGTTGCCCGACCGCGCCATGGGGCCCGGAGCGGCCCTCAACCCGTACGAGATCTGGTGGATGGTCGTGATGGTCGCGGCCATCTCCTTCGTCGGCTACTTCGCCATCCGTCTCGGAGGACCGGAAAGGGGCGTTCTCTTCACCAGCCTGTTCGCCGGCCTGAGTTCCTCCACCGCCCTGACGCTGCACTTCGCCCGGTTGTCGCGGCAACACCAGGAGTTCTCGCCATTGCTGGCGGCCGGCATCCTGATCGCCTGCGGCACCATGTTCCCGCGCATCCTGCTCTACTGCCTGGTGATCAACCCGGCGCTGCTCGCGCCGCTGGCGCTGCCGGTGACGGCGATGGCCATGCTGCTCTATGTGGCCGCGCTGGTCATCTGGCGTTCGCACCGCCGGGCGGCCAAGGTCGACCGGCCGGAACTGAACCAGAACCCCCTGGAACTGCGCATGGCCCTGCTGTTCGGTGTGCTGCTGGCGGTGATCATGCTGCTCGGCCATTGGCTCCAGGACTGGCTGGGCGATGCCGGCGTCTACCTCTTGGCCGCCACCTCCGGCATGGCCGATGTCGGTGCCGTCACCCTGTCGCTGGCTCGGCTGTCCCACGGCACCATCGCGCCGGACACGGTGGTGCTCGGCATCGTCATCGCCGCGGCGGTCAACAACGCCATCAAGGCCGGCATGGCGGCGACCGTCGGCGACCGAGGACTGGGGCGACGGGTCGCCGTGCCCATGGCCGGCTCGCTGCTGGTCGGGCTGGTCCTGGCCTGGGGGCTGTGAGGCCACGCCGGGAGGCCAGGCGGCGATGCCGCCCGAGGGAAAGGACGAGGCAGGGGCGCGGAAAGCGCCGCGGCAAAGACGGCACGACCCTGTCAGGCCTCGCGTGCCAGCAGGCGCGCCACCAGCGCCGCCAGGCCGTCCTCGCACTCCGCCCCCGGCGCCCGTGCCTCGTCGCCGGGCCGGTACTTGCCGGAGCGCACCAGGCAGGCCCCCAGGCCGACCTCCCGGGCGGCGGCGACATCGCAGTCGACATCGTCGCCGACCATCATGGCCTGCTCCGGCGTCACCCCCGCGTCGTCCAGCACGGCACGGAAGAACCCCGCGGCGGGCTTGCCGAGCACCGTGGCCCGGGTGTCGGCCGCATACTCCAGGGCACGCACGAAGGGCCCCACATCCAGGTGCAGGCTGCCCTGCTGGCGGAAGTAGCGATTGGTGCCCACGGTCAGCAACGGCGCCCCGCGCTGCAGGCACTGGAAGGCCTCGTCGAGATGCCGATAGTCCAGGCGTGACTCGGCATCGCCGAGCACCACCGCATCCGGGTCATCGCCGGCGAGGTCCGCGAACTCCGGCTCGAGTCCCTCGTGGATCAGCAGGTAGGGACGCAGCCCATGCCGTACCAGGTAGTGGCGAACCGCGGCCGGGGCGGTGAAGACCTGCTCGCGGTCCACCTCGAAGCCCATCCCGCGCAGGTCGGCATGCACCCTATCCCCGGTCTTGCGCGAGGTGTTGGTGACGAACCGCAGCACCAGACCCGCCGCCTGCAGGCGGCCCACCGCCGCCACGGCGCCGGGCAGTGGCGCGCCATCCTCATGGAGCACGCCGCTGATATCGAGCAACACCGCCTTGAGCATGCCTCACCTCCTCGGTCAGGGGCATTCGTTCGGGGCCGTGGCGGCCGTCGCCTCGGCCGCGATCCGCTGGCGGCCGCGCTGCTTGCCGCGCTACAGGGACGCATCGGCCCGCTGGATGGCCTCCTCGCCGGAGGCATCGCCGGCGAACGGCACCGCCACCCCGCCGGTGATCGCGACCCGGACGTTCTCGTGCCGGGGCGTGGCGAACGACAGGGTTGCCAGTTCCCGACGGCTGGCCTCGGCCAGGCACAGCCCGCCCTCCCGCGAGGTCCCGGATAGCAGGATAGCGAATTCCTTCCCGCCCAGCCGGCAGGGCACGTCCATGCGCCGCGGTCGCTCGCTGAGTAGCCGGCCCCTCCCCCGGCGCCCCGACAGGCCCGGCGCAGGTCCGGGTGGGTCAATGCCCGCCGGCGATGCCCAAGGGCTGGTTCGACCGGGTCTGCATCTACGGCGGTCTCTATTCCGGGAGCAGGCGCTATGACCGGGGCGCCTGCGCGGCAAGCGGGCGCTGTGTGCGGTGACCACCGGCTCGCCGGCCCCCGCCTCCTCGCGCCATGGCCGGGGCGGCGACATGGCCACGCTGATGTGGCCGTTGCACTGCTCGCTCTACTAGCTGGGAATGGATGTCCTGGCGCCCCAGGTCATCCATGGCGTCCGGGGCGGCGGGCTCCGCTATCGGGACGAGACCGCGTTCCGGGACCACCTGGCGCGTGAGAAGCAGGCCTGGGCACGGCGACTGGGAGGGCTGGGAACGGAAGCCACGATTCCCTTCAGCGGCTGGGACGACTGGGACGAGGACGGCGTGCTGTGCGCCGACCAGCCGCTGGCCTGGCGACCCCAGGGGGCGAATGGCGGGAAAGACCGCCTGTGCCCGCCCCTCAGCGCCGTGGCGTGCTGCCCGACTGGCCGGTGGCAGGCGTCGCCACGGTCTCCGCCGTGGTATGCACCCAGCGCGCGTGCTCGCGGGACACTCGCTCCTCGACCCGTTCCGCCAGCAGCCGCAGGGCCTCGCCACGCGCCAGCTCCCGGTAGGGCCCCGCCCCGGCGAGCAGCAGGAACTTCTCGTGCTTCAGGCTCTCGGCGGTGGCGCGGTACTGGATCCACAGCGGCCCGAACTGGTTGATCTGCTCGACGGCCTCGAGCACCGCGATCAGCGCCCCCAGCGCGGCGGTCAGCCAGCGGGCCCAGGACAGATCCGCCAACGAGATCACCGGAATGGCGGCGGCGAAGGTCACCTGCACCAGGCGCAGCCCCTTGTGCCAGCGCCGGCAGCCCCGGCTGCGACGCCCGTACCAGGCCAACTGGTCCTCCAGCCGTCGCCACTCGTGGCAGTGCGCCAGCCCATCGTCCGGAAGGTCTCCGTCGACGGCCGGCGTCTCGTGACGGTCCGCGTCGTTCACGGCAGCCTCCCAAGCGTGTCGCCCATCCTCAAGATAGCAGCCGGCCGTCATCGGCATGGAGGGGCGCGCGCAGGGGTGCAATACTGATGACCAGGGACTCGATGACTGCCCCAGTGCACAGGACGGGCGACCGGTCCACCCGCGCTTCCGAGCCCCGCTATCCGATCTCGCGGACCGGCCCCGTCGACAGGGGGAACCGGCATGACGATTCGCTTGGTACGTGCGCTCTCGGTGGCGCTGCTGAGCCTGTTGCTGCTCGGCGGCTGCGAGTCGCTCGACACCCGTGAGGGGGTGGCCACCGGGATCGGCGGCCTCATCGGCGGCGTGCTCGGGCATCAGGTCGGCGGCGGCTCCGGCCGAACCATCGCCACGGTGATCGGCGCGGGCCTCGGCGCCTGGATCGGCAGGGAGATCGGGGCCCGGCTGACCCGCGAGGACCGGGAGGCCATGGACGCCACCCTCGACGGCACCGACGACGGGGAAACGGAGCGCTGGCGCAACCCCGAGACCGGCCATTCCTACACCATGACACCCCGGCGCACCTACCAGGATGCCGACCGGCAGTGCCGCGACTTCGATCTCGAGGTGGTCGTCGACGGCGAACGGCGCGCCACCAACGGCACGGCCTGCCGCCGACCGGACGGCGAGTCCTGGAACACGGTGGAGGCCTAGGCGTGCGGATCCCTCGACGGCGATGGCGCTGGCTCGCCGGCGTCCTGGCCGCGCTGATGCTGCTCTCGCCGGCCCTGGCGATCCGGCATGACGATGTCCAGTATCTTCCTCCCACCGGCGACGCCTACGATGCCGGCAGCGACAGCAGCGATGGCGGGCGACCGCACTATCCCGATGACGGGGGCGACGATGACTGGAAGGTGCCGGCCATCGTGGCCGGCGCCGTGGCGCTGGGCCTGGTGGGCCGCTGGCTGTACCAGCGCAGCCAGTCGCATTCGCCGTCGAGCGACGATGCCATGATGTCGCGCCTGCAGCGCCAGGGGCCGGTCTTCGCGCCCACCTACAACACCAGTGCCTTCGCCGCCATCGCCGCGGTGCGTGGCGACTGGCCCTTCGTGCTGAGTTTTTCCCACCACACCCCGGTGATGGTCACCCTGCGGCTCAGCGCCCGGGATGTCCCGGAGATCTACACCCTCCGCCTGCCTTTCGGCCCCGGCGACGTCGGCCAGCACCGACTGCAGTTCCGGCTGCCGCCGGCCTTCGGTGACAGCGAGCGCCCCGCCGCGATCGGCGTGACCGCCACCGACATGAGCGGCCAGCGTCCGGCGCCCGACTTCCGGCTGCTGGCCCTGGGCTGCGGCCCCCGGGCGATCGGCTCGGTGGCCATCGAGGAGGTCTCCTTCCTGCCTCGGCGCATCCGCGCCCAGGCCCGGGAGCGCGCCTCCTACCGCTTCTTCTCCCATTCCCGCTTTCCCCGCGCCGTGGCCGAGTTCATTCGCGTGGAGGACGCCACCGACGGCGAGCGCCAGTTCTTCGTCGACGAGGCGCCCATCGACGGCGGGCTCGCCGCCGGCCGCAGCATCGCCCCCCGGCAGTGGGACGGTCGCGACAGCTTCCGGCGGGTCTCCTCCGGCCCCCATCGCCTCAAGGTCCGCGCCTGGGCGCCCACCGGCGGCTGGGTCACCGCCTGGTCGGGGTCGCGGGTCAATGTCATGCCCTAGGCACGTCGCGGACACCGCCTGGCCACCTAGTCGGCCGTCAACGGCCGCCATGCCGCGGCCGGCAGGGCCACGACCTCGCCCTGGGGCGTGAGCCGGCTGCCGGTGAGGGTCTCCAGGCGGCGCACCGGCCGCGATGGCGGGGCGACGAAGGGGGGCAGGCGCCACAGCCGCCCCCGATCTCCCGTGGCCACCAGCACGCGGACCGCCGGAGTCGAGGCGTCGATATCCACCGTCGGCGACTCGCGCCCCCCGCCGCCCAGCAGTGGCGTCAGCGGCTGACCGCCGAGGGCATCCCAGAGCCGCACGCCCCCGTCGGTCTGCCAGCTGATCAGGCGCTCGCCGTCGGGCATGAAGGCCGCCCCGGCGACGGCCCCGTGATGGGACAGCGACGCCAGCAACGCCTGACGGTCCGCGTCCCAGAGGCGCACGCCCTCGGCGCTCCAGCTGAGCACCCGCCGGGTGCCGGCATGCCACCGCGCCCCGCGCACGTCGGCATGGGCCAGCGCCTGGGAGGCTTCCCCGAGAAGGCGGATCCGGCCCTCCGCGCTGGCGACCAGCAGTGGCTCGCCCTCGGCGGCGAGGCGGGCATCACGCACCAGCGTCCCCTCGAGCGGCGTCGCCAGCAGCGCGGGCGTCGCCGCCTCGGTGTCCCACAGGCGCAACCGACGATCCTCGCCCCAGGTCAGCGCCCGCCCGCCGCCATCCTCGGCGAAGCGCGCCCCGCGCAATCGACAGTCGCCTTCCGCCGCCTCGGCATGCGCGACCGGCAGCACCCGGGCGGTGCCCAGCCGCCACAGCCAGGCGGTACAACCCTGCTCGCCCCAGAACAGCAGGCGGTCGCCGGCGACACCCCATGCCACCCCCGCCAGCGGCGTGTCGCCGGTGGTGCCCCCGGGAGCGGCCAGTTCCAGGAAGCCGCCGTCCTCGCGATTCCAGACACGCACCTCGCCGTCGGCCGTGGCGGTGAGCAGTCGGCCACCGTCGGGGGAGAAGGCCGCATACACGGCGTCGCGGTCCAGCCACTGGACCGGGCGCTCGCCGGTCGGCGCCCAGGACCACAGGCGCCCCTCGAGGGTGACGGCGAGTACCCGCGCCTCCCCGGGCAGCGGCACGGCATCGAGGAGCGCCGCCGGGAAGCGCCACGGCGCACCCTCGACGCCCGCCACGGCCGCTCCCCGCCACAGGCGTAGGCCGCCGTCCGCCGACCAGCTGAGCAGCCGCCGTCCCGCCTCCCGGCTATCGACACCGACCACCGGGGCCGCATGGCGCAGCGGCAGGCCCAGCGGCGTGCCGTCGCGACGCGACCAGAGGCGTGCCTGGCGGCCGTGCCAGGTGATCAGCGGCCCTGGCGGCGCGGCGAAACGGGCACCGCTCACCGGCCCGGGAAGCGCCGCCAGTAGCTCGCCGGTCGCGGCATCCCAGAGCCTGGCCGGGCCGGCCCCGGGCGTCCAGGTGAACAGCCGCTCGCCCCGGACCCGTGGCGGGGCGATCTCCTCGGGGTGGCGCATGCCCGGCCCCAGCGGGGCGAGGGTCTCGAGGGCCCACAGGCGGGCGGTGCCGCAGGCGCCATGGTTCCACACCAGCAGGCGGGCCGGGGCGTCCAGGAAGCGGGCGCCGAGGGCCCGGGGACTGCAGCGGCCCTGCCCGGAGGGAGGCAGCTCATGACCGTCCTGGCCCGGCAGCCACAGGGTCCCGGCGGCATCCCACAGGGCCAGTTCCCCGGCCCGCCGCCCCAGGGCGCCGCCGACCACGCGATGGGCCTGCCCGGGCCCGGTGCCGGCCACCGGCGTCGGGATCCCCGCCTCATGGAGGAAGGCCGCCCCCTCGCCTGTCCAGGTGAGCAGCCGCGTGCCCAGGGGGGCGAAGGCCACGCCGGCCGGCGGTGCCCCGGCCAGGGAGCCGCGGCGCTCCCCCTGGCGCAGGTCCCAGACCCAGGCCTCGCCGCCGGCATGGCGGGTCACCGCCGTGGCCTCCTCGGCGCCACCGATCCACAGCCGCTCCAGGGCCGGCGGCGTCTCGATCAGCAGCTCACCGTCGAGGCGGTCGTGCACCCGGACACGGCCATCCGGCAGCTGCACCGCGACGCGTTGTCGCCAGGCGCGCCCCGTCGGGTCGACGGTCTGCAGCAGGCCCGGTCCCGGGGGCAATGCCGGCGTTGCGCCCTCCCCTCCCTCTGACCAGGCCAGGCTGCCGCCCTCGCGGCTCCACAGCCGCAGCGTCTCGCCCGAGGACGCGAAGCTCGCCATCGCCAGGGCCGGGCCGGCCTCGACGACGGCCTCGAGGGTCGGGCCACCGCCCAGGCGCTCGCCGGCCCAGTAGGCGCTGGCCGCCCGTGCCGGCTCCAGCGCCAGGGCCGCGACCCGCATGAAGTGCAGGCCGGCGCGGAGGGGATCGTCGTCCCGATCACGGGCACTCACCGCGTTGGCCCAGTGCAGGTCGGCCAGCCCCTGGCGGGTCGCCTGCGCCTGCTGGTGCAGCGACCAGGCGAACCCGCTGAGCCCGATGACGCCCCCCAGCAGCGTCAGCCAGGTGGCCCGGACCCAGCGTCGCTTGATCCGCTCACGGCGCCGGCGCTCCTCGCGCTCGGCGTCGCGCAGGGCACGACAGGCCTCCAGGTAGCGGCGCTCCTGCGCGTCGAGTGGCAGGGTCGCCTCCTGCGCCAGCGCCTCGGCCTCCTCCAGGCGTCCCCCACGGTGGACCAGCAGCTCGTCGCTCTTCCCGCCCGCCTCCCAGTCGGCGGCGGCACGACGCAGGCCCTCGTGGACCCTCAGCGCCTCGCGGCTGGCCCGCAGCCAGTGGTTCAGCCGACGCCAGACCCGGAACAGCGATTCGTGCGCCACCTCCAGGGTCCGCTCGCCCTCGTGGTCGCCGGCGATCAGCAGGCGTGCCTGGACGAAGCGCTCCAGCAGCGGCTGGCTCTCGGCGGGCAGCGCCTGCCACCGCACCACCCGGCGGGTGTAGCGTCCCTCGTCGTCGAGGCGCACCAGGGCGAACAGCGCCCGGCGCAGGGCGTGCCGCTGCGCCGGGGTGGGCCGGGCGGCGGCGAGTACCGCCTCGGCGGCCTGCGCCACCGCGCCGTGCAGGCCCCCGAGCTCGCGGTACTCGGCCAGGGTGAGCCGGCCGTCGGCGCGGCCCCGCTCCCACAGCTCGCGCAGCGTGAAGGCGAGCAGCGGCAGGGCGTCCTCGGTGGCGGTATCGGCGACCATCTTCTGCGCCAGGCCGGCCTCGAGGTCCAGGCCGGCCAGCTGTGCCGGCCCCTCGATGACCGCCGAGAAGCCTTCCACCGAGAGCGGCGCCACGGTCACGGGGGCCAGGGGGACATCACGCCAGCTCGACTGGGCCTGAAGGGCCCCCAGGAAGTCCGAGCGGAGCGTGGCGATCACCAGCACGTCACCGTCGCTGGCCTGCAGGACGGGACGCAGCAGATGACGAAAGGCCGATGCCTGTCCGCTGTCCTTCAGCGCCTCCTCGAGCTGGTCGATGACCAGCACCAGCGCCGAGCGCTCCCGGCCGGGGCACGCCTGCAGGGCCTCCAGCGCCGCCGGCAGCAGCGCCGGCGGCGCCTCCTCCCGTCCGGCCATCGCCGCCAGCTCTCCGGTCGCCACGCCCTGGGCCTCGAGGCCGGCCAGCAGCCCGGCCACCAGCGCCTCCCGCGGCCGCTCGCCGGGACGCATCGGCCCGATCAGCGTCCAGGCGTCCGACGTAGCGCGCAGCCGCGGCAGGATCCCGGCCCGCATCAGCGACGACTTGCCGCTCCCCGAGGCGCCCAGGAACAGCAGCAGGCGCGGCCCGCCGAAGCGCCGCAGCCGGTTGAGGCGATCCAGGGCACGCTGGATGTCGGCGTCGCGACCGAAGAAGATCGCCGCGTCCTGCTCCTCGAAGGCCATCAGGCCGGGATAGGGCGGCCGCCGGGGGTCCCAGTCGAAGACCCCGGCGAGTGCCCGGCGCAGCCGCTCGTACCCTGCCTCGGGCTCCTTGACCAGGTCGATCACCTGCAGCTCGCGAAGCTGCGGGCGCAGGGTACAGGGCGCGATGCGGATCGGCAGGATGGGCTTGCCCAGCGCCCGGGCATGGCTGATCTCGGCGAGGCACCAGCAGGACGCCATGGAGGTGTCGCTGCACAGCACGATCAGCGCCTGGCAGGCGCGCAGGCGGCGATAGAGTTCCTTCTCCCAGTCGCGTCCGGCCGGGATGCCATGCTCGACGTCGAAGTCGAGGAACAGCGAGTGATGGCCGTGCCGCTGCAGCCAGTCGGCCAGCTCGGCGGCGACCTCGGCATCACGGCTGCTGTGACTGATGAAGAGCGTGCTCATCCTGGCGGCCCGTCTCACCCACGAAGGGAAACGCCGTTGGCGTTACTCCCAGCCTAGGCGAGGGACGCCGCCGCGTCCGAGGGCCGCGCCTCGGCGAGGCCTGGGGCGGGCTTGGCGTCGTGGGCGGCGCCTGCCCTGATGCAGGGCACTGGAGGGGCGCCACGATGCCTCGGGCGGCCGCCCCTCAGCCCTCGACCAGTGACAGCCAGGCCTGCGCCAGCCAGCGACCGGCGCGGAGGATCTCGTCATCGCGGGAGCCGGCATAGCCCAGCACCAGCCCCGGACGCCCCGGCGCCTCCAGGTAGTAGCCCGAGAGCGGCGACAGGGTGATGCCATTGGCCGCGCCGCGCTCGACCAGGGTCGCCTCGAGGCCGGCATCGTCGAGCCAGGCCACCAGGTGCATGCCGGCCTGCCCTTCCGACAGCACGAGCCCCCGCGCCACGGCCGGCGCCAGCGCCCGGCGCAGCAGCGCCTGGCGTTGCCGATAGCAGTCGCGCATCTGGCGCACGTGCCGGGAGAAGTGCCCGGCGGCGATGAACTCGCCCAGCGCCGCCTGCACCGTGTACTGCCCCTCGCGATGCAGGCGGGCATTGGCGCGCCGGAAGGGCTCCACCAGGGCCTCGGGCAACACCAGGTAGCCGAGCCGCAGCCCCGGATAGAGCACCTTGCTGAGGGTGCCGACATAGATCACCCGGGCCGACTCGGTGAGCCCCTGGAGGGCGGCGATGGGGCGCTGGCCATAGCGGAATTCGCTGTCGTAGTCGTCCTCCACGATCCAGGCGCCGTGCGTCTCGGCCGCCTCGAGCAACGCCAGACGCCGCGGGAGACTCATGGTCACGCCGCTGGGATACTGATGGGAGGGCGTCACGTAGATCAGGCGCGGGTCGGCCTGCCCCGAGGGCACGCCTCCGGGATCCATGCCCTCGCCATCCACCGGGACCGGCACCAACTCGAGGCCGGAGGCATCGAAGCAGGCCTGGGCGCCGCCGTAGCCAGGCTCCTCCATCCACACCGCGTCGCCCGGGTCGCCCAGCATCCGCGCGATCAGCTCGAAGCCCTGCTGGGCCCCCTGCACCACCAGCACCTGCTCCGGGCGACAGCGCACCGAGCGCGACAGCCGCAGGTAGTCACACAGCACCTCGCGCAGCGCCGTCACGCCGCCCTGGGCGCGGTAGTCCAGCCACGCCTCGGGGGCGCGCCGCTGGTGACGCTTGAGCAGTCGCTGCCAGAGCTCGCGGGGAAAGCGGTCGAGGGCCGGCACCCCCGGCGGGAAGGCGCCGTGATGCCCGTCCGACGGGGCACAGAACCTCAGCAGCCGCTCGCCGCGCGGCGACAGCACCGCCGTCGGCGGAGCATCGTCCGGCCTCTCCGACGGCGTTCCGGGGCGGCCGAACGGCAGGTCGGCGACGAAGGTGCCGGCGCCGGGGCGGGTCTCCAGGAACCCCTCGGCGACCAGCTGGTCGATGGCGTCCAGCACGCTGTTGCGCCCCACCCCCAGCTCCCGGGCCAGGCGGCGCGACGACGGCAGCCGGCAGCCGCTGGCCAGGCGCCCCGACTGGATCCAGGCCCGCAGCGCCCGATACAGGCGGCGGGCCAGCGGCAGCGACGAGGCTTGCGTCAGTTCGATGCCCAGGGCCTCGCCGACCCAATCGGCGTGCACGGCGACAACCGGTCCCATGATTTTCCCCATAACTGGTCCTTATCAGGGAACCACTATGCCGACAGACTCTGATGCTGTCACCGCTGCCCACACGGAGGAGATCACCATGCCCATCCGCCATGCCCGGCTCGCCGATGTCGAGGCCCTGGGCGAGCTGCTCGACGCCTATCGGGTCTTCTACGGCCGGGCCAGCGACCCGGACGCCGCCCGCCACTTCATTGCCCGGCGCCTGGGGCTGGGCGACGCCCACCTGCTGGTGCACGACGACGCGGGAGCCCTGCAGGGCTTCGTCCAGCTCTACCCGCTGTTCAGCACCGTGCGCCTGGCGCCGCTATGGCAACTCAACGACCTGTTCGTGGCGCCCCATGCCCGTCGCCGGGGCATCGGGCGTGGCCTGTTGCAGGCCGCGGCCGACCTGGCCCAGGCCGAAGGCGTCCGGCACCTGAAGCTGTCCACCGGCATCGACAACCGAGCCGCCCAATCCCTCTATGAATCGCAGGGCTGGCGGCGCGACCGGGCCTTCCATCACTACGCCCTGAGCCTCGACTGACGGAGCCCCCATGTACCGACCCCGTGATACCCGCATGCCCCTGGCACAGGCCCAGGCGCTGATCGATGCCCATGGCTTCGCGATGCTCGTGGACGGCAGCCTGCGGGCCAGTCACCTGCCCCTGGTGCTGGAGCGTGGCGAAGGCGCACTGGGCACCCTCTACGGCCATTTCGCCCGCGCCAACCCCCACTGGCGCGAGCTGGAGGGGCGGCGGGTGCTGGCCGTCTTCCAGGGGCCGCATGCCTATGTGTCGCCCCGCTGGTACGCCGCCAGGCCGGCGGTACCGACCTGGAACTATGCGGCCGTGCACGCCGGCGGCACCCTCGAGCGACTCGACGATGCCGCCACCCAGGCGGCCTTCGACACCCTGGTGGCCAAGTACGAGCCCGATCTGCTCGGCGACGCGGAGATCCTGAGTGATGCCTATCGCCGACGGCTGGTCGAGGGCACCATCGGCTTCCGGATACGCCTGGACGATCTGCAGGGCAAGGCCAAGCTGGGCCTGGGCCGCTCGCGGGAGGACCAGGCCGGCGTCCTGGCCGGGCTGGGCGACAGCGCCGATCCACTGGCCCGGCAACTGGGGGCCTATACCGAACGCTATCTCGAGGACACGCTCGAGACGGAGGGCGAGGATGTCCCCTGATATCGCAGGCGGTTCGCTCGGCGTGCTGGGCCCCCATGGCCAGCCCATCGGCGAGACGGTGGACGACTGGCAGGGCGCGATGCCGCTCCCGGACACGACCCTGACCGGGCGCCGGGTCCGCGTGGAACCCCTGGATGCCGGCCGCCATGGCGATGCCCTCCACGCCGCCCTGGGCGAGCCGGGGGAGACGCCCGGTGACGCTCCTGAGGCGCGCTGGACCTACCTCGGCGGCATCCCCTATGCGAACAGGGACGAGTTCGATACCTGGCTGGCCGCCCGGGCCGATAGCCGCGAGCCGCGGTTCCGGGCCATCGTCGACCGGGCCAGCGGCCTGGCGGTGGGACTGGCCGCCTACCTGAACGGCGTGCCCGAGCACGGCAGCCTCGAGGTGGGACACCTGCATTTCTCGCCGCGCCTGCGGCGCACCCCGGCCGCCACGGAGGCCATGGCGCTGATGATGCGTCATGCCTTCGCCCTGGGCTATCGCCGCTACGAATGGAAGTGCGATACCCTCAATGCAGCGTCGCGGCGGGCCGCCACCCGCCTGGGCTTTCGCCTCGAGGGCGTCTTCCGCCAGCACCGGGTGGTGGCCGGGCGCAATCGCGACACCGCCTGGTTCTCGATCCTGGACGGCGAATGGCCGGCCCTGGAGGCGCGCCTGTGGCGCTGGCTATCGCCGGACAACTTCGATGCAAAGGGGCGACAGCGCCTCTCGCTTTCGGCCCTGACGGCGCGATCATCCGCCAGCGGCTGACGCCGCCTCCTCGTCGAGGTCTGCGCTCAGGGCCCCGACACCGGTGCGGATAACGCCGCCTCGGCCTCGCCGTCGCATTCGAGTCCCAGGAAGCCGCCGGACTGGCGACGCCAGAGCGCCGCATAGAGGCCGTCCCGGGCGAGCAGCTCGTCGTGCCGGCCGGTCTCGACGATGCGTCCCGCGTCGATCACCACCAGCCGGTCGAGCATGGCGATGGTCGACAGCCGGTGGGCGATGGCGATCACCGTCTTGCCCGCCATCAGGGCGTAGAGCTGCTCCTGGATGGCCGCCTCCACCTCGGAGTCCAGCGCCGAGGTGGCCTCGTCGAGCACCAGGATCGGGGCGTTCTTGAGCAGCACCCGGGCGATGGCGATGCGCTGGCGCTGGCCGCCGGAGAGCTTCACCCCGCGCTCGCCGACCCGGGCGTCCAGGCCGCGTCGCCCCTGGGCATCGACCAGCTCCGCGATGAAGGCATCGGCATGGGCCTGGCGCATCGCCCGGCGGATATCCGCCTCGCTGGCCCCGGGGCTGCCGTAGCGGATGTTGTCGCGCACCGAGCGATGCAGCAGCGAGGTGTCCTGGGTGACCATGCCGATGCGCCGCCGCAGCGACTCCTGGGTGACGCCGGCGATGTCCTGGCCGTCGATCAGGATGCGTCCGCCCTGGAGGTCGTAGAAGCGCAGCAGCAGGTTGGCCAGGGTCGACTTGCCGGCCCCCGAGCGACCGATCAGGCCGACCCGCTCGCCCGGGGCGATGGTCAGGTCGAGCCCGTCGAAGACCGGGCGGGCCTCCCCCGTCGCCAGCCCGTAGCCGAAGCGCAGTGCCTCGCAGCGGATCTCGCCCCGCGGCACCGAGAGCGCCCGGGCGTCCGGGGCATCCAGCACCGCCGGGGGACGCGCGATGGTGTTGATGCCGTCCTGCACGGTGCCGATATTCTCGAACAGCCCGGCCACCTCCCAGAGGATCCAGTTGGACATGAAGCGGATGCGCATCACCAGCGCGATGGCCACCGCGATCGCGCCCAGGGTCACCGCCTCCAGGTACCAGGCCCCGATGGCCGTGGCGGCGACAGCGGCCAGCAGCAGCGAATTGAGCAGCGTCAGCGAGAGCGTCAGCTTGGTGGCGAGGCGCATCTGGCGGTGCACCGTGACCATGAAGCGCTCCATGGCGTCGCGGGCGTAGTCCTGCTCCCGCCGGGTATCGGCGAACAGCTTGATGGTCTGGATGTTGCTGTAGCTGTCGACGATCCGCCCGGTCATGCGCGCCCGGGCATCGGCCTGGTCCATGGAGACCCGCCGCAGCCGCGGCACGAACACCCCCATGATCGCCACATAGCCGGCGAGCCAGGCGCCGAGCGGAGCCATCAGCCAGGGCTCGGCCTGGCCCATCAACAGCATGGCGCCGGCGAAGTAGACCAGCACGTAGACCAGCAGGTCCATCAGCTTCATCACCGTCTCGCGGATCGCCAGGGCCGTCTGCATGACCTTCTGGGAGACCCGCCCGGCGAACTCGTCCTGGTAGAAGGCCAGGCTCTGGCGCAGCATGTGGCGATGCGCCAGCCAGCGGCCGAGCATCGGGTAGTTGCCGAAGATGCTCTGGTGGGTCAGCAGCGACTGGAGCAGGGTCAGCAGCGGCAGGCCGATCACCACCAGCGCCGCCATGCCCGCCAGGCGCCAGCCGTACTCGGCGAAGAAGCCCTCGCGCTCGGCGTCGGCGAGCCAGTCGACCAGCTCGCCCATGTAGCTGAAGAACAGCACCTCGGCGGCCGACACCAGGGCGGTGACCAGCGACATGGCGATCAGCAGCGGCAGCACCGGGCGGGAGAAGTGCAGGATGAACGGCAGCAGGCCGCGCGGCGGGACCTGCGGCTCTCCCGCCGGGTAGGGATTCACGAGGGTCTCGAAAAAGCGGAACATGCGCGCCTCGGCATGGGAGCGGACCCGGCAGCGCGACGCTGCCGGGGTAATATGCGCCGGACCGGCTGGAACGGCGGCTCGTCGACGCCCCCGGCCGGGGTCCGGGTCATGCGACCCTGGGGCGGGTCACTCGTTCTGGTAGGGACGGCTCCAGAGCCTGGCCGGCTCGTGGCGGTTGAGGACCTCCTCGACCTCACGCTGCGCCGAGTCGCCGATGATCACCTTGAGCTCCCGGGCCTGCTCGTCGAGGAACAACGACTCCCGGGGAAACCCGTCGGAGACCAGCTCGTCGAACGCGTTCCGGGCCTTGAGCTCGCTGTCGTAGGCCGCCGTGACGGTCTGCGTCATGACCTCTTCCTCCTGCATGGCTGATGTCGCCCCGACCGCTGCCGCCGGGGCCCTCTCAGCATGGCTCCTCCCCCGGCGTGCCGCCAACCGATGGGCGATGCACCCCGCTCAGGGCATCTCGCGCAGCCGCCAGTCGTTGTCGGTGAGCGGCTCGCCCCCGTCGGGCGTGACCCGCACGGTGTCGCTCAGGCCGATGCCCCACTGCCCCGGCAGGCGCAGGCAGAGCGGCAGGTGGAAGACCATGTCGGCCTCGAACTCGCGGACCTGGCCGCGGGCGATGTAGCCGGTGCCCTCGACCCAGCTGGGCGGGAACTGGCCGCCCACCGCATAGCCGAACACGCCCGAGAAGAACACCCGATCGGCGTGGGGCGCCAGCACCGCCTCGGCGGCCCGCGCCGCATCGTCGAAGCTGCGGCCCGGGCGCATCGCCGCGATCAGCGCCTCGTACATCCCCCGGCCGACATCGCGGAGCTCGTGCATCCCGGGGCCGGCCCGGCCGGCCACGGCGGTGCGCATCATCGGCGCCGTGTAGCGCTGGAAGGCCGCGCCGAACTCCAGGAACACCGGCTCGTCCCGGGCGATCACCCGCCGCTTGTGGTTGACGTGGATGGTGCCGCTGCGCGCCCCGCTGGTGACGATGGGCTGCAGGCTCATGAACTCGCTGCCCGCCGCCAGCATCGCCCGGGCGCCCTCCGCGGCCACCTCGTTGTCGGTCACCCCGGGGGCGATGGCCGCCATGGCCGCGCGCAGCCCCGCCGAGGTGATGCGCGCGCTCTCGCGCAGGCACTCGAGCTCGAGCGCGCTCTTGACGATACGCAACCGGTCGAGCAGCTCGCCCCCCTCGTGGCGGAAGCGCTCGGCGCCCAGCCGCGCCTGGAGGGGCTGGATCACCCCGAGGCGCAGCCCGGCGCCCATGGCGTCGATGCCGATGGTGTGGAACGGCGCCAGCACCTCGGCCAGTGGCTCGACGACCTCCTCGACCCCCTCCCAGCGGTAGCCGAGGATCTCGTCGACCCGCGCGGTGACCACCGCCGGCCCGGTCTCGATGGAGGCGACCTGCAGCACCAGCCGCTCCACCGAGACCACCAGGCAGGCATGCACCGAGACCTCGAAGGTGTGGTAGCCGGTGAGATAGTGGATATCGGCCGGGTCGGTGAGCAGCAGGGCCTCGAGGCCGGCCTCGCGCATGGCGGCACGCAGCCGCGTGCAGCGGGCCTCGAGCTCGGCCTCGGGAAAGGGCAGCTCGCTGCCGCCGAGGGCCTCGGCGAGAACGTGGCGATAGCGGTGGTGATCCATGGGGGCTCCAGGCGCAGGGGACCTCCCGCCAGTGTAGCCGGGACGGGCCGGGCGACCGGGCAAATAAGGCTGTTACCGCACCGCCCGGTTTCGTAGAATCCTGGCACGAGACCAGACGCAACAGGACAAATGCAATGGGCAGGGCCTTCCAGAACCGCAAGGAATCCATGGCCAAGACGGCCGCCGCCAAGACCAAGGTCTACAGCAAGTACGGCCGCGAGATCTACGTCTGCGCCAAGCAGGGCGGCGTCGACCCCAATGGCAACCTGGCCCTGCGCGGGCTGATCGACCGCGCCAAGAAGGACCAGGTGCCGTCCCACGTGATCGACAAGGCCCTGGACAAGGCCAGCGGCGTGGGCGGCGAGGACTACTCCCCGGCCCGCTACGAAGGCTTCGGCCCGGGCAACTGCATGGTCATCGTCGAGTGCCTGACCGACAACCCCAACCGCACCTTCGGCGACGTGCGCGCCTGCTTCAACAAGGCCAAGAGCAAGCTCGGCACCCCGGGCAGCGTCAGCCACATGTTCGACCACTGCGCCATCCTGGCCTTTGCCGGCGAGGATGAGGAGGCCACCCTGGAGGCGCTGATGGAGGCCGACGTCGACGTCACCGACATCGAGAACGAGGATGGCCGGATCACCGTCTTCGCGCCGCATACCGACTACGCCAAGGCCAAGCTGGCGCTGATCGATGCCTTCGGCGAGCTCGACTTCGAGGTCGACGAGATCCAGTTCGTGCCCCAGACCACCACCCCGGTGGAAGGCGACGACGTGGCGATGTTCGACAAGCTGCTCGACAGCCTCAACGAGCTGGACGACGTCCAGAACGTCTACCACAGCGCCGAGCTGGACTGACGCCCGCCTCGCCGACCCCGCCCATGACGCCAGCGGCCGCCCCTCGGGGCGGCCGCTGGCGTGGCGAGGCGCGGCTCAGGTCAGGTGGCGCACCACGAAGCGGGCCAGCAGCCGGCCCCGCGCATCGTAGAACTCGAGTTGGTCGGCCAGCACGCGGTAGCCGGCCGTGGCCTCCAGGGCGGCCAGGAAGCGCGACTCGAGGGGGGCGCCCTTCGCGCAGGCCATGCGGGTGCCGGCCAGCGTACCGAAGCGCAGCGCATCGCCCCTCAGCAGATAGGCACCCGCCAGGCGGTTGCAGCCGGTGGCGCCGGCCACCCGATTGTCCTCGCCATGCAGGACCAGGTGCGGCTCGCGCCCCTCGGCCGGCACCGTCACCGGGGTATCGCCCAACTGGACCAGCTTCCAGTAGGTGTCCTCCAGGGTCTCGCTCACGAAGGCCTCGGTGCGTCGCAGCCGGTAGTCCAGCGCGGAGTCGATCTCGCGCCCCTCCAGGTCGAGCAGCTCGAGGGTGTCGGCATCGCGCACCCGCCACAGCCGCGGTCCCTGATCGCCGCCGGCCAGGGTGAGGGTCCGGTGGCTGCCATCCAGCGACCAGTTGCCGCGCTCGTGAAAGCGGCGACGCTCGTCCGGCCCCAGGTAGGCCGTGGCCAGGGTGTAGACCCCGTCGGGGAACAGCGAGAGGTGATAGCGGATGCCCTCGCAGTCGGCACAGGGCAGTTCGCCGCGGAAGCTGGCCGGCAGCTCGCCCAGCGCCGGCTCCTGCTTGCCGGCGCGCTCGAGCGCCGCACAGCCCACCAGGAAGACGGCGGTCAGCAGGAAATAGGCATAGAGGAACATCCTTTTCATCGGGGAACATCCTGTCGCACGGGGGCGGGTACGCGCTTTGACCACAGGATGCGAAAAGGTTCGGCGCGGCCGCTGGCCGCGCCGGGAGATCACTCCACGGTGATGGTGATCGGCGCCGAGATCACCGGCGGATCGAAGCTCAGGTGGCGATGGTCCATGAACAGCAGCTGCAGGGTGTGCTCGCCGGGGGGCAACTCCAGGGTGGCCTGGGTCTGGCCGCCGCCGAAGTGGCGGGTCTGTTCGGTGGAGGGCAGCGGGGCCGAGAGATCGACGTCCGCCAGCGGCGTGTCGATCAGCAGGTGATGGTGGCCGGTGTTCGGGGCCTCCATGCCGGCCGGGGCCACCCCCATGCCCTTTAGCCCCATGCGCACGGTCAGCGGTCCCGAGACGGTGGCGCCATCCTGTGGCGCGATGATGTCGACCTTCGCGTCCTCCGGCGGCGCCTGGCGCTGCATCTCCTCGGCCAGGGCCGGCGAGGCCAGCAGGGCGCTGCCGAGCAGCACGGCGGCGATTCCGGAAAGTGAACGGCGCATGACGATACCTCCTGTACCTGGTTGGGCTCCAGGACGGGCCCCTTGGCCCGTCGCGAGCGTGCCCGGGCGGCGGGCACGACAGCCACAGTGTAGCAAGGCTCGCCCCGCCTGCCGGGCTACTCCTCGTCCTGCGCTTCCCGCAGCCGTGCCAGGCGCCAGGCTTCCTGCTCCCGGGCATCCTCGATGAGGGTGACCAGCTCGTCCACATCCACGGCGGCGGGATCCACCGCGAAGCGCCCGGTCAGGGGGCTGTCCGGGTGCAGCTCGCCGGCCTCAAAGAGCGCCCAGATCTCCCTGCCGTAGTCGGTGTCGTGCAAGGCCGGGGCGAACCGCCCGAAATGGGCCCGCATGTTGTCGACGTCGCGCCGCAGCAGCATGGCGGCGCTGTTGTTGCCGGCGGCATCCACCGCCTGGGGCAGGTCGATGATCACCGGCCCCTCGGCATCGAGCAGCACGTTGAACTCGGAGAGGTCGCCATGCACCAGGCCGGCACACAGCATGCGCACGACCTCCCGGATCACCGCGTCGTGATGGGCGATCGCCTGCTCGGCGCTCAGCGGGACGTCACCGAGGCGCGGTGCCACCCGGCCGTCGGCGTCGGTGATCATCTCCATCAGCAGCACGCCGTCGACGAAGCCCTGGGGCGCCGGCACCCGGACCCCCGCCGCCGCCAGGCGATAGAGGGCATCCACCTCGGCATTCAGCCAGGCCTGCTCCTGCTCCCGCTGGCCGTAGCGGGTCTTCTTGGCCATGGCCCGCTCGCGGCGGCTGTTGCGCCCCCGTCGGCCCTCCTGGTACTGCACCGCCTGCTTGAAGCTGCGCTGCCTGGCCTCCTTGAAGACCTTGGCGCAGCGTCGCGCCTCGCCGCAGCGCACCACATAGACCTGGGCCTCCTTGCCGCTCATCAGCTGGCCGAGGACCGCATCGATCAGGCCGTCGTCGACCAGTGGCTGCAATCGCCTGGGAATCTTCATCGCGTTACTCCGGCGGCACGGGTGGGGAACGGCGCGCCGGGCATCAGCGCTGGACGCGACGGGCGCGGTAGCTGCGGCCCTTGAGGCGACCGCCGTTCAGCTGCGCCAGGGCGGGCTCGGCGAGCTCGCGCTCGACGGCCACATAGGCGCTGCGGGCGAGCACCTTGATCTTGCCGATCCG
Source organism: Halomonas maura (assembly GCF_030409305.1). GTDB lineage: Bacteria > Pseudomonadota > Gammaproteobacteria > Pseudomonadales > Halomonadaceae > Halomonas > Halomonas maura. Next base: position 189,043 of record NZ_JAUFPQ010000023.1, read on the forward strand.
CGCCCCGTCGAGGCCGCCCTCCCCGGTGAGGGCGCCGAGGATGTCCCCCGGCCGGATCTTCTGCTGCTTGCCGGCGCCGAGCTGCAGGGTCGCCATGGGCGCGCGCAGCGGCGCCGGCTCGCCACTCAGGCGGGGGAGCGCCTCGGTCTCGAGGACCTGGCCGAGGAAGGCCTCGAGACGCGCCAGCCGATGCCGCTCGTCCTCGCCGACCAGGGTACAGGCCATGCCCTGGTGGCCGGCCCGGCCGGTACGCCCGACCCGATGCACGTGAACCTCGAGCTCCCGGGCGATGCGGTAGTTGAACACCGCATCGAGCTCGGCGATATCCAGCCCCCGGGCCGCCACATCGGTGGCCACCAGCACCGAGGCGCTGCGATTGGCGAACAGCACCAGCCGCCGGTCGCGGTCCTGCTGCTCCAGGTCGCCATGCAGGGCCAGGGCGCTGATGCCCGACTCGTCCAGTGCCCGGGCGAGCTCGCGGGTCTCCTGCCTGGTGTTGCAGAACACCACGCTGGCGACCGGGCGCCGGGCCAGCAGCAGCCGGCGCAGGGCCTCGAAGCGCGCCTCGTCGTCCGCCACCCGGTAGAAGTGCTCGCGGATGGTATCGTGGCCGTGGGTCTCGGCGACCGACACGCTGAGCGGGTCGCGCGTGCGGCCCTCGGCCAGCGGGCGGACACCCTCGCCGTAGGTGGCGCTGAACAGCCAGGTGCGGCGCTCCTCGGGGGTGGCGGCGATGATCGCCTCCAGGGTGTCCTGGAAGCCCATGTCGAGCATGCGATCGGCCTCGTCCAGCACCAGGGTATCGAGGCCCGACAGGGCCAGGCTGCCCTTGCGCAGGTGCTCCTCCACCCGTCCCGGGGTGCCGACGACGAGATGGGCGCCGTGGGCCAGCGAGGCGAGCTGCGGCCCCAGGGGGGCGCCGCCACACAGCGTCAGCACCTTGATGTTGGGCAGCCCCCGCGCCAGCCGGCGCAGCTCCTCGGCGACCTGGTCGGCCAGCTCCCGGGTCGGGCACAGCACCAGCCCCTGGACCCGGAAGCTCGCCGGGGCCAGCCGCGCCAGCAGTCCCAGCCCGAAGGCCGCGGTCTTGCCCGAGCCGGTCCGGGCCTGGGCGATCAGGTCGCGACCGGCGAGCATCGCCGGCAGGCTCTCGGCCTGGACCGGCGTCATGCGCCGGTAGCCCAGCGACTCCAGGTTGGCCAGCAGCTCGGCGGCCAGCGGCAGGCGGGAGAAGGCGCCGGCGGCGTCCTGGGAGGGGGCATCAGTCACGGGGGAACCTGTCGTGTGCGGGCATGGAAGCGGGAGGGGGACGCTACGCAGTTGCCGCCGCCAGGGCAAGCAGAAAATCGTCGCGTGCGCGCTCCCCGGTGGCGGGAGGCCCTCACGGGCTGGCGGTCGCGTCGCAGCGGCGCAGCCTGCCGAGCAGCCTGCCGGGGCTCTCGGGACGCCCGAGCAGGAAGCCCTGCACCTCGTCGCACCCCAGCCCCTCGAGGAAGTCGCGCTGTGCCTCGGTCTCCACCCCCTCGGCGACGACCCGGAAGTTCAGGCTGTGCGACATGCTGATGATGGCGCCGAGCAGGATCTCGTCGTCGACATCGCCGGGCACGTCGGCGATGAAGCTGCGATCGATCTTGAGGATCTCGATCGGCAGCCGCTTGAGGTAGGTCAGCGACGAATAGCCGGTGCCGAAGTCGTCGATCGCCAGCCCCAGCCCCATGGCACGGATCTGGTGGAGCACCGGCAGCACCTGATCGACGTTGTCCATCAGGTGGGTCTCGGTGATCTCGAGCTCGAGCAGCCGGGGCGGCAGGCCGGCCTGCTGGATCGCGCCCTGGATATCGCGGATCAGTTCGCCCTCGTGGAGCTGTCGCGGCGAGAGGTTGACCGAGACCGGCACCGGGTAGCCCGCCTCGGCCCATTGGGCGGCCTGGTGACAGGCCTCCTCGAGCACCAGGCGGCCGATGTCGACGATCAGCCGGGAATTCTCGGCGATGGGGATGAAGGTGCTCGGCGGCACCGGGCCGTGTTCCTCGCTCTGCCAGCGTACCAGTGCCTCGGCCCCCACCACGCGCTGGCCGGTGATCTCGAAGCGAGGCTGGAAGAGCACATAGAGTTCGCCGTTGTCGATGGCCTTGCGCAATCCCGCCTCGTAGCGCAGGCGCAGCTGGTGGCGCTCGTCGATGGACGGGTCGAAGAGCACCACCTTCTGGCGGCCGAGGGACTTGGCCTCGTACATGGCCTGGTCGGCATTGCGGATCAGCGCCTCGACGGAACAGCCATGCCGCGACGCCAGGGTGATCCCGAGGCTCGCGGTGCTGTGGCAGGATGCCACGCCCAACTCATAGGGCTCGCTCAGGTTGCGCAGGATGCGCCGGGCGATGGCCATGGCCTGCCCCTCCTGGCCGATCCCGCGCAGCAGGATGATGAACTCGTCCCCCCCGAAACGGGCCACGGTGTCCCGGGACTGGACACAGTGACGCAGGCGATCGGCCACCTGGCAGAGCAGCTCGTCGCCCAGGGAGTGGCCGTGGGTGTCATTGATGTCCTTGAAGTGATCGATATCGATGAAGATCACCGCCGTCTCCGTCGACGCCTCGCCCTGCAGCGCCTCATCCAGCTTGAGGGTGAAGAGGCTGCGATTGGCCAGGCCCGTCAGGGGGTCATACCAGGCCAGCCGTTCCAGGCGCTGCTCGGCGACCTTCAGCGAGGAGATGTCGCTGAACAGCAGCACGTGGTGTCGCTCACCCTCGGTGGGCGGCAGGCTGGTGACCGAGACCAGCACCGGCAGGCTGCTGCCGCCACTCTGCTGCAGATCGCACTGGCCCTGCCAGCGGTCCCCCCGCGACAGGTGGTAGGTCACCTCGGGATGCCCCAACAGGAAGTCGCGGATGGCGGCGGTGGCTCGGGACTCGTCGTGTCCGCTCATCTCCCCGAAGGCCCGGTTGGAGAGCAGAGTGCGATGGTCGTCGTCGAGCACGACGATCGCCTCACTGGTCTCGGCGAACACCTGGTGGGCGAGATGCAGCTGCTCCCGGGCCTGGGTGACGCCGGTGATGTCGGTGGCGATCCCGCCGACCAGATAGGGCCGTCCCTGGTCGTCGTAGATGGGGAACTTGGTGACCAGGTAGCGATGGAGGCCGTCGGGGGTATGCAGGTCCGTCTTGTACTTGACCGGCACCAGCTCATGCAGCAGCTGCTGATCGGACTCGGTGGCCAGGGCCACCACCTCCTCGTCCAGGGTCTCTTCGGCCCGGGTGCGGAGAAGCGCGTCCGGCGTCGAATGGACCGCCCAGGCGTAGCGCTCGTTGACCAGCCGGTAGCGATTCTCCAGGTCCTTGACGAAGACCAGGTCGGGCGAATGCTTGAGGATCCCGGACAGGTACTTGTCACGTTCGCGGATGCGCGTGAGCATGGCCTCGAAGGCCTTGCCGACCCGATTGAACTCCAGGAACCGTCCCCCCTCGAAGGGCGTCGGCACCCCACTCAGGGGCACCTGTTCGGCATAGCGCACCAGGTTGTCCAGCGCCCGGGTCGTCAGCCGGCGCAGCACCAGCATCAGCACGATGCCGAAGCCCAGCACCAGCACGGTGGCATAGAAGATGCTGGACAGGTAGGTATCGCGCAGCGCCGCGAAGCTGTCGCCGGGCAGCAAGGAACGCACCCGGTAGCGATCACTGTTGCCGACCTGCAGCACATGCTCGCGGACCACCCCCTGCGGGGTCGTCACGACCGGACCGTCGGCGCCGTCCAACACCTCCAGCGCGTCGAGCTGGCTCGGGTTCCGGGCCAGGGCGTCGAGCACCGCGTCGTCGTGGCTGAGCACGGTGGCCCGTGCCCCGAACAGCGTCTGCAGGGCATTGGTGATCCAGAAGTTGTCGTTGAGCTGCACGAAGACGTGCAGCCGGCCGACCACCTGGCCCAGTGACGGCTCGAGGATCGGCCGGGTCAGGCGCAGCAGGCTGTAGTGCCGGCCCTCCACCCGCGCATTCACCGTGGTCCAGGTCGACAGTGGGGCCGACTGCCGACTCAGCGCCGCCAGCGGCAGGGGCGTGCCCAGCAGGCTGACGCTGGTCGAGACGAAGGCCTCGTCGTCGGTCTCGACCACCAGCGCATCGATATGCTGGGCTTCGTTGTCGCCCTGCAGGCTTTCCAGGACCGCCGATACCGCCGAGCCGTCGCCTTCGCTCAGGGCCCGGCTCAGGCTGTCCAGCTCGACCAGGCCCAGGCTGTAACGCCGGATGTTGCGCAGCTCGGACTCGACCAGGCTCTGCAGCACGCGCTGGTCCCGGGCATGGGCCTGGCGGGTGCCCTGTTCCAGGGCCTGCTGGGCCCCCATGTAGGCGGTGGTCAGCAGGATGATGGCGACCATCGTCAACAGCGCCAGCTGCAGCACCAGCACCATCCGGGAGAAGCGCCAGGCCCGCATCAGGGCGCCTCCGGCGACGGCTCGCTGAGCCGGAAGGCGCGTCGCTCGAGTCGCGCGGTCGCCTCTGGCGACGTGTCCCGGGTGATCAGGGCGATATCCCCGGCGAAGATGTCGGGCACCCGTCGGGCCTGGCCCGTCAGGTCCAGCTTGATCGCCTCGGCCATGGCGATGCCGTTGTCATCGTTGAGGCGCAAGGCGGTGACATCCAGGCCACCGGCCGCCAGGGCCTCCCGCTCGGCCGCCCCGCCGCCCCAGCCGTTGAGCAGGACCGTCTCTTGCTTCCCGGTCTCGCGCAGCGCGCGCAGGGCGCCGAGGGCGACATCCGTGGAGCTGGCGAAGATCATCGTCAGGTCGGGATGGGCCTCGAGGGTCCGGCGGGTGGCGCGATAGGCCCGGTCGCTGTCGCCGTCGGTGAAGAAGGCCGCCACCTGCTCGACCTCGGGATGGTCGGCGGCCATGGCGGCGAAGGTGCCGCCGCGCATGCGGCTCACGTAGCCCGGGGTGAAGTAGAGCATCAGGTACTTGCCGCGATGGTCGGCACGCTCGAGCATCCAGTCGGCGATCAGCCGGGTGCCCTGGACATGGTCGAAGCCGACGTGCAGGAACGGCAGGTGGCCCTGCCACTCGGCCAGCGGGGTGGTGATGTTCTGCAGGATCAGGCGGGGCTCGCCCCGCGCCAGCAGGCGCTCGATGATGCGCTTGTGCGGCAGGGCGTCCAGGGTGAAGACCAGGTAGTCCGGCTCCCAGGCCAGGGCCTCGGCCAGTTGCTTCGCCTGGAGGTCGACGTCCACCGAGGGGCGCGAGAAGAAGGCCTTCAGCTCATAGGGGATGTCCAGACGGCCCAACCGTGCCTCGAAGGCGACCAGGCTGCGACGCCAGTAGTCCGAGGTCTGCAGTCCCGGATAGACGACGGCGATGCGCACGGGGGCCTCGGGCGGTGTCGCCAGCGGCACCGCCGGCTCGCGGACCCGCTCGGCGAACGCCGCCATCAGGGTGCGCTGCTCGGGGTGCCGGGCGAGATGCTCCTCGACCCGGATGTACTCGTTCTCCGCCCCGGCCGGCGTCGCCGCGCCGAGCCCGGCGACCAGGGCCAGGCCCAGCACCCAGGCAAGCGGGCCGCTGACTGGCGGCGGGCGATGCTGCATCGCGATGGTCTCCTCATGCGCCGGAAGCGCCGCCAGCACCGATGACCGAACACCCGCGTCCCTGACGGCCCTCCCGTACGCTCCCAGGCTGACTCCCCATCCTGGCGGAGTCAAAGATCTCCTCCCTTCTAGTTAAGTTAATGCTGATTAAAAACGCAAAAGAGGGAGGATCAGTCGGGCAATCGACTTACATGAACCTAAGCGATGTCGTACAAGACGCCCCGCCCGGGACCGCCGCCACTCCCCCGACTCACGCTCCGCCAACGCTGTGGCCTGATAGGGTGGAAGGCGAACTTCCCGACGCCGAGGGCCCTTGAGACCGCCACCACGCCTTCTCTTCCCGATCCTGGCGGGGCTGCTGGCCGCGGCCCTGCTGCTCCCGCTGCTGAGCCATGAGGCGGCACCGCGTCTGGCGCCGCCGGACGAGAGCGGGACGCTGCGGGTGGCGACCCGCAACGCCGCCACCACCTACTACCTGAATCGCCACCGGCAGACGGTCGGCCCCGAGCACGACCTGGTCCAGCGCTTCGCCGCGGCCCATGCCTGGCGGGTCGAGTGGACGCTGTTCGAGACCACCGCCGCGGTGCTCGCGGCGCTGGAAGACGGCGAGGTCCACCTGGCCGCCGCCGGCCTGACCCACCTGCCGTCCCGTGACGCGCGTTTCGCCCGGGGGCCCGCCCATACCGAGATCGTCGAGCAACTGGTCTGCCATCGTGACGACCGGCCCCTGCCCCGCCGGGTCAGCGAGCTTGCCCGGGTCGAGGTGCGCGTCACCGCCGCCTCCAGCTACGCGGAGCGGCTGCAAAGCCTGGTCAACGACCACACCGGCTTTGACTTCCGGGAGGACCCGCGCAACACCGAGACCCTGCTGGCGGCGGTGGCCGAACGGGACGTCGAATGCACCGTGGCCGATTCCAACATCGTGCGCATGACCCGCCGCCACTTCCCGCACCTGGAGGTGGCGCTCGACCTGACCGCCGGGGAGCCCCTGGGCTGGTACCTGCCCGACGATCAGGCGCCGCTCGCCGGGCAGGCCCGGCGGTGGATGGCCAGCGCCGCGGGGCAGACGGCGGTGGCGACCATGCGCCAGCGCTACTACAGCCATATCGGCGAGTTCGACTTCGTCGACCTGCGGGCCCTCAACCGGCGCATCGACGAGCGACTGCCGCGCTTTCTCGACCTCTTCCTCGCCGCCGAGGCCAAGACCGGCATGCCGGCGGACCTGCTGGCCGCCCTGGCCTACCAGGAGTCCCACTGGAACCCCGAGGCCGTCTCGCCCACCGGGGTGCGCGGCATCATGATGCTGACCCGCAACACCGCCGCCTCGCTCGGGGTGGACAACCGGCTGGACCCGGCGGCGGCCATCGACGGCGGCGCCCGCTACCTCGCCGACCGTCACCGTCGCCTGCCCGACAGCATTCCCGAGCCGGATCGCACCTACCTGGCGCTGGCCAGCTACAACATCGGTCGCGGCCACCTGCAGGATGCCCGGGAACTGGCCCGGGAACTCGGCAAGAATCCGGATTCCTGGGCCGACATGAAGGACGTGCTGCCGCTCAAGGCCGATCGCCGCTACTACCCGCGCACGCGCTATGGCTATGCCCGCGGCTACGAGCCGGTGCACTACGTGGAACGGATTCGCAACTACCTCGACGTGATCGGCCCTGCGCTGAGCGCCGCCCCCTCCCCGGCAGGCGACGCCGCGCCGGCACAGGCCGGGGGCCTCGAGGGCTCCGCCCCCACCGGCTGACGGCAGCGGCCCAAGGCCCGGAGCCGGCCTCGCGGCTCTCGACCGGCCACGGGACCTGCCGCCTCAGCCCCGGGCCGGCGTCCGGCGGGTGGCACGGGCCAGGAAGTCGCGATTGACCCGGCTGTGGGGCTTCAGGGCCAGGCGCTCGTGGGCCAGGGCCTCGGCCAGGTCGTGCAGGCCGCCACGCAGGGCGGCCTCGGTCAGCGTCCAGTCGATCACGTCGCGCTGGGCGTGGCTGCCGCCGAAGCGGTTGGCGATGAAGCGCACCGCATGGAGCTGTTCCGCCGCCACCCGATAGTCCCCGTGCCAGAAGGCCACGAAGCCCTGGACCAGCGGCAGGCCGATGTCCCGCGTCCAGCGGGCCGCCTCGGCGGACGGCTCGGCGGGCGAGCGGAAGGCGGCCAGGATCCGAGCCACGTCCGGCTCGCGCCCGGCGCCCAGGTAGGCCATCACCGCATGCCAGTCGTTGAACGGATAGAGCCGGCCATCGGCATGGCGGTCCCAGGTATCCGCCAGCTCCTGCCAGTGCCCGGCGAGATCGCATCCCAGCAGCGTCAGCCGCCACAGCAGCGCGGAGGCGTCGATCATGTCGAGGGCCACCTCACTGTGGTCCTGGCGCACCGGGCCGTCGTAGAGCGCCAGCGCCTCGTCGACTCGGCCCAGGTCGAGGTAGTAGAGGGCGTGATGCCACCAGTTGTGGACGCGGAAGAAGTTGTCGTCGCCGGACCAGTAGGGTTCCCGGATGGTCATCCAGCCGATGCCGTCCTCGGCCCGCCCCTGCATCTCCATGACATGGGCGACCGCATGGTGCGCCCAGCAGTCGAGGGGCTCGAGCTCGACGGCGCGGCGCCCCTGCGCCTCGGCGCGGGCGTAGTCGCCGGTCTCCTCCAGGCCGAAGGCGTGCATGCCGAGCAGGAGCGAGTAGCCCGGCACCTCGGCCGACCACTGCGGCAGCACCCGGGCGATGCGGTCACGCAGGTCGCGGGCATTGGCCCGGTAGAAGTCCAGCAGGTGGCCACACTGCAGGCCCACCAGGTCCCTCGGGAAGTCGACGTTGTGGCGATCCAGGGCGAGCGCCGCGGCGGTCCAGTTGCCCTGCAGCAGGCGATCCAGGGCGGCCAGCAGCGACGCCTCGCGCGCGTCGAGCGCCAGCGACCTGACGCCCTCGGCGATGGCGCGGGCCTGCTCCGCGGCCTCGGGCTCGGTGGCCACCGCGTACAGCCAGGCCTTGAGGAGATGCGCCATCGCGAAGGCGGGCGCCTGGGCGATGGCCTCGTCCAGCCGGGCGACGGGGTCGCCCCGGTACAGGTTGAAGGCCGTGACGGCCTCGTCGTAGGCGTCGACCGCCGCGGGGGTCGCGCCCGACAGCGGGTTACCTTGCCGGTCGGCTGACATGGGGAGTCCCTCCGGGAGAACGGACGGCCGGGGGACGCGCCCCATCGCCGCCGAGCCCCCGCCGGGTGACGCCGGGCGCAGGGCCTTTCCCTGAGTCTAGTCCCGTGGCGAAAGCCGCACCGCGCCCCCTCTCGGCCCGCGCGGCTGGTTCGCCTCAGCCTCGATTCAGCCGAACAGCCTATGGTGAGGCCCAGCCGCCCTTCATACAGTGAGCCTGACGTCCGGGGGAGTCCTCGCCATGAACCAGCGCTATCAGAGCATCCTCGAGACGATCGGCAACACGCCGGTGGTGCGCATCAACAACCTGGCGCCGCCGGGGGTGTCGCTGTTCGTCAAGATCGAGGCCTTCAACCCGATGGGGTCGGTCAAGGACCGCCTGGCCCTCGGCGTCATCGAGGACGCCGAACGCCGCGGCGACCTGGCCCCGGGGCAGACGGTGGTCGAGGCCACCAGCGGCAACACCGGCATCGGCCTGGCCATGGTCTGCGCCCAGAAGGGCTACCCGCTGGTGGTGACCATGGCGGAGAACTTCAGCGTCGAGCGGCGCAAGCTGATGCGCTTCCTCGGCGCTCGGGTGGTGCTGACCCCGGCCTCGGAGAAGGGCTCGGGCATGGTCGCCAAGGCCCGCGAGCTCGCCGAGAAGCACGGCTGGTGGCAGTCCCGCCAGTTCGAGAACCCGGCCAACGCGGCGATCCACGAGCGGACCACGGCCGTCGAGATCCTCCGTGACTTCGCCGACCAGCCGCTGGACTACTGGGTGACCGGCTTCGGCACCGGCGGCACCCTGAGCGGCGTCTCCCGGGTCCTCAAGCGCGAGAGCCCGCACACCCGCATCGTGGTCTGCGAGCCCGACAACGCCGCCATCCTGGCCAGCGGCATCCCCCAGGCCCGCCTCCCCGACGGCGGCCACGCCCAGAGCCACTCGCAGTTCCGCCCCCACCTGATGCAGGGCTGGACGCCGGACTTCATCCCGCAGCTGGTGGAGCCGGTGCTGGCGGAGCATCGCATCGACGAGTACCTGGCCATCAACGGCAATGACGCCCTGCGCTGTGCCCGCGAGCTGGCCAGCCGGGAAGGCATCTTCGTCGGCATCTCCGCCGGCGCCACCTTCGCCGGGGCGCTGCAGGTGGCCGAACGAGCCCCGGCGGGCACCACCCTGCTGTGCATGCTGCCGGACACCGGCGAGCGCTACCTGTCCACGCCGCTGTTCGAGGACGTGCCCGTCGAGATGACCGAGGAAGAGACCCTGTTGTCCTGCTCGACCTCGGGCTACCGCTTCGACGTGGCACCCCGCCCCCCCCCCTCCGGCGCCGCGGCCCCCGCCGAGGCCATCGATGCCGAGGCGGAGGCCGAGGTCGACCGGCTGATCGGCGACCCCCACCAGCCGGTGGTGATGTTCGCCCTGGAGTGGTGCGAGTTCTGCTGGTCGGTGCGCAAGCTGCTGCGCCACTACGCCATCCCCTACGAGAGCGTCGACCTGGATGCCGTGGACTACCAGCAGGACAACCTGGGCGGGCGAATCCGCGCGGTGCTGCGCGCCCGCACCGGCGTGCTGACCTTGCCGCAGATCTTCATCGGCGGCGACTTCGTGGGGGGGTGTACCGAGCTGTTCGAGGAGAGCAAGGACGAGCGCCTGTTCGCCCGCCTGCTGGCCCTGCACGTCACCCACGACACCAGCCAGCCGATCGATCCCTATGGCCTGCTGCCGGGCTGGCTGCACCCGCGCTGAGTGACCACGCTCGCTGCTCACCCGGCGCCCGCTCCCGGGGCTCGGGGACCCGGCTGACATCGCCCAGGCACGGGCAGGCGACGGGCACCCCGGTCGCCGGCAGCCAGAGGCTCTCCTCGCATCGCCGGCATCGGCGCGCCGGGTCAGGCCAGCCCGCCGAACCCGCCGCCGGCCAGTTGCACGGCGATGATCGCCATCATCACGCCGATGCCGCCGTCGATCGCCCGCCAGGCCCGCGGCCGCGACAGCCAGGGCGAGAGCAGCGCCCCGCCCCAGGCGAGCAGGCTGAACCACAGGATGGAGGCGCTGCCGGCGCCGGCCACGAAGGCCCCCGCGCTGTCCTGCTGGGCGCCCACCGAGGGGATCAGCAGCAGGGTGTCCAGGTAGACCTGGGGATTGAGCACGGTGACGGCGAGGGTGGCCAGCACCACCCGGGAGACGCTGCGGCCCCGGGCCTCGGCGACGGCCAGTCCCTGGCGTCCGGCGGTTGCGCGATGCAGCGCCTGGAGGGCCAGCCCGCCGAGAAACGCCACCCCCAGCCAGCGCAGCGCCTCCAGGGCGCCGGGCATCGACAGCAGCACGGCACTCACGCCGAACATGCCGGCGGTGACCAGCAGCAGGTCGCTGCCCATGCACAGCCCGGCGGACCACCAGTGGTGCTCACGGCGCACGGCGAGCCCCAGCACGTAGGCGTTCTGGGCGCCGATGGCGACGATGATGCCACCGCACACCACCAGCCCGGTCAGGTAACTCTCCAGCATCGATCGTCCTCCCTGAAGGTGAGGAGGCCAGCCTAGCGGCGAGTCGTTATACTGAAAAATCATCCTCCTAATGCTGCATCACTTTTTCTTATGCTCGACTACAAGCTGCTCGAGGCGCTGGCCACGGTGATCGAGTGCGGCGGCTTCGAGCGCGCCGGGGAGGCGCTCGGCCTCTCGCAGTCGGCGGTCTCCCAGCGCATCAAGGCCCTGGAGATCCGCCTCGGCCAGCCGGTGCTGATCCGTCACCCCCACCTCGAGCCCACCCCGGCGGGACGGCGGCTGCTCAACCACCACCAGCAGGTCCGGCTGCTGGAACGCGACCTGCGCGCCGCCCTGCCGACCCTCGAGGCCGCCTCGCCGCGGCTGCGTATCGCCCTCAACGCCGACAGCCTGGCGACCTGGTGGGGCGAGGCCGTGGGCGCGTTCTGCCGGGCCGAGGGGGTGCTGCTCGACCTGGTGATCGAGGACCAGGACGTGGGGCTCAAGCGCCTGCGCGACGGCGACGTGGCCGCCTGCCTGTGCGCCAGCGACCAGCCGATCGCCGGCGCCCGCTGCGTGCCGCTGGGCACCATGGTCTACCATCCCTACGCCACCCCGGCCTATATCGCCCGCTACTTCCCCGAGGGGCCCACGGAGACGGCCTTCCGCCAGGCCCCGGCGATCGTCTACGGCCCCCACGACCAGCTTCAGCACCGCTTCCTCGCCCAGTGCGGCTATCACGGCACCTTCCCCCACCACCTCTGCCCGTCCTCGGAGGGCTTCGTGCGCCTCGCCGCCGGCGGCGTCGGCTACGGCATGATGCCGCGCCTGCAGGTGGCCTCGCTGGTGGCCGAGGGCCGGCTGGCGAGCATCGCCCCGCAGCGCTCCCTGGCGGTGCCGCTCTACTGGCACTTCTGGCGCCACAGCGGTGAGCTGCTGGCGCGGCTGACCCGGATACTGGGCGATATCGTGCTGCGCTAGTCTCGCCCTCGGGCGAGCCAACCCGGCCATCGGATCAGGGCAGGACGCGCGGAGGGCTGCCCCCCGACGGGACCGGCATGGCGTCATCGGCGGGCCAGACGCATGACCCCGAGCCACATCCTGATGACCGATGACCACGCCCCCGCGGCCACCCTTCGGGATGCTGCGCCCTGACGAACGCCGGCATGCGCTCGCGCCACTTCGTCGCGGCGAGCCGGCCGGACATGGGCGCCGGCGGCCCGCTCCCCCGAGGGCGCTCCGGGCCGGCGGGTCAGTCGTGGGCCGGCCGGGGCGGGATGGCTCCCGTCGCCGGGGCCTCGGCGCCCGAGGCCCAGGCGCGCTTGCGGGCCTTGCGAGCGAACATGCGCGACTCGGCCTGCGCCACCAGCGTCGACAGCGCGGCGCTGTCATCCGGGGCGATGACCGCCTCGCCCTGGCTGTAGTCGATGACGAAGGACTGCCCGGGGCGGGCATTGAGGGCCTGACGCTCTCCCTCGAGCCGGGTCAGCAGGCGCGTCAGGTGCTCCGGGTGCATGCGCATCAGCACGGCGAACTCGTCGCCGCCCAGGCGGGCCACGATGTCGCTCTCGCGGGTGTGGGAGGCCAACAGCCCGGCGAAGTCGGCGATCAGCCGCGTGCCGGCCTCGTAGCCCCGCTCGTCGTTGACCCGCTTGACGCCGTCGAGATCGAAGAACAGCAGCGACAGGGGCTCGCCCTCTCGCCGCGCCAGGCGGCGTAGCTGTTCGCCCAGCACCGTGAAGGCCTGCCGATTGTAGACACCGGTCACCGGGTCGCTCAGCGAGAGTTCGCGCAGGCGCGCCTCCAGGCGAGCGTGCCAGCCCCCCACCAGCAGCAGCGTGACCAGCAGCAGTGTCGCCTGCGCGGCCGCCATGAGCGCCGCCGCCAGGGGGCTGAGCGACGCCGGCGCCAACCGGCTGATCACGGCCACGATGAGGAAGGGCAACAGCATCACCAGCGGCCAGCCCCGGCGCAGCAGGCCACCGGCGCGATCCGGCATCGCCAGTAGCGAGAACAGCCCCGCCCTGGCCTGGTCAGCCAGCTGGGCCAGGGTGAGCATCGACAGGCCGGCCAGGGTGGGCAGGGCCAGCAGCGGGCCGGCGTCGGGAGAGAAGCTTCCCAGGGCCGCGAACAGCCGGACGCCGTCGAGGGTCAGCACCAACGCCAGTTGTGCCACCAGCAGGGCGTCCCGCAGCGCTACCAGGGCACGGCCGCGCGCCCGGGCCAGCAGCAGGGCCAGGCTCGCCAGCATCAGGTGGCCGGCGACCGGCCATGCCATGCGCACGGTATCGGTGGCCAGCAGGGTCTCTCCCCAGCGGGGCCCCGCCCCGGCCAGGTGAGCGACCAGCGCCAGGCCGGCGAGGGCCATCGCCAGGCCGCCGCCCAGGTAGCGGGCCGGGCGGCTGGCGACGATCCACCCGGCGAGCCCCAGCTGGCCGAGCGCCAGCAGCAGGCAGGCCGCCGCGGTGCTGGCCGGCATCAGCGCCCAGCCCGATGGCAGCCAGCCGCCGAGCGGGGCGACCGCCCAGCCGAGCAGTACCGTGCCCGCCAGGATCGCGACCATCACCGACACGGCCACCTGGAGTTCCGTCAGTCGCCCGAGCCACTCCGCGTCGGTTCGCGGGTCCGTCGCGGCAGTCGTTTCGTCCTCGCTCACCTCGCTCTCCTTCCTCTGTGGTTCCGCTTCCCTGCGGGTCCCCAAGCGCCGACCAGGGGCGCGGGACGTCTCCGGCCAGTGCCCGGGCCGGCCACGCCTTCGGTGTGGAATCAGTTAAGCGAAAACCTCTGACCCGCGCAATGCTGCGGCACGGAACGGCTGCGCGGCGGGGCAAAATCAGATAGGCTGAACGGGCAACATCTTCAGATAACGGAGCAGCAACGACGACCGAGCATTCATTCCAAGCCAGCACCGGAGGTTCGTATGAGAGTCTACAAACCGGAGTGGCAGTGCACGTTTAGCGTGAACGAGGGCGCGGAAGAATCGGCCGACTGGAAGCAACGGCTCGCCTGGCAGCTGCGGGCATTGGCCGACCGGCTGGAAGGGAGCGGAAGAACGCTCAGGATCGACTGCAACGTCATACCGGAAGTCAGCCGCGAAGAGGTGGACACCTGCCTGGGCAAGGGCTTCGCCGTGACCCAGGGGCTGCTCACCCAACTCGCCCACCAGGCCGCCTGCGAGGGTGTCATGCGCGATGCCAGGGCCGAGCTGTTCGAGGAACACCCTCAGCTCTGAGCGGCGCGATCCCCCGGCAGTCGCCCTTACCGCACCCCACTGCGCCACGCGCCGGTGGGGTGTTTTGCATCGGGCTGCCGGTGTCGGCGCGCCCCTGGCCAGCTGCGTGACGCCCCCGGCTGTTCCGGCCGTCTGGATGCATCAGGCGCCACGGCGGCTCGGCGTCATCCAACCTTCATGCTGCATCGCAGCATAGAGCGACTATACTGGAAGGGTCTCCCCCAAGGAGGGTCGCCATGATGACGTCCACCGCTCCCCTGTTCGATGCCTATGTCCTCAAGTGCTGGGCGGCGTTCGCTCGCCAGCAGACCGCCGCTCGGGACGCCATCGCGGCCTACCTCGACTGACACCTCGCCACGCAGGGCGCGTCGCCCGCTGTCGCCTCGAGGTCCACCGCCGTGCCGGCCACCACGATCCCACCGGTGGGCGGCACCCCGACCTCGATCCGGCTCGGCCGTCCCATGGCCTCGCCCTGCAGGATCGTCAGCCGGCAGGGCGTGTCGATCAATCCCGCCGCCCGCAGGTAGCCGCCCAGCGCCGCCGCCGCGGCGCCGGTCGCCGGGTCCTCCACCACCCCGCCCACCGGAAAGGGGTCCCGGGCATGAAAGCGCGTCGCCGACTCGCGCCACACCAGCTGCAGGGTGGTGAGGCCCTCGCGTTGCATCAGCGCCTTGAGTGCCGCGAAATCGTAGCGCAGGTCATCGAGCCGTTGCTTGGTGGCCACGGCCAGCACCAGGTGCCAGGCCCCGGCATAGGCCAGCGCCGGCGGCAGTGCCGGGTCCAGCTCATCGGCCTGCCAGCCGAGGCTTGCCAGGACCGCCTCGACCAGGTCGGGCGCGGCGGCCCGGTGGTCTGGCGTGACCGAGACCAGCGAAGTCCGCCAGTCGCCGCCAATGCGTTCCACCGTGACCGGCACCTCGCCGACCGCCGTGGCCAGCCGATAGGTCCCCGCGCCCTCGAGGCGTCCCAGCAGCACCCCGGCGGCCACGGTGGCATGGCCGCAGAAGCTGACCTCGGCCTCGGGGCTGTAGTAGCGCACCTGGCGGGCCTCGCCATGGCGTGGCGCGAGGAAGGCGGTCTCGGAATAGCCCACCTCGGCGGCGATGCGGCGCATGGTGTCGGCGTCGGGCAGGGCCTCGCCCAGCCAGACGCCGGCCGGGTTGCCGCCCCGGGGGGCACGGGTGAAGGCGGACAGGCGGTAGAGGGTGCCGGTCATGGGAGGTCTCCGGTTCGTGGGGGATGCCTCGCATTCTGGGCTTAGCGGGTGTAATAACAACCTAGCGTTTCTCACCCACAGGCCTATCAGGAGTAAGCCATGCCCGCGTTCCCTCGCCTGCCCCTGGCCACCCTGCACGCCTTCGAGGCGGCGGCCCGGCGGGGCAGTTTCAGCGCCGCCGCCGACGAACTGCACGTCACGCCCGCGGCCGTCAGCCATCGCATCAAGGCCCTCGAGGAGGCGCTCGGGCTGCGGCTGTTCGAGCGCAAGGTACGCGGGGTCGCCCTGACCGACGCCGGTGCGCGCTACCGCGAGCGCATCGCCGAGGCCTTCGTGCTGATCGAACGGGCCACCCGGGAGCTGCGCCAGCCGAGCCTCGACGGCCCATTGCGGGTGTCGGCGCCCCAGGCCTTATTGCAGCAGACCCTGCTGCCGCGGGTGGGTGAGCTGCTGCACCGCCATCCGGGACTGGCACTGACGCTGGTGGGCGACAACCGCCTGGCCGACCTGCGTGACGGCGAGGTCGACCTCGCCATCCGCTTCGGCACCGGCGACTACCCCGGCCTGCGGGTGCTCCCCCTGCTGGACGATGCGATCACAGTGGTGGGCCCGGGCGAGGGCTCGCCGCTGCCGAGCGACTGGCGAGACGCCTGTTTTATCGAGGACGCCGGCGCCCTGCCCGGCGAGCCCTGGAGCCACTGGGGGCCCTGGTGGCGCGAGGCCGGCCTGCATGATCCCCAGGCACTGCGGCGCCTCGGGGTCTCCGACAGCGGCCTGGCGCTGACCGCCTGCCGACAGGGTCTGGGGCTGTGCCTCGCCCGCCTCTCGGTGGCCCGGGAGATGCTCCAGCGAGGCGAGGTGGTGGCGCTGCGCCGCTGGCGGCGCAGCGAGTTCAGCTACTATCTGGTCAGCCTGCCGGCGACCGCCGAGGCGCCCCGTGCGGTCGCCTTCGGCGACTGGCTCGGGGAGGCCCTGGAACCGCTGCGCCGGGCCATGGAGGCGGCGATCGGCCCCTCCGCCTCAGCGCCACCATCGGCCAGCAGACCGCGGGCCGTCTGACATCTCCCGCCCGTCGCCGCGGCCGCCAGGCACTATACTGAATGGGCCAACGCCAACCGCCAGCGCAGCGGTCAAGGGCGTCACGCCGGGAGCGCTTCATGCCTCCTGCCGCACGCGACACCCCCTCCCGAGATGACCCGGCCATGGCGGGCAAGCTGCCTGTCGCGTCCGGCAACGACACCGGCGGCGGGCCTTGATGCCAGACCCACGCCTGTCGGCCCGGCACCTATCGTGGAGGGGATCATGACCATCGTGAATGTTGCCAGACTCCGCCGACTCGGCGGGGTATCGGTCGTGGCGCTGGCCATGGCGGGCACCGCCCTGCCGGCCCTCGCGGAGCGCATCTCGTGGGGCGACCCGGTGGCGGTCGGTGACGGCCAGGCCAGGGTCGCCGTCAGCGAACAGACGGACGGCATCCCGAGTTCGGTCGCCGTGGTGCTCAGCGCCGGAGTCCTGGAGGGGCTGCCGACGGAGACGCCGGACCAGCATGAATGGGAGTACCTGCTGCCGATGCCCGAGGACTCGCCGATCACCGGCTATCAGCATATCGGGCTGAACTGGAATCCCCACGGCCATATCCCCGAGGGCATCTACTCGGTCCCCCACTTCGACCTGCACTTCTACCTCATCGACGAGGCCGAGCGGCAGGCCATCACCTTCCAGGGCCCCGACCGGGAGGCGCGCCTCGCCCCGCCGGAGAACACGCTGGTGCCGGCGGGCTACATGATCCCGCCCGACTCGGCCGTCGAGCGCATGGGCGTCCACGGCATCGATACCGACAGCGAGGAGTTCCATGGCCAGCCGTTCACCCGCACCTTCGTGTACGGCTACGACGCCGGCAGGCTGATCTTCCTCGAACCGATGGTCGCCCTGGACTACCTGCGCTCACGGCCGGTCGACACCCTGCCGGTGAAGACACCGGCCGCCTACAGCCTTCCAGGCTACTATCCCGGTCGCTACCGCGTGGTCTACGCACCCGCCACCGACGAGTACCGGGTCGAGTTGCTCGATCTGCGTCCCTTCCCGGCCACGCCGGCCAAGACCCTCTAGCTCCCGCTCACGGCTGCCTCGTCTCAACGTCGCGGCTCTCCGGCCCGGCCGGCGATGCGGGCGTTGGGATGGGGCCCCGGGGCAGGCCGAGCGCAGCAACGCCAAGGGCATCGGCAGACGCTTATGCCGGGGACTCGCCCTCCGCCGGCAAGGCGTCCTGCGGCGCCCGACGGCCGCGCTCGACCAGCTTGCGCAGTGCCACGTAGAACACCGGGGTGAGGAAGAGGCCGAACAGCGTGACGCCGAGCATGCCGGCGAACACCGCCACGCCGAGCGCCTGGCGCACCTCGGCGCCGGCGCCACTGCCGAGCATCAGCGGCACCACCGCCGCGGTGAAGGTGATCGAGGTCATGATGATCGGCCGCAGGCGCAGGCGGCAGGCCTCCAGGGCCGCCTCGATGATGCCCTTGCCCTGTATCTCCAGCTCGCGGGCGAACTCGACGATCAGGATGGCGTTCTTGCACGCCAGGCCGATCAACACCACCAGCCCGACCTGGACGAAGATGTTGTTGTCGCCCTTCATCAACCACACCCCGAGCAGCGCCGAGAGCATGCACATCGGCACGATCAGGATCACCGCCAGCGGCAGGGTCCAGCTCTCGTAGAGGGCGGCCAGGGCCAGGAACACCAGCAACACCGACACCGGGAACACCACCAGCGCGGCGTTGCCCTGGGTGGCCTGCTGGAAGCTCAGGTCGGTCCACTCGAAGGTCATGCCGCCTGGCAGCACCCGGGCGGCGAGCTCGCTCAGCGCGTCCATCGCCTGCGCCGAGGACAGCAGCCGCGGATCCGCCTCGCCGGCCAGGTCGGCGGCGGGATAGCCGTTGTAGCGCAGCACCGGGTCCGGGCCGAAGCTCTGGCTGATCCGCACCATCGAGCCGATCGGCACCATCTCGCCGCGCTCGTTGCGGGTGCGCAGATTGGCGATGTCCTCGACGCTGTCACGGTAGGGGGCATCGGCCTGGGCGATCACTTGCCAGGTGCGGCCGAACTGGTTGAAGTCGTTGACGTAGGTCGAGCCGAGATAGGTCTGCAGGGTGTCGAACAGCTCCGTCAGCGGCACTCCCTGGGCCTTGGCCTTGGTGCGGTCGACGTCGGCATCGAGCTGCGGCACGTTGGCCTGGTAGCTGGTGATCGGGAAGCCCATGCCCGGCGTCTGCGCGATCGCCCCCTGGAACGCCTGCACCGCGCCTTGCAGCGCGCCGTAGCCGAGCCCCGCCCGGTCCTCGATGAACATCTGCCAGCCGTTGCCGTTGCCGAGCCCCAGGATCGGCGGCGGCATGAAGGCAAACGCGAAGCCCTCCTGCAGACCCGCGATGTTGCGGTTGATCTCGGCGTTGATCTCGGCCGCCGTGCGGTCGCGCTCGGCGAAGGGCGCCAGGGTCAGGAACACCACCCCATTATTGGGCGTATTGGTGAACTGCAGCGCATTGAGGCCCGGAAAGGCGACCGTGTGGGTCACGCCCTCGGTCGCCATGGCGATCTCGCCGACCCGGCTCAGCATTGCATCGGTGCGCGACAGCGAGGCCCCTTCCGGCAACATGACACCGGCGATCAGGTACTGCTTGTCCTGGGTCGGGATGAAGCCCGGCGGCACCGCCTTGAACAGCACCCCGGTCGCGGTCAGCAGCAAGGCATACACCACGAACACCGCCCCACGCCGGCCCAGGATGCGCGAGATCGCCCCCTGGTACTTGGCCGAGCTGCTGCCGAAGCCGCGGTTGAAGGGACGGAACAGCCAGCCGAACAGCAGGTCGATCAGCCGCGTCAGGCGGTCCTTGGGCGCGTCGTGGGGCTTGAGCAGCATCGCCGCCAGCGCCGGCGACAGGGTCAACGAATTGATCGTGGAGATCACCGTGGAGATGGCGATGGTCGCCGCGAACTGGCGGTAGAACTGCCCGGTGACCCCGGACAGGAACGCCATCGGCACGAATACCGCGCACAGTACCAGGCCGATGGCGATGATCGGGCCGGACACCTCCTTCATCGCCTGGTGCGCGGCGGCAAGCGGTGTCAATCCCTCTTCGATGTTGCGCTCGACGTTCTCCACCACCACGATGGCGTCGTCGACCACGATACCGATCGCCAACACCAGGCCGAACAGGGTCAGGGTATTGATCGAGAAGCCCAGCAGATAGAGCACGGCGAAGGTACCCACCACCGACACCGGCACCGCGATCAGCGGAATGATCGACGCCCGCCAGGTCTGCAGGAACAGCGTGACCACCAGCACCACCAGCAGCACCGCCTCCAGCAGGGTCTTGACCACGGCCTCGATCGAGTCGCGCACGAAGATGGTGGTATCGTACACCGCCTCGTACTCGACGCCCTCGGGGAACCACTGGGCCAGCTCGTCCATGCTGGCGATGACGTTCTCCTGGATCTCCAGCGCATTCGCCCCCGGCGCCTGGAAGACACCGATGGCGACCGCGTCATTGCCATCGAGCTTCGAGCGCAGCGTATAGTCGCCGGCGCCCAGTTCCAGGCGGGCGACGTCGGCCAGGCGCACGAGCTCGCCGTCGGCGCCGCTCTTGACCACGATGTCGCCGAACTCTTCCTCGGTGGTCAGACGGCCCCGGGCGTTGATCAGGGTCAGGAAATCGCTATCGGGCATGGGCTCGGCGCCGAGCTGGCCGGCCGAGACCTGCACGTTCTGCTCGCGCATCGCCCGCACCACGTCGCCGGCGGTGAGCCCGCGCGCGGCGATCCTGTTCGGGTCGAGCCAGGCGCGCATGGCGTAGTCGCCGCCGCCGAAGATCTGCGCATCGCCGACCCCCGGCAGGCGCGCCAGCGCGTCCTTGACGTGCAGACGGGCGTAGTTGCGCAGGTACAGGGTGTCGTAGCGGCCGTCCTCCGCGGTCAGGTGCACCACCATCAGGAACGTCGGCGACTGCTTCTGGGTGGTCACGCCCTGTCGGCGCACGTCCTCGGGCAGCCGCGCCAACGCCTGGTTGACCCGATTCTGCACCTTGACCGCGGCATCGTCCGGATCGGTACCGGGGCGGAAGGTCACGGTCATCTGCAGCACCCCATCGGAGCCGGCCACCGACTTGAGGTACATCATGTCCTCGACGCCGTTGATCTCCTCTTCCAGCGGCGTGGCCACGGTCTCGGCGATGACCTTGGGGTTGGCGCCGGGATAGACCGTGCGTACCACCACCGAGGGCGGCACCACGTCCGGGTATTCGCTGACCGGCAGCAGCGGGATGGTGATCGCCCCGGCGATGAAGAGGAGGATCGACAGCACCGCGGCGAAGATCGGGCGGTCGACGAAAAACTTCGCGAAGTCCATGGCACTACTCCTCCGTCATCGGGGCGAGCCGCTTTCAGGCATGTCCCGGAGAACCTGTCGACGGCAACCGCCGTCAGTGAACGGCCGAGAGATCGACCGTCGGCCGGGGATCGCTCATGTCGACGCGTTGCGCGGCCACCGGCATGCCCGGAACGAAGATGCGCTGCGCTCCGCGCACCACCACGCGGTCACCCGGCTCGAGCCCCGACTCGATCACGCGCAGGCCCTCGGCCATGCGCCCGAGGCGAACGTCGCGGCGCTGGGCGAGTCCCTGGTCGTCGACGACATAGACGTACTTGCGGTCCTGATCGGTCAACACCGCCTTGTCATCGACCAGCATGGCGTCGTCGGCCCCCTGGCCGCGCAGCTGTACGCGCGCGAACATGCCCGGCGCGAACTGCCCATCGCGGTTGTCGAGCACGGCACGCATCAGCATGGTGCCCGCCGAGGCGTCGAGCCGGTTGTCGACGAAGTCCACCTCGCCCCGGTAGGGGTAGCCGCTGTCGGACGCCAATCCCACCCGCACCGGGGTGTGCGCCTCGCGCGAACTGGGCCGCTCGCCGGAACGCGCCATGGCGCCATAGCGCAGGTAGCTCTGCTCGTCGGCGTGGAAGTGCACGTGGACCTTGTCCAGGGAGACGATCGAGGTCAGGGGCGAGGCTTCGGACACCAGGTTGCCCGCGGTGACCAGGGCCCGCCCGGTACGCCCGGCGATCGGCGCGCGCACCTCGGTGAAGGCCAGGTTCAGTCGCGCCGTGTCGACGCGCGCGCGGGCGGCCAGCAGCTCGGCCTCGGCCTCGGCCGCCGCCGACCGGCGCTGATCCAGCAGCTCGCGGGAGATGGCGCGACTCTGGCTCAGCGCCTCGGCCCGGGCGGCCTCGCTGCGGGTCAGTCCGACCCGCGCCTCGGCATGCGCCAGCTCGGCCTCGGCTCGCGCCAGTTCGGCCCGATAGGGACGCTGATCGATGACGAACAGCACATCGCCCTGGTCGACGACACCGCCCTCGATGTAGTTGACGCGCTCGACGTAGCCGGCCACGCGCGGACGCAGCTCCACCGACTCCACCGCCTCGATACGACCGGTGAATTCGTCCCAGTAGCGCACGTCCCTGACCACCACCTCGGCCACGCTCACCTCGGGGGGTGGCGGTGCCGATGGTTCACCGTCCGCCTGGCTATCGCAGCCGGCCAGCACTCCGGCTCCCAGCAGCAAGGCGATCATCAGGGACACTCGCCGGGGCCGCGACTGCTGGAACCTCTCGTGGACATGCATGGGAGTTCCTCCCTATCCCGTCGTGAATCGGCACCGACACCGCTCCTCTGGTGGAGGGCGATCTGCCGTGATGACTCCTGAGTCGTCTCAGCAGGCGCAGAATCGACACGGCCGGGGCACAATGAATGGCCAACCATAGAGCGGCTAAGGCGACTTGATTAGACGGGTCTCGGGGGAAATACTGTTCCACTGACGGGACAGTGTCCGTGCCCCCCGCCCTGCTTCACTCCTCTACGAATGCCACTGGCACGGCAAAGGACAACACCATGTCGCAGGATCTCAACGACGTTCTGATCTTCGCCAAGGTCGTGGAGCAGGGAAGCTTTACCGCCGCCTCCCGCTTGCTGCACATCCCCAAGACCACGGTGAGCCGCAAGGTCCGGGAACTGGAGCAGCGCCTGGGCGCCCGGCTGCTGAACCGCACCACCCGCCAGCTGGGCCTGACCGAAGCCGGCGCCGTCTACTTCGAGTATTGCAACCGCATCGCCCGGGAGTTGAGCGAAGCGGAGCACGCGGTGCATCGGCTCGAGGAGAGCCCGCGCGGCTGGCTAAGGGTCACGGCCCCCTTCACCATGTGCACCGAGTTCACCTCGATACTGGTGCAGGATTTCCGCAAGCGTTATCCCCAGGTGCGGGTCGAGCTGATCCTCTCCAATGAGCGCCTCGACCTGGTGGCCAACCAGATCGACGTGGCGATTCGCGTCGGGCCGCTGGCGGACTCCAGCCTGGTGGCCCGCCCCCTGGCCAGGCATCGCTCCTACGTCTATGCCAGCGGAGACTACCTCGCCCGGCACGGCGAGCCCCGCCAGCCGGCGGACCTGATCCATCACCCGGCGCTGGCGAAGGCCATCGACCGGCGCGGCCACCGCCATGTGTGGCAGCTTCGCAACGGCTCGCGCCGGGAGGAGGTCGAAGTCGATCCCGTGGCCATCGCCAACGACCCCTTCGTCCTGCGTGGCCTGCTGCTCGAGGGGCAGGGCATCATGCTGGCCAGCGAGATCGTGGCCTGCCTGGGCCCGGAGGACAGCCGGCTGCACCGCATCCTCGACGGCTGGGAGGGCCCCGAGATCGAGCTGTATGCGGTCTTCCCGGGCGGCCAGCTCGTCTCGCCCAAGGTGCGCACCTTCGTCGATTTCGTCGTCGAGCAGATGCGCATCAAGATGCTGGCACCGCTCCCGCCGGGCCAGGCACCCGTCGCCCCGATCGCCGCCCCCGCAGACGCAGCGGAGTCCGTGGACGCACCGGCCTGACGGGCACGGGCGTACCGCCCCGGGACGAGGTGGCCGGCTCCGGCTACGACGACCGCGCGTCTGACGCGAGACTGGGGCAGGCTGCCGACACCCGTCGAACGGCAGTGAAACGCGCGCTTCCGCCGGACCCGACAGCGGCCGTCGGCCCCGCAAGGAAGGGCGCCGGGGAGGCTCGCCATGCGTGCTTCCCTGGCGCCTGCTGCCGTCGAGGTCGTGACAACGGGCGCCTGCCTGCCGACAATGCCATCCTGTCCCTTATGCTCGCCACAGGATCACCCCGCCATGTCGCTCGCCGTCAGCCTGATCGCGCCCTCGTCCTACACCGACCCGAAGGCCGTGGCCGCCGGCATCCGGGGCCTGTCGTCCCTGGGCGTCGAGGTGCGCGTCGTGGAGCCGCTGCAGGCCCCCGAGCGCTATCTGGCCGGCAGCCGCGAGCGGCGCCTGGCCCAGCTGCATGCCGCCTATGACGATCCCGCGAGCCAGGCCGTCTGGGCGGTGCGCGGCGGCTATGGTGCCGCCCAACTGGTGGCGGGCATCGACTGGGCCAGGCTGGCGGACCACCCCAAGCCGCTGATCGGCTATTCCGACGTGACCGTGCTGCTCGACCAGTGCCATCGCCGCGGGCTGCCGGCCATCCATGGGCCGGTGGCCAAGGCCGCCGGCGGCCTGCTCGCCGGCGACGCCGACCGGCGGGAAGTGATCCGCCGCCAGTTCGAGGAGACCCTGGAATTGATCCGGGGAGGCGTGCCCCTCGACTACCCGCTGATCGCCCACCGGCCGGCACCGCCGAGCCTGCAGGGTCCGGTGGTGGGCGGCAACCTGGCCACCCTGGCGAGCCTGATCGGCACCCCGGCGGCCTTCCGGGCCGCGCCTGGCGCGCTGGTGATCCTCGAGGACGTGGGCGAGCCCTACTACCGCCTGGAGCGGGCCCTGTGGCAGCTGGTGCATGCGGGGGCCCTGGACGAGGCCGCGGCGGTGTGCCTGGGCACCTTCGAGGGCTGCCCCCCCTACGGCGAGACGACCCTGGAGGCGATCTTCACCAAGACCCTCGCTTCCCTCGCGCTGCCGCTGTTCAGCGGCCTGCCCATCGGCCACGGCCTGCACAACCGCCCCTGGCGCTATGGCGCCACCGGGCGCATCGAGAACGGCTGCCTGAGCATCGCGGCATGACGCCCGCTTGCCGGGATGCCCTGCCTCGTCCGGGTCGCGTGCGCCGGGAGCGCCGGGATACCCGGGCCGCCGACGTCAGTAGTCCAGTTCTTCCGCCACGAAGGGGCGCGCGGGCGCCTTGCCCAGTATCCGCCTCAACACATCGTTCAGGGTGGAGGGGTCATTGTCGAAGCCGCCATGGCTGAGGCTGGCGCTGCGCTGGGAAGGCTCCCCCTCGCTGTAGACGAATTCCACCGGCAGGCCGGCCAGGTCGAGCCGGGAGTTGTGGACCTGCATCCCCAGCAAGGGCATCGTGGGCGCCTCCTCGAAGGCCCTCGAGACCAGATACAGCAGGGACTTGCCGTACACCTCGGCCACATGGTCGTCCCGCTCCAGGCGGTCGGAGAGGTTGTAGATGCACAGCTCCTTGAGGTGTCCGTGCTCCAGCAGCGGCACATAGCGTTGCTCGAACAGGGCATTGGTCGCCGCCGGGGCGAGCAAAGAGCAGGTGCGGATCTCGAGGTCGGGCAACAGCGTCGCGGCTCTCGTGAGCAGGTGGGCATGCAGGATGGCGCCGGTGGAGTGCCCCACCACGTGGAGCGGGATCTCCCCGTCCAGCGGGGCCAGCAGCCTGCCGAGCGCATCGCTGCCGTCGGCGCGCTGGGTGCCGAAGGGCTGCCTGGCGCCGAACTTCATCTCCCGCCAGAGTGCCCTGCCGACCTTGCGGGTCAGGTCCTCGATACGCCGGTCGAGCCAGTCGCGAATATCGCCGGCGACCCGTTCGGCTTCCAGCCGCTTGCCGAGGATCACGTCGCGGAGCTCCTCGACCAGACCGGTGTCGTACATGACATGGAACGGATAGATGCCGTTGGCCAGGAAGACGCCCTGCATGGCGGCGATGCGCCGCGCCGAGGCCTGGGTGCTGTTCAGGCCGCCATGGGCATACAGCAGCAGATGCTCGAAGTCGCGCTGCTTCAGCCGATGCTGCACCAGGGCCATGTGCTGACGGTTGCTCCAGTAACGCCCCTTGTCGTGGTAGGCGCCGTCATCGAGATGCACGAAATGGTTCTCGATCTTCTGCCTGGGCACGGAGCCCCGGGCGGCCAACCGGTTGCCGGCAGACTGGTCGCCCGCCCGCTCGGCGAAGATCTGCGGGGTCGGCAGGGCGAGCTGCACCACCCAGGCGTCGAGGACGTGGCGCGCCCAGTCGGCATACGGCCAGAGCGCGAGTCCGCCCTGCCCCCAGCCTTGCCTGCCCCAGGAGTTCTGCACCCAGAACCCCTTGCGGTTGTAGCCGACGATCGCGAAGGCGTGACCGCCGACGATGTCCGGCGACTCGGGGATATGGGCCTCGCCGTCCTCGTCCGCCACCGGCTGGTACCACCCCCTGTGCACCCTGGCCGAGACGTAGATCACCCCGACCTCGTTGAGGGCGGCATGGAAGTCGGTGATCTCGGGGCGCAGGCGATAATAGGCCCCCAGGGTTCGCTGCCTGGCATCGCCCGCCATCTCGGGCGTGATGGCGAAATGCCGCTGGCCCTGCCGGAAGGGGGCCAGCTGCTCGAGGCAGACCCCCGAGTTCCGCCAGCCCTTGATCGCCCCACGGCAGCTGGAGCCCTCGTAGTCCTCGCCCGGCCATTCATCGTAACGCCTGGCCAGCTCGTAGAGCATCCGCGGGCTG
Organism: Halomonas maura; assembly: GCF_030409305.1. Lineage (GTDB taxonomy): Bacteria > Pseudomonadota > Gammaproteobacteria > Pseudomonadales > Halomonadaceae > Halomonas > Halomonas maura. The sequence continues at coordinate 215,430 of NZ_JAUFPQ010000023.1, forward strand.
ACCTTGTGATCCTGGCGCTGGAAGCGATAGAGCAGGTTGATGGTCGCCGCCAACCCGAAACCGGTACAGGCCCCTTGCTGCCCCTGATCGAGGATATACAGGTCCTGGGGGGGCGTGATGGCCTCCCGGAGCGGGCGCAGGGAGGGCGTGTAGAAGCGGTCGCGGAAGTCGGGGGCGTCGGCAACGACGTTCAGGGCGGCGGCGGGAGGATGACCAGGCATGACGGAATCCCCTTTACAGGCGTGCCGCGTCGGCACGAGGCCCAGGCACGGCGGCGGTACTCGCGCGCTAGACCTCGGGCGCACATCCATCATCGGGATGACTAGCTACCTTAGTCCTCCCTCCCGTCCGCCGCTAGCCGAGTTCGGATCTCCCGCGAGTGGCGACTGGCCCATCAGGCCGTCATCGGATAGGTGAACAGCGCCAGGTGGGTGAGATTGAGCCCCCAGTGGACGAGCACCGCCCACACCAGCCGCCCCGTCCACAGGTAGACCAGGCCATAGAGCCCCCCGGCGGCGGTGGCCACCAGCACGAAGGCCGTACCGCCGGCGAGATGGGCGATGCCGAACAGCCCGCTGGCCGCGAACAGGCCGAGCCGCCACCCGGCTCTCTCCACCAGCCAGCGTTGCAGCAGGCCACGAAAGAGCAACTCCTCCGCCACGCAGGTGTTGAGCAGGTTGGCGATGGCGAAGGCCCAGAACAGCGCGGGCAGCCCCGGCTGCCAGGCCACCAGGCCGAGGACCGCCGCCAGCCCCATGATGGCCAGCACGCCGCCGGCCACCAGCGGCGCCACCGCCCAGGATCGCCCCACGGCCAGGGGGCGGGCGCTGCGGTCGAACAGCGGCAGCCAGGCCAGCAGCGACCAGGCCACCAGCACCTTGTCGTGGTGGAAATACAGGCTCATTGGCACGCTGCCTGCCTTCAGCACCGTGGCCTCGGCCAGCAGCAGGCCCTGGACGCCGGGCCAGGCATGGGTGACCAGCCCGGCACTGGCGACCAGCCAGGCCAAGACACGCCCCCGGGCCAGCCAGGGCGGCGCGCGTCGCTCGGCCATCCAGGCGGTCAGCGCCACATAGCCAAGCGCCGGCGCCACGAACGACCCGCCGGCATAGCCCACCGCCGCCGCGGCCAGCAGGACCACCGCGGCCCCGCCGTAGCGAAGCCGCGCCTCCCGGCTCAGGCCACAGAGGAGCAGGCAGAGGGAGTAGAGGATGCCGAAGGGCAGCATGAGGCGTCCTTGCCTGCCGGGGAGTCGTGGGACAGTTCACCACGTCCGGGCGTCCCCTGTCGCGGCCCTGGCGCGACGCCCGCGCCGAGCCCCCTCCGGGCGCCGGCAGATGCGCCGTGCCCGGGGGAAGGCGCGTGGCGCTCAGCTACCGCTGCCGGTGGAGACGATGTCGTCCCTGGTGGAGCCCACGATGGCGAGCAGTTCCTCGGTCTCCGGGTCGGGTACGCCATGCTCGGCGAGGACTTCCTTGAAGACCTCGACCATGTGATTCCACTCTGCCTCGGTGATTTCGAGATGGGCATGCGACTCCTTCATCCCGCGGCCCTGGTACTGGCAGGGACCGCCGGTGGACTGGCAGACCAGCGACGTCACCCGGTATTTCAGGTAGGCCGCCGGCACGCGCTGTCGCGCCGCATCGACCGCCGGGTTGGCGTTGAGCACGGGATCCTCGACGAGGTGGTCGATGAAGTCGCTCACCACCACCGTGATCGGCGCCAGCCCCCCCAGCCGCTCGAACAGGGACGCCTGTGGCTCGTCCCCCTCCTGGGACATCGCCGTGCCGGGCATCACCACCATCAGGAAAACGGCCAACGCGGCCCCGAGACTCCTGCTGCACTTGCTCATGATTCCACCCTCCTGCCTGCCGGCGGCCCGGTGCGGGGGAGGCATGCCCTCGCCCCGCGACCGGCCCACCGACACCCCGTCAGCCGCCTCGCCTGAGACGGCACCCTTGTCACAACGTGGCACGAAAAGGCGAACCCCCGGTCATCGCGGGAGGACACCGTCCGCTTTCACGGCTTCCTTGCCGTCCTGCCTCCCCGCCCCGCAGGCCGCTGGCGTGGCTCAGGCCGCCGCCGGCTTGCGGTTCCACATCTGCCGCTTGATCCGCCACTCGCCCGACGGCTGTTGCTCCAGCAGCCACGCCACCGTCAGCCGGACATCGGACGCCTCGCGGCTCTCGTAGTCGACCATGGACGCCTCGACGTCGGCGATGCCGTAGGCCCAGCCCTCGGCGATCTCCAGGGCGTCCCGGGGCGTGAAGACGACATTCAGCTTCGCCTCGTCGTAGTCGGCCTGCTCGGCCCGCCGGATCGCCTCGGGCCCGTATTCGGGCATCCCGTCGGGCGGCATGCGAATCGCATCCTCGGTGAACAGCGCCGCATAGCTCGCCGCGTCACTCGCGTTCACCGCATTGGCATAAGACCGGCACATGGCCTGGATCACCTCGTCAGCACTGGACATGCTCTCCTCCCGCTCCGTGCCGGTGCACGGTTCTGGCCGCAACCGGCACCCTCGATGGCGAAGGCCGCGTTCCGTCGTCGGATTCGCCCAACCATCCGGACCAGGCGCGACATCCTGCGACCCTCTCCCCCGGCCGGCGCCTGGCCATCTCTCCCCTGCGTTCAGTAAAGCCAGCGCCATGGCGATGCGCAAAGAAACCACCGCGATGGCGCAGTGCCCCTCGCTCAGTAGCGCGCCGTCCCCGCGCGGCCTCAGGCATCCCGCCCCTTGGCCGCTGGCGCTCCCCGATGGGCCCGGCGCTCCGGGGTCTCGTCGGCAGCGCCGGGAAGGTGCGTCTCGAGCAGCGCATGGATCTCCTCGAACTCGAGGGTCTCGCGACGCTCCAGCGCCTCGGCCAGGGCGTCCAGGGCCTCGCGGTGACGCTCGAGCAATGCCCGGCCATGCGACTCGACATCGGTGAGCAGTCGACGGATCTCCGCGTCCACCAGGCTGGCGGTCTCCTCGCTGTGCTCCCGGGGCTGCGAGATCTCCTTGCCGAGGAAGACATGCTCATGGCTCTGGGTGAAGACCACCGGGCCGACCCGCTCGCTCATGCCCCAGCGAGCCACCATGCGCCGCGCCAACCTGGTGGCCTGGTCGAGGTCGTCCTGGGCGCCGCTGCTGACCTCGCCGAAGACGATGGCCTCGGCCAGCCGACCACCGTACATCACGGTCAGGCGATCACGCAGATAGGCCTCCCCATAGGTGAAGCGCTCCTCGTCCGGCACCTGGGCGGTGACCCCGAGGGCCTGCCCCCGGGGCAGCACGGTCACCTTCTCGAGGGGGTCGGCCTGGGGCAGCAGGTAGGCCAGCAGGGCGTGCCCGGACTCGTGATAGGCCACCCGGTGGCGCTCCTCCTCGGACAGGGCGACATCCTTGGCCTCACCCAGCAGCACGCGGTCGCGGGCATTCGAGAAGCAGGCCCAGTCGATGATCTCCCGCTCCCGGCGCCCGGCCAGCAGCGCCGCCTCGTTGGCCAGGTTGGCCAGGTCCGCCCCGGAGAAACCGGTGGTGATGGCGGCCAGCCGCGCCAGATCGACGTCGTCGGCCAGCGGCATGTCGCGGGTATGCACCGCGAGGATCGCCTCCCGGGCCTGGCGGTGGGGCATCTCCAGGACGATCTTGCGATCGAAGCGCCCCGGGCGCAGCAGCGCCGAGTCGAGCACGTCGGGGCGGTTGGTGGCGGAGAGCACCACCACCGAATGGTGCGACTCGAAGCCGTCCATCTCCGAGAGGATCTGGTTCAGGGTCTGCTCGCGCTCGTCGTGTCCGCCGCCCATGCCCGTGCCCCGGGCCCGGCCGATGGAGTCCAGCTCGTCGATGAAGATCACCGAGGGCGCCTGCTGCTTGGCCTGCTTGAACAGGTCGCGGACCCGGGCGGCCCCCACACCGACGAACATCTCGATGAACTCCGAACCGCTGATGCTGAAGAAGGGCACCCCCGCTTCGCCGGCCACGGCCTTGGCCATCAGGGTCTTGCCGGTCCCCGGCGGGCCCATCATCAGGATGCCGTGGGGCACCTTGGCGCCCAGGGCGCGGTAACGCTCGGGCTGCTTGAGGAAGTCGACCACCTCGAAGATGTCGCGCTTGGCGTTCTCCGAACCCGCCACGTCCTCCATGCGCACCTCGCTTTCCTCGGCCTTGATCTGGCGCGCCTTGGACTGGCCAATGCCGAAGGGGCCGCCCCCCGACATCAGGCGCTGCTGCATGCGGTTCCAGAACCAGAACAGGAAGGCGAGCAGCAGGATCCAGGGCACCACCAGCATCAGCATGCTCTGCCACCAGGGCGGGTCCTCCGGTCGGGCGATGATCCTGACGCCGTGGGCCTGGAGGCGATCCAGCAGCTGGCGCCCCTCCACCGTCGGCCGGGTGGTGCGGAATCCCTCTCCCGCGTCGAGGTCGCCCCGGGTGCGGGCCTGCTCGGTGAAGCTGCCCTCCACGGACTGCCCGCGCAGGATGACCTCCTCGACCCGTCCCTGTTCGACGGCCTCGAGGAACTCGGAGTAGATCATCTCGACCCGCTCCGGCCGTTGCGTCGCCTCCATGAAGTTCGCGACCACCAGGATGACGATCGCCAGCCACAGGAACATCAGCCATTGCTGCCGCCGGGGGCGCAGCGGCGGTGGGACGGGCGGGCCCTGCCCGCCCCCCTTGGGCGGACGGTCTTGCGGGGCGTCGGGGCTGCGATCCGGTCTCGCCATGTCGATCTCTTGTGGAGGATGTCGGCGCGGGCGGGGGCTCGGCGGCCAGCCCGGCCGGCGTTACTACCCCACAACATAGCCCCTGATGGGCGCCTCCACCGTCTCGCCGCCGAGTCGGCCACCCGGCCCCCCTCACTCGCCCACTGGCCGAGCCGAGGTATCGCATGACAGGATCGGCGTCGGGGGAGCAAGCCAGGAACGGGCTGCCGGGCTGCCGGGCCGCCGAGTGTCCCGGGGGCGGGGATGGCGGCCCCGGGTGAGACAGGCGCCTGTCGGAGGTGACCGATCGCCACGAGATTCACGGATCTCGAGCCAAAGGTCTCGATCCGTTGAGGCGAACCGCGTGATATTAACGACACAGAGCGAATGACGTTGGCCCAACGCCCGGGATTCGCGGTCGATCGGCGTTACGCCCGACAGGCGCCTACAGTGGAGAATCATGACGACCCACAACCATCGAGCCCGCCGGCGGGAAGCCCTGAGGGGCCTGTCCGGCGAGGTGTCCGGTGCCTGCGGCGATCTCGGCACCCTGCTGCCCTACGTGATTGCCGCCGTGGGCCTGGGCGTCCTGGCGCCCAGGCCGGTCTTCCTGGGATTCGCGGCCGGCTACCTGCTGGTCGCCCTGCTCTATCGGCTGCCGATCGCCGTGCAGCCGATGAAGGCGCTGGGGGCGGTGATCCTTACCGGCGGCCTCGGCGCCAGCGAGACCGCCTGGGCGGGCGCGCTGATCGGCCTGATCCTGCTGCTGCTGGCCGCCACGCCGCGCCTGACCGCCGTGGCCCGCGGCCTGCCGCAGTCGGTGGTCACCGGCCTGCAGGCGGGCCTGGGGCTGATGCTGATGAGCATGGCGCTGCGCCTGATGGCCGAGGGCTGGGCCATCGCCGTCCCCGCCCTGGCGGTACTGGGGCTGTCCTGGGCCTGGCCACGCGGTCCCTGGGCGCTGCTGGTGGTGGCCGCCGGCCTGCTGCTCGGCACGCCGGACGCGCCGCCGGGCCTGCCGCTGCCGCCCGCCGATGACGGTGTCTCGGCCGGGGCCGTGGCCACCGGGGTGATCGCCCAGCTGCCGCTGACGCTGCTCAACGCCGTGGTGGTGGCCGCAGCGGTGACCCACTCCCTGTATCCGCAGCACGACGCGACGGTCAGCCCGCGCCGCCTGGCCGCCTCCAGCGGGCTGCTCAACCTGGCGCTGGCGCCGCTCGGCGCCATGCCGATGTGTCATGGGGCCGGCGGCATCGCCGCCCACCACCGCTTCGGCGCCCGCGGGCCCGGGGCCCCCCTGCTGATGGCCACCGCCTGTGCCCTGGCCGCCCTGCTCGGCCCCGGGGTGATGGCCTGGCTCGCCGCCGTTCCCGCCCCGGTGATCGGCGCCCTGCTTGCCTTCGCCGCCGCCGAGCTGATGCTCGGCCGCCGGCTGGTCGACGCCCGTCCCGACTGCCGCCCGGTGATCGGGGTCACGGCGGTGGCGACCCTGCTGGGGGGCGCCGTGATCGGCCTCGCCGCCGGGCTGGCGGTCGAACGCCTGCGCCTGCTGATCCGTCGCAGGCGCGCGCCCCGCTCGGCCGGCGAGCGCCACTAAGCTTTGTCTGAAAAGTCGACGAGCGATGGCCAGGGCTAGGCCCGCTCCCGGCGGGCCAACGCATTTCCCACATCCATGTGGGTCACAAGGCAAAAATCGGTGACAAATCGGCAAGGACAGCCGATTTGGGCAGCTCCGCTGCTCGCAGAGCGAGCGACATGGAGGTCGCGAGTCAAAAGACGGAGTTTACGCGGTGTAAATGAGTACTTTGACCGGGCTCGCGCACGAGCCGATTTTTAACGCCGGATGGGCGAGCGCAGGCAGTTTTCAGACAAAGCGTAGCCCACCCCCGAGGCACTGGAGAAGACAGCGATGACGCCCCGTGCACGCAAGGTCATTGCCGGCAACGTCCTCGCGTCGATGATCACCAGCGAGGCGACCGGAGACCTCGGCATCGGCGACGAGGGCCGGTTGCTCATCGAGGTCTCCGACGCGATGCTCGGGACGGCCTGAGCCGGCCACGGCGTGTGTGGGCCGTCTACACTGCCCACAGCACGCCACACCGGAGGGCCCATGTCTCTGGAATCCCAACGCCTGTCGCGCCGGCGGCTGCTCGGCGGCCTGCTGGCCCTCGCCGCCGGTGCGGCGCTGCCCCCTTTCCCCGCCCGCGGGAGCGAGATCCTGACCCGCGAGGTGCCGGCGATCGGCGAGGCCCTGCCGCTGGTGGGCCTCGGCAGCTGGATCACCTTCAACGTCGGCGACGACCCGCTGCTGCTCGAGGAATGCACGGCGGTGATGGCCGCCTTCTTCGCCGGCGGCGGGCGGATGATCGACTCCTCGCCGATGTACGGCACCTCCCAGGCGACCATCGGCCACGGACTGGCCACCCTCGACGCCGCCGGCAAGGTCTATGCGACCGACAAGGTCTGGACCTCGAACGCCGCCGAGGGGCCCTCGCAGATCGAGGCCTCACGGCGTGACTGGGGCGTGCCGCGCTTCGACCTGCTGCAGGTGCACAACCTGCTGGCCTGGGAGGCCAACCTGGATACGCTGCAGGCCATGAAAGCCGCCGGCGAGGTGCGCCACATCGGCATCACCACCTCCCACGGCCGCCGCCACGGAACCCTCGAGCGCATCATGCGCGACGCCGACATCGACTTCGTGCAGCTCACCTACAACATCGTCGACCGCGAGGCCGAGGCGCGCCTGCTGCCGCTGGCCCGCGAGCGCGGCCTCGGGGTGATCGCCAACCGCCCCTTCCAGCGCAAGCGCCTGGTTCGCCGCCTGGCGGGCGAGCCGCTGCCCGGCTGGGCGGCCGAGATCGGCGCCGAGAGCTGGGCGCAGGTGATCCTCAAGTTCATCGTCTCCCACCCCGCGGTGAGCTGCGCGATTCCCGCCACCACCCGGGTCGACCACGTGCGCGAGAACCTGGCCGCGGCCCGCGAGCCGCTGCCGGATGCCGCGCTGCGCCGGCGGATGGCCGAGCATGTGCGGGCCCTGTAGCGGGATGACGCCATGAGCGAGTGGTGGACCTACCGCCCCGGGGACCTGCTGATGGTCTCGCTGCGGGTCTACGAGCGGCTGTTCGTGCTGCACAACCAGGCGCTGTGGCCGGCCCAGTGGCTCGCCCTGGCCCTCGGCGCCGGCCTGCTGCTGGCGCTGTGGCGCCCCGCCGCCGGGCGGAGGCGCCTGGCCCTGGCCGGGCTGGCGGCGGCCTGGGGCTTCGTCGCCTGGGCCTTCCTGTGGCAGCGCTACGCGCCGGTCAACTGGGGCATCCGCTACCTGCTGCCGCTGTTCGCCCTCCAGGCGCTGCTGCTGCTCGTCCTGGGCCTGGGGCGCGGCGTTCGCGTGACGGCCTCCCGCCGGGCGCCGGCGCGGTGGGCGGGCCTCGCGCTGGTCGCCTACGCGGTCTTCGGGCATCCGCTCACCGCCCTGCTGCATGGCCACGGCCTGGCCGGCGCCGAGGTGATCGGCCTCGCCCCCGACCCGCTGGCCATCGCTACCCTCGGCGTGGCGGTGCTGGTGCAGCCGGCGCGACGCGGCTGGGCGCTGCTGGCGATTCCCGCCCTGTGGTGCCTGACCAGCGCCGCCACCCTGCTGCTGCTCGGGGCGCCGGGCGCCTGGCTGCCGCTCGCCGCGGTGGTGATCGCCGTGGCAGCCCGCTGGCGGCCGCCGGGATGCGCGTAGGGAGGGAGCGCCAGGGGCTCGGCTGCCGGTCCCTCATCGCAGCTGTCCCTCGGTGCCTGGCGGAGTGCCTCTCAGTCGCCGGTCTGCGGGCGGCCCCGGAAGCCAAGGTGTCGGGCGCCCAGCAGTGCCAGCGGTACCGTGCACAGCGGGATCAACAACGCGTTGAGCCGTGGCCAGCCCAGGGCATCGGCGGCGGGCCCCGCCAGTAGCGCGGAGATGGCCACGGTCGAGAACACCAGGAACTCGTTGGTCGCCTGGGTACGGGCCTTCTCGATGGGCCGGTGGGCCTCGGTGAGCAGGCCGGTGGCCGGCAGGAAGGTGAAGTTCCAGCCCAGGCCCAGCAGGATCAAGCCGCTGTGGAAGCCCGCCAGGCCGGCCTCGACCTGGGCCACCAGGGTGCTGGCGATCAACAGCAGGCAGCCAGCGCCGATCATGCGCGTGGCGCCGAACCGGGCCGTCAGCCGGCCGGTGACGAAGGATGGCAGGAACATCGCCACCACATGCCATTGGATGGTGGTGGCCACATGGTCGAAGGTGTGGCCGGCCTCGGCCATGGCCAGCGGTGTGGCGGTCATGGCCAGGTTCATCACGCCGTAGCCGACCATGGCGCTGACCACCGCCAGCACGAAGACCGGCTGCGTGACGATCTCGGCCAGGGGCCGGCACTCGCCGACCGCAGCGTCCCGGGAGGGCTCGGGCAGGCGGATGAAGGCCAGCAGCGCCAGGGCACACAGATACAGGACCCCCAGGCCGATGAAGCTCCCCAGATAAGGGGTGTCGGCGAGGGCGTGACTGTGGCGAGCCAGCCAGGGACCGAAGAAGGCCGCCAGGACGCCGCCGCCCATGACCATGCCGATGGCCCTGTCCCGCCCGCCGGCCGGGGCCGCCTCCACGGCGGCGAAGCGATACAGCTGCCCGAAGCCGATGCCGATGCCGATCAGCCAGGTGGCGACCAGGAACAGCGGGAATTGCTGGCCGTGCAGGGCCGCCACGGCGAGCGCCGCGCCGGCGAGCCCCAGCAGGTTGCCGAGCACGAAGCCCCGGCGACGCCCCAGGCGCGCCATGATCAGCGAGGCCGGGAGGGTGGCGCACATCAGCCCCAGCCACTGGGTCGCCACCGGGGCGGTGGACCAGGCGGGAGCCGGCGCGAGTTGCGCGCCGATCAGCGGCGACACGGCGATCAGCAGGATATTGCCGCTGACCAGCAGGGCCTGGCAGAGCGACAGCAGGGGGACGGTCAGGCGCATGGCATGTCCTCGAGGGCGTGAGACGGGGAAGCCGGGGGCGTGGTCGCGAAGCGCTGCCGGTAGACCGACGGCGAGACGCCATACTGGCGGTGGAACAGGCGCCGGAGCTGTTCGGCGCCGCCCAGTCGCCATTGCGTAGCGAGGCGCTCCAGCGGCGGCGCGGGACGGGCGTTCAGCAGGCTCAGGCGGGCCCCCTCCAGGCGCAGGCGCGTCAGGTAGGCACCGGGCGAGGTATCCAGGTAGCGGCGGAACAGCCTCGAGAGGTGGCGCGGGGTGACCGCCATCCGGGCCGCCATGCTCTCCAGGCTGTGATCGCCCGCGGGGTCGGCATGGAGCCGGCCGACCAGCTCGCGCAACGGACCGGTGGCGCGCTGTTGATGCTGCAGCGCCTCGCTGAACTGCGCCTGACCGCCGGGACGATGCAGGAACATCACCAGTTCCCGGGCGACGCGGCCGGCCAGGGCGGCCCCATGGTCGGCCTCGACCAGCGACAGGGCCAGGTCGATGCCGGCGGTGACCCCGGCGCTGGTATAGCGGCCCCCATCCTCGACGTAGAGGGCATCGGGGATGACGCGGAGGCGCGGATACTGCCGGGCCAGGCTGCTGCAGTGACGCCAGTGGGTGGTGACCCGGCGGTCATCCAGCAATCCCGCTTCCGCCAGCAGGAAGGCACCGCTGCAGATGGCGCCCAGGCGCCTGACATCGGGGGCCAGCTCGCGCAGGCCATCGATATGGTAACGCTGGCGGCATTGGCTGAAGACGCCACTGCCCCCGGCGGCCAGCAGCGTGTCGGGCGCCCCCAGAGCCTCCAGGCCCGCCCAATCGAGATCGGCCATCATCACCAGGCCACCGTTGGTGACCACGCGACCGGGGGAGCGAGCGACCAGGTTCAGTTCGTAAAGCGTCTGGCCCGAGAGGTCGTTGGCACTCGCGAAGACCTGCCAGGGGCCGCTGACATCGAGGACCTGGCAGTCGGGGTAGGCGACCAGCACCACGCGGCGTGCGGGGGGCGATGAGGGCAAGGGGGACATCGGGGGCTCCGGGAATCAAGGCGACGTCCCCGAGTCTGGAAGACGGACGGAATGTCCTCAATGACACATATCCCACCGATAGGGACATCGCAAGGACGAGCACGGCGAGGCAGGACGAGGGAGGGCCGCCTCGCCGGTGGCTCAGTCGGCGGCTCAGTCGGCGACCCCGCCGAAGGGATCCGGCCCGTTGGCATCCACGCCCAGGGTCCTGGCCAGGGTCTCGTCGCTGCGGTCCAGGGCAAACTCGACCCACAGCGGAAAGTGGTCGCTGACCCGGTAGCTCATCTGGAAGAGGCTGAGCTCCTGGAAGACGGCGCCGGCGAAGTCCAGCAGGCCGGCCCGCCCGGTGGGCCGCAGGGCCATGTCGTCGCGGAACCAGGCGATCTGGTCGTAGTGCTTGGCCGCGGTGCCATAGGTGGTGGCCAGGGTGCGCAGGGCCTCGGGCACCCACAGCCCGGTTTCCACGAAGGCATCGAACAGCGGGTTGCCCTGGCGCCGGTCGATGTTGAAGTCGCCGAGCACGATCAGGTTGGCCTCCTCGGCGCCGTCCTCGCGGGCGCGGTCGCGGATCTCCCGGGCCACGAAGCGGGCCAGCCGGCGCAGCTCGGGAAGCCGCTCGGCCGGTTCATCGCCATAGCGGATATGCGCGCTGAGCAGCGCGAAGTGCTCGCCGCCCGCCTGGAAGCCCACCAGGTAGGGCGTGCGGTCGAACTGCTCCTGGGGATCGCCATCGGCGGTGGGCGGCAGCACGATCTCGCCGGCCAGCCCCGACGGCGAGATCCGCCGGCGGTCGAACAGGTAGGCCTGGCGCTCCTGGCGGCCCTTGTCCCCGGCGGTGACGTCGGTGAGCATCAGGTCCCAGTGCGGTCCCAGGAAGCGCTCCTGGAGCACCCGCAGCGCCGTCGTCTGCCGCTTGACCTCCTGCAGGGCCACCACGTCGAAGCGGCGCACGACCTCGGCGATGATGGCCAGTCCCCGCAGGTTGCGCTTGGGCGAGTCCGGGTTCTCGATCCAGTCATCGAACAGGCCGCCGAAATCCCGGAGATTCCAGGTGCCGACGATGAAGTTGCCATCGGTGCACCGCGGCGGAATCCCCGCGTGCGCCAGCCGCCGGCGAAGGCGCACGATGTCCTCGACCACGAAGGCCGGGTATTGCGGATAGATCATCGGCCGGGCCCATCCTCGGCTGCGCCATGGTGCCCCCGCGCCCAAGTACCCGTCGCCGCCGACTCGCGACGGTTCACAGGCTGGCGCGTTCGTAGAGGGGACGGAGATCGCCGCGCCACCGGCCATGGTAGCGCGACCGCCAGTGTTCGGCGGGGCTCCGCCCCAGTGCGACGACCGCCTGGAGCGGGCGCAGATACCGCCGCTCGTCCTGCCCCTGGGCGTCCAGTCGGTGGCGTCGCCGGAGGCCGGCCTCGGCCAGGGCCAGGGCGCGCTCCAGGGCCTCGGCGAAGGAATCGGCCGCATAGATGCCCGCGACCGGGATCCGCTCGCTCTCCGCCAGGCCGTAGCGGGGCAGTTCGTGGCGCAGCTGGTTGAGGCGGGCGACGTCGCAATCCGCCACCAGGGCCAGGGCGCCTGACAGGGCCTGGCGGTCGTAGAGGATGCCGGTCCAGAAGGCCGCCAGCGCCAGGCCGTACTCCAGGCTCAGGGAGTCGTTGCCGCGCAACTCCAGGTGATCCTTCAGGCGCACGTCGTGCATCAGGGTGTTGAGGTGGGCCTTCCAGTCCTGCAGCGTCGGCCGCTCGCCGGGCAGCTCCGGCAGGGCGCCGCGCATCATGTCGGGGAAGCGGCGCCCGGCGAGGTCGAGGTGCTCGCCGTGGCGCGCCACCGAGTACATCGGCACCGCCAGCGCCCGGTCCACGAACTCGGCGAAGGACAGCGTCGGCGACAACGCCAGCGGGAGGATGCCGCAGCGCGCCGAATCGGTATGCAGCCAGACGTAATGGCGGTAGGAGGTCAGGTTGCTGTCGCGGCCATCGGCGAAGGGCGAATTGGCCAGGGCCACCATGACCAGCGGCTGCAGCGCCATGGCCACCCGGAACTTGGCGCGCATGTCCTGCTCGCTGCAGAAGTCGACGTTCAGCTGGAAGGCACAGCTGCGGGTCATCATGTCCTTGCCGTGTACCCCCACCCTGGGCATGTAGGCACGCATGATCCGATAGCGGCTCTTGGGCACCCAGCCCATCTCCCTGCGGGTCCACTCCGGGGCGAAGCCCAGGGCCATGACGCCCAGCCCCATCGCCGCGGCGATCTCCGCCAGCTCGCGTCGGAAGCCCAGCAGCTCCACCTGCACGCCGTGCAGGTCCGACCAGGGTGCTCCGGACAGCTCCAGCTGTCCGGCCGGCTCCAGGGTGATGGCGGCCTCGCCGCGGGTCAGGCCGACCAGTCGCTCCCGCTCCCGACTCGGCCTCCAGCCGAAGCGCTGGAAGGCCTCGAGCACGGCCCGAATGCCGTCCCGCCCCGCATAGGGCAAGGGACGGCGGTCCGCCCGGGTGAACAGGAAGACCTCGTGCTCGACGCCGATCAGGCAGCGGTCGACCGCCTTGCCGTGCGCGGCCAGGTCGACGCAGAGCTGTCGAGCCTCGGTGATCTCCGCCATGCTGTGACCTCCTCGGCGCTCAGTCACGCCGGCCCAGGCGGCTCGCCGCCGGAAAGCGGGTAACGCATGGCTCCCCTGCCCGGGCAGCGTCGGGCGCTCCGATGCGGTCGTCTCGCCGCCCTGCCGTGACCGCCTCGCGGGGCGTCACGCCGAACGGCGATTGACCGACAGCCCGCGATGCGCCGTCGATCGGCGCCACGTCCGACAGGCGCCTGGGGTGCCCACCTAGAGCACGCCTTTCGCCCAGCCATAGACGGCGCCGATCACCGCGCCGAACACCACATGGGCGAGCAGCATGGACAGCGGCGCCACCAGCCCGAGGCCCAGGCCGAACAGGCCGGACCCCGCCAGGGGAAAGACCGTGACCATCACCACCAGCCAGCTGGCCACGCCGAACTCCAGGCCCCGCCGTGTGGGCGTGCGCCCCGGCAGGTAGGGCACCAGCAGCGCGAACAGCAGGCCCCAGATCAGGGTGCCCACCGCGAAGTGGATGCCCCAGGCCAGCATCCGGCTGTCCGGCGTGCCGAGCAGGTCCTGGGCGGCCAGGTTCATGACCTCGATGGGGTCGTACCAGGGGATGATCCCGGCCGCCATGCGCAGGATCAGGATCATCGAGATGACCAGCGTGGCCACGAACCCGGCCATCAGCCCCCTTACCAGACGCGCACCCATGGCGTAACTCCCGATTGCCGCTGTGCCTTTCAGTGTAGGAGGTCAGCCGCAGACAGGGCCGGGAGGCTTCATCAGGCGGCGGCCGTGCTTGCGGAAGAGACGGCGCAGCGGCACGCCGAGCGGGTCATGAGGCGCCGGCACTTCGGCCTGACCATCGCGCGTCGGGAAGGGCATGAACGAGCGGTTCCGGGCGGCCATGACATGCGCATGCATCCATCGTCATTAGACCAACTTCATGACCCTGATTTTCTCGATCAGCAGCCCGGTAGGCCACCTCGTGGATCAGGCCAAATCCCCATGACGCGACGGAGCAACTCTCGTTGTCCCTTGCCGCACGAATTCCCCTACCCGCGTCCCCCGAGCGGGACTTTCCCCCTGTCGCCATTAGGCCACAAGCGCAATATAAGCTCAGCCAAATACGCATTGAAGACAACGAATACTTCACGTAGTTTGCAATCCCTTTTTCGTACGATGGCCGTCACAAGACACGGCAGAGAGTCTTCACTCAGGGATCGCCGATGGCAGGGCACATCGCAGGCTACAGATCACGTGGCATCGGCCGGCTGGCGGCGCTTCCGGCCTTCCTGCCGGAATTCGCGCGCATCGCCTCGCTGGGGATCCTGCCCCGATCCGCCATCGATGCCGTCATCGGCTGGGGCCTCAAGTCCACCTCTCGACGCGCTCGCCATCTCGCCGAGCGCCGCGGGCTACCCTACATCGCCCTGGAAGATGGCTTCCTGCGCTCGCTGGGGCTGGGCGTCGCGGGCTTCCAGCCCCATAGCCTGGTGGTGGACACCCGAGGCATCTATTACGACGCGTCTCGTCCCTCCGACCTGGAGGAGCTGATTCGGACGGCCGATTTCGGCCCAGCAGAGCTGGCTCGTTCGCGCCGATGCATGGCGCTGATCGCCCACCATCGGCTGTCGAAATACAACCACGCGCCGGACCGCGCCCTGCCCGACAGCGAACATCCGCGCGTCCTGGTGGTCGATCAGACCCGTGGCGACGCCTCCATCCTCCATGGCGGCGCCGGGACCGAGACCTTCACGGCGATGCTCGAGCGTGCCTTGCGCGAGCACCCCGAGGCCGAGATCCTGGTCAAGGTGCATCCCGACGTCATCGCCGGCAGGAAGGCCGGGCACCTGCTGGAACATGCCGACCATCCCCGCTGCCGGCTGATCGCCGAAGACCTCAATCCCTGGGCCCTGTTCGATGCCGTCGAGACGGTTCACGTGGTCACCAGCCAGCTCGGCTTCGAGGCCCTGCTGGCGGGCAAGCGCGTGGTCTGCCATGGGCTCCCCTTCTTCGCCGGCTGGGGGCTCACCGACGACCGCCAGAGCTGTCCCCGGCGTGGTCTGACGCGCTCCCTGGCGCAGCTGTTCGCCGCCGCCTACCTGCGCTACTGCCGCTACGCCAATCCCTACACCGGCCAGCCCAGCACCCTGGAGGCCACCATCGCGCTGATCACCGACCAGCGTCGCCAGCGCGAGCGCCTGGCCGGGGACTGGGTCGCCTGCGGGTTCTCCGGCTGGAAGCGCGGCTTCGTCGGCGACTTCCTCGGCGACGACGCCCACTGCCGTCATCGCCGCGGTCCCGCCGCCCCCGAGCACGCGCGCCCCGGTGAACGCCTGCTGGCCTGGTCCACCGGGGTCGATGACCGCCTGCACGACGCCTGCGCACGGGCCGGTGTGCCGCTGTGGCGCATGGAGGACGGCTTCATCCGCTCGGTGGGCCTGGGCGTCGACCTGGCCCGGCCGCTCTCGCTGGTGCTCGACCAGCGGGGCATCTACTACGACCCCGCTCGTCCCAGCGACCTGGAACACCTGCTCGAACACGGCGAGTTCGATGCCGACTTGCTCACGCGTGCCGCCGCCTTGCGGGAGCGCCTGGTGGGCCTGCGACTCTCCAAGTACAACGTCGCCGGCGCCCGGTCCCTGCCGCCTGGCGACGGCCGGCGGCGTCTGCTGGTGCCCGGCCAGGTGGAGACCGACGCCTCCATCGCCCGTGGCGCCGGCGAGATCCGCACCAACGCCGCCCTGCTGGCCGCCGTGCGCCAGGCCAACCCCGAGGCCTGCATCCTCTACAAGCCCCATCCCGATGTGCTCAGCGGGGCACGCCTGGGCGACCTCGCCCCCGCCGACCGGGCGCTCTATGACCTCGACGTGGGCGAGGTCGACATCGGCCACTTGCTGGAACAGGTCGACGAGGTCCACACCATCAGCTCGCTGACCGGCTTCGAGGCCCTGCTCAGGGGACGGGAGGTCACCACCTACGGCCTGCCCTTCTATGCCGGCTGGGGGCTCACCCACGACCATCGCCACTCACCACGGCGCCGGCGGCGCCTCACCCTGGAGGCGCTGATCGCCGCGGCCCTGATCCTCTACCCCATCTACGTGGACCCTCGCACGGCACAGCTCTGCAATGTCGAGACGACCATTGCCTTGCTGGAGCAACGCCGGATCGACGGCCAGACGTTGCGCTGGAGGACACGCCTCTACCGCTGGTACCGCAATGCGTTCACGGGGAGGCATTGACGTGAAGTTGCCACGACGCTCGTTTCTCTTCCTGCAGGGGGCCTGTTCCCCGTTCCACCGGCGGCTCGCCGGCCGACTCGCCGCCGACGGCCACCGTGTCGTCAAGGTACACGTCAATGCCGGGGATCTGGCCTACTGGCGACGCGGCATCGGCCACACCTACCACTTCCGCCAGCGCCTGGAGGCCCTGCCGGCCTTCCTCGCCGACCTCTGGCAGCGTCATGCCATCACCGATCAGGTCGTCTTCGGCGACCGCCGGCCCGTGCACCGAGCCGCCATCGAGGGCGCGCCGGCCACGGGCATCCGCACCCATGTCTTCGAAGAGGGCTATTTCCGTCCGTTCTGGATCACCCTCGAGCGGGAAGGCGTCAACGGCCACTCGCTGCTGCCCCGCGACCCCGCCTGGTTCCAGGACGCCGCCCGGCGGATCCCGCCGCTGCCCAAGCCGGTACGCTTCCGCACCCCCTTCCGCGAGCGCGCCACCCATGACGTGCTCTACCACCTGGCCGGGCTGGGCAATCCCCTGCTCTACCCCCATTATCGCAATCACGCGCCGGTCATCGCCCCCGTGGAGTATGCCGGTTACCTGAAGCGCTTCACCCAGCTGCGCGCCTGGAAGCCACGGGACGCCCAACGCATCCGGGCCCTGGCCGAAGGCAAGCGCCCCTACTTCGTATTGCCGCTGCAGCTCAACAGCGATGCCCAGATCCGCGACCACTCGCCGTTCGCCAACATGCAGGAGGTGCTGGACTACGTCATGGGCTCCTTCGCCGAGCACGCTCCCGGCGACGCCCTGCTGTGCATCAAGAACCATCCGCTGGATATGGGCCTGATCGGTTATGCCCGCATCATCGCCCGGCTCGAACGCTTCTACGGTCTGGAGGGGCGCACCGTCTACCTGGAATCGGGCGACCTGAACAAGCTGCTCAAGCGCGCCGCGGGGACCATCACCGTCAACAGCACCGTTGGCATCGTCTCCCTGGAGCACACCCTGCCGACCCTGGCCCTGAGCGACCCCATCTACAACATGGCCGGCCTGACCTTCCAGGGCAGTCTGGACGAGTTCTGGCAACGCCCCCCCCCACCGAGTGCCGAACTCTTTCAGTGCTTCCGGGATACGGTCATGCACACCGTTCAACTCAATGGAGGCTTCTACTGCCGGCCCGGCATCGACCTGGCCGTGGAGAATGCCGTGCAAGCGCTCGAGGCCGAGCGCTCGCCTCTGGAACGCCTGCTGTCGCAAGACTTCGTGCGCGAACCAGCCGTCGTGCCAGGACAAGCAGAAGGGCGAAAGCCAGCGGAAGTGCCAAAGCCAGCAGACGTCGAGCGAGCCCTGTCGTGACCACCGCCGAACCACAGCCCCTGGAAGCGTCCACAGCGACCTTCATGGCGATATCACGCACCGTCCTGATCACCGGCGCCACCGGTGCCATCGGCGGAGCCTTGGCGCGGGACTACGCCTGCCCCGGCACGCGGCTGATACTGCACGGTCGCCGCCGAGAGGTGCTCGATACCCTCGCTGCCGAATGCCGCGAGCGGGGCGCCGTGGTCGAAGTCTCCCGCATCGACCTCACCGACGACCAGCAGCTGCACCCCTGGCTGGAGGCCCTGGCCACTCGGTATCTGCCCGACATCGTCATCGCCAATGCCGGCAAGAATACCCAGGTGGGCCCGCAGGGCGCCCTCGAGCCCTGGCAGGAGGTCAGCGACCTGCTGGCCATCAACCTGCGCACCCCCATGGCCATGGCCAGCGTCCTGGCCCCCCGCATGGCCAGCCGCGGCAGTGGCCAGCTCGTGCTCATCAGCTCGCTGGCCGCCTGGCACGGCCTCCCCATCACCCCCGGCTACAGCGCCAGCAAGGCCGGTATCAAGGCCTATGGCGAGGGCTTGCGCGGCCACCTGGCCCCCTTTGGGGTCGGCGTCAGCGTGGTCATGCCGGGCTATGTCCGCTCCGCCATGTGCCACGCCATGCCGGGCCCCAAGCCCTGGCTCTGGTCCCCCGAGCGGGCCGCTCGACGCATCCGGACCGGTGTGGCACGCAACCGGGCGCGCATCGGTTTCCCCCTGTTGCTGAATATCGGCTGCTGGTGGCTGGCCGTATTGCCGGCCGCCGTCTCTCAGCGCCTGATGCGCCTGATGGGCTACGGGAGTCATTGCTCATGAGCGCCGCCCTCTGGCAGCCCTTCCTGGCCGGGCTCGGGCTCACCGTGGCCATCGAGGCCCTGCTGCGTCCCGCCGTGCCCGCGTTCTGGCGGCGGCCCTGGGCATCGCCGGTCGTGCACCTGGGCAGCTGGACGCTGCTGTTCGCCCTCTTCCTGCTGGTGCTGCAGCGCGCCTGGTTCGCCGCCGGCGTCATCGCCGCGCTGCAGCTGGTGGTGGTGCAGTCCAGCAACACCAAGTCACAGACCCTGAACGAGCCCTTCATCTGCCAGGACTTCGAATACTTTCTCGACGCCCTGCGTCATCCCCGGCTCTACGTGCCCTTCTTCGGTATCGGCCTGGCCCTCGCCGCCGGCGTCGCCGGTGCCCTGGCCATCGCCGCCTTCCTGTGGCTGGAACCCTCGCTGGTCACCCGCCAGGGAAGCGGCCCCTTCCTGTGGGCCGTCGCCACCCTGCTGTCGGTCGCCCTGCTGCTGCTCTGGGTGGGCCTGCGCCACCTGCCCCCGACGACGCTGGAGCCGCAACGAGACCTCGCCCACCTCGGCCTGTTCGGCGCCCTCTGGGCCTATGGCCGGCAAGCGCTGGTGCCGCTGGACACCGAGCGCCTGGACTCGCCCTTCGCCACGCTTCCCGACAGGCCCGCCGAGGGACGGCTGCCTGACCTGGTGGCGGTACAAAGCGAGTCCTTCTTCGATCCCCGCGACTGGTGCCCTCGCGTACGCCGTGATCTCCTCCCGCATTTCGATGCCCTGTGTGCCGAGGCCCTGCATCACGGTCGCCTGCGGGTCCCCGCCTGGGGCGCCAACACCGTACGTACCGAGTGCGCCTTTCTCACCGGCCTCGACGAGGCACGGCTCGGCATCCATCGCTTCAACCCCTATCGCCAGCTGGTCCGTCGCGACCTGCCTAACCTGGTGGCCAACCTCCGACATCTCGGCTACCACACCGTCTGCGTGCACCCCTACCCCGCCAGTTTCTACTTTCGCGACCGCGTCATGCCGCGGCTCGGCTTCGAGCGCTTCCTCGACATCAGCGACTTCGAGCCCAGCGACCGCGATGGCCAGTATATCGGTGACCTGGCCGTGGCCGAGAAGGTGGAAGCGCTGCTGGCGGGCGCGGACGACAGGCCGTTGTTCATCTTCGTGATCACCATGGAGAATCACGGCCCCCTGCACCTCGAGCGCCCGGTTCCCGACGACGCCTACGCCCTGCTGGCGACCCCCGAGGCACGCCCGGAAGCGTGCGACGACCTGGCGATCTACCTGCGCCATCTGGTGAACGCCGACCGCATGATCGCCAGGCTGCACCGCGCCATGGGCACGCACCCGCGCCCCAGCCTGCTGGCCTGGTATGGCGACCATGTGCCCATCCTTCCTCCGGCCTACCGTCGCTTCGGGATACCGGACGGCCACACGCACTATGCGATCTGGTCGCCCCAGGCCAACACCCGGACGCCTTCACAGGAGCGGCACATTGCCGACCTGGGGCCACTGCTGCGCGAGACACTCCTCGCGTTGGCCGCCGCACCACACCCGATAACACAACCGAACAGCACGACTGCAGGAAGAGCCAGCACCATCAGGAGCAAGAATGACTAAACGCGTAGCCATCATTGGTGCCGCCCACCGTTTCCCCGGCACCACGCCCGAGACGTTCTGGCAGGATCTTCAGGCCGAAAAAGACTTGGTGACCCGGGTCGCCGAGGATCGCTGGAGCCAGGCGGCCCACCAGCACCCCGACAAGCGCCACCCCGGCACCAGCGTCACCTTCGCCGCCGGCAGCCTGGGCGACATCAGCGGCTTCGACGCCGCCTTCTTCGGCATTTCGCCCCGCGAGGCTGCCCACATGGACCCCCAGCAGCGCCTGCTGCTGGAGCTGGCCTGGGAAGCCATGGAGAGCGCCGGCGTGGCACCCTCGCAACTGCGCGGCAGCCAGTGTGGCGTCTTCGTCGGCATCGCCAGCCTCGACTACTCCTACCGGATCGCCGACGACCTGGGTGCCATCGACGCCTCCTCGGCCACCGGCAACACCTCGAGCATCGCCTCCAACCGGCTCTCCTACCTGTTCGACCTGCACGGCCCCAGCATGTCGCTGGACACCGCTTGCTCCTCCTCGCTGGTCGCCTTCCACCAGGCCTGCCAGGCGATCCGCAGCGGCGAGACCGACATGGCCCTGGCCGGCGGCATCAGCCTGCACCTGCACCCCTACGGCTTCATCATCTTCACCAAGGCGAGCATGCTGTCGCCCAGCGGACGCTGCCAGGTCTTCGACGAAGCCGGCGACGGCTACGTGCGCTCCGAAGGCGCCGGCCTCTTCCTGCTCAAGGAATACGACAAGGCGGTGGCCGACGGCGACCGCATCCTCGCCGTGGTAGCCGGTTCCGCGGTCAACACCGACGGCCACAAGTCGGGCCTGACCGTGCCCAATCCCAGCGCCCAGATCGCCCTGATGCGCCAGGCCTACCAGCAGGCCGGGATTTCCCCCGACGAGATCGACTACCTGGAGGCCCACGGCACCGGCACCCCGGTCGGCGACCCCATCGAGACCCATGCCATCGGCGAGGCCCTGGGCAAGCGGCGTCGCGAACCGCTGCCCATCGGCTCGGTGAAGAGCAACCTCGGTCACCTGGAGACCGCCTCCGGGGCGGCCGGCCTGGCCAAGGCGCTCTACAGCATCCGCCACCGCGAGGTGCCGGCCACCATCGGCATCCGCAAGCTCAACCCGCGCATCAAGCTCGACGACTGGAACCTGCGCGTGGTCACCCGGGCCCAGCCCCTCAAGCCCGAGGGCCGCCTGGTGATCGGCGTCAACTCCTTCGGCTTCGGCGGCGCCAACGCCCACGTCATCCTGGAGAGCCCTGCCGAGGCACCGGCCCGCGACCCCGTGACACCCGGCGGGGCGTTGCCGCTGCGCCTGTCGGCCCGCGGCGAGCCGGCACTCAAGGCCATGGCGGGCCGACTCGCCGAGTGGCTGACCGAGAGCGACGACGACCTCTACGACATCGCCCATACCCTCCACCACCGCCGCGAGCACCATCGCGACGGCGCCCTGCTGTTCGCCGAAAGCAAGCAGCAGGCGGCCCGGCTCCTCGCCGCCTACGCCGACCCCGAGGCCGACGAGGTGCCCGGCGGGCTGGCCCTGGGCCAACGCCTCGACAACGCGCAGGGGCCGGCCTTCGTCTACACCGGCAACGGCTGCCAATGGGAGACCATGGGACGCGAGCTGCTGGCCAGCTCGGCGACCTTCGCCGCCGCGGTGGACGAGGTGGATGCCCTGTTCCAGCGCGACGGCGACTTCTCGCTGCGTGCCGAACTCGAGGGCGCCAACGGCCTGGCAAGGGAGGGAGAGGACCGCTTCGCCAGCACCGAGATCGCCCAGCCGGCGCTGTTCGCCGTCCAGGTGGGACTCACCGCCGTGCTGCGCGATCACGGCATCGAGCCCCGCGCCGTGACCGGCCACAGCGTCGGCGAGGTGGCCGCGGCCTGGGCCTGCGGGGCGCTCGACCTGGCCGACGCCGTCAGGGTCATCTACCACCGCAGCCACTACCAGGGCCAGACCCGCGGCCAGGGCGAGATGAGCGCCGTGGCGCTGGGTGACGCGGAGATCGCCGAGTGGCTCGCACGCCCCGAGTTCCACGGCGTCCACCTGGCCGGCATCAACAGCGCCCGCGGCGTCACCCTGGCCGGCGATCCCGAGGCCCTCGGCCGCCTCGAGGCGACGCTCGGCGAGCGGGGCATCTTCGCCACGCGGCTGCCCCTGGATTACGCCTTCCACAGCCCGGCCATGGATCCCATCGAGGCCGGCGTGATCGACGCCCTGGCCGGCATCCGCCCGCGCGCCGCCAGCCTGCCCTTCCTCTCCACCGTCACCGGCGCCGCGCTCGAGGGCGGCGAGCTGGGCGCCGACTACTGGTGGCACAACATCCGTCAGCCGGTGCGTTTCGCGTCTGCCGTCGACGCGATGATCGACGAGGGCATCGACACCTTCCTCGAGATCGGCGCGCACCC
The DNA here is from genome assembly GCF_030409305.1 of Halomonas maura. Taxonomy (GTDB): domain Bacteria; phylum Pseudomonadota; class Gammaproteobacteria; order Pseudomonadales; family Halomonadaceae; genus Halomonas; species Halomonas maura. Next base: position 238,099 of record NZ_JAUFPQ010000023.1, read on the forward strand.
GATCCTGCGCCGCTACCTCAGCGACGCCCTGCGCGACCGCGAGCGCGACGGGCGAGTGATCGCGACCCTGGAGCGCGACAGGCCCGCCGAGCACTGCATGACCCAGGCGGTCGGCCAGGCCCTGCTCTCCGGCATCGCCGTGGATTCCCGCCGCTGGCTCCCGGTGGAAGGCCGCCTCGTCGACCTGCCGCGCTACCCCTGGCAGCGCGAGGGCTACTGGGTCCATGGCACGGCCGACGGCCAGGGCCTGCTCAACCGCTACTACGAGCACCCGCTGCTCGGCTACCGCCTCGCCCAGCAGAGCCACGCCTGGGAGAGCCAGCTCGACACCGGCCGCCTGCCCTGGCTGGCCGATCACGTGGTCGGCGAAGGCGCCGTCTTCCCCGGCGCCGGCTTCGTGGAACTGGCGCTGGCCGCCGCCCGTCACGGCAAGGAACAGCCGCTGGTCGACATCGAGGAGCTCGAGATCCGCGCCCCGCTGCTGCTCGACTCCGCCAACGGCCGCCGCATGCGCCTCCAGGTCCAGCCGGAGGACGGCCGCCTGACGATCCGGTCTCGCGAGCCGGTCACCGGCAGCGACTGGCAGCTCAACGCCGTGGCGCGGGTCATGGAGCAGAGCCGCGGCTTCCTGCTGCGCCGCCAGGCCCCGGCGCGTCCCGCGCGCGAGCCCGACGTCACGCTGGAAGACCACCTGGCCATGGCCGAGCGGATCGGGCTCCACTACGGCCCCGCCTTCCAGGCCATCGCCCGCAGCTGGATCGAGGGCGACAGCGTGATCGGCGAGATCGCGCTGCCCGAGGCGATCGCCTCGGGCCTCGATGCCCTGCACCTGCACCCCGGCATCCTCGACAGCGCCTTCCAGCTGTTCATTCCGCTGCTGGCCCGCGAGGGGCTGCACGACACGGGCATGGCCTTCGTGCCGGTGCGCGTCGGCCGCCTGCAGTTCCTGCCCGGGGGCGGCGTGCCCGCCCTCGCCCACGCCCGCCTGTACAAGCGCGCGCCGCACTCCTTCACCGCCGATTTCGAGCTCTACGACGCCCAGGGACATGCCGTGGCGGTGCTCAGCGAGACCCGCTTCAAGGCGGTGCGCCTCAAGCGCCAGCACCACCAGCGCTTCAGCTACCTGGACATGCAGCTCACCCCGGCCCCGCGCGAGACCGCCGCCGACGCCTTCGACCTGAGCCCGTTGCACACCGCCGTGCCGCGTCTGATCGACGACTTCGCCGCCCGCACCGGGCGGCGGCTCGCCGGCGAGGTCGACCCGCTGCTCGATAGCCTGATGGAGGCCTTCGCCGCCCAGGCCCTGCGCGAGCTGGCCGGCGGCGAGCGACTCAGCCACGCCCGCTATCGCGAGCTGTGCCGCGCCCGGCTCGGCACCCAGCGGCTGCTCGACCAGCTGTTGCGCCTGCTCGTCAACGCCGACCGGCTGGTGGAAACCGACTCGGGATGGAGGCTCGGCGAAGGCGACGAGGCCAGCGTGGACGCCGCCACCATCTGGCAGCTGCTGGTCCGCGACTACCCCGATTACTTCGCCCCGATCCAGCGCCTCGGCCGCTTCGGCCTGCACCTGCCGGCGCTGCTCGACGGCCGCGAGACCGCCGCCACCCTTGGCCTCACCGCCGCTTCCCTGGCCCGGCTCAACCACCAGCTGGTGGGCAACGCCGGCTGGCAGGCCCTGGCCGGCGTACTGCACGACGTGCTGCCCGACCTCCTCGCCGGCCTGCCCGGCGGACAGCGCCTGCGGCTGCTGGAGGCCGGCCCCAGCGCCCCGACACTCGGCGAGCGGCTCTGCGACCTGCTCGACCCCGACCGCTGCGACTACCGCATCCTGGCGGTGGACGACGCCGCCTGGCACCAGGCCGAGCAGCTCCGGGAGCGCCATCCGCTGATCGACATCGAGCGCCTCGACGCCCTGGACGAGCAGGCCATGCCGGCCCAGCTCGCCCTGGTCAGCCTCGAGATCGGCCACCGCGCGCGCGCTCGACACCTGCTCGACGTCCTCCCCCGGCGTCTGGCACCCGGCGCCCAGCTCCTGCTGCTGGGCCTGCACCCCAGCAGCTGGCTCGACACCCTGTTGGCGACCCCCGGTCTGGAGGACGACGGCACCCCCCTGCACGCCACCGAGCTGGCCGACGTCATGGCCCAGCTCGAGGCGCTGGGTGCCACCGACCTCCAGCCGATCCCGCTGGAGGAGGACGCCCACGGCGCCTACCTGCTGCATGCCCGGATGCCCGCCGCCACGCCACCGGCCGCCGCGCCGCCGCCCCCCGGACGGCGCTTCCAGCTGATCAGCGACGACGCCAGCCGCCCCCTGGCCGAGCGGCTCACCGCCGGGCTCGAGGGCCACGGCCATCGCGCCGAGGTGGTCACCGCCTTCGCGGCCACCGACCTCGCCCCCACCACGATCGTCGACCTGCGCCGGCTCGGCGCGCGTTGCGAACAGGCCGCCCGCTGGCCAGCGGACCTGGATCCGCTCGGCGACCAGGCCGAACTGTGGCTGGTCACCCAGGGTGTCGCGGCCATGTGGCAGGACGCGGCCAGCGCAGAGACCGACCAGGTCAGCGCCGACGCCGCCCTGTGGGGCTTCGGCCGCTCGCTGGCCAACGAGGCCGGCGGCTATACGGTGCGCCTGCTCGACCTGCCGGCCGGCGACGCCCTCGCCGACGCCGTGCTCGACGCCCTGCTCACCGAGCTCAGCGACCCGGACGCCGAGACGGAGATCGTCATCGACGCCGCGGGACACCGCCTTGCCCCCCGGCTGCGCACCCTGCCGGCCCCCGGCACCGCGAGCGCCAGCGACGACCGGCGCAGCACCATGACGCTCGGCTTCCCGCTGCCCGGCCAGTTGCGCAACCTGACCTGGACCCCGACCCCGCTGCCCCCGCCGGGCCCCGGCGAGGTGGAGATCGACGTCCAGGCCACCGGCCTCAACTTCCGCGACGTCATGTACACCCTCGGCCTGCTCTCCGACGAGGCGATCGAGAACGGCTTCGCCGGCCCCACCCTGGGGCTGGAGTTCTCCGGCATCGTCGCGGCCATCGGGCCCGGCGTCGAGGGCATCGCCGTGGGTGACGCCGTGGTGGGCTTCGGCCCGGCCAGTTTCAGCGACCGGCTGATCGCCAGCCGCGACGCCATCGCCCCGATCCCCGAGGGGGTGAGCTTCGCCGCCGCCGCCACCATTCCCACCACCTTCTTCACCGTCTTCTACGCGCTGAAGCACCTGGCACGCCTCGCCCCCGGCGAGAAGGTGCTGATCCATGGCGCGGCCGGCGGGGTGGGCATCGCCGCCATCCAGATCGCCCAGTGGCTGGGCGCCGAGATCCACGCCACCGTGGGCTCCGACGAGAAGCGCGACTTCCTGCGCCTGATGGGCATCGAGCGCCTCTACGACTCGCGCTCGCTGACCTTCGCCGAGGAGATCCTCGAGGAGACCGGGGGCCAGGGGGTCGACGTGGTGCTCAACTCGCTGGCCGGCGAGGCGATCAACCAGAACCTCAGGGCGCTGCGCCCCTTCGGCCGCTTCCTCGAGCTCGGCAAGCGCGACTTCTACGAGAACACCCACATCGGCCTGCGGCCGTTTCGCAACAACCTCAGCTATTTCGGCATCGACTCCGACCAGCTGATGAAGGCGCAGCCCGGACTGACCCACCAGCTGTTCGGCGAGATGATGGCGCTGTTCCACGACGGCACCCTGAGCCCGCTGCCCTACACCGCCTTCGGCACCCAGCAGGTGGTGGCGGCCTTCCGTTACATGCAGCAGGCCCGCCAGATCGGCAAGGTGGTGGTGACCCACGAGCAGGCGCTCGCGCCGGCCCGTCATGCCGCCGCCCTGCCCAACGACTCCCTGGCCCTGCCCGCCGCCGCCAGCTACCTGGTCACCGGCGGCCTCGGCGGCTTCGGCCTGAAGACCGCCCAGTGGCTGGCCAGCCGCGGTGCCCGTCACCTGATCCTGGTCGGCCGCAGCGGTGCGGCCTCGGAGGAGGCCCAGGCCGGCGTGGCCGCGCTGCGCGAGGCAGGCGTGCGGGTCGAGGCCGCCGCCTGCGACATCACCGACCGCGAGGCCCTGGCCGGGCTGTTGGCCGAGTGCCGCGAGCGGATGCCAGCGCTGCGCGGCGTGGTGCACGCCGCCACCGTCATCGACGACGGCCTGATCCGCAACCTGGACGGCGACCGCATCCGGCGCGTACTCTCCCCGAAGATCGACGGCGCCCGTCATCTGGATGCCCTGACCCGCGACGCTCCGCTGGATTTCTTCGTGCTCTACTCCTCGGCCACCACCCTATTCGGCAATCCCGGCCAGGCCAACTACGTGGCCGCCAACCACTGGCTCGAGGCCCTGGTGGCCAATCGCCGCGCCCGGGGACTGCCGGCCACCTGCCTGCGCTGGGGCGCCATCGAGGATGCCGGCTTCCTGGCCCGCAATACCCGCACCCGCGACGCCCTGCAGGAGCGCCTGGGCGGCTCGGCGCTGCGCTCCGAGGACGCCCTGCGCGTGCTCGAGCAGCTGCTGGTGCACCACGACGCTCGGCTGGGCGGGCCCAGCCTCGGCGTGCTGGAGCTCGACTGGGGGGCGCTGTCCCGCTTCCTGCCCACCGCCGCGGCACCGCGCTTCCAGGAGATCGCCCGCCAGGCCGATGACGACGGCCAGGCCGACGACGGCGGCAACAGCGTCGCCGCGCTGTTCGCCGAACTGCCGCCCGAGGAGTTGCATGGCGCCGTGACCCAGCTGCTGCGCGCCGAGCTCGCCGGCATCCTGCTGATCGAGGAGGACAAGATCGACGTGCACCGCTCGGTCTACGAGATGGGCTTCGACTCCCTGATGGGCGTGGAGCTGATGACCGCCATCGAGTCGCGACTGGACATCCAGGTGCCGGTGATGGTGCTCAGCGAGGCCTCGACCCTCGACAAGCTGGCCGGCGTGCTGATCCAGAAGCTGCAGCAGGGTGGCGAGCCCGGCGAGGATGACGAACTGGCCTCGCTGGCGGCCCGCCACGACGCGGACGCGATCATGGCAACGCCCGACCTTGCCAAGGAGACCCTCGAGTGAGTGCTCCCCACGACCCCCGTGCCGACCTCCGGCAACAACTGCTGGCCCAGGCCCGCAAGCGTCGGCGGCCCGCGCCGGCCGACGCCCGGCCAGCGGACGGCCAAGGACACGCCGCCCCGCCCGGCGGCGTGGCCGAACGCTTCACCCGCTTCGACGCCCATCCCGGCTACCAGCAGATCGCCATGATGCGCGAAGGGGCCCGCCGGCTCGGCCTGACGGACCCCTTCTTCAAGGTGCATGACGGCAACGCCGGCGCCAGCTCGGTGATCGGCGGACGCGAGTGCCTCAACTTTTCCAGCTACAACTACCTGGGCTTCTCGGGCGACGAGCGGGTCAATCGAGCCGCCTGCGACGCCGTGGCCCGCTACGGCACCTCGGTCTCCGCCAGCCGCGTCGTCTCGGGCGAGCGTCCCATCCACCGCCAACTGGAGCAGGCGCTGGCCAGCGCCTACCAGGCCGAGGACGCCGTGGCCTTCGTCAGCGGTCATGCCACCAATGTCTCCACCCTCGGCTACCTGCTGGGACCCAAGGATCTCGTCCTTCACGACGAGTACATCCACAACAGTACCCTGATGGGCGCCCAACTCGCCGGCGCCAGGCGGATTGCCTTCCCGCACGACGACACCGACGCCCTGGATGCCCTGCTGACCCGGCACCGCCACCAGTTCGAACGCGTGCTGATCGTCATCGAAGGGCTCTACAGCATGGACGGCGACGTGCCCGACCTGCCACGCTTCATCGAACTCAAGCGACGCCACCAGGCGTGGCTGATGGTCGACGAGGCACACTCCTTCGGCGTGCTGGGCCAGCATGGGCTGGGGCTGCGTGAACATTTCCGGTTGGAAAGCAGCGCGGTGGACATCTGGATGGGCACCCTGAGCAAGAGCCTGGCCGGCTGCGGCGGCTACATCGCCGGCTGCCGAGCCCTGGTGGAGACCCTGCGCTACCTGGCCCCCGGCTTCCTCTACAGTGTCGGCCTGCCCGCCCAGGTGGCAGCGCCCGCCCTCGAGGCCCTCACGCTGATGCAGCAGGAACCCGAGCGGGTGGCGCGGCTGCACGAGATCTCGCGCTACTTCCTCGAGCAGGCCCGAGACCTGGGCCTCGACACCGGACACAGCATCGGTGCGGCCGTGGTGCCCGTCATCGTCGGCAGCTCACCGCTCGCCGCCCGACTCTCCCATGGCCTGTTCGAGCAGGGCATCAACGTGCAGCCGATCCTTTATCCCGCCGTGCCGGAGAAGAGCGCGCGACTGCGCTTCTTCCTCTGCTGCGATCACACACGACAACAGATCGACACCACGCTTCACACCCTCACGAAAATGCTGAAAGACGCATCGACTCCGCTCGACACCACTTGAACACCGTCCCATGAGCAAAGGGAATTGACATGAGAAAACAACAGCTTGTCACCGCCATTGGGCTCGCCGGCGCGCTCTTCCATGGCCTCGCCTCGGCACAGGACTTCAGTCTGCCATCGCTCATTCGAATGAATCAGGGCATTGCCGGCATCGCTGTCGACCCCGATGACGGCGAATCGGCCCAGGACGCGACCAGCGGCACCATCATGTTGTCAGATGGCTCCAGCCTGGCGATCAGCTCACTCGATGGCACCACGCCCCTGTCACAGCTGCTCGACGACAGCAGCGCGACGCTGCTGATCGACGACGCTCCGGCCACCCTCAGCACCAGTGCCCCGAGCCTGGCAAGCCTCAATCGGGCGTCCGGTGAGCCCGTCCCCTTCGCCGTCTCCACCACCGTCGCGTCGCGTCCCCTGACCCTGAGTCGGTCGGCCTCGCCGGACGCCGCGCCCCCCTCCGATAGCTTCGATATCGTGCTCAATGGCGAGCCGTTCACGATCGAACTGCCCGAAGGGACGACCGTCAGCGACTTCTCGGCCGGCACGCCGATCACCATACGAGACGCCGAGGGCAATGTCGTGCTCGACGATCGCGCCCTCAACAGCCTCTCCGCCAGCGGGGCCAACGACATCGCCGCCGGCCTGGGACTGCTCGACGTCGACATGGCCCTGCGCAGCGCCCAGAAGCAGGCCGTGGCGAAGAATTTCGGCATCATCGCCAACCAGATCGACGCCTCCATGCATCCGCATCAGCACGGCCGCGTCGACCGCGTGAACGGCCGCAATGCCTGGGTCTCTCACGAATACAGCGACATGCAGGGCCAGGCGGGCAACACCGACTATGACGGTGAAGGCTCCGTCTCCATGGTGGGCGTGGACTGGAAGGGGGACGCGCTGCTCGCCGGTGTCGCCCTGGGGCATGGCGAGGTCGAGATCGACAGCAAGCGCGGACGCCTGAATACCGACCTGGGCGGTAACCTCATCGCCCCCTACGGCGCCGTGACCCTGGCCGATGGCGACCTGGTACTCGACGGCATCCTGATGTACCAGGACCTCGACGGCAGCAGCCGTGCCAGCTATCAGCCGCAACCCGTGGCGCTCGATGGCCACCGTTGGGGGGGCCGGGCAGCGGGCACCTACTTCCTGCCCGAGGTCAACAACCTGCTGTTCGGCATCACCGCCGGGGGCGCCTACATGAAGGATGACATCGAGGGGGCCTACCTGGGCTCCACCAGCGACTATGGCATCGAGCTCGGCGAGGTCTTCGCCGGCGCCACGCTGAGTACCGAGTTCGCCTCGGGTCGACTCTATGGCAGCCTGATCCATCATCACGATGTCACCGCCAACTTCGACGATCGCGCCGATGTGCTGGACGATGACGACCAGCGCACCGAGCTGAAGATCGGTGCCGCCCACGAGCTGGCCGACAACCTGGACGTCAGCCTCGATGGCAGGACCGTCGTCGGCAGCAGCGATACGGAGTTCTCCGCGGTGCAGGCCAGTCTGTCCTACCGGTTCTAGCCGCCGCTGGGACCCGGCCGATCGTCACGGGAAGGGCGACGGTCGAGACACGTCGATCGATCCGATGAGGCGACTCGCGCGCGATCTCACGCATCGGATCGAATGAAATTGGCCGCAAGGCCGGGTGCAGGCAGCGTCCCACGAGGGGATCACCCGGGAGACGACGCCTCAGGCTAAGGTATCAGGGATGAGCCAGGGAGTGGTGACCTATCAGGTGGCGGGAGAGGCGGCGGCAAGCCCCGAGGAGCGTCGCTTGGCTGCGAGCTCGCCGTCGTTCCTGCGGCCGCTGCTGGGCAGGGCCTATCAGCGGCGGCGGTTGCTGGCCAATGGGGTGAACTGGCAGCGGATCCTGTTTGTCGCGGTGGACGGCGAGGTGGCCGGCTACCTGCAGTTCTATCTGCGCGGCGAGGGGCCGCATCGTCTGTCGCTGGCCGACCTGCGCGCCGAGTTCGGGGCGAGCAACGCGGCCTGGCGCTGGGCGCTGTACCAGCTGGTACAGTGGCGTTTCCGGCGCTTCGAAGCCTATCTCTACCGCATCATCATCGATGAGCGGTTTCGCTCCCGGGGCCTCGGCAGGCGGCTGCTGGAGCGCTGGCTGGCGCTGCTGGTGGAGCATGAGGTGCAGCAGGCGGACCTGGAGGTGTGGGGCAACAACCCGCGCGCCGAGGCCTTCTATGCGTCGCTGGGCTACGAGGCGTACCGACGGCGCCGATGGCCGCTGCGGGCGAGCTGGCTGCGCGATCGCGAGCTGACGCATATGGTCAAGCGGTGGTAGCGCGGCCATGTCATCAGTGAACGGTTATGTGGATCGCGTGTGGGCCGAGGGAGTCGCCGGCTGGAGCCTCGCCCCCAGGGTGCTGGTGTCGATCAACGGCGCCTCGATCGGCAGCGTCCCCTGTGCGAACAGGCGACCCGATGTACAGGCGGCGGGGCTGTCGGCCGATGGCCGCGTCGGTTTTCGCGCCTCGCTGTCTCTCGAGAACGGGGATATCGTCCGGGTGACCACGCCGCAGGGCAGGCCGCTGCGCCATAGCCCCTGGCTTTACCTGTCTCGGGAGAGCGAGGGCTGGCTGCCGGTGTCGCTGGCCGCCCGCCACCCGGAGTATGCCGAGATCGCGGCGCTCGCCGGACAGCTGTCGCTGAAGCGCTTCCGGCCGCTGTTCGGCCAGCCCGGCCAGGTGGCGGCGGTGAAGCTGGATGCCGGTGAAGGCTCGAGGGTGGCGCGTTTCGGCGTCGCGCCTCGCGACGCCGCTCACCTGCAGCGCTTCCATGAGCGAGTGCTGACCCCCGCCGGGATTGCCTGCCCGACCCTGCACCATAGCGTGAGCCTCGACAGGCGAAAGGCGCTGATCTTCGACTGCTTCCCGGGGCGACCGCTGGATTCGCACGGCCCGGGCTGGGAGGCCTGGTTGCCGGCCGTGATGGGCGAGCTGGAGCGCCTGCAGCGATTCGGAGAGCGGTATCGCGAGAGCCTGTCGAGCCGTGCCGGCCGCCGCTGCTCCTTGCTCAACCGGCTGCTTCGTCGGGCCTTGAGCGATGCCCTGCGCTGGGATCGCGCCCGGGGCGAGCGCCGCTTCCTGCTCTGGCTGCTGGCCAGGCTGAGACGCCTGCCGAGGGTGCTGTCACACGGTGATCTGCATCGCGAGAACGTGCTGGTGGATGCCGAGCGAGGCGAGCTCGCGCTGATCGACTGGGACCGCTGGGGTTACCTGCCCATCGGCGGCGATCTCGCCCTGCTGATGCGCGGCCTGCCGGGCGATACCGCCGAACACCTTGCCGGAGGCAGCCGGGCCCAGCGCTTCGGCGTGGTGGGCTTCACCTACCTCTTCCAGCGTCTCGATCGACCGGGCCTGGCGGCCTCCGAAGAGGGCCGGGCGCTGCGCCGGCGCTGTCGGGAGCTCATGGGGGACTGATCGCGCCCCCCATCCCGCGATGCCGACCGCTGCCTGTCGCAAGCGACCCGGCATTGCGCGACCCGGCGCATCGCGTCGCCCGTGATGGCCGCCGGCCTGCCGCTGGGCGCCTCGCGGTCCCTGCCCCGCCCCGTACCGAGGCCGAAGCGTGGCTCAACGTGCCCGCCAGAACGCCACGGCGCCGCCTGCCTCCCCGACCCGTCGGGCGGTGTCGGCCGCCGCCCGGGCCATGCGGCCGGCCTCTTGCGGGTGATCGAGCAGCCGGGTCAGGCAGCGATACCAGTCCTCCGGCGAATCATCGGCCAGCAGGCCATTGACGCCGTCCTCGACGATCTCGGTGTAGGGAAGCCGGCGCGAGTAGATACCCACGCCCCCCATGGCGGCGATATCCAGGAACTTGATGAACGACTTGCCGCGGTTGAAGGGCGTATCCAGCAGCGGCGCCAGGCCGATATGGATCCGGCGCTGTCGCTGATAGTCGCGGAAACGCGACCAGGGGAGAGGGGAAGGAGCGGTGCAGCGGGCCAGAGCGCCGAGCTCCGCGGGGGTGTGCTGCCCCAGCATGACCTCGAAGCCCACCGAGTCGGTGGCGTCATGCAGGTCCACCAGCGCCGGCGCCACCCGTGACAGGTCGGGCAGGTGAGCGCGGGTGCCGTGGTAGCCCACCCACCAGGGGGCGGCGGCGTCGGGGCGGCGGTCGAAGTGGGTGAGTGCCGGCAAGGGCGCCAGCAGCGGCGGCGTGAGCACCGACACCCGGGGATGGCGCCCGGCGAAGCGAGCCGCCAAGGCCTCGCTCGAGACCACCACCTCATCGGCGAGTGCCAGCAGGCGCGGCTGCAGGCTCGCGACCCGTGCCATCCTGGCCCGGTAGCTCGCGGGCAGGGTGGCATCGTCCATCGCCGCCGGGATGTCGTCATCCACCAGGTAGCAGATGCGCCCCACGACCCCGCGGTGACGCTCCAGCAATCGCAGCCAGGCAGGCGCCAGCGCCCGGCAGATGATCAGGTTGGCACCCGCCAGCCGGCGCAGGGCCAGCGCGGCACTAAGCGCCAGGGGCACTCGCCAGCGCCGCGTTTCCAGTCGCGAGACCTCGCCCCCGGAGCAACGCAACGACGGGGCGGCCGATTCGAGAAAATAGATGTCCTCGGTGGGTCGCGCCCCGTCGCTCAGGACGATCCAGCGATCGGTCATGGCACCCTCTTCCCCCACATCCCCTCCTTGGCTCGCCGAAGTCACCGCTCTCAGGCCACTCAGCGCAACGAAAAGTCCTCATGCACCAGGGTCAGGTTGGGGTTGTAGGCCGGGTCGTTGTCCAACGCCTTCCCCCAGGTGCGGCGCATGTAATCGGCCTCGCGCAGCGCCCTGGCACGCTTCTTCGGGGTATCGTCGGCGCCCCGGGAGATCGACTCGTGGTGATAGAGCTCGGCGTATGGCGTCCAGAGGTTGCGGTAGCCGGCGGCGCGGACCTTCAGACAGAGGTCCACATCGTTGTAGGCCACGGCCAGGTCGGCCTCGTTGAGCCCGCCCACCGCCTCGAAGGTCTCCTTGCGCAACAGCAGGCATGCCGCCGTCACGGCCGACAGGTTCTGCACCACCTTGAGCCGACCACCATAGCCGTCCTCGTCGCGCTGGAAGAACCGGTGCGCATGCCCGGCCACGCCCCCCAGGCCGAGGATCACCCCGGCATGCTGGATGGTGCCATTGGGGTAGTAGAGCTTGGCGCCCACGCAGCCGATCTCCGGCCGGCACGCCTGGCTGACCATCTCGCTCAGCCATTCCCCATCGATCGGCTCCACGTCGTTGTTGATCAGGCCGATGAGACTGCCCTTGGCCTGGGCGGCACCGAAGTTGTTGATGGCCGAATAATTGAAGGGGTGATCCCAACGCAGCACCCGGACCCTGGCATCGCGACGTGCCACCTCGTCCATGTAGGCCAGGGTCTCCGGACAGCGGCTCTGGTTGTCCAGGATCAGCAACTCGAAGTGCCGATACGCCGTGCGCTCGAGGATCGCATCGACACAGGGCCGGAGGATCTCCACCCCGTCGCGGGTCGGGACCAGCAGGCTGACCAGGGGGCCAGGCTCGGGCAGCGGCCAACGCACGCGCGCGCTCCCCGGCAGCCGTCCCGGGCTCACTTCGGCGCTCTCCCCCATGCCCCGCAGGTGGCGATCCACCTCCGACACCCAATGCGCGTGCGGCACGCCGGGAAGCGTGTCCGCGGCGTGATAGAGAATGCGCCCGATGCGCATACTGCGCTCGGCCGCTCGCGCGCCCTGCCGCGCCATGAAGCGCAGGGCCAGCGCCTGGTTCCAGGCATCCGGCGCCTCGTCGACCGGGAGGTCGAGCCCCGACACGCCTTGCCGCCAGACGTCCCCGCGGAGGAAGACCGCCCGTCCCAGGTAAGGCTGGGAGAGCAGCAGGTCGGGGTTCCAGGCTGGCTTGAAGGAAGGGGCGTAGCGCTCGCCCCGGTCATTCAGCCGATCCTCGTCACCGTAGACCAGCGCCACCCCGGGGCTTGCCTGCACCGCCGTGACCAGCTGATAGAGTGCCCCCTCGGCCAGGCGATCGCCCGGCGCCATGCAGATCACCCACTCGTCCGGCGTCGGCTGGACCGCCGATGCCACGCTCAGCCGCGGCTCCCATGCCGTCAGTTCGGCCAGGCGCTCGTTCAGGCGCGCCGGGTCCGATGCGACGGCCACCGCTCGCCATGTCGTGACGGCCTGCTCACGCAGGCTCGCCAGCGTCGCCCGGAGTGCCGCCGGCGGGGTCGCCGCCGACACCGGCAGCAGCACCCGCGTCGCGGTGGGAGGGAGCGTCGCCAGGACGCGCTGCAGCTCCCCTGGCTCGAGCCGTGGCTCCAGTTCGGCGACCCAGCGACCATAGTTGCGCTGCGAACAGAGGCTGACGAAGGTGGTCTCATACTCGCGCAGCGCCACCCGACGCCAGCGTTCGCCTTGCCGGCGAGCCGCGAGCCGCAACTGCTGCTCCACCTCCTGCGGCGTCAGGTCCCGATAGGCGGCGTGCGCGTTGATCAGCCGGCGGATCAACCGGTCGCGGGCGAACGCTGGCGTCACCCATACCATCCGGAAGTGGCGTAGCCGAAAGCGCCCTTCGGCATTCATCGGCCGGAAGCGGAGCCGGCTGACCCCCGCCGGCACATACACCAGCCGCTTGGTGACCTTGCCCACCCGCAGCGGCATATCGATGCAGAAGCTCCGCTGGCCGGCCTCGAAACACAGCCCCGACGCCACCGTGGTGATGGAGCGCTCGGCGGTCAGCTCGATCATGTACCAGCCGGGCAACGGCAAGCCCCGCCGGGTGTGGAACTCGGCGTCTTCCGACAGTACCTGCCACTCGCCTTCCGCGGCTTGCCAGCGCAGCCGATGGCAGGGCTCGAGCCGTAGCCTGACCTCGAGTCCCAACGACACCCTGATATGCGGATGCTGTGTCATGACGCGAACCACCCGGCCGGCAAGGCCCTGTCCCAGGTCACCAGCCCCAGGCGCGCCAGCTCCGGCGACACCACCGTGGTCCGCCGATCCGCCGCCATCGGCGCCTCGCGCTGCCGCACCTCCTCCGCCTTGTCGGCGATGACCTCGGCCAGGGAGAACGTCAGGGTCGGGGCGCGGGCCATGAAGCGCGCATTGGTCTGTGCCAGCAGCACATCGGGCGCCAGCGCCTCGACCAGCGCCGGATCCACGCTGCCGGCCGAATGCACGAACGTCAGGCGCCCGAATAGCCGCACCAGGAACTGGAACATCGAGAGGCTCGACGATGCGCCGAACAGCAGGCAGTGCTGCCGCCCATACAGCGCGTCGGGGTTCTCCCATGCGATCATCCGGCCCATGTTGGGCAGTCCATTGTCATAACGCTTGCAGGTCTCATGATGGAAGGAGGTCTGGCGCTGCGCCGTCGCCGTTCTCACCGGCGACAGCTTGCCGCCCAGGTCGCCCTTGATCTGGACAGGCGCATATTCGTCGGCGGCGAACAAGGCGTCGACCGCCTCGCACTCCCGCCCCAGCGCGCGTAGCGTCGCCAGGGTGGCCGCCAGGGCCCCCCGGTGCGTCCAATGGGTATCCGTCACGTAGTAGGCCTCATCACCGAGGTCACGCAGCGCTTCCAGCGGATAGACCAGCAGGGACGTCGGCAACGCCGCTGCCACCTGATCCACCGGGATCGCCTCGGCAGCCGGCAGCGGATGATACTGCTGCATCACGCGCTCCTTGCTGGGCGCCACCAGCAGGGCACAGTCGGCGCCATGGGTCGCGGCGAGGCGCTTGAACTCCTCGGCGAAGACCGACCAACGCCGGAGGCCCGTGGCATTCAGCTGCAGCTGGCCGCAGTGCTGGTGCACGCTGGCGTTGGTATCCTGATCCAGGAACAGCCATCCCTGCCTGCCGACCAGCACGGCGCCCCGCTCCGGGCTCGGGGTGTCGGCCGCCGCAACGCTCAAGCGGCCGAGCTCGATGAGCCGCTCATCCAGCGACAGGCGCAGGGCGAAGGTGCCCGCCGCGCGCGGTACCTCCAGGCGGAAGACGGCGACGTCTCGCCCATCCGGCCGACGCTCCAGCGCCAGGGGATGGACCAGGTCGCTCTCCTCCTCCCAGGCGACCCGCAGCGCCACGTCATCCGCGCCATGCCCCGTGGCCAGCACCACTCGCCCCTGGAAGAGCAGCCCCCGCTGGCTGCGAACGACCCAGTCGGCCGTCGGCGTCTGCAGTGACCACTCGGACACCGGTGCCGGCGGCGAAGTGGCCGGCGCCGTCCCTTCCCCCGGCAGCAGTCGTCTCAGCGAACGCCACATCCCGGGACGACGCCTCGAGCGCTCCGCCACGGACTGCACGACCGGTAATGCCAGCAACTGGCGGTGCACCTCGGGCGCCAGGCGCTCGGCCAGGCGACAGGTCTTGTCGTTGCGGTCGAAACGCTGGAAGTACTCAGGTCCCTTGTGATACCCCGGCGTCGCCGCGCTGCCGCGCGCCGACTTGCCCAGCAGGAACTCCTCCACCGACTTGATGATGTAGTGATTGACCCTGGCACCGGCCCACACCACCTGACGGCTGAGGCCAGGCCGCGCCTCCAGTGGCTCGAGGGGATCGCCCTGGCCATTCACATAATGGCCGCGGCTCAGTTCGACATGGTGGGGGTTGAGGAACTTCCCGACGCAGTCGGGCCGGACGATGCTCTTGTAGTGGCGATTGGTACGGAAGGTACGCGGCGCGCGTTGCCGAAAGCGTTCGATGACCAGCCCCTCCTCGCGAAAGCGCGCTCCCGAGGAGCCGAAGCAGGCCCAGTTGAGCGCCAGCGCGCCGACGGCCTCATCGGCAAAGACGTCTGCCAGCCACGGCAGCAGGGAAGGCGCCGCCTCCTTGCTGGCCAGTGGCAGCAGGTATTCGTCGGCATCGATGAAGGCCAGCAGGTCCAGATCGGCGGGGCAACGTGCCAACAGCTCCCGGTACGCCGGCAGTTGGGGCTTCTCCTCGCCCACCGTCGGCACCTCGACCCGGGTCACCAACCCCAGGGACTCGAGCAGTTGCAAGTACTCGCGAGTCCCGTCGCTGCTCTCGTTGTCGGCGATCAGGAAGTGCGACACCCCCACCGCCAGGTGGAAGGCGAGCCACTCGCGGAGATCGGCCAGCTCGTTCTTGACGATAGCCGCCACACCCAGCTTGGGTAATTCATTGCTCACTGCGTTGATCGCTTCGTTGTGATGACTGGAAACACCGTCTCGATGGCCTCGCCGAGCGCCCCGGCAAACGCCGGCCGATCGAAATGTGCCAGGGCACGCTCGCGCCCGGCGGCGCCCATGGCGACCAGGCGCTCGGGCCGGGCAGCCAACGCGGCGATTCGGTTCGCGACCGCCCCCGGGTTGCCGAAGGGTACCAGAAACCCCGTGCGTCCCTCTTCCACCAGTTCCGGCAGGGCACCCCAGGCATAGGCCACCACCGGACGCGCCGCGGCCATGGCTTCCAGCACGGTACGCCCGAAGGATTCCTGGAAGTGCGACAGGCTCACCACCACATCCAGCTCGGCCAAGGCCTCGCGCGGGTCATCCACATAGCCCCGATAGACCAGGTTGCCCGGCCGCTCGCCTGGGGCCCGACGCGCCAGCAGCGCCTCCAGTTCCAAGGTGGTCTCGCCGAACAGCACGCACTCCGCCGGCACACCACGCGCCGCCAGCGCGTCGGCCATGGCCGCGAAATCCGCCACCCCCTTCTTGGCCACCAGGCTGCCGAGCATCCCGACCCGCAGGGGCCGATCGCCAGGCACGGCAGGAGGCGGCAGCGCCTGCCAATCGCTCATTTCCAGGGTGTTGGGCACCACCCGCACCTGGCTCGCATGCCTCGCGAAGGCCTGGGCGGTATGGCAGGAGTTGGCGACGATCAGGTCGCTGTCCGCCACGACACGCGCGACTACCGCCTCGGGGTCGGCGCCCAGCGCCTGGCACAATCCCGGATCATGGTCCGGCAGTTCGCGCACATGGGTGATGACGTTCAGCCCCAGGGTCCTGGCTGCCAGCGCCGGCGCGTCCAGGGTCAGGGTATTGAGATAGACCCCATCGGCGCGACACTCGCGCAGCAGCTGGACGAAGGCCTCGACGCTGGCCTCACACGCCGGTCGCTGGGCCTGCCACCAGGTATAAGGCAGCACCTTGACGGCGTGGCAGTGCGCCAGCAGCGTGGCCAGGTAGCCCGGATGGCTGGCATTGGGCACGCTGACCACCACCTCGCACCCCAGCGCCTCCAGGCCACGCACCACATCCAGCAGGCTGCGCTCGGCGCCGAACAGGCGTGGCCCCAGGCTATGCGCGCACACCAGCAGACGCGGACGCCCTGGCCTCCGGGCATGGCTCCCGAGGGCCAGGGGCAACGGCTCGGCCCCGTGCCAACGCCCCCAGGCCCAGTAATGCAGCAAGGCCTGCTCGGGCGCCCACCGGCTGCGCCCGTATCGCCAGGCATAACCACTCAAGCTGAGTCGGGGCGAGGGCTCACGCCCCTCACCCAGCCCGAAGGCGAGGAAGTGGTGCAGCGGATTCAGCCCCGCCTCGGCGACGTCCGGATAGCGCGCCAGATACCACGCCGGGTCCAGTAGATGACGCGCCGCCCGAAACAACAAAGGGTGGCGCCAGCCATGCCGACGCCACCCTTTCCACCACCGCTCAAGCCTCGTCATCATAGGATGCCTCTACCTCTCGCCCTCCCTGAGTCAGATAGTGGCGCAAGACATCGGCCAGCCCTTTCGGCAGCGCCTGCTCGTCCAGCCGGCTCAGCTCACCCTCGACCCGCAATTGTGGCACGCGGTCCGGCCAGATCTCCGGCTCACCGAGCGACTGCACCAGCAGCCGCCGGGAAGACAGCGAGACGTCGGCATGGGCGATCGCCATGTCTTCCTCATGGCAGAGTTCCCAGACCTCGCCGGCCACCTGTCGCGAGGCGAAGTCATCGGGCCTCGTCCAGGGGCAGAGCACCACCGTCTGCCCGGCCTGACGGAGCCTGAGCACCCGCTCCAGAAGAGGGAACAAAGCGGGGTTACGTGGCGAGAGGTCGGCCAGCACGGCGACATCGAAGGCACTGGATGCCTGGGGCAGGTTACCCAGCGGCGCCGGAAAGGCACGGCGACGATGCTCTACATCCAGCGTCGGCACCACCTGGCGCCCATGCCACCAGCGAGCCGCCTGATGGTAGAGCTGACGCACGCCATGCTGCACCGTACGCACGTGCGTGGCCGAATGCTGTGTCAAGGAGCCGGGCTGCACCAGGGAGAACGCCAAGGGCAGCTGCGGACATACCCGCAGCAGCGCCTGCTCGCCGTAACGGCACATCAGGCGATCGACGAACTCGTTGTCGGCGGCCACGCGAACCGGATCCCACAGCCCCAGCTCGTCCAGCACCTCACGCGCTACCATCAGTGACGAGGGGTTGATCTCCAGCCAATCGCCACACAGGTGCCAGGGGCCGACGATGCGTAGCTGCGAATCGGCTCGCACCCAGAACGACACCGCCCCCTTGGCCTCACGGCTATTCATCAACTCGGTGACCTGCCGCTCGATCTTCTGCGGATGGGACCAGTCGTCGCTGTCATGCACCGTGACATAGGGCCCACGGGCGGCGCGCATGCCGGTGTTGCGTGCCGCGTAGGCACCGCAGTTGCGCTCGTGCCGCAGCAGGCTCAGCCGCGGCTCATAGCGAGCCCGCTGCGCCACCAGTTCGGCCGTGCCATCGCCACTGGCATCATCGACGACGATGATCTCGAGGTGTGGCCAGCTCTGAGCCAGCAGGCTGTCCAGCGCCATGTTCAAGGTGGCCTCGGCATTGAAGGCAGGCACCACCACCGATACCAGAGGCATTTCACGACGCGGCTTGGCGGCGACCCGCCGCGTCTCCAGACTCGCCATCTCGAAGGCCGCTTCCCGACGTATCCGCAGCCTTGCCAGCTTGTGACGTTGATACAGCCGATTCAACGCCTCCAGGCGCCGCACCGCCGGCCGAGACACCAGGCTCGCCTCCACCAGCGCCTTGGTCAGAGGATCGTCTTCCAGATGGCCGGCCGTCATCTCGGCCAGCACGCCCTCCTCGTCTCCCAGCCGCAACAGACACTTGATCCTAGCCTGAGCCACATACGGTGCGAAGGGGCTTGCGGCCAAGGCACGGCCATGCCCAAGCAGTCCCAGCGCCTGCCGATAGCGGCCATGACCGTACGCCCAGCCAGCCAGGTACCAGTACGCCTTGCCATCGCCGGCCTCTGCCAGGGCCCGTAACCGCGGCAAGGCGGCATGGGCATGTCCCTGCCATAACTGACGGTGGTACCAGAGCGCGGTGCCCCGCAGGAAGGGCAAATCGCTGAGCACCCCGTCGGGGGAGGGCCGGCGCCCCTCATGCACGCCGTGGCGCAGGAAGTGTACCAGGGGATTGCTCCTGGTCTGGCGCACATCGTCATGTCGGTCCAGATACCACTCGGTCGCGAACCGCGGGTCCGGCGCATACCCGAGGCGCCAGCCACTGCGCAGGAAATGCAGTGCCGGACGCCAGGCCAGCAGGCGGCGCCAGGCAGGGAGCTGTGCCAGGTAGAAATGCGGCTGGAACATGCCATGCTGACGTATCAGCCTCAGTTGCCCACGCTCGCCGTGACTGGGCCAGAGCGGCAAGAAACGGCGGACATGCCCGACCCAGCGCTTCAGCATGCCGCCCGGGATGATCTTCATCGCTTCATGAGTCCTTCCCGCCAAGCCTGGCGCGCCGTCATCATCGCCCGGGTGTGCCGCCAGATGGCACGGGCCACATTGCGCGGCTGCCCGACGGCAGGAAAATGATGGCCGCCGATGCCGGGATTGGTGTTGATCTCGAGAACGCAGGCCGCCTTCGCCGCGTCGTCTGCGTCGGGGTCAAGCATGATATCCACCCCAGCCAGTTCCAGGCCAGGAATCGCCGCCACCGCCGCCACGGTGATCGCCTTGATGGACTCGGGTAGCTCGTCGGTTACGTCCAGGGTCTCCCCCCCCGCGGAGAAGTTGGCCTCATGACGGAGGTAGACCTTCCTGCCCTCCGCTAGCACACTCTCGACGCTGAGCTGCTGTCGTTCGAGGTTGGTGCGAATGTGCTTTCGTACCTTGATCAAGCGAGTGGAGAGGTGAGGGTTCTTGGCCCGCTCGATGTTCTTGGCGTCGATCAGTTCGGCGATGCTGGAGCGGCCATCGCCCACCACGTGGGCCGCCTCCTTGCCCAACGCCCCCACCACGGCGCCTCCGACCACCAGCACTCGGTACTCGATGCCGGGCATCTTACGTTCGACCAACACCCCACTTTCCGACTTGTTGGCGCGGCGAAATGCCCGCTTGAGCTCTGCGGGTTCCTGCACCCCTACCGAGATACCATACCCCTTGGTGCCGGTCTTCGGCTTGATGACCAGTGGCGAGCCCATCGCCTTCTGCATGGCCTCGACCTTGCTCAGACTCTTGGCCACTCCCCCCGGTGCGACGGGGACGCCGGCCTGCTGGAGAAGCAAACGCGTCAGATCCTTACGGCCCGCAAAGGTAGCGGCCACCGTGGTATCCAACGAACGGCTGTCGTGGAACAGGATGTCGATATCATCCCACCGGGCAACGAACATATAGCGTGATAGCCACTTCACCTCGGCCCCGTCACCCTCCGCCTCCCTGGCGATCAGCAGCGGTCCCAGGGCCTGGGTCTTCATCAACTTGAAAATCTCGTCATGCGACTCAGGCACCCTGTTCATCAGGCTGCCTCGAGCATTCGTCCATAAATTCATTGACCACTTACCTGCGGCAAGGCTTAGAGATGTTGCGCCACCTCGAACATGGCGCCCATATACAGATCGGCACTTTCCCCGAAGGCATGGTAGGTTCCCGGCTCTGGAGTCAGTTCCCCCAGCACGACACCCTGGCGCGCTTCGTAGAGATCGATGCGACAGAAGGGGGTCGGCAAGACGGCCGATACCCTTTCCGCCAAGGCGAGCATGGCGCCCGGTTCACGCGGCGGCAACAGGGTAGGATCGAGGGCCTCTTCATACTTGCCGGTATGCACCGGCTGCCAGTCGCGATCGTACCAGCGATAGCGTTGCCCTTCCGTCGCCCGGGCCACCTGCAGGATCAGGCCGACACGCCCCCGGAAGGCATAGAACTTGAAATCATCCACCGGACGCAACAGCCCGGAAGGCGGAAGCAGCAGTTCCTCGAGCTGCCAGTGATTAGGGAACTGGTGCTCACGCATGTCCCGATACAGATAGTCGAGAACCTCGACCAGGCGCAGCTCGCGACGCTGCTGTAGACAGGTAAAGGTCACTTCCCCCACCCGGCGCAACGACATCACGCCGCGCGAACTATGCGCCTGCCTGGGCTTGATGACACACTCATCGATGCCCTCGAGTGCCTCTCGCAGGTTCTGCAGGGGGAAGTCGTCACGCAGGATACGGGCAGTGGCGACGCCCAGTTCATCCATGCGTTGCCCGAGCCACCGTCGATCATTGGCGAGCCGATTGAAGGGCTGGATACCCGGCATTTTCGCCTCACGCTGATAGCGACGCATCAAGGCATCCATGCCGGCGCGAAACGATGGCGGCTGAGGGGCCGTGCCCTTGCGGGCAGGATGCGCGGCACGTATCCAGGAGAGACAATCCGGTTCCGCCAGGACACGGGTGAAGCTCGGAAACGCCACCAACGGCGCGGGTACGCCACGACCGGCAGCCGTACCAGTCGCAGCAAAGGATAGCAGCTGTTTCACATCAGACTCATCGTAAATAACGGATGACAAACATAAGCAACAACACCATCGCCGCCAGGGCAGTCACGACAGGTATGGGGAGTTTCCGGATGATCGGCCTTATTAACTGACGAAGCAGTATCCTCAACAGGCGATCGAGTGACATTTACCCGCCCTCGATGTTGTCAGAGGCGCTCAAAGCAGTTTTTCACTGTACGACGCCACTTCACTTCTTCTTCAATGGAGAGCGCCATCCGAGACACGGCCTTGTTTTTAAACTCGATCACCTTCTGCCGTGCCCCAACCGCCACCACTTCAATCTTTCCTTCGGAAGGCGACCTTACAAATCCTAGAATTCCATAGCGTTTAGCCAGTCGAGCGACCCTGTCGGATGCCGTAGCAGGGGAAACCCTGGAACATGAAAAGACAAAACGTCTCCGGAGAATGCTGCTGAGCCTGGGGAACGGGCTGATAGACACCTCGTCGATGACGCTTCCTCTCAAGGCATTCCTCACCTTCTGATTATTGAAAGCTATACGAGTGGAGAATTTTGCGGTCTTTCCTTTCGACTCGGGAAAATAGTGATCCACAAGAAGTGCTGGAACATTCCTGCCCTCCCCTTCCACGGGATACATATTGACCCCGATCTGGGCCCTTGTATTCAGCTCGAGAATACAGTACTCCTCAGTCTCCTCATCAAACAAGACATCGACGCCACAGTGTTCGAGTCCGTCTATGGCTTTCACAGCCAGGACCGCCGCATCTTTCACTCTCTGAGGAATAAGATCGGTAAAATCAACAGTATCCCCACCTGCCGATGCATTTGCCTTCCCCCTGAGAAATAGCACCTCGCCCTCTGGAAGGACACTGTCGAGACTGTAGCCAGACTTGTTTATGTAATCATGCACCTCTCTATCTTTCTTGATGAGGCCTTTCGAAAGGAAGGGGTTGAGTTTCTTGAAGGCGTTCTTCTTGCTGATGAGTTGATCTATCGTGCTCTTCCCATCCCCCTTGACATTAGCAGGAATCCTTTTAACGATAGCGACGGCCTCGTCACCAATGACAAACGCCCTGTAATCATTGCCGGAAAAATGTTTCTCGACGATTACAGAAGATTCGTTCGCCTCTTCCTTCAGGTATTTATAATAAGTTACAAGCTCTTCATCCGTTGCAATGTTCGTAAAAACCCCATCTCCCAGGCTACCTACCAAGGGCTTTACCACAACAGGGTATCCAATGCTCTTCGCATACGAAAGTGCATCATCCAGGATGGCATCAGGACCAAACACCTCCCCCTTGGGCACATTGACCCCGTATTGGGATAAAAGCTCCTTGACCCTGTGCTTATCCTTGGACAACTTTCGTATGCGATTTCTATCCTTTACCAGGAGAGACTTGTTAAACGTCAGGGTCTTCTCTTTGCTAGAGATGGTGTATTTATTATAGTCGGCATGCTTCACCTTCACAGCCAACCCTCTTCTCCAGGCCTCCAGAGATATACAGTAACCACACAAGGGTTTGCCATAGGCATCTTTCACGGCAGTTGCAGAAAAGGGTTGCGGCCAGCTAACAAAATCATCCATAAGTCTCTCCTGAAAATTGACAAGTTAAAGCATCAAGCAACCATGTACGCTTGATATATCAGGTCTATCCATATTAGATGCCAAAAAATAGAGCAACGATGCCTCTATAGAATGGCATTCCTTTCGTTGCCGTGGATATTATTAGAAACTCATGTCGAATCCTTGAGTCTCTTGACTCTTCTCTAGTACCTCAACCTTGTCCACACTGGCTTTTCGTGTCCCTATCCGTGCACAGCTCAAGAGATAGTCAATGGCATTTCTATAGCCTCTGCACTCAAAGTAAACAGAGCCATCTTCCAAGTTTACAATACCACCTTCCACATCATACCTCGAGGCAGCCCTGGCCAGGTATTTCCGGTATCCAACCCCTTGAACATCGCCGGAGACCTTGACGAAAACAGCCTCATTCTTCCGCTTCGTCGTGGGCATCAGGCATCGCTGCATAATATGATCAATAAGCACCCCTGCAGCATCCCTTGGCTCACCAGAGGCAGGGAAGTGATGCATCGCAATTTCCGGATTAGTATTGACGCCACAAATGGCCCACTCCTGATCCTCGGGCGGCAAAGATATATCTTTAGCCAACAAATTCACCCCGAAGTGAATGCAACTGGCAAACGCCCCATGCACTTTCTTGACAATATCACTCCACGAAGGGTGGACTCGATCTGTCACGTCATGGCTCTCTCCACCATTGCCGATGCTCGCGACACTGGTGACCCGGACTTTCCTTCCCTCATCCACGACTGTATCAGGAGTCAACCCATGCGACTTGAGATACACTTCCATCTCATCGGTGACCACAAACGACTTGGCCCCTAGATAAGGATTACTTCTCCGCTTTCTATCCTTTTGTCTCACCAACTCCCTTATCGAGCTGGCACCATCACCAACGACATAGGCAGGAGCTCGCCTAGCCGCACAGACTATTCTGCCGTTGACAACAAACAGCCCAAAGTTTTCACCCTCAACATGACGCTCGACAATATTGCTGACATCATGATGCCAGGCAGACCTGAAGCTGTCCTCGTCCTTGATGCTGGCCGTTACCCCCTTCCCTCCAGAGTGCTTGACGACAACAGGAAGCCCGACCGACTTGGCAAAGCTCCAGGCGTCTTCTATATTTTCCTTTCCGAATGCCTTTCCCTGCGGGACACTAACGCCCAGTGACGACAGGAAAAGCTTTGTAAGATGTTTGCTGTTGGAGATGTAACGATCGCCGTATGTCGTCATCTCCGGCATTGAATTATAGAACCAGACCGTCTCCTCCCCGCCCTCGACTCTAATGAATCTTGAATTATCGCGATAGACACTAAGCCCTCTCGCCAAGGCAGCGTCCACGATCAACTGCTGGTGCAAAGCAGCTGATCGACTAAATAGAGAGCGTCTCTCTCCATAGGAGATCGGCTGGGCAACGCATGTGCCGCTGTATGAATAAAACCCCT
This sequence comes from Halomonas maura, assembly GCF_030409305.1. GTDB lineage: Bacteria > Pseudomonadota > Gammaproteobacteria > Pseudomonadales > Halomonadaceae > Halomonas > Halomonas maura. The sequence continues at coordinate 262,181 of NZ_JAUFPQ010000023.1, forward strand.
TTGACCCATGTAACGACTTGGTGCCATTGTTCAAAAACGGCAAATCAACTTCTTTCTTCAACAACCACTGCAATGTCGTTACTATATCGTCAACTGCTTGCTTTCTTCCAGAAAGACTTACCTTGATCTCTTCATCACCAAAATCAACCTCCCCCGCCACTTCGCGTAGCGCAGTTTCCCTTACCAGCAACTCCTCTATCCTGCCCTTATCACTCTTGCTATACTCAAGATTCAAGGTAATACTTTTTTTATCGTTTATATAAGACGGGTAGAAAAGCCCGGATATCGCTGACTTTGCAACATTCCTGGAGGAGTCGAAGTTTCCGAGATTGTGATGAACAATGGAACCGTTGATATTGATTTCAATGAAGCCCCAATCCTGGCCTTCAGGGGACTTCCTTATATCCTCGGCAATCAAATCAATGCCGCTTGAATAGATCCCTGGAAAGAGAGAGTTTATCTTCGCCGCAATATCACAAAAGGCAGGATGAACAAAATCCGTGACATCAAGATTTTCGCCTCCAGAACTCACATTCCTCACATCTCTTAACTTTACAACCTTCCCCTTCTCAGGAATATTACCAAGAGTTTCTCCTTGGGCCTTCAAGATATCGACGGCTCTATCATCGATCTTTATAAGCAGCTTTCTCAGCCTGGGATTCTTTCTCCTTTCTTTATTCTTCTTATTTACCAACTCACGCACCGAGTGTTTCCCATCACCAACAACGTGAGCCTCAAACCTTTGACTCACCGCAACAACGCTGCCATCAACGACATACAACCTATAATCGTCGCCAGTTATCTGCCTTTCAATGATGACCGTTTCTGATTCCAGCGCCGCCCTGTCAAAGGCAACTGACAGCTTTTCGTAGTCATCGATATCAAGTGAGATTCCTTTCCCACCGTAGCTAGAGTGAGGCTTCACGACACATGGAAAAAAATCCGGGGTGATCTTGCAGGCCCGCTCTTTCCTATTGCTGCGAAATGAATACGACTCAGGCGCATTGATGCCGGCATCTCTCACAATATCGCTTGCGATCTTCTTGTCGCGACACAACTTGGCTGAAACGATCGAATTGATTCCTGGCTCATTGAGCCGGTAAATAACGAACTCATCGTCCTGAGAAAGGATGGAAACTGATTTAGACAGCTTTAGGCATGACACTCCCAATGATGCGGCAACGTTGGAAAACGTGGCATGCACAGGATCCTGCGAAATGATTTTTCCCAATCTCTTGTAATCGTAGTACTCTGATTTCTTCAAGCGGCTAGAATGAATCACCAATACGTTCCTTTATATAGGGTTGAGAGAAGAAAACCTTCACGAGCATCAGCGAGGCCTGACGCTCCACTATCAAGAATCATGTGCTACTCAGAGCAATGATTGCCAGCAATCAAGAATGCTAAGCTCGAGCCTCTTGCGGGATCCGCATGCAATAGCTCAAGGCGCTCATGAACAACTGGCGGAAGACCTCTGTCTGCTCTTGCTTCAGATCGATCTCATCTTATTCTTCAAGAATACAATGACTGACGATATCGATGACGCCCGAATCAGGTTCGTTCTCTAACGTCCTACTGCCTCCGGGGCACTGATTCTCGCTCGGGATTCAGGTACACGATATCCGATAAGCGCAGAACACCGAGGCAAGCGGGTCCATGGGAAGGAATATGATGTTGCAACCGGCAAGGCGATCTCCTTCGCTGCCCCGCATGGCTCATGGCAACGAGGTGGCAAGGAGAACGCCGATGGTCTCTTGCGGCACTACCTGCCGAAGGGCACAGACCTGTCGCCACGGCCAGGAAGAACTCGACGAGATCGACGACTCACCGAACACTCGGCCGTGCAAGACACTGGACTGGCGAACGCCGCTGGAACTCCCTGCCGAGGTGCTCAAGCCATCGGTCGCTCGGTCCGCCCCCCTTCAAAGCGTTGCGCTTGGAACTCGAGACCGCCTCCCCATGATCCCTTCAAGTCAGCTACTTTATCTCGGATATGACTCTATCCGCAGTCTTGCGAATTCCAGTACCACGAGAGGAACCCTTTATTGCAACCAGATCCCCATCTTCCACCAGTGTCGAAAGCTCCCCCATTAACTCATCGGCATCCTGAAGGATTCCATGAAACACCAAACCGTCCAGCCCCGCCACTGCTGGTTTGACTTCATCGCCAAGCCCTATTACCAGGTCGGGCGTAAATTCATCAAGCAGCGCAGCGATCTCAGAATAAACATTTCCCTCATGCTCACCCAAGTGAACAAGTCTTCCAAGAACAAAGATTTTTTTACCGGACACCTTCTTGGCTGAGAGAACTTTCAGGACTTCCTTGACTGAATTGATCGTTGCGTTTTTGGTGTCATCAACGAACTCTATATTCTTGCCAAAGAACGCACCGGAGTAGAAATCAAGAACCCTTTTCTCTTTTGGTGATGAGGCGAGACTTGTCGCGGCTTCAGCCAAGTTCAAGCCAAGAGCCTTGCATGCCGACAACACAGCCAATGAGTTGTAGGCCATGGCTCGGCTTGGCGTGGGTATAGTATACTCGATGATCTCGTCATCAATGGAGCAGAGAACTTTCCCGCTGCCACTGGCATTCACATCAAAATGCTTTAGCGAAACAGTCGAGTCATCATCACCATAAGACACTGGGTTATTGCTGAAGGCATTTGCCATGAAGGCCAAATGCTGGGAATGTTTTGTATTGTTGCAATATACCGCCCCGCCTTCCTTGCCTAAACCCTCATATATCTTCGACTTATAATATGCCGTTTTCTCCGAAGACTCTATGAGCTCAGGCTGACTCACGTCGATGGATGTGATGATAGAAACATCCGGGGAGATGAGTTTCCCAACATGGTTCTCATACCTATAGAACCCGCTCAAGGCTGCTTCAACAACACAAAAATCATAATCATCATCAAGGTTGGACAAGAGCGCCGAAATGCCATAAATCGTATTATGATTACTATCGGTGCTGAGCACTGAAAACCCCATAGACCTCAGCACATGTGACAGCATCAATACCGTACTGCTTTTTCCAGCAGATCCGGTAACCGCCAGGACCTTACCTTTAAATTTCCTTCTCGCCGACTTTCCTGCGTCTAGAAAATATTGCAATGTGTTTTCGACATACTTGACTGGTATTCCTTCTCCATTAAACTCACGACTGGCAATTATCTCCCTGACATTGCTTCTTTTTGCCTTCTCGATGATTTCACGATCATCCTTTCCGTGTTGGCCAGAATGAACCCTCCTCCCTTTACTCCAGTTGTCGTCGACGACCACAAGAGCATTGCCTTTACGCATTTTTTGCAGGCAATAGTCCATCCCGCTGAATGACTTTTCTTTTTCTGGTGCCTCGTTGCTGCTATCAACTTCGTCGACCACGTAGGTCTTGAAGCCCGTTCTTTTATTGTCTGTACATATCTTCTCTGAGCGAATGCTTGACCGCAACATCTCATCGACAGTAAGACTCACGACAAAGCTATATGGATCAGCCTGCTTAGCCTTGTATCTTCCGGGAGAATTGAAGACAAAATTCCCGATTGAATGAAAGATCTTGCCGCCTCTATAGGTCTCTACAGCGTCAGCCTTATGCGATCCATGCGCTACCACATGATCCGCACCTGCATCGATGATGGCCCGGCACCACTCTCGATGCTTCTCGCTCGTATCCTGGTAATCGATGCCCTGCCAGTGAGGACAGACGATAATGATACCGTCAGGGTCTACAGACTTGACTTTCTGGATTTCGCGTGACATTGCCTTGAAGCTCGTGCTGGCAATGCCCGGCTTATCTTTCTTGGCAAAGAAACCGTATCCCATGTAGCGCCTTGTCGAGCGCATACCATTAAATATGTAGAGGTTCTTCACCCCGTCTTCTGCATTCATCTGTATATGATAGGGCTTACGTGCTTCCTCGAGATTCCTGCCGGCGCCAATAACGGCAATGCCATGACTTTTCAGCTTCTCGATCATGGCCAGCATCTTGTCTGGCCCGTAATCCATTGTATGATTGTTGGCCAAGGTGACGGCCGTTACCCCTAGCTCCTTGAGAACCTCAATGGTCACATCTGGATCATCACAGCCGGGATATTCCTTACCTTCTATAGGTGCGCCGGGTGCATGGCTAAGCACCGTTTCGAGATTCACGATGACTTCATCGCTTCCGTCGATAAGAGGCCTGACCCCATCAAAGAATGAGATGGGGTTGTCCTGCAAGCGCTCATAAGCCTCGGCATATTTTCTCTTCGACTTCTCGAGATAGTAATACCCCAGACTCGTATCGCCACAAAAGGTGACGGTGAGCGCCTTGGTCGTCACTGGAGGCTTTTCAAAGAATACCAGCGACTCACCTGACCGGTTATGCTCATAGACTCGTTTTGCCAATTCACTGCACCTCACATCATGGCCAAGTTTGAAGGACATTGACTTATCTGTCATATCCACACTGCCTTCCAACCCTTCCTCACAGTCTTCGGAAAAGCTGGTGAACGCCCCCTGGCTCAGAGGCCTCTCGACCAAGTTACAAGCAGGAAGGCTTCTTAAATCCTTCGACCTGGAGAGAGAGAGGGCATGATCAACAATCGGTGAAACTATGTTTTTTGGATTACCGTAGCTAGGGTAACAATGGCCACTCAATCCTGGCGCTATATTGCCTTCCAGGACGATATAGTTTTCTCTCGTCGGCACCCCTGAAAAGCTCTTTGATATAATATCCACACCAAGAACAGGGATATTCTTTGCTACCCGAGAGACATGTTCGGCAATCCTGAGATAGTCGGGATGAACGAGATCGCTGATTTCCAGGGTATCGGCACCAGTACTGGCGCCTGCCTTGTGGTCGATGAGCACATAGGTCCCTCGCTCGGGCACGTCATCCAAGGAGAAGCCCTGTGCCTTGATCAGCCCGACCCGATGCTCGTCGAGCTTGATCTGACGGATGACCTGGCCCGGACTTTTCCGCTTCTCCTCATTCTTTTCTTCGATCAGTTCGTCGACGGTCTTTACGCCATCACCAACGACGATTGGCGGAATCCGCCGACAGACACTGACGCATTTTCCACCCACCACGAGGAAGCGAGCTTCAACTCCTCCCGAGAACTGATCTTCTATGAGTATATCGCCCTCGTCTCGATTTTCCTTGACCGCCAGGTCCCAGGCATAATCGAACTGGTCGTCACTTTTGACACCTACAGTGACCCCTTTACCCTTATGCCCACATACTGGCTTGATGACACAGGCAGTCTCACTCTTGGCAACGAATTGCCTGCCCCCTTCCTTGTCATGCGTGGGCACTGCGATACCCGTCGCGACGCTGATTCCACTTTCTGATAGTGCTCTCTTGAAGACAGCCTTGTCTCGTAATAGACTTATCGCTCCACGCGAATAGCCCCTCAGGTGAGAAAAGGAAAACGAGAGCCTAGGCTCCAGGTCAATCACCTCGAATCTTGACTTCTTCTCCCATACGACGAAATGCCCTCGTCGCTGAAACTCCTCAGCGATCATGAAGGCATTGAGATTTTTTAATTTTTCGCTTTGTATTCTCAAGTGCACCGGGCTACTGAACTTATTCAGCTGACCATCCAGGTATTCCCTGATGTCTTCATAGTCGAAATGCTCGTTGAGTACTGCCACCTTACCCCCCCCGACCCGAACGTATCACCTTGACATCTACGCTGGTCGGGATCTCTTCGATCCCCAGGCCGTTGGCATAAGCCCATGTCAAGGCGGAACCCGCCCAGGCCGGCCCCGAGGCATGGAAGCGCACCCGTCCCGTCACCTGATCCAGCTCCTCGATTGCCAGCTCCATCCCCAGTGCCTGAGCGGTGCGCCGCAGTTCCCTTTCGAGACGCTCGCCACGGCTGATACCGGCCAGCACCGCCTCGAGTTGCAGGGGGGTCTCCAGGGAGATATCCGGCGAGCAACCTGCCACCAGTTCCAGCAGCCGTTGCGTCACCGCCGGATGCTCGTCATAGAGCTTGTAGCACTTGAGGTGCTCCGATAGGGAAATGACCGCGTGGTTACCCTCCTTGGCTTCGCTGGCCGGATCCTCCACGACCAGGTCGATGCGCAAGAAGGCCATGCCCTGCATGACCTTGGCGACCTTCTCTCCCAGGGCTCGGTAGCTCTCATGCAGGTTATCGGCCGGTTGCCAGACCTTGTCCTGTAGCGGCTTGTGGAAGGCCGCCGCCAGCTGGCCTTCGGCCATGATCAGGCGCAGGTGTCGACCCGCCAACTGCTTCTCCAGCAGGTAGCGCACACTGAGGGGCAGGAAGCGACGACCATGCTCGTCCACGTGGTCTTCCGAGAGACGCGTCATGGCGTAGGGGGAAGCCGTGAGATCACTGGCCTTGTTCTTCTTGAGCTCACGCGACTTGCGAAAGAGGAACTCCAGTTCGTTTTCGTTGGAGATGTCCGTGATGAACTCTTCGTACAGGGTATTGCGAATCACCGGCTTCAAGACCACCGGATAGCCGATCTTCTTGGCATAGCGCAGGTGGTCGCGCTGCGAGCGCCCAGAAAAGGAAGCCGCCTTGACGACCTTGATGCCGTGGCGCTCCAGGCGGGCACGCCAGGCACGAATGTCCTGGCAGAAGTTCACGGCCGGCAGCAGGTTGCGGCCGCTGACGCCACAGACGAAGCCTGCCGGTTTACCAACGGACTCCCCATCGGCGTGACGATCATAGTAGTAAGCGAGCTGACGAGGCAGCAGCATAGTGCGAGCGCTGGCCGGCAAGCGCTGGGCATGAATCAGCAGCCCTTCCTTGGCAATGCTGGGCAGGCTATCCAGCAGTGCCCGGAAGCTATCGATTCTGACATCCATGGGTCTCTCGCCTTTATCGTATGAGGGTGAAGCCATCGTGCAGAGGCTCCTTGACATGCATGACCCTGACCGAGGTCGGCAAGGCCTCGGAAGGGCCGCGAATGCAGGCGGTGGCGAGTGAGGCAATGGCGACCAGTGAGCCCTGCAAGACGGCCTCTACCGTGCGCTTGTCACGATTCTTCACATAGCCCGTCAGGCCGCCCTTCTGCGCATGGCGGCTCACCCACTTGCGAAAGCCCACTCCCGTGACCTTCCCGCGCACCCTCACCTTCACCGAGACCTGGCTGTCGTCCAGCGGCGTCAACGGCATGCCCTGGTTGTGCAGGATCGCCTCGATGGCCTGGCGCGGAACGTTCACGGGCTCACCGAACATCGGGTAGCAGGCGGTCCCGATGGCGGCATGTGCATTGAGCTCGCAGATGCCGATGTCGGTCTCTCCCACCGGCTTGCGGTGATCTTCGATCAGGAAGTCGATGCCGCAGTAATCCAGGCCGGGAACGGCCTTCACCGCATCCTCCGCCACCTTGATGATGCTCGGGTGCATCTCGTGGTGGACGTTGACGCTGTCGCCGCCTTGAGAGAGGTTGCAGGAACCGGAAAGGTTGATACGCTCGCCCAAGCGGGGAACGGAATGCAGCGTATACCCCAGCTTGTCGAGTTGATACTGGGTCGATTCCGTGTAGACGATGGGCCGGGACTTGAGATGAGGGATATTCTGCCGGTAGCGGTTCTTGATCAGGATCAGCTCGGCGATAGTATGTTTGCCGTCGCCGGTCACCGAGGCGGGAGCCCGCAATGTAGCGGCACGCACCTTGCCCCCGATCACCATGATCCGATAATCCTCGCCGAAGATATGCTTCTCGACGATGAAGTCATCGTGTCCCAGCTTGCTGGACTCCAGCACATGGAAGGCGCTCCGCAGCTCCTCATCGCTGCGAATATTCGGCACCACCCCGATGCCGCGAACGCCGGTAGCCGGCTTCACCACGACCGGATAGCCGATCAGGTTGGCATAGCGCATGGCGTTATCATGATCGCCCGAAGGAAACATCCTGCCGCGAGGAACCGGGAACCCAAGGGGCGCCAGAAACTCCCGTGTCGCTTCCTTGTGCGTGCACAAGGCGATGGCATCCACCGAGACCAGCGGCGAACGGCTGAGCTTGAAGTAGAAGCGCTGGTCTCCCTTGTCGGCGGTGAAGACTCCCTTGCCGGTCCGCAGCACATTGAAGCCTTGGCGCAGGCACTCGCGTTCCATCAGGTGGCTCTTGGCGTCCATGGTGCCAAGCGGCAGCATCAGTGGCGTATCATCGAAGGCATTAGGGTGGAGCGGTGGAGAGGGCTCCTGTGGCACATCCTTCAATCGCGGCTGGTAGGTATAGGTCGGCGCTTCCGCCTCAGGTAGATAGAGCACCCTCTCGGAGCGGAAGAACAACGCCTCGCTTGCTGACGTCACCTCCTCCGCCGGCTGTTCGCCATTACCTTCTCGCTGTATCTGTCGAGCGAGATCGGCGAACAGCTGCTTGAGCGCCATGTGAATGCTGTTAACCGCACGCTGGACCTTGACCCACTGGCGCAACTCAAGCGCCTTGGCGTTGTCGATCAGCTCCAGTGTGGGCTCAACCCAGGCTTTAAGTTGTCTGGCCAGTTGCCCCTTGGCCAAGGCCTCGGCATCGAGTTGACTGCCCATCAGTCTGGAGGCGACGGTCTCGAGATAATCCCAGTAACGACCGACCATCGGCTTGTCGGGGCGAAGACCCATCGCTCCCTCTATGGCACTGACAAACTCCCGATCTAGAGCACTGACCGTCACCTTCAGATAGTAATTCACCTCGTCCTTGGCCGCCTTTTTATCGACCGCTGCGGTGAGCCTTTCAGCATGAGGTCTCGAGTAAGCGACCAATTCAATTCGCTTGACTTTACAATTCTCTTGCGGCATGTCGCACCATCGTCAAAAAGCCGGGCGGATGATTCCGCCCGGCGCGATCGGTCAGTTGGCGCCTTGCAGCGCCTTGGCCAACGTTTCGTCACTGTACTTGAAGCGCTGACTCTCCACGGACTCACGGCTGAGGAAGCGATCATCGAACACGCTCCTGAGCAGTGACTTGCGCGCCTCGCGCTCAGGCCGGCGCCCCTCTACCCCATAGGCCCGGTGGTACATCAGGCGCCGCTTGAGGCCGGAGCGGCATACATTGGTTGCCCAACCGCTCCCTTCCGGCGCCACCAGTTGAGTGCCATTCCTTTCGGCCCGCGGGTGGACCAGGCGCACCTTTTTTTCCCTCTTGAAGGTGGCCGGGAAGTAGCGACAGTTACTCAGGCTCTTGGCAAGCGCCAGAATGGTCAAGGTGGTGAAGTTGGAGGTATTCTGCAGGTTCCCGAGGAACACCCCACCCTCGAATCCCAGTTCCTTGGCCACGCGCTCGGTTTCCAGCACCTCATGGAAACCGCCGGCCTTCTGGGGCGTTATCTTGAGATCGACATTGGCCATATAGGGGGCCAGGGTACGCACGGACGCGACGCCCCACACCGGCTTGGCCAGCATGATGCGAATCCGCTTGCCCTTGGCATAGGCGAAAGCCTCGCGATAGAAGGCATCGGAAATCTCGGCGAAGGGATCTTCCACCACGACTTCGACGCCCATCTTCTCGGTCAGTCCACTCAGCGAGATCTCGTCACAGAAGCGCTTCCACTCCTCCAATTGCCAACGCTGGCCGGCATTGAGGATGATACCCTCCAGCGAGTGCTGCTTGTCCTTCAAGGCAAACAACAGCGAGTTCACCAGAGCGCTGGCCTTGTCGGCACCGATGCGGCGCCCACGCCGCAGCCAGCCTTCCACGGCCTTGCCATCCGCAATGTCGGCGAGTAACTTCTCGGTATTCTTGAGCCGGTCGTTGAACACATTGCGGACAACGGCCCGCTCACTGTTGCCGGATACCAGCTGCGCAACCGATACGCCATGATGCTTGGCGATGATATCCAGCAGGGCACATTCGGCGGCAAAGCAGACCGAGGGGCTGGGACGCTGCTGGGTATTGCCCTCTTCGGTGTAACCGAAGATTTCACTGACGACTTGCTGTACCACTCCATGCACCTGGTGGGCGTAGCCCTGCTCCCCCGCCATGATGGGTAGCGGCTTTCCAGCCAATCCCCGGGCTAGCTTCTTCCCATAGCGAGTCGCGCGAGACAGGGTCTCCGAGCTGATGCTGGAGGGCCTTGCCTCACCCAGTCCGATATACTCCTTCCCTTCCACCTCGGCCACGACCTTGAAGAAGATGGAATACTCCTCGGACTCTCTCCCGTTGAGCTGCTCACCCTGCTCCCTGTCGGCCCGACTGACGGGCTTGTTCTTCAATGTAAAAATATCAACTTGAGTAATCATCACTGGAGACTCCGTGTCGTTCCATCATTTGCCTTTCTAGAACTCCCCCATTCCTGCCAATAACTTTATTTGTTTTTTCTCACTCATCAATCATGTAACTAACAACCCCTCACTCTTGTAGAAATCCACCAGCACCTGGTTGTCCAGCAAGGGGCTGCTCATCTGGAATAATCGAACCTGGCTATAACTATTGCCTTCCAAGACGATGAAGCCATCATCATCAATGATAAGATCGAATCCGCAATATTTTATATACGGAAGATTCTCGAAGAGTCGACATATATCCTCCTTTATATCCTCCCAGTGTGGCACTCTCTTCTCGGAGATTTTCTCGCCGGTGTCGGGATGGCTTTCCCAGCGCTTCCCGGCATGCTTGCCTTCAGCAGCGACGGCATGACTCAGTTCGCCATTGGCAAGATTGATCTCGGCACTGAGCCCACCCAATGAAAAGTTGTCGATCGGATAGGATTCGCTAGTCCCGATACGTTGTACGGCACGTATCACCTGTCCTTTGCGCGTCACGGGATGACGGATGACCAGCACCCTGAGCGTATTGACAGTGAGAGGAAACAACGCCTGGGTAAAATCACCTTGCTGTATGTAATCATTGAGAATGAAGGGAACCTCTTGAGCCGCGAGCACTTCGGCGAGCTCGCTGACCTTCACGACGACACGGGCCCCCTCCTCATCGTTGGTCTCTATTACCGCATGATGCCGGTCAGTACGGATGAAATAGACGCTCCCACCACCGCCTCCGCCCAGTGGCTTGGCAACCATCATACGCCCTGAGTCCTGGCCACTGATAATCCGGTCCCACAACTCGCAGTAGGGTATCGCTCGGCCATTACGAAAGATGGCGATGATACCTGGCACCCGACAGTAGCGCCCGAAGACCTGTGTGAAGAGCACCTTGTTGTTGAAGACGATGCTATAGGGCCCGTTGACCAGCCGCGTCAACCAACGCTGCACGTCGCTAAGATAGAGGTCGATATTGTCACGGTTCAGGCCATAGAGGCGTATCTTTTCCGGGAGAAAGCCCCGCTCATAGAGAAACTCGGCCTGCTCTTCACTGATCTTCCCCAGGTCGGGGTCGGCATGGAAATCCAGGGTGAAACGTTTGAGCAACGATAGGCGCTCGACCCCACTCAGATTGGCCATGAAGTGGCGATGGTGGTCCTCGGGCAGGTCAGGCAAGGGAGCCGATCCACCGGGATCGCACGCAGTGATGGCAAACTCATTCATGCTTCGTCAGCCTAGATACCAAACTCACGGATGAATTCGATGGCCGCCTCGGAATCCATCAGGGGACCATGTACTTGAAAAGCCGCGCCGCAAGGTCGGCTGCGTAGTTCGATCAGGCGGGGGCGGGGGGCCGTTCCGCAGATATCGATTTCCAGCTGGGCGAAAGTGAAGATGGGCTTGTGGGCGATAACGGCCAGGATCTCCTCTCGGCTGCGCTGCCAGAGTTCGAGGTAACGCCGCCGTTCCCATGGCTTCGGGCGTCTGGGGCCGGAGATCACGCCGCCTGCCCGGTAACGCACCACGCTCTTGACCCGACCGCTGTTCAGCGAGAGCCTCAGGCTCTTGGCGGGGCGATGCTGGCTCTCGGCCCGAGCCACCACGGCCGCCAGGGGAATCAATCCCGCACGCGCCGGGTCCAGCATCACCAGCACCTTGAGGCGCGGAGCCGAGTCGTCGGCTTCCCAAGGGGGGCGCATGGGTACGCGTCGATTGAACAGCTGAAATTGCAGGGCGGGTGATTCGAGCATCTTGCGGGCATGACCATTGGCCAGTGGCAAGAGTTGGGCCTGCAAGTCACTGATGTAGGCATCGGCCTGGGAATTCGGCAAGCCATACAACGACTTCTTGTCCGGCAAGAACCCGCGGTTGTGCAGGTACTCGGCGTCGTCTTGGGACAGCCTGGGCGCCGCTCGGCGAAACTCCTGGCTGAAAGTCCGCCAGGCTTCGACGCCCTCCGCCATGTCCAGCCGCTTGACGCGCCCCTCGTGGCTGAGATCGGCGCTGCGCTTGGTGTTGTAGATGACGCGTGAATGGCGTCCCCCGCTCAGGTAGGGCAAGCGCTCGCGGATACCGGCCAGATGAGGCGTGGGGCGCCGCTCTTCATGCCGCCCATGGCGAAGGTAGTGCAGCAGGGGGTTGATACCCGAGTCTCTGACATCCTCGTACTCGTCGAGATACCAAGCCGTATGAAAGCCTGGCCCCGGGCTCAGGCCTTGCCTGGCTCCCTGGACCATGAAGTGCTTGAGCGGGTCGCGGAGTGCCTTGGGGTCTTGCTGAAGCTCCGGGTGATTGGCGAGATACCACTCGGTGTTGAAATAGCCACTTCGCAGGACTTCGGCGCGCTGCTTGGCTTGCGGATGCTTCAGGAGCTCTAGCAACGTCTTTTTGGTCTTGTAGGTCACAGGCGTCGGCATCAGGACTCCAAGCGATTGACATGGCTGGAGATGAAAGGGTCATCGAGCAAGGGGCGGTGGATCTGGTGCGTGGCGAGTTGCCCCTCGCAGGCGGCGAAGAAGCAAGGCCCATCGTCGGTAAGCACGAAGGAGAGGTTGCACGTTCGCAGATAGGAGGCTTCGTCGAAGAAGGCCATCAGCATCCTGCGTATCTCCTGCCAACCGGGCAGCGACTGTCCCACGATGCGGCTGCCCGACTGAGGATGGACGGCATAGTCCGTCAAGGCCCGACGGCCCTCATCCAACCCCTTGCAGGCAGTGATCAGGCCCGTTTGGTGGTCGATAGCGGCACTGAGGGCACCCTCCTCGACACGCAAGGCGGCCTCGCCATCCTTGCCCTGCCGACCGATCAGCAGTGTCGCGGAGGCGAGTTGCGGCCGCCATTCGTGCTGTTCCCGCACCAGCAGGACATTCAGCAGGTTCAGGTGACCGGGCGCCAGGGTTTCGGCGAACGCCCCCTGGGAGACGTGTTCGCTCAGCACATAGGCACTCCCATGCTGCCTTGCCTGCTGCTGCAGGTTGCTCACCAACTCGTCGCTGCCGCCTTCCCCCAGGGCCGAATGGAAGCGCCCTTCGCGCAATGCCACCCGCTGATAGGGCATGGCAGCGCCGCTCTGCATGGGGTGGACGATCAATTCTCCCGGGGCATGGTCGTCCTGGTGCCACCAGGGGGCCGCGACCCACTGCACCTCTTCCGCAGTGACCACGCAGTAGATCTCGGGGGCCGGGCAATAGTTGCTCACCACGTGTGAGCACAGCACCCGGTCGGCCATGACCGTCTGATACTTGGCATTGGCCGCCTGCAGGCGCATGGCCTGGAAGTCACTGAGGTAGCCGTCGGCACCATGTTCCGCCATGTCGTACAGCGCCCAGCGGCTGCGCAGGAAGCCGGCATGGAAGAGCCGTTGCTGGAGGTCCTCGGGCAGCCCGAAACTCGGCTCTTCCCAATAGGCGAGCGAGAAGGTCTTCCAGGCCTGCAAGGCCTCACCATCCCGCGCGTTATGGATGGACTGGTGGTATCCGCTGAACATGTCTCAATTGATCTCGCTGGTGTGAAAATCGGCGGCAAGACGATCCTTGGTGGAGAGGGTTGGTTCGCCACCCCAGCTCCAGTCGGCACGCTGCCAATCGATAGCCAGCGCGGGGTCGTCCCAGCGAATGGCGCGCTCACCCCGAGGGGCGTAATAGTCGGTGGTCTTGTAGAGCACCTCGGCCTGCTCGCTGAGCACGAGAAAGCCATGGGCGAAGCCTTCCGGCACCCAGAGCTGTTGGTGCGTGGTGGCGGATAGGCGCGCGCTTACCCACTGGCCGAAGGTGGCGGAGTCGCGACGGATGTCCACGGCGACATCGAGGATCTCGCCGGCCAGCACTCGCACCAGCTTGCCCTGGGGCCGCTCTACCTGATAGTGCAAGCCGCGCAATACCCCCTGACGGGAGCGGGAATGGTTATCCTGTACGAAGGTGGTGCTCACACCGGTGAGGGCTTCGAAATCGCGCTGGTTGAAACTTTCCATGAAGAAGCCACGCTCATCGCCATGGACCTCGGGGGTGAGCAGGATGACATCGCGAATGGAGAGGGGTTGAGCATGCATAGCGGTCTTCGCCCGAGGAGTCGGGCGCCTAGGGAGTCGGGTTCACAAGGGTCAGGAGGTAGTCACCGTAGCCGGTCTTGGCCAGTGCCTGGCCGCGTCGGACCAGGGCCTCATCGTCGATCCAGCCGTTGCGCCAGGCGATCTCTTCCAGGCAGGCGATCTTGAGTCCCTGGCGGTGCTCGATGGTCTGTACGTACTGGGCCGCTTCCAGCAGGCTGTCGTGGGTACCGGTATCCAGCCAGGCGAAGCCACGGCCCAGGCTAGCCACATGCAGGTCGCCACGCGCCAGGTAGGCGTTGTTGACGCAGGTGATCTCCAGTTCGCCACGGGCGCTGGGCTTCACCCCCTTGGCGATCTCGATGACGTCGTTGTCGTAGAAGTAGAGCCCGGTAACGGCATGCTGGGATCGGGGGCGGGCGGGCTTTTCCTCGATGCTGATCGCGCGACCCTCGCCATCGAACTCCACCACACCGAAGCGCTTGGGGTCCTTGACGTAGTAGCCAAACACGGTAGCGCCCCGCTGCTGCCGGCTCGCCTGCTGGAGCTGTCCAGTGAAGTGTTGGCCATGGAAGATATTGTCACCCAGCACGAGACTCACGGGGTCATTGGCGATGAAACGCTCGCCGATGAGGAACGCCTGCGCCAGGCCATCGGGCGAGCGCTGCTCGGCGTATTCGAGGGATACCCCCAACTGCTCGCCATCGCCCAGCAGGCGCTGGAAGGCAGGCAAGTCGTCGGGGGTCGAGATGATCAGAATGTCACGTATCCCCGCCAGCATCAGGACCGAAAGCGGGTAGTAGATCATCGGCTTGTCGTAGATGGGCAGCAGCTGCTTGGAGACCCCATGGGTAATGGGATAGAGCCGACT
This sequence comes from Halomonas maura, assembly GCF_030409305.1. Classification (GTDB taxonomy): domain Bacteria; phylum Pseudomonadota; class Gammaproteobacteria; order Pseudomonadales; family Halomonadaceae; genus Halomonas; species Halomonas maura. The sequence continues at coordinate 277,314 of NZ_JAUFPQ010000023.1, forward strand.
GCCGGTGCCTCCCGCCAGTACGATGCCTTTGCGTTGCATGCTGTCAAACCTCATTTGCCCGATCCATCGGGCACCTGCGAGTGGTTGTCGCCGCGATACCGCATCACCCGAACTGGCGAGCCGCTAGCCCTTCAGCGACTCGGCCAGCGTCGAGACGAGCGGGTCTTCCCAATGCGGCAGCGCCACATCCAGCGCCTCCTCGAGCTTGTCGAGGCACAGGCGCGAGTTGAGCGGGCGAGTGGCGGGGGTGGGGTAGTCGGCCGTGGGGATGGCAATCACCCCGTCGGGAGAGATGGCCAGGGGCAGCCCCTGGGCGATGGCGTGCCGGAAGATCGCCCGGGCGAAGCCATGCCAACCCGTCGTTCCCCTCGGGGCCAGGTGATAGAGGCCACTCTCCAGTCGCCGCTGGAGGGCCTGGGCAGTGACCTTCGCCAGCAGGCATGCCGGCGTCGGCGCGCCGATCTGATCCGCCACCACCTCGAGCCGGTGACGCTCCTGCCCCAGCCGCAGCATGGTCTGCATGAAGTTGCTGCCATGGGCACTGTAGACCCAGCTGGTTCGGAAGATCAGGTGTTGGCAGCCGCTCAGCTGAATGGCCCGGTCGCCTTCCAGTTTGGTCCGGCCATAGACGTTGAGCGGTTGGGGGACATCGTCTTCCCGCCAGGGCGTATCGCCGTGGCCGGAATAGACGTAATCGCTGGAGAAGTGGACCAGCCGCAGGTCGTGCGCCTGGGCGTAGTCGGCCAGCTGGGCGGGTAACTCGGCATTCAGGCGCCGTGCCAGGTCCGGTTCGCGTTCGGCTCTGTCGACCGCCGTATAGGCGGCGGCATTGACGATCAGTTCGGGACGGGATGTCTCGAGCCAGGCGTCGACGGCCCTGGAGTCGCTCAGGTCCAGCTCGGCGCGGGTCGGTGCCAGCACCCTGCCGAGCGGGCTGAGCCGACGTTGCAGTTCGAAGCCGACCTGGCCGCTACCCCCGGTAACCAGAATGTTCATGGCGATCATCCCTGTCATCAAAGGCGTCGGTCAGGCCGAGGCGCTGTCCCAGATAGCTGCCATCCTGGATACACCGCCACCAGTCCTCGTTGCTCAGGTACCACTCGACGGTCCTGCATAGCCCGCTCTCGAAGGTCTCCTGTGGTGCCCAGTCCAGCTCGCGCGCGATCTTGCCGGCATCGATGGCGTAGCGTCTGTCGTGGCCGGGGCGATCGGCGACGAAGGTGATGAGGTCACGGTAACGGGTATCCCGCGGCACCCGTTCCTGCAACAGGTCACAGATCGTCTCGACGACCTCGAGATTGCTCTTCTCGTTGAGGCCGCCGATGTTGTAGGTCTCCCCTGCCCGTCCCTGCACCGCCACCTTGATCAGTGCACGGGCGTGGTCCTCCACGTGGAGCCAGTCGCGAATCTGCTGGCCATCGCCATAGATCGGCAGCGGCTTGCCGGCCAGGGCGTTGAGGATCATCAGCGGAATCAGTTTCTCCGGAAAGTGGTAGGGCCCGTAATTGTTGGAGCAATTGGTGACCAGCGTGGGGAGGCCGAAGGTACGGTGCCAGGCGCGCACCAGGTGGTCGGCACCGGCCTTGCTGGCCGCATAGGGTGAGCTCGGTGCATAGGGGGTGGTTTCGGCGAATAGCCCCTCCGCGCCATCCAGGTCGCCATACACTTCGTCGGTGGACACATGATGGAAGCGAAAGTCGGCGGCCTTCTCCGGGACGGAGCCCTTCAGCGCCGCCCAGTAGCCGCGCGAGACTTCCAACAGCACCGACGTGCCCACCAGGTTGGTGTGGATGAAATCGGCCGGCCCCTCGATGGAACGGTCGACGTGGCTCTCGGCCGCCAGGTGCATGACCACGTCGGGCCGATGCTGCTCGAAGACCTGCTGCATGGCAGCGACATCGCCGATATCGGCCCGCACGAAGACATGCCGCGGGCTGTCGGCGATGGGCTCCAGCGACGCCAGGTTGCCGGCATAGGTCAGCTTGTCGACGCTGACCACGCGATGCTCGGTGTTGCCGATGAGTTCACGCACCACCGCGGAACCGATGAAGCCTGCCCCGCCAGTGATCAAGAAGGTCTTGGCCATATCAGTCGCGATGATCGCGCACGATCAGGATCAGCATATTGAGGATGAAAGTGACGAACAGGGCGAGGATGGCGAACACCGTGGCGTTATACAGCCGACGCGGCTCGGTGGCGTACTCGGGGAGCATCGGGCTCTGCAGCACGGAGACCTGCTTGAGGGTACGCGCCGCTTCGATACGCGTATTTTCCAGGGCGGCCATGGCACTCGAATAGGTTTCCTGGGCAAACTTGGCACGCTGCTCCAGGGTCTGGTATTCCGAGGAGACCCGGTTCAGTGAATCACCCGCCGCCTGGGCCAGGCGGCCCCGCTCCTTGTCGATCTGCTCGCGCAAGGCCTCTACTTCACTCTCGATGCGCACCATCTCGGCCGACTGGGCACTGTTGAAGGAGGCCAGGGCGCTGCGGCGTGCCTGCAACCGGGCCAGTTCCCCCTCCAGGGTGGCAACGACCTGGTTGAGGTTCTCCACGGTCTTGGTCGGCGAGATCAGGCCATGTTCGTTCTGATAGTCGAGGAGAGCGGCGCGGGCCTCATCCAGCCGCTGCTCCAGACGCCCCAACTGTTGCTCGAGGAAGCGGACCTGCTCCTCGGCGAGGTGCTGGCCCATCTCGTTCATGTGCTGCTCGCCGGCCTCGAGCAGCAGATCAGCGAGGTCGTGGGCGAACTCGGGGGTATTGGCCTGAACCTCGATCTTCAGCACCTTGGCATATTCGTCCATGTCGATCTTCACCCGGCTCTGGTAGTAGCTGTGAAGGTCCTCGATGGGGGCATCGGGATCACGTAGCCGCGAGAAGAAATCGCCATGGCTGGAGTAGTGCTCGCGAAGATCCAGCTGCTGCTGTGCCCGACGCAACATGTCGACCGACAGCAGGTGCTCGCGCAACAGCAGCAGATCACTCGAGCCGCCGCCGCCGAGGATCGATGCAAACGACACCTCCGGTGAGGCGATCTGCGGGCTCTCCAGCACGACCACCGTGCGGGATACATAGCGATCCGTCGCCCAGAACGTCCAGTAGGCGCTCACCAGCACGATCGCGACTATACATAACCCCCAGTAGGAGTTACGCCTAAAGATTGCTTTCATCCAGGGACCTTATCGAAAAGAAACGTCAATCATCGTCATCGGTCGGCTCCTTGAAGGCGGCGAGCGTCGCCTTGTGCTGCCGGAGCTGTTCGCGCTTGCGCTTGATCGATGCCGTCAGGGTATCGAGATGGGCCTGGCCGGCACCCTCGGCCTGTGCCTGGGCATGGGCCGCCTTGGCGGCCCGCAGCTCCTGGCGCGCCTTCCTGGTCGCCTTCCTGGCCTCCCGCAACGGTGCCGGATCCGGCATGCCGGAGGTGTCGTGATAGGCGGCGATCGCGTCGTCGATCTCGTCGAACCACTGGGCCCGCCCCTCATAGAGGAAAATGCCCGCCTGGCACATCTCCCGAAGGATGGCCTCACCGTGTGAGACCATGATCAAGCTCGCCTTGCCGACACGATCCCGGAAGGCCTGCTTGGCCTTGGCCTTGAAGGCCCGATCCCCCACCGACGTGGCCTCGTCCGAGAGGTAGACGTCGAAGTCGAACGCCAGGGAAAGCCCGAAGGCCAGACGCGAACGCATCCCCGAGGAGTAGGTCTGCACCGGGCGGTCGAAGGCACTGCCGATCTCGGCGAACTCCTCGACGAGCTCGATGACTCGCTTGACGCCCTGCCCACCGCCACCATGCACGCGCGCCACGAACTGCACGTTCTGGCGCCCGGTCATGGAGCCCTTGAACCCTCCGGTCAGGCCGATGGGCCAGGAGACGCGGCAGCGGCGCTTCACCTCTCCCCGCTCGGGCGTATCCATGCCGCCGATCAATCGCAGCAGCGTCGATTTGCCCGCCCCATTGGGGCCCACCAGTCCGACGCTTACCCCTCTGGGGATCGTCAGGTTGACGTCCTTGAGCACCCAGTCGTTGTAGCGGTGGTTGTGGTAACGCTTATAGAGCCCGTTGACTTCGATCATGAGATCACTTGGCCTTCAACTCTTCCGCGAAGCGCAGATGAAGGATCATCCCCAGCGCGATCAGCGCCAGCGCGAACATCCAGACGTACAGCATGCTGATGCCCGACACGGTCTTGTAATTCTCGAAGAAGCCGAGCCGCAGGAACTCGATGGCATGGGCGATCGGGTTGTAGAGCATCAGTTGCTGGAGGTGGTAGGACTTCAGGCTCATCGGGATGATCACGCCGGAGATCAGCATCAAGGGCAGCGAGATCATCTTCACGACGCGTCCTATCTCGGGCACCAGGGCGGCGGCCGCCGATATGGTGAGCCCCGCCCCGGCTCCCAGGGCCCACAACGAGAGCCAGGCCCACATCGCGAACATCGGCAGGTCGGCATAGAGGTCGAGGCCCAGCATGATTCCGCCCACGATGAAGATCAGGAAGATGAAGGTGCGCAGTAGTCCCTCGAGGACGATCCTGACCAGCACCGGGTCGATCGGCAGCACCTGGCGATAGGCGAACAGGCCCTGATTGGCCTCGATCGCCCCCACCGGACGGTTCATTCCCTCCCGAAACAGGAAGAACCCCATCAACCCGACGATCAGCCAGGGAATGAAATCGGCGCCGATGACGAAGCGGTCACCACGGATCATGGTGCGTATCGCGATGAAGATGCCCACGAAGGCCACCGGCTCGAAGATCATCCAGAACCAGGCGAAGCGGTCCGCCATGGTGCGGGAGATGGTTTCGCGCATGAACATGGCGAACCAGACGCTGCGCGCGACCTGCCAGGGCGTGCGGACGCCGCCGTTCGATGAGTTGGCTTCGGGCATGGCACACTACCTTTAGGAGCTCGACCTCCCCGGGCGAACCGCCGCCCGGGGAGGTATCGGCCCGAGGTTAGATATCGAGCGCGACCTTGGCGGCCACGGCGACCTGGTAGAGGATCTGGGTGATGGTGGAGGCGAGCTGCAGATTGTTGCTCGGCACCCTGGGCATCACCAGGATCTCGTCGCCGGGTCGCAGCTTGACGTCGTCGGCGTTGACCACGGCGCCGTTCTGGCGCACCACCAGGATGTGGTCATCGTCGGCGCGCTGGGTGAAGCCGCCGGCCGCTTCGATGTAGTTACGCACATCCAGACCCGGCTCGTAGACCGCCGCCTGGGGCACCACGATTTCGCCGCTGACCAGGACGGAGTCGCTGCTCTCGGGAATGGTGATCACGTCACCGTCCTGCAGTCGAATGTCGCTGATGCGATCATCCCGGGCGACGACCAGGCGGCCAGACGGCTCGACCTCACGGGCGCGTTCGACGAAGCGCTCGATCAGCTCGGCTTCCTTCACGCGGGTGCGGGCTTCTTCGTCGGTACGGGTCGGCGCCCCCAGGTAAGTGGTCTCCAGGCGGCGCAAGCTGTCTTCGAGAGACTGTCGCTGCTGCTCGGCGATGCTTTCTCGCTGCAGCGAGACGCTGTGCACGGCCGTCATGTCTTCCGGCACGGAGATGGCGTCGAGCAGTTCGCTCAGGCGAGCGTTGCGCGGCAGCGCATAGCGGGAAGGTCCATAGTAGCTGCCCTCCACCTGGACGACGATGCTCTCGTCACGCTGGTCGGCGCTGAACGTCACCTCGTCACCGCTGCGCACCGTCTGGCCGTTGAAGTCGTTGAGCGAGAAATAGCGGGCGAAGGGACCGTCAGCACGGGAACCACGCACCAGCACATGGGACACCCCGGCCTTGAGCCGCGCCAGCTTGGTCACTTCGTCGCCGCTCAGGCGATCGCCGATGAGCTCGTAGCGATACTCGCGCTGCACGTCGCCGACGACGGCCAGGGAGGGGCCGCGCTCTTCCACGACGATGGTGTCACCATCACGGAACTGCGGGCGGGGAATCGACCCTTCGATCAGGAAATCATAGAGGTCGACCCGGGCAACGGTCTGGTTGTCGCGCACCACACGAATCTTGCGGTAGCTGCCCAACTCGTTGTCGATGCCACCAGCCTGGTCGAGGAAGTACAGCAGCGAGTCGTTCGGGGTACCGGCATAGCGGCCGGGGTTGTCCACGTAACCGGTCACGAACACCCCCACCGGCTGGACACCCTGCAGGTTGGTGTAGACCTCCACGTTATCCGGATACACGGCGTGAATCGCCTGGCGTACGGCGTTGTCGAGCTCCTGACTGTTCTTGCCCTGCACGGCCAGCGGGCCACTGCTGGGGATGAAGATATTGCCCTGGGCATCGACGGTCAGTACGCGATCGATCTCGACGGCACCCCAGGCACGCAGAGTGACCTGATCCCCGGGCTTGACGCGATAGCCGGGCGTCAGTCCGTCGGCCATGGTGCCGCGGAAGCCCCCCTCGAAGAGGTTGGCCCCGAAGGGAGGAAGCCGATCGGCGGCCTCGTCGAGGCGGTCCTGGGGGACGGGGCCCACGGTGCCACTGCGCCAGTCGGCACGCGGCGTGTCATCCACCTCCTCGGACTCGCTGGAGGCCCGCTTCTGCTGCTGCTCCGGCAGGATGCCGGTGGACGGGTTAACCGTCTGGGCTTGGGCCAATGATCCCAGCAAGGCGCAGAATAGACCGATGAGCAGGGGCGAACAGCGTTTCACTTGCAGCATCAGCGAGTACCCCCTGCACTCAGCATGTCGGTAACCAGGCGTTGGGATTCCCAGCCCGAGTCGGTTTCGCAGGCCACCACTCGACGGGTAGCGTCACTCGCCGAGATGACCTGCAGCTTGCGGCACTCACGACCGCTGGCGGCGTGATAGGGCTCGTCCGCCATGACCTCGACGTCACGGCCCCAAGGGCTCTCGGCGAGAGTCATCACGGCACCGGCAGGCGCCTGGGCGAGAAAGCCACTGAGGTTCTCATCCAGGGTTTCCCCCTGGCCACCATCGACGACGCCGCCCGGCTTCGAGCCGGGGAATCCGCCCAAGGCGGCACAGCCACTCAGCAGCAGGGAACACCCCATGACTGCCAGGCCGCACCGGGCCGGCCGGGAGAGCAGAAGATGGGCAATCGTTGGCATGGTGAGTCTCTATGTCAATGATGACACCTGGAATGGTCTCGATATTCAGGTGTCGGAAATTCGAATAGTAACTTTGGCAAGCGAGGGATCAGGCGTTTAGCCACGCTACCGCCCGAGGATTGTAACGGGCGCATTCCCTTGCCCTGACCACATGGATGTCATCCTGACGTGCCGGGCCAGCACGGAAGGCTGCCCGTTGATCCGGGCTAATCCTACGTAGGAGAAATTCCCAGCTCCAGCCCAACGGTCATGGATGCACCGATTCCTAAGTTGATCAGTCGTCACTTGCAAACACCTCTGACTGCCAAGACATACATTGGCGCAAATACGCCCGATTCCTAAGCCAAGATGTCGCCAATTGCCAACATGAAAGTCTGCTAATACATACACAATAAATCGGTCCTTCTTCGTTGGGTGGACGGCGTCTCCCCGAGCGGCACCTGGGATCGGGAGGCTAGCTGGACAGGCGACATGATAGGGGCGGCTCCCAGTGTCGGGCCTTCAGCCTGCTGGAAGCGCCTTGGGGTCCACAGGACTGGCCCCCGGATCCCCCCTCGACTCCCCCGCCGCCTGGAGCCTGACCTGTGGCAACTGATGCCCGTCGCCGCCCTCGACCGAGCCACGGAGGTATGCCTGGGCACCTTCGAGGGCGTGACGCCCTATGCCGAGCCGCCACGGGAGGCGATCGTCGCCGAGCCCCCGGTGCCGCTCGTGCTGCGCTCAGCCGCCCGGCCCGCGCGGCGGCGCCACCGGGCGCATCGCCTCCCGGACATGCCATAGGGGGCCGTCAGGTGGCGGTTGTCTTGATGCCCGGCCCCTGGGCGGGAGTGATGTTCGCCGTGCTGCCGACGGCGGCCGCCACTGACGGGCTATCCCCCCAGGCGGCGCAGGTAGCCCCCCACAAGCGCTCGCACGTACTCGGGCAGGGCCGGCGCCTTGTGGGCGCTGGGCCCGGCGACGTTGAGCGTGGCGATCTCGCACGCATCAATGAAGCGGCTGAGCAGCGTGACCGCGCGGGCGAGCGGCACGCCCTCGGCGTCGATCAACTGGTAGGGGCGATGCCGCTTCACGCATTCCACCAGCGTCATCTCGGTGCCCGCCGAGGGCCGCCCGGCGTAGACGATCAGGGTGCCGTCGGCCTCCATCAGGTTACGCAGGGTACGCTGGCGGTAACCGCCCTGCTCGAGTGGGGTGAGCGGGTAGCGCTCGGGAATGGGGCCGTCCTCGGCGCGGCGCCCCGGCGGGCACCAGCCGCCGCAGGGAAGGCCCGCCGCCAGGGCGGCATCCAGGGCGGCGCGGTCCACGCCGCTCTGCCCGCCCGAGATGATGCGCCTCAGCGGCTGGGTCGGGCCGCTCATGCGCGGGAGCCCCCGGCGGCCGCTGCCGCGTCCACACGGCCCGGCTCGGCGATGCGCTCGCCCTCCAGTGCCATGCCCTCCCCCGGCAACAGCAGGCTCGCGACCGCCAGGCCGACCGCCACGCCCAGCACCAGGGCGAGGCTCACCCGCAGGATCGGCGAGGCATCGCGATCGCCGCGCCACAGGATCATCGGCAAAGCTGGCATGTCGTTGTCCTCGAAAATACCAACGCCGCGACCCCAGGGGCCGCAGCGTGGATCGCGCGAGTCACCTCTCTCAGGACGTCAGTACGTCCTGGGTCTTGTGGGTGAAGTCGCTGGCGTCATGGCGCTCGTGGAGCTGCATGGCCGGGTCGCCGAAGGTGCGGTTGACCATGCGCCCGCGCTGCACCGCCGGGCGGGCGTCGATCTCCCTGGCCCAGCGCAGCACGTGCTGGTACTGGTGCACCTGCAGGAACTCGGCGGCGTCGTACAGCCGGCCCAGCACCAGCTGGCCGTACCAGGGCCAGGCGGCGATGTCGGCGATGGTGTAGGTGTCGCCGGCGAGATAGCGCGTCTCGGCCAGGCGGCGGTCCAGCACGTCGAGCTGGCGCTTGGCCTCCATGGCGTAGCGGTCGATGGGGTACTCCAGCGTTTCCGGCGCGTAGGCGTAGAAGTGGCCGAAGCCGCCGCCCAGGAAGGGCGCGCTGCCCATCTGCCAGAACAGCCAGTTGAGGGTCTCGGTGCGCCCGGTGAGGCTGCCCGGCAGGAACTCCTCGAAGCGCTCGGCCAGGTAGAGCAGGATCGAGCCGGACTCGAAGACCCGGATCGGCTCGGCGGGGCCGTGATCGACCAGCGCCGGGATCTTCGAGTTGGGGTTGGCTTCCACGAAGCCGCTGCCGAACTGGTCACCCTCGCCGATGCGGATCAGCCAGGCGTCGTACTCGGCGTCCTGGTAACCCAGCTCCAGCAGCTCCTCGAACATCACCGTGGCCTTCACGCCGTTGGGCGTGCCCATGGAGTAGAGCTGGAAGGGATGCTTCCCGACCGGCAGCGCCTGCTCGTGGGTGGGCCCGGCGACGGGGCGGTTGATGCTGGAGAAGGTGCCGCCGCTGGCCTTCTCCCAGGTCCAGACCTTCGGCGGGGTGTAGTCGTTGCCTTGGCTCATGAGGGCTCCTCGATGGCGAGTAATCTCGCTCACCCTAGCATGTGGCGACAAATTAGCACCCTATCAACCCGTTAGCGCCAAGCTATTGGCCGCCTGTTTCCCCGCCAGCCACTCCGCAACCCGCCTCCTCCGGCACCACGCCTCGCGCGTCATCCGATACCGGCGCAGCGGACGGGCGTGGTATTCCAGCACGCGGAAATCGCCGAAGCCGACCTTCTCCGCGACGCCCTCGCGATAGCCGTCTCCGATGAACTCGATCAGACAGAACCCATGGCCGAAGGGGGCGCAGAAGGTATGGTCGACGGGTCAGCGGTGAGGCGTGAACGTCACCCATGGCTGGCTAGCCCATGGCGCAGCTTCTAGGGAGAGCCGATCCGCTTACCGGGGCCTCTATCGGGCGGCCCGCTGCCAGGCGCGGCGCGCCTCGCGACCGAGGCCCCTGGGAAGGACGAGTCGAGAGGCACCGAGGTAATCGAGAAACTCGCCGGCGGCCCGTTCGAGCGCCTCGGCCAGGCCGTCGGGCAGCCTGGCCGGCAGGATATCGGGCTCCCAGTGCCAGGCGAGCAGGGTCAGGGTGCCCTGCTGGCACCTGGCGTCGAAGCGGGCCACGAAACGCTCGCCCCACAGCACCGGCAATACATAGTACCCCCAACGACGCTGGGCCTGGGGCTTGTAGACCTCCCAGACGTAATCGAAGCCGAACAGCCGGGCGACGCCGCCGCGGTCCCATATCAGCGGATCCAGCGGGGCGAGAAAGCGCACTCCCCGCTCCATGGAGGGGACCGGGTCGGGCTCAAGCATCGAGAGGGCCTCGGGCGTGGTCCAGTAGGCGCTGCCTTCCACGTCGAGCTCGATCAGCGCGCCCCGGGCGATGGCCCGGGCGGCGATGCGATCCCGCTCCGCGCGCGGGCAAGGCAGCGACCAGACGGCGTCATCGGCACTGGGACGCAGCAAGCCGGCGGCCTGCACGCGCCGCACCACCAGCCGTTGCAGGGCCTCGGCGTCCGTGGCCTCAGGCTCGCTCGCGCCCTGGGGCAGCACGCGCTCGGGCAGGTCGTAGGCATGGCGACCGCCCACGCGATGGTGCGTCATCAGGCGCCCGGCGTCCCATAGCGCCTTGAGCAGATGGCGCGAGCGCTTGGGCCCGTACCAGCTGCCGCGCAAGGCGGGATCGGCCCGCTGATCGCCGAGCTCGAGGCTGGTGGCGGGGCCATGGCGCTCGACCTGCCCGACCAGGGCGCGGGCCTCCGAAGCATCGACGTCCACGCCCCGTTGCCGCCAGCGCCGGGCGAACCAGCGATGGAACGGCGCCTGGGCCCACCACTCCCCGGGCTGGATCAGGCTGGCCTGCTTGTCCCAGCCATCGACCAGCCAGCGCTGCCCATAGGCCGCCTCCAGCCAGTCCCCCCGCCGGTAGCCGGGCACCCGGGCCTGCAGGACCAGGTCCGGGTTGGTGCCGACCGGCGCCAGGGGGTCGAACTGGATGGTCCCCAGGCGACGGATGACGGTCGCCAGCGGCGCCGGCCGGAAGTGATAGCGCACCAGCAGCCGGCGGGCGGCGGCGCGCGTCAGGGTGAAGCCTTGTCGGGCGGTCATCGGCGGTCCTTGTCTCGAGGCCTACCCCATCTTAGGTGAAGCGCGCGGGGTGCGGCATGGTCACGCCCTCAGTCCTGCCGATGGCGACGGCGGCCGTGCCGGAGTACTGGCCGGCACTGGCGTTCTTCCTGATCGCCACCCTGTGGCCGTTGGCACCGGCCCAGACGGTCTTCTCCGGCTTCCACTCCTCGACCTTCTGGCTGTTCTTCGGCGGGATCGTGCTGGGCATCGCCATACGCCATACGGGCCTGGGCCAGCGCATCGCCCTGCGGCTTGCCACCCGCCTCGGCCGCACCTACGCCGGTGTGATCGTCGGGGGCACGCCGACCGAGGCCACCCTGGGCGGCGGGCATCGTGAGCTGGCAAATGGCCTGGCCCACGAGCGCCTGGCGCTCAAGCCGCACCGCCTCATCAAGCGGGACTTCCGGCGGCGGGCCACCGCCTATGCCCTGCCGGAACGGTGCGGCGCCTGACACCGCAACGGCACCATCATGGCCGAGGCGGCCGCGCGAAATCCGGGAGGCGGAAGCGCCGGCGATAGGCGCTCGGGGTGAGGCCGGTGGTGCGCTTGAACAGGCGCCGGAAGAAGGCCGCATCCTCGTAGCCGACCCGCCAGCTGATCTCGTCGACCGAGGCATCGGACCGCTCGAGGCGACGCTTGGCGTCCTCGATGCGCAGGCGCAGGACATAGGCGATCGGCGTGAGGCCGGTGGCGGCCACGAAGCGCCGCTTGAAGGAGCGCTCGGCGAGCGCCGAGCGTCTGATCATCTCCTCCACCGGATGGGCGAGCGCGAAGTGCTCGCCCAACCACTGCTGCGCCCCCAGGATTTCCGCGTCGCCGTGATCCGTGCGGCCCTCGAACACCAGATAGGGCGTGAGGCCCTCCTGATGCCACTGCAGCGCGAACATCCGCGCGACCTCCTGGGCCGTGATCGCCCCGGCGTAGCGCGCGATGAGATAGAGCACCAGGTCGTGCCAACTCATCGAGGCCCCCGAGCTCACCAGTTCCTCGTGTCGCCCGCCGATCACCAGCACGCGCTCCGGATGGACCGGCACGGCGGGATAGCTGGCCGCGAACATCGCCGCATAGCCGAAATGCACCGTGGCGTCCTGGCCGTCGAACAACCCGGTCTCGGCGAGCAGGAAGACCCCCGAGCAGGCCGAACAGAGCACGGCGCCGCGCTCGTGCATGCGGCGCAGCCAGGCGACCAGGCCGGGATAGCGGCCCTGCACCCAGACCGGCGGGCGCAGCAGCACCGCGGGGACGATCACGATGTCGCTGGTCTCGATGGTGTCGATCGCCCGCTGCACGGTGATCGGGATGCCGCTCGCCAGCTCCAGCGGGCCCACGGCCTCGCCGACGATCTCGATGTGAAACGCTTCGGGGGCAGCGACCATGCCCGTGGGCGCCACGCTGTTCATCACGTCGAAGATGCCGGCAAGCGTGGAGATCGCGGCCTCGGGCAACGCCACCAGGCTGACGTGCCGGGGGCTCGCGCCGACTGACGGGGGGTGTCCGCTCATGGCGCGGGGAATCTCGTGGCGGGAGATATTCAGTTTGGCACGAACGGACCGGTTACGGCGATTCCCGCTCTTCTGCCGATCGGGGGGCGCGACGATGATGGAGAGGCAGTTGACACCACCCGACCCGTCACACAAGGAGCACCTCCATGAACGCCCCCCTGATCGACCAGACGACACTCGAATCCTTCGTGACCCGCGCCGTCGATGACCTGTCCGCCGCCTACGGCGGGGTGATGGTCAGCCTCGGCAGCAAGCTCGGCCTGTACAAGGCCATGGCGGGCGCCGGCCCACTCGGCGCCGCGGAACTCGCCACCCGCACCGGCTGCGCCGAGCGCTACGTCCGCGAGTGGCTGAACGCCCAGGCCGCCGGCGGCTATGTGGGCTACCACGCCGTCAGCGACCGCTACGAACTGTCCCCCGAGCAGGCACTGGTGCTGGCCGACGAGGACAGCCCGGTGTTCATCCCCCACGCCTGGCAGGTGCCGGCCTCGATGTGGTTCGACGAGGAGCGCACCCTCGCGGCCTTCCGTAGCGGCGAGGGCGTGGCCTGGGGCGAGCACGACGCGCGCCTGCAGTGCGGGGTGGCGGCGTTCTACCGCAACGGCTATCGCGCCAGCCTGGTGCCGGAGTGGCTGCCCGCCCTCGAGGGCGTGGTCGACAAGCTCGAGGCCGGCATCGAGGTCGCCGACGTGGGCTGCGGCCACGGCCACTCGACCGTGCTGATGGCGCAGGCCTTCCCGCGCTCGCGCTTCCATGGCATCGATGGCCACGCCGCCTCGATCGACGCCTCCCGGCACAACGCCGCCACGGCGGGGGTCAGCGAGCGCGTGACTTTCGACCTGGCCCGGGCGACGGACTACCCCGACCGGCAGTACGGCCTGATCTGCTTCTTCGACTGCCTGCACGACATGGGCGACCCGGTCGCCGCGGCCCGCTACGCCGCCCGGGTGCTGGCGCCCGGTGGCACGGTGATGCTGGTCGAGCCGTTCGCCCAGGACCGGGTCGAGCACAACCTGTCGAGCGTCTCGCGGATCTACTATGCGGCGTCCACCACCATCTGCTGCGCGCATGCGATCTCGGAGGGCGGCGCGCTGGTGCTCGGCGCCCAGGCCGGCGAGGAACGCCTCGCCGAGGTGTTCCGCCAGGCGGGCTTCGGCCACTTCCGGCGCGCCGCCGAGACGCCGTTCAACCTGATTCTCGAAGCGCGCCTCTCCGAGTGACGTGGCCCGGAGAGCGAGGCGCCAGCCCATGGCCTCGGGGGGCGTCCCGCCCCCCATCCCTGGCGTCAGGCGATCGCCTGTCCTGGTTTCCTCTTCGCCCCGCAGCATGGTCGACCAGGCGGCCAGGCCTCCGACCGTCCGCCGACAAGGCACGGCGCCGCGGCTAGGAGCCGTAGCCGTCGCCGATGAACTCGATCAGACAGAACCCATGGCCGAAGGGGTCGGAGAACGTGATGCATCTCGAACCTCGCCATGCGATGCAGTCGCTTTCCCGAACCGCGCCACACTCGAGCACGCGCGCGGCGGCCTGCTCGATGTCCTCGACGACGACGTCGAGATGCACGGGCGTCCAATGCCGCGAATAGTCCCGATGCCTCACGGGCCCCTTCACGCACCTCGAGCCACTCGCGTTCTCGAGCAGATAGATCGTCGATTCGCCCCCCGTGAGCTCGGCAACGTCATCATCGAGCAGGCGATCGAGTTCCAGGCCAAAGGCAGCGCAGTAGAACGCGATGGCCGGTGCGAGCTCGGGCACGTCGATATTGATCAGCATCTTCATGGCGCAGACCTCGCCTCTTCACCAACACGATGCACCGGCAGCCCCCCAACGGCGCCCCCTGGCACGACACCCGGCGAGGGAGGCGCGGCCGCGCGGCGTTTTGACAGCCTCCCGCCACCACCTAGACTGAAATCAATGACAAACAATCGAGAGGTATCAGTATGTTGCATTACAGCATACGCGACCGCCTCGTCGGCCTGCAGGGCACCGGTTTCCTCCTGAGCGCAATGCTCCTTGCCCTGGTCCCCCTGGCGCCTGCCGCCCTGGCGCAGGACGAGCCGACCGCCCCCGAATTCCTCACCAGTTACGGTGACATGACCTTCCCCGAGCAGTTCCCCGACGGCACCGCCATCAGCCTCACCCAATGGAGCCACTTCGTGCCGCGCTACGACGAGTGGTTCCGGGAGTATGCGCAGCAATGGGGCGAGGCGCACAACGTCGAGGTCACGGTGAACATGATCAACATCGCCGACCTGACCTCGACCCTGTCGGCCTCCATCGCCGCCGAGGAGGGCGCCACGGTGTTCGAGATGGTGGCCCCGCCCACCGCCTTCATCGACGGCCTGCAGTCGCTGGCGGACGTCAACCAGGCCGCGGCGGCGGCCTTCGGCGAGCGCACCGGCACCTGCGAGCGCTCCAGCTACCTGCCCGCCACCGACACCTGGTACGGTTTCTGCCACGGCTGGGTGCCGGACCCCGGTGACTATCGACGCTCGCTGTGGGCCGACGCCGGCTTCCCCGAGGGGCCCGAGACCTACCAGGACCTGCTCGAGGGCGGCGCCAGGATCTTCGAGGACACCGGCCTCCCGGTGGCGCTGGGCATGTCGCCGGAGATCGACTCCGAGTTCTATGCCCGCGCGCTGATCTGGTCCCACGGCGGCTCGATCCAGGACGAGGACGGCAACGTCACCTTCGACTCGCCCGAGGTGCTCGAGGCGGTGCGCTTCCAGAAGGAACTGTTCGACAGCGCCATGACGCCGGAGGTCTTTTCCTGGAACGCGGCCTCCAACAACCAGACCTTCATCGGCGGCCGCGCCTCCTATATCCAGAACTCCATCTCCTTCTATCGCAGCGCCCAGGAGTCGGCCCCGGAGGTCGCCGCGGACACCGGCTTCCGCCCGGGTCTCAAGGGGCCCGGCGGCGAGGTGAAGATGCCCTCCCACGTGTGGTTCATCGACGTGATCCCCGACTACGTGACGGACCCCGACGAGCTGGCCGCGGCCAAGAAGTTCATGCTCGACCTGGAGAACAACTACGCCAGCGCCTCCTACTACTCGAAGTTCTACAACTTCCCGGCCTTCCCGTCGCGCAGCGAGCGGCTGTTCGCCGAGGACGGCTGGCTGAGCGACGACCCCTGGAACGCCGAGCCGCCGGACAAGCTGGGCCTGCTGCGCACCGCCGAGGAGTGGACCGCCTGGCTCGGCTATCCCGGCTATGCCAACCCGGCGATCAGCGAGGTGTACGAGTCCCACCTGCTCTCCAGCATGATGGCCGACGTCACCCGCGGCCAGAAGACGCCGGAACAGGCGATCGCCGACACCAACGCCGAGATCGAGGAGATCTTCGCCAAGTGGCGAGAACGCGGGATGATCGGCAGCGGCAGTGACTGACGACCGCCGGCCGGCCCCTCCCGGGCCGGCCGCGTCAGCCCCTGACGACGAACCCTTATGGCGATACTGACCACGCGGGCACTCAAGAAGCACTACGGCCGCATCATCGCCGTGGACGGGGTCGACATGGAGACCCATGACGGCGAGCTGCTCGCCGTGCTCGGCCCCTCCGGGTCGGGCAAGACCACCCTGATGCGCATGGTCGCCGGCCTCGAGGAGCCCAGCGCCGGCGAGCTGTTCATCGACGGGCGCTCCATCGTCGGCGTCCCCCCGCGCAGCCGCAACATCGCCATGGTGTTCCAGAACTACGCGCTCTACCCCAACATGACGGTGCGCGACAACATCCTCTTCCCGCTGCGCGCGCGCAAGGCGCCGCCGGACGAGCAGCGCCGCCAGCTGGACTGGGTGGCCGGCATCCTCGAGATCACCGACCTGCTCGACCGCCGCCCCACCCGGCTGTCGGGCGGCCAGAGCCAGCGCGTGGCGCTGGCCCGCGCCATGGTGCGCACCCCCGACCTCTTCCTGTTCGACGAGCCGCTGAGTTCACTGGATGCGCAGATCCGCAGCCAGGCCCGCGGCGAGCTGCGCGAGCTCCATGACCGCACCGGTATCACCACCCTCTACGTGACCCACGACCAGACCGAGGCCCTGGGGCTGGCCGATCGCATCATGGTCATGGAGAAGGGCACCGTCCACCAGATCGGCACCCCCCAGCAGCTCTACTACGACCCCGCCGACACCTTCGTCGCCGGCTTCATCGGCGACCCGCCGATGAACCTGCTGCCCCTCGACGGGCGCATCATCGGCGTGCGCCCGGAGCACTTCCATCTCGCCGCCGAGGCGCCGAACGACGAGATCGTCCTGGAACTCGACATCGAGGTCGAGCACCTCGAGTTCCTGGGGGCGGAATGGCTGGTCTACGGCGTGGTGCGCCGCGGGGTGACCGAGCAGCGGCGCCCGCCGCGGGTCATCGGCCGCCTGCGCCAGGCCGCCATGCCGACGCTTGCCACCGGCGAGACCCATCACTTCGTGGTGACCCGCCGCGATGCCTGCTTCTTCGACCCCGCGACGGGCCAGCGACTCTCGCAGGCCAGGGTGGCGGTGACATGAGCGCCGGACCCGACGGTTCCGACCGGGCCGGGCCGGCCGCGCGCGGTCCGGAGCCGCCCGATGGCGCCCTGGCCCGCCTGGCGCTGGCCCTCGAGCGCCCCCGGGTGCTGGGCGCGCTGCTGCTCGCCCCGGCGGTGCTCTATGTGGTGGCCTTCGTGGCCGTGCCGTTCTTCATCGCCATCGCCCTGAGCGTGAGCGATGCCACGGTCGGCAGCCCGCAGATCGACACCTTCGTCGGCCTGGACAACTTCCTCGCCGTGCTCGACCAGTCGGGCTTTCGCCTGGCGCTGCGCAACAGCCTGCTGATCACCACATTGACGGTGCTGATCCTGCTGGTGCTGGCGACCACCGCCGTCGAGCTGCTGGCCCGCGACTTCCGCGGCAAGCGGCTGGTCCAGGTGCTGTTCATGATCCCCTGGGCGATGCCGGTGTCGCTGTCGGCGATCACCTGGCTGTGGGTGCTGGACTCCCAGTACAGCCCCATCGACTGGGTGCTGGTGCAGATCGGCCTGCTCGGCCCGGGCGGCACCTTCGGCCCCTCCTGGAACCTCTTCTACCTGGGCCGGGAGGGCCTGGCGATCGCCTCGATCGTGCTGGTCGACGTGTGGCGGACGCTGCCGCTGGCGACCATCATCGTGCTGGCCGGGCGCCTGTCGATTCCCCGCGAGCGCCTCGAACAGGCGCAGCTCGACGGCGCCGGCTTCTTCCGCATCCTGTTTCGCATCATCATCCCCGCGCTGGCCCCGGTGCTGACCGTGGCGATCCTGTTCACCGCCCTGCTGGTGATCGGCGAGATGTCGACCATCGCCCTGCTGACCCGCGGCGGCCCCGGCCACAGCACCCAGATCCTGCCGCTCTGGGCCTACCTCAAGGGCATCAACAGCGGCGACCTGGGCCAGGGCGCGGCCATCGCGCTGTTCCTGTTCCCGGTGCTGCTGGCGGCGGCGGTCGTGGCGCTGCGCTTCGCCTATCGCGCCGGCAAGGACTGAGGGGAAAGATCATGCGAACCGCCGCCCGCCAGCCACTGTTCTACGCCGCCATCACCCTGCTGGTGCTGTTCACCACCCTGCCGGTGCTCTATGCGGTGATCACCATCTTCAAGCGCGAGAGCGAGCTCTACCGCTTCGGCTCCAACCCCTTCCTCTACGAGACCTCGCCGACCCTGGACCACCTGATCTACCTGTTCACCGACACCGCCTTCCCCACCTTCGCCATGAACTCCCTGATCATCGGGCTGCTGGTAGTGGCCATCACCGTGGCGCTGGCCGTGCCGGCGGCCTATGCCCTGGCGCGGCTGACCGGCCACTGGGGTGAACGCTCCGGCATGGCGATCTTCCTGGTCTACCTGATTCCCCCCACCCTGCTGTTCATCCCGCTGTTCCGCATCGTGGTGGCGCTGGGGCTGGCCAACACCATCTGGTCGCTGGTGCTGGTGCTGCCGACCATCACCATCCCCTTCTGCACCTGGCTGCTGCTGGGGTTCTTCCGCTCGGTGCCGCCGCAACTCGACGAGGCCGCGCTGCTGGATGGCTGCACCCGCCTCCAGGCATTCTGGAAGGTGGTGCTGCCCCAGGCCCTGCCCGGCATCGGCGCCTGCATCGTGTTCGCCTTCTCGCTCTCGCTGTCCAACTACATCTACGCGGTGACCTTCGTCAGCGAATCGGCGGCGCGCAACATCAGCGCCGGGGTACCCACCGAACTGATCCGCGGCGACGTCTACTTCTGGCCATCGCTGATGGCCGCCACCACGGTGGTGGCGATCCCCCTGGGCATCGCCTACGGCCTGCTGTTCGACTACCTGGTGCGCGGCTTCCAGAGCGCCGGCGCCGGCGGGGAGTGACGGCGCGAGGCACCGGGGCATCCGACATTCCCGGGATGGGCTTGCCGACGGATGCCCGTGGCAGCATGCCGGTGAAGGGCAGCGTCAGGGCGGTGTCGAGAAATAAATAACACGAAAGTCTTTGACCCACGCTGACGGGCGTGACACCGTGGTGCCAGTTGGTTAGCAAGCAGCATGGTTTCAGCAGCAGTCGAATCCTTTCGATCGCCTGTAATTGTATTCCTTGTCTTACCCGCTACTCATCTGGGTGACGCCAGGAACTTTGCAAGGCGCTAAGCGCGAGAGGATTTTTCATGACGACTGGTACCGTCAAGTGGTTCAACGATTCCAAGGGTTTCGGCTTCATTTCTCCTGCCGATGGCAGTGATGACGTGTTCGCCCATTTCTCCGAAATCCAGACGGAAGGCTTCAAGTCCCTGCAGGAAGGTCAAAGCGTCTCTTTCGACGTGACTCAGGGCAAGAAAGGCCTCCAGGCCTCGAATATCAAGACGCTCGCCTGATCTCAGGGATCACGAGCGCTCTCGAACCTCACCGGTTCGCTGATCAGGGCCCGCTTAGCGGGCCCTGATTCGTTGTATGCCGGCTCGACCCGCTGGTGCCTGAAATAAGGAATAGGGAATCGGGGTCCGTCCCCGTATCGGGAATCGCGTTCCGTCCCCGAGGTCAGCGTCTTGCTTCGGTAGCCATACGGTACGCCAGACTCGTCAGCAGGCCTGCCATTACCCAGCGCTGGGCCGCAATCCACACAGGCCGCCCGGCGAGAAAGCTCGCGATGGCGCCTGCGATGACCACGATCAGGGCATTCACGCCGACACTGATAACGATCTGAAATGTTCCTAGCATCAGCGACTGAGCCAGTACACTGCCATATTGCGGCTCGATGAACTGCGGTAGCAAGGCAAGATACATGATGGCGATCTTGGGGTTCAGCAGATTGGTCACGAACCCCATGCAGAATAACCTGGCGTGGCTGTCCTTCGGCAATTGCCTGACCTGGAAAGGTGACCCCCCACCGGGCCTGACCGCCTGCCATGCCAGCCACAACAGATACAAGGCACCACCGATCCGCAATGCATCATACGCATAGGGAATCGCCAGCACGATCGCGGTAATGCCGAATGCCGCGCACAGCATGTAGAAGACGAACCCCAGCGCCACACCGCTCAACGAGATCAACCCCGCCATTCGGCCCTGGCAGATCGAGCGAGATATCAGGTAGATCATGTTGGGCCCTGGTGTCAGCACCATCCCCAGCGCAACGAGGGAAAAGCCGATCAAGCTCGTCCAGTCAGGCATGCGTCGTATCCTCCATGACCGCCCAGGCGATGGATAGTACAAGCTGCAGACGGAAATCGTCATCTCCGATAGTCGACCATGAAGCCGACGAGCCCTACAGCGCACCGGCCCATCGGGATCAGCCATCTCGAGCCAAGCGCGTCAGCCGCACCTCAACGGTAACGCTCAGCGACTCCAGCGCCGCCGCCTTCTCTCTCCCCTCGGCGCTGGCGCGATGGAGGTGCGGGGTCATGGCCAGCAGGTCGGCGATGGGCTCGGCGCCGTCGAGGTCGATGGAGTAGCGCAGCGTCTCGCCGACAAGGCGAGTAAAGCCTGCCGGCACCGCATGGTCACCGGCGCGCGGGGGCTTGAGGGTGGGATAGATGATCTCGCGCAGTTCGCGAAGGTGGTCGGGGCCAGCTTCAACTAGCAGCAGCTCGCCGCCGGGCTTCAGCACCCGGGCGAACTCCGGGTAGACGGGGAAGCCGAACAGGCACAGCACCCGGTCCAGGCTGTTCGCCTGCACCGGCAGATGGGCGTTGGTGCCCACGGCCCAGGTGGCGTTTTTCTGCCGCTTGGCGGCGGCGAGCACCGCCCACTTGGAGATATCCACGCCCAGCAGGGAAAGCGTCGGCGCCTCGCCCTGCGCTTTCTCAGCCTCAGTCTCGGTCGCGGCCAGCTCGCGCAGGTAGTAGCCCTCGCCGCAGCCGGCATCCAGGCAGTGAAGCGTGCCCCCGGCGGGCGCCTCGGCCAGCACGGCCCGGCTGACCGCCTCGACGATCGGTCGATAGTGGCCGGCCTCGAGGAAGCGCCGGCGCGCCGCCACCATTTCCTTGCCGTCGCCGGGGTCGCGGGAGCGCTTGTGCTGCACCGGCAGCAGGTGCACATAGCCCTGCCTGGCGATATCGAAGCCGTGGCCGGTGGCGCAGCGCCAGGCGCCGTCGCGCCGCTCCAGCGGGTCACCGTCCAGGGGACAGGCCAGGGCCTGAAAGGGGGTGGTGTTCATGTCTCGCCTCGTCGCCTGATGATGGATGCCTCGCCCCCGCGCCCCTGCCGGCGCGCTCGAGCCTGGCGGCATGCCCGGCCGGACACGAAGAACCCGCCGATTGGCGGGCCCTGATGCCTTTCCATCTTACCCGGCGACCGTCGCTGCGTGCCATTCGCTCGTGCCCGGCCGCCGTCAGCGGGGCGATCCGGCGTCGTTGCCGGGGGGCTGTTCGGGTCCCTCGCCGCGAGCGATATCGTCATGGCTGATGACCATCACCCCTCTGGGCCACCACTCGGGATGGTGGTCCCGAATGAAGGCCATCAGTCGCTCTCGCACATTCATTTCAGCGATCCAGCCGGCGAAGGGGTCCGAGGTCATGAGATAGCACACGATCGTCTGGGCCGTCTCGGTCTGTCCGGTCACATAACAGCACAGCTTGTGGTGCTCGATGACGCTGTCTTCTTCCTTCGCATACGCCAGGAACTTGTCTCTCAGGCAGCCGATATCGGCGCTCAGGTGAAGGGTCAGCTCCAGGCTTCTGTACTCCTTCGTGCTCTTGACCGAGAGGTTCTCGAAGGGCTTGGAGACGAAGTAGGTGACCGGCACGATCAGGCGCCGCTCATTCCAGGCCCTCAAGCGGATGAACGTATAGAAGATGCCTTCCACATAGCACCATTGCCCGTCGAACATCACCAGGTCGCCGATGCGTATGGACTTCGCCAGCGACAACTGAAACGACGAGAGGATATTGCCGAGTATGGCCTGGCCGGCGATACCCACCAGCACCGCCAGGACACTGGCCGATGCCAGCAGGGACAACCCCAGCGTCTCGAAGAGCTGGATCTGGCTCAGCACATAGATCGAGACGGCGGTCACCGTGACCAGGATGATGAGCCGACGCAGGGCGTAAAGTGTCGTCAGTAATCGACGCTCGTCCTTGGGCTTGGTGTCATCGATCTGCCCCATCAGGCGCTGCATCATTCTCAGCATGAGGGTATCGACGAGGCGAAGCGCGATCGTACCGGCCCCCCAGGCCAGAATGGCGATCAGCAGTACCCGAAAAGACGTGGTGGCCACGGCCGAGAAGGAGACCACGTAGTCGAGCAGTATTTGGGTGGCCAGCGACACGACGATGAGCGCCGCGGGTCCCCGGATGCGGCCGGCGAAGATGCTGGGGGCACCGGCCGGCAGCCAGCGTGTCGCCACCCCGACCAGGCTGTAGGTCCCCCAGCCCACCAGGCCCACCGACAGCAGGAAAACCGGTATGGCGATCCATTCCCAGATCTTGAGCACCCCGAACGAGGCCTTGAAGCGCCGCGGGATATATTCCTCCAGCCAGGAGGGGCCGTATCGTTCATACAGCAGAGGGACCGACGACACACTATCCGGCATGACCATCCACACCGGCGCCTCGTTGCCCACCCGATATCGGCCCAGGCGAATGTCGTAGGCATCGCCTTCGACCGTGAGCGATGCCAGCTTGAGGTTCCGACGCGGCTTCCCTGCCTGGGGGTGCTGACCCGACGGGTCCTCGATGGCGGCATCCTGGCGTCCGGAGAGGTCGGACACCTTGAGCCACTCGCCACGCTTGAGGACCTCGGCCAGTTGCCTGGCCAACTCGGCCCCTCGCTGTCGTTGCTCCGCCGGGGTCAGCTCGGAAAGGTCGAGCAGGTGGGCCGCCGCCGCGAAGTCCTCCTCTTCGGTCAAGGCCTGAAAGCTGCGGATCGCCTGCCGTGGCGTCATTCGCTTCACCGACTCGGGGGGCTCGTCCAGTCCCGCGTTCAGCGATTCGACGGGGAACCAGCGCGTCTCCTCGCTGCCGTCGCCCGGCGTCTGCGCCACCGCCAGGCAGGAAAACGCCAGCGCCAGCGCCGCCGCCAGCCACCGTCGCCACAAGCCATTCTTCTTCATACGCGCCTTACCCGATTCGGTGGGACATCCATGCATGCCTGGCCAGGCCCATGTCGGGGCACAGCTTAGCGCCCATGGCACCGCCAGACTCAACCCTGTGTTCGATAGCCGTGTCCTTTCTGCCACGTCTCGCTCATGTCGCAAGGCCAGCGGCGGGACGGTGCCTATCGGGCGACATGCAAGCGCCAAGGCAACGGCGTCACCGAGAGTGCGCTTGCACCCCACCGTGGATCAGCGAGGCGAACGCCCTGGCAGCCTCGGCCTCGCTGCAATTACCGCGCACCATCGCCCCCGAGAGGGCATCTCCCGCGCCGATCAAGCCGACGCAGCGTCGTTCGAGCTCGTCATCGGCCAACTCGCAGTACGGCGTCAACACCGCGGCGAACAGTTGGACGTAGCCGTCGAGCAGTTCCTGATAGACGCTCTCCTTCTCCTCACTCCCTGCCAGTGCGGCGCCGATGGCATGCCACTCGCCGCTGGTATCGGCATAGCAGTGAACGTGAGCGGCGGCGAGCATGTCAGCGGTTTCCTCGAGACTCCGCTCACCGCTGGTCAGTGCTTCGCGAAGCGCGTTCGACTGCTGCGAGTCGATCAGCTTGTAGAGTTCGATCAACAGCGTTGAGCGCGTGCCGAAATGATCGTAGGCGACCGGCTTGGAAACGCCGGCGCATGCCGCCAGATGCCCCAGGGTCAGGCGATCCGCCCCCTGCTCGCGGACGATCCGCAGCGCCGTATCGAGCAGCTGACGCCGCCGCCCTTCCCTCGAAAGCCGGCGGCCCGTGGGTTCCACGGCTTTTCCCTTCATACCGTTCGTCTCATGTCGCTCGTCATGTTATCGCGTCCGCTTGCATAACCTACCAAGAGTAGGTTAAACCTACCAATGGTAGGTTTTGACGAAACGGAGGCTCAGTCATGTTACAGGATCCCATTCTGCTTATCGGCGGCTCCGGCATCGTCGGCCGCTGGACCGCGCGCTTTCTGCGCGCCACGCATCCCGACGCCGCGCTATTGATCGGCGGCCGCGATCTCGCCAGGGCGGAGGAAGCCGCTGCGGAGATCGGCAATGCGGAGGCCGTGAAGATCGACCTGGCCGCCGCCGACCTCGGGCTGGGTGAACGCCGGGTCAGCGCCATCGCGATCTTTTTCACCGACACGACGACCGCCGCGCTGCGTTTCGCCCAGGCGCGCGGCGTACCGTATATCAGCATTTCTCCGGCCATCCACGAGACCGGCCCCGACGTCGCGGCATACATGCACACGCCGGATGCCGCGCCGGTGATTCTCGGTACCGAATGGCTCGTGGGCGCCACGACGATACCGACGCTCACGTTCGCCAAGGCGTTCGGCCGCATCGACGATATTCGCCTCGGCGCCCTGCTCGACGAGCAGGACGAAGGGGGCCCGGCCGCCTTCGCCGACCTCGAACGGCAGACGCAGGCCGTTCCTGCCGTGCTGGCGCGTCGCGACGGCGCCTGGTGCTGGCGCACCGGCGACGACGCCAAGGCCGAGTTCCACGCCGCCGACGGCACCCCGATGGCAGCCACCGCGCTATCGCCGCACGACATCGTCGGCCTCGCGACCGTGACCGGCGCGCCGAACGTCGCGTTCAACCTGGCCATCGGCGAGAGCTCCAGCCGCCGTCGCGGCGAACCGATGTCCACCGAGATCCTTATCGAACTCGCCGGCGAGGACCCCGCGGGCCAGCCGCTGCGCACCCGTCATGCGGTCACCCATCCCGAAGGGCAAATGCCGCCGACAGGCCTCGGCGTCGCGCTGCTGCTCGAACGACTCACCGGGCTCGACGGCGACCCGACGCCCCCAGCCGGGCTCTATTTTCCGTATCAGCTACTCGATTCGCAGCGCTATTTCGAACGCTTCGAGCAGGCTGGCGGGGAGATCTCGGCACTGGAAGCGCCGTGACAGGCACGCGCATGCCATGGCGCATGGCATGACGCTCGCTCGAGGCGGGTTGACGACAACGTGCACGGCTACCGAGGGCCAGATCGAGTCGCTTCGGCGGAACACCTCGCCCGCCGCGAGGCCGGCTATCGGTGCCGCCGGGAAACCCATGTGGATGCCGTGAAGGATCGCGACCGTCGCAGCGCGGGCCCGTCACCCCCTGGGGCCGAACGTCTCGAAGTCGATGCGGCCCGGGGAAACGCCTCCCGCCTCGAGGCCGGCGCTGAGATCGGCGAGGAACCCGGCCGGGCCACAGAGCAGGTAGCAGGCCTCGGGGCCGGCCTCGAGCGCCAGGAGGTCGCCGGCCGTGATCCGCCCCTTCGTGTCGTAGTCGACACCGGCCGTGTCGCTGGCGCGTGGCGCGCTGTAGAACGTGCGGCGCACCACGCCGTCGGACCCGGCCACCAAGGCCTCGACCTCGGCCCTGAAGGCGTGGGTCCCGCCATCGCGCGTGCCATGCACGAACCAGACGGGCCGGCCGGCGTTTTCGGCCACCACCGCGTGCAGCATCGAGAGCACCGGCGTGATGCCGACGCCGGCGCTGACCAGCACCAGCGGACACCGCCGGCGCGGCAGGACGAAGTCGCCCGAGGGCCGCCGCGCCTCGATGTGATCGCCGACAGCGACCCGGTCGTGCAAGAAGCGCGAGGCGGTGCCATCTTGCTCGCGCTTGACGCTGAGTCGGTAGGTCTCGGCGAATGGCGTCCCGGAGAGCGAGTAGCTGCGGCCCACCCGCCCCGGTCGCTGGGGGACCTCCAGCTCGATGGCCAGATGCTGGCCGGCCTCGAAGGGGTCGAGCGCAGCGCTCTCGGCATCGGCCAGGAGGAAGGAGGTGATCCGCTCGCTTTCGGCCACCTTGTCGATGACCCTGAGCCGCCGCGGTGGCTCGTCTTCCCGATGCCAGCGCAGCGCCAGCGCCGCCGGGCGGTCAACGACCCGCTCCACCGCCACCTCGATCATGCGCTTGGCGTTCGGGTCGTGGCTGCCTGCCGGTGCCCAGTCGATCCGGGCACGACCGGTGATCTGCAGCATGCCGCCCGTCGCGAAGTCGACGAACAGCAATCCCACCCGCGGATCGCGGAGCAGGTTGCCGATCGTGTTGAAGAAGTTGTTGCCCGCGTAATCGGGAATATGCAGCGTCCCCTCCGCGTCGACGCGTACGAAGCCGGGCTCGCCGCCCCGGTGCGAGGCGTCGTAGCCTCGGGACGGGCTTTCCCCGCCCGTAACGTGGTCTGAGTTAGAACCGAAGCCGGAACCGATGAAGAAGGTATCGGCCGCCAGGATCCGTGCACGCTGGGCGGCATCGAGGCGATCCGACACCACCGCGTCGGCCCCCGGCGAGGGCGCGACGCGCCGCCACTCGCGCTCGCGGATGTATTGCGGGCAGTTGCCGAAGCTCTGCCGCACATCGATGACGAAGGCGTCGCCAGCGGGGCGGATCACCCCATTGGCCCGGTTGCGCCGCCGCGTCGCCAGTTCGATGCCGAGCAGGCCGATGTCGGCGGCGCAACCGAGCGCCGAGGCCAACGGGTCTCGCGCATCGAGGCGCGCCGCGACCGTTAGCGTGCGCGAATCCGGCGACTCGATGAAGCCGTCTTCTCCCGCCAGCAGCGTGACCCAGGGGCGGCCCTTCTCGTCGCCGCCCGCGATGACCACGAAGGGCAGCATGGCGAAGAAGGCGCGGTGCTGCTCGGGCATATGGTCACGAATGAAGCGGCCGGCCGAGGTGGCGATGTCCTCCACGCCGGCGCGGCGCTGGGCGCCGAGTTCGCCCTCGTGAAAGGGGGTCGTGGATCTCATGAGCAGCCTCCGCTCGAATGCCGATACCTCAGGCGAGTGCCGGCGATCGCGCCATGCCGATGAAGCGAGGCAGCGCCTCGATGCGCGAGAGCCAGGCCCGCACCTGCGGATAGGCGGCGAGGCTCACGCCGCCCTCCGGGGCGTGGGCGACATAGCTGTAGCCCGCGATGTCGGCGAGCGTCGGCCTGTCGGCGGCGAGCCACTGGCGACCCTCGAGGTGGGCGTCCATCACCGCGAACAGCGCGTGCGCCTTGGCCTTCGCCGCCTGGTGATCGAGGGGCGCGCCGAACACGCTGACGAGGCGCGCGGCGCAGGGGCCGGAGGCGATCTCGCCGGCCGCGATGGAAAGCCAGCGCTGCACCCCGGCCTTCTCCACCGGATCGCTGCCGATCCAGGTGGCGGGGTCGCCGTAGCGCTCGGCCAGGTAGATGAGGATGGCGTTGGAGTCCGCCAGCGTGAGGCCATTGTCCTCGATGGCCGGCACCTGGCCCAGCGGGCTGATCGCGAGGTAGTCGGGCGCGCGATGGGCACCGTGCGCCATGTCCAGATCGACGGTCTGGTAGGGAATCGCCAGCAGCGCGAGCATCAGCTCGACGCGATGGCAGTGGCCCGATTTCGGATTGCGATACAGCTTCACCGGGGCATTCTCGAGGGCATTGGCGTTCGACATGACAAGGCTCCTTACAGTGACGGGAGAGGGGGTGTCCATGCAGGCCAATATATTCCTCGACGATTCATGGAAGAATATATCTACTATGAAAGGCACTACTTTGAATTCTGAAATTATCGAGTCGCCATGGATCGCCTTCAGGCCCTGAGAGTGTTCGTCGCCGTCGCCGAGGCGCAGAGTTTCGCCGGGGGCGCCCGCGCCACGGGGCTCAGCTCGCCCTCCGCCACCCGAGCCATCGGCACCCTCGAGACCGCGCTCGGCGCCCGGCTATTCACCCGCTCGACGCGGCGGGTCCGGCTCACCGAGGTCGGGCAGGCGTACCTCGCGGAGGTGCGAGAGATCCTCGCCCTGCTTCAGGCCGCCGACGACACGGCCTCGGGGGCGGCCAACACGCCCGTCGGGCAACTGCGCATCACCTGCCCGCAGGAGTTCGGGCGAATCCATGTCACGCCCCTGCTCACCGAATTCCTCGACCGCTATCCCCAGGTAAGCGCCGACGTGCTGATGGTCGATCGCATCGTCAACCTGGTCGAGGAAGGCTTCGATATCGCCGCGCGCATCGGCCACCTGCCCTCCTCCGAGCTCACCGCCGTGCGCCTCGGTCGGGTACGCCGCGTCATCTGCGGCTCGCCGGACTATTTCGCCACCTGGGGCCGCCCGCAAGCGCCGGCCGACCTCGCCTCGCATCGCGTTGTCTCGCTCGCTGCCGGCAATCCCTCCGGCGAGTGGCGCTTCGGCCCGGAGGGCGCGCAGGCGGCCAGGGTCCATTCGCGGCTCAGGGTCAGCAGCGTGGCGGCGGCCATCGATATCGCGAGGCAGGGCTGGGGCCTGTGCCGCGTGCTCTCCTACCAGGTCGGGCCTGATCTCGAGACCGGTCGTCTCCAGACCGTGCTGGAGGACCATGAGCCCGCCCCCCTGCCGATCCACTTCGTGCATGTCGAAGGCCGCCGGGCCGCGGCGAAGGTCCGCGCCTTCATCGACTTCGCCGCGCCGCGCCTGCGCCGGCTCGAGATACTGCAATGAGGGCGGCGCGGCCCAACGCCCGATGGCTCACCCGGTACTGGTGAGGTGTTTCCCGAAAACACGAGTGATTCGCAGGCACAAAAAAACCCGCCGATCGGCGGGTTCTGGTGACGGCTCACGTGACTCGCGACGAAGGCTCCGCTCCATAGGGTGGCCACATATGGGTCGGTCAGCTAACGGAAGCGGACTTTCAGAATCCACTCATGTAATG
The DNA here is from genome assembly GCF_030409305.1 of Halomonas maura. GTDB lineage: Bacteria > Pseudomonadota > Gammaproteobacteria > Pseudomonadales > Halomonadaceae > Halomonas > Halomonas maura. Next base: position 306,192 of record NZ_JAUFPQ010000023.1, read on the forward strand.
CTGTGCTTGAGGGGCGAGCCGAGGTGCCGAAGTTTGACAACGCCATTCTTGGAGGTTGACCCCAAATATCTTCATGTAGCGCGGGCTGCGATGAAGGGACGGGTATCACTTTTCCTGGAGCCGTGACGTTCGTTTTCCAGAATCTCGAAACCGGCCATGCGGATTGCTTCTTCGAGTGAAGCGGTGGCAAAGGTGGTTACGTGAGGTGCCTTGCCTACAAGGCGCATGAGCGGGATGGCGAGGCGGATGAGCGGATTCAGGTCACCGACGCAGGGCGTCTTGGAGATGAAGAGGCCGCCCGGCACAAGCAAAGTGCGGATGTGGCTGAGCGCGGCGGACAGGTCGCCGGCAAGGTGCAGATAGTTGAAGCCGAGAACGGCATCATACCTGGCGCTATCGCGCGCCAGTGTGTCGACGGTGGCCTGTCGGAAGCTCAGTTGCCCGTTGAGGCCGTTCTGGCGAGCACTTTCAAGCTTTTCCTGCGCCAGGGTGATCATGTGTGCAGAAAAGTCGGTGGCGAGGTAGTTCGCCGCAACATCTGAAAGGCGCAGGGCCGCTGTGCCTGTGCCGCAGCCCAGTTCCAGCACCTGCGCACCCGGAGCGATAAGCGCGCGCGTGCGCGCCAGTGACCTCTCGAAGCCGGCCTCATCGCCTATCGGGGAGGCCGCATACTTCTGTGCCGCCTTGTCCCAGAATTGCACGTCTTTCTCGCTCATCTGCCTTTTTCGCTCCAGGAGAAAATGGGGGCTATCCCCAATTATCCCTTGCCCCATTGTGGCGCCTTTCTCCCGCAAACAGCACTGCAGAGGCCAGGCCGTTGGTCAGGACCGAGGCCGATGGCGACGTCGGCGGTATCGCACCCTCGACAGTCGTAGGGCGCCCTTGCGAAGTCTACGCCACGCACCGCCAAACAGCCTGGCAAACAGATCGGCCCGCAATCGGGCATTGCGCTGCTCCACTGCCCGAATTTTCGGATCTGGATTGTGGAAGGCCATCGTCTCCTCCGCTTTCGAAAGCGCACTGGATGCATAGCATAATAGAGGCACTGCGCATGCTTTTCATGGTTGCCTGAAAGTCAGGAATCGGCCAAAAGCAGACATGAAGCAAGTGTTTTACTTATATCGTGGCACATGTAAGAATAGAAAAACTACACTCTCTTTAACCCATGCGTAAAACATCCATCCCTACGCACTTTTATTAAAAAAACTTCTGACTTGAGTCTTGCTTTTTTAAGTAAGGCGCGCATGACTCAATAACATCAACTGCCTTTTCAAGGCTAACCTCAAAAAACTCTCTATCCCCACGCACTCTATATATGTCTAGCACCTGATGCACTTCTTTTTCAACCATATCGGGCTTTCTAACCCTAGCTAAATAGCAGACTTCGAAACGATAGGCAACAGACGTATTAGACAGTTGGCTTGCTCGTTCAAATGCAGAGCCACAAGTATAACCTATCTTCAAGAGCCCCGGCATTGACTTATTCTTCAAGATATAAATATATCCAAACTTCCCGCCATGAGACAAATCCAAACCCTTAGGTACGTACTTGTAATGATTAAATGATTTTGATAGCAGCTCTATATTATTCTCGATTCCTGGGTCAAGCTTATTTTTATCAACAGAAAAAAGATCTTTTGTTTTTATGTATCTGCAAACACCATAGCTGTCATTACATAAAAGCGAATAAATATAATTTTGCTCATAAGAGTCTCTCGCCTTCCTAAACATATCTCTCAATCGTCGCGGACTCCCGAACTGATGCATCAACACATATTCCTTGTGCACTAGATCGTAGAAATCCTTTTTGTCTTCCCGCTTCTTCATAGCCTACGCACCTACCGTGAAAATTATCAACATAGATGGCGCTCTACCTTAATTCTTATACATGCATAGATCAACAAAAGGTGTTCACCTCTCCATGAGATTCGTTAGCCCCAAAAAATGAGCATTGTCTCTCTGTTCTAGAGCATTAAAAACTTTGTGCACTATGCTTTGCGCTGATGAAATATACTCGCCGTGCTCTACAGCTTGTTTTAGACTCTGCAAGTGTGAAGCATCGTCGGCAAACTTGGCAATCTCTTTGCGCTCCACTTCATTTTCAAAAAGAATATTTAGTTTGTCCGACCACCTTCCGGCGGCTGGATTCCTGAACCCCAAATAAGTTTCTAAAAATTTTCGGAGTATTGTTGGAGAGGTATACGCTTCGTGAAGCGTAGCGTCCTCAGAAGAAGAAAAATTGTAGAGTAATGAAAATAAAAATTGATATTCAGACTTAAATCTTCTAAGCTCAATGGGCATTTCAGTCAACTTAGCAAACGGTTCGCCCTGTTCATCATGAGCCCTTTGAGCAAGGTATCCTGAACACCCAGCCTTGAAATTCCTCTTACCATTAAGAGACTCATCTTTAAGAAAGTTAAGAAATTCATAATTGTGAGTCGAGACGAAAAGCTGTTTGCATTTCCCTTTCAACCGATTAGTAATCAATGAAAAAATCGAATAAATATGGTTAGAATCTAAACTTGAAATCGGGTCATCAACAAATATAATTGTTCCGTCCGGATCATTCCCCCCCTCCTCAATAGTCAGAAGGAAGTAAGAAAAGGCTATAGCCGTACGCTCCCCATCACTAAGATTTACTGCTTTTTCAGTCCCCCTCTGGAATTCAAATTCACTTTCGCTCAGTTGCACTGCACTGATATTTCTACCATAAAGGATCACACCAATCAATTCGTTCAACTTTGCAACTGCAACAGAATACCTTTTAACCTCCTTTTCCAGGTCATTGATTTTTCCTTGTATCTTGTAATTCAACACTTCGGATTTTTTCTGATTTTCTTTGATTTCCTTGTACAAACTCTCTTCATAAAGAATATCGCTATCTCTACAGAATCTAGCTGCTGAGTGCTTTTTTAGCCTATCTCTAGCCTGCGCTTTGGTTTCTTCCATGTCGCTGATCTGGCTATTATGCATCTGAAGTACATTTCTGACTTCTTGGGATAGATCTGAATGAGAATATGGCTCGACCTCATTTAGAGTATCTACAATTATCTGAGGAAGTGCCTGCGAGGTTTCGATGCTAGAGATTTTTCTTTCTAACAACTCAACTAGCATTGGGATGATCTTTCCACAGCATTCAGCATAAGGAATAATTCTTTCTTTAACCTTGGAGCACTCTTCTCGAACCGAGGGAATCAAATGAGCACTCTCAGGAAGAGTGACCTTTATTTCCAACCTACGAAAAGAATCTATCTTTCTTTCAATTTCATTAACCAGTGCTTCGTACTCTGTTGAAAAATGACCCTTCAGCAAATCAAAACGTCTGGCATCAATCTTATTACCGCAAAAACCACATTCATCGCCTTCAGAATGGAGCTCACGCCCACTCCTGACCCAAGCTTCTAGTTTTGGATCCTTCTGTAAGCGTTCGATCGCATTATTGGAGGCAGTTTGTCCAATCAGTTCTTCGACTTCTTCAGCCATCCTATCGATGCTTACATTTGGAATAGAAAAATTCTTTTGTTCAACGAACTGATCATTACTGTTTGCTGTAGCCTTGCAGGCATCAAATTCAGAATCCTCCAGGATATACTCATCCAATGAGCCCTTGACCTGAAAAAGCAAATCATCCAAACTTCGTCTGTTAAAATTCCTGTCTGAAACCAGTTCTCCGATGGAGCGTGCCTCGTTCCGCTTCAACCCTTCGTTAACACGCCTTTCCCAGTCAACCTTCTTTCTTTCCAAGTCTGATGCAATACGCCCAACATGAGATTTATGCTCTTCAAGACGAAGTATTTTTTTATGCAGCCTATTTGCATCATCGCCAACGACAAATACAGCAGGCGCATTATGCTCTTGCTGAAAGTTCCTATCAATGAAGTCACGGTTAAAAACTTTGCAGTTATATGGAGATTCAGTAGCATTAGAGCTATAAACAACCCCATCTTCATCTTCAACTTTAAAAAAACCACGCAGTGAGGGATTTTTTTGAGGCTTACCCAGAGCATCAAAAATCCGTGACAGAGTGGTTTTTCCGCTATAATTCCAGCCATATATCAGATTAAAGTCTGAAAAGCTTGGAAGGCCATCATGCCATTCAAAATTCCTATATATTCCTACGCTTTTAATTTCAAGAATCTTTCTTATTTTCATGACCAACCTTCCCTGGATTTAAAGTTAAGGATAGCATTCCTTGGAAGCGCATCATAAAGTGGATATTCGAAACCTATCACAAATCCATCTTTGATGAAAACCAACTCCCTGGTAGAGTTTATGTACTTCTTGACTATCACTCCCCTTGTCACTGGAATCTATCAAATAAACACCATAATGAATAAAAAATCAGGTCCTTTATTTTGAACGGCTAATTACCGCTTTGGGTCGAAAGCGGACATTTTTCAGCTTTTTGTTTTCGAAATAAAAATATCAACTGTCAGCAAACAGACACATTAAGCTCTGCGGAAAATCCCAAGAAAAACGATTCCCGTGAACAACTGATGGGTTTACGCATCCAGTCACACTACCGTCCGGGGATAACATCCTCTCCCTGCGACGCCCTACGCATTGTTCTCTGCTTCTACTTTCTATCGGCCACTGCCTTAGAGCCTTCAGCATAGTTAACCTTTGCCTAGTAACGTATAGCAACAAAAAAGCCTGCCGGTAAAGGCAGGCTTTCGTCTGACACGAGTGATACCGACGAGCTAGGCGCCTCTCATTCGCCCTGCTCTCTCGCTCACTCCCACTCGATGGTCGCGGGCGGCTTGGAGGAGACGTCGTAGGTCACCCGCGAGACGCCGCTGATCTCGTTGATGATGCGGTTGGAGAGGGTCTCCAGCAGCCAGTAGGGCAGGTGCGCCCAGCGGGCGGTCATGAAGTCGATGGTCTCCACGGCGCGCAGGGCGATCACCGTCGCGAGGAGCGCGTGATGGGCGGCATGGGGCGTCTGGGCAGGGTCGCGGCGAGATCTGAGCAAGCAAGGTAGCTGGGAGGCCTCTGAAGACGCAAAAAACCCGCCGTGTGGCGGGTTCCTGTGGACTCATCTCATGTTGAGACCAGCGCAATGGTCACCGTCAGCGCTGTTCCTTGGCCTGTTCGAGGACGCGCTTCTGGCGAGCGATGGCGTTGTTGATCACCTTTTTACGCACCGCCTGCTTCTGTTCCGCAGACGCATTACGCGCAAAATGGGTCAAGGGGGTCGACTTGGCGACGTGTTCTTTCATGCTCCATCCTCACCTACGAGCAGGCTATCCAACTGCTCACGAGTGTAGCGCTCGGGCAGATAGGCATCAATCGAGTCGATATCCGTCTCCCAGAGCTGGCTCGTACCATCGTTGTTCTTGACAATCATGTCCAGTATCACACGATCACCGTATTCCTGCTTGATTCGTCGCACAACGTCCTGAACGTCCAGAAACTGGCGGATGAAGGTATCGAGGGGAATATTCCTGCCCTCGACCTCTTCACGGCCGCGGACAAACTGCCACGCGAGGCTAGGATGCTGATAGACAAAGAATATCTGCACATCCCTGTCTTTATTCAGCGAACGTTCGATGTTCTTTCGAGCCACGTCGAGGCTGGCCAGCGTCCCATCGAGAATGAACGACTGACGCTGCTTCAGCATCAGGTCATGGATTCTCTCCACCAGGATCGACACGGCCCGCTGGAACAGCCAGGAGTTGTCGCCGGTGTACCCCGGCAGCTCCTCCCGCAGGTCGTCGGGATCGATGCGCAGTATGTTGCCCAGGCCATCCACGCCTTCTTCCCTAAGCTCATCGAGGGCGGCAACATACTCCTTGGATATCTCTGTCTTGCCCGCTCCGGGCGACCCCGCCATGAAGATCGATACGGGATGCTCTTCAGGTGAAAAACGCTCCCGATCCGTCCGCTCCCGGGCGATTCGCTGCCTGTTCCGCCTGGCAAAGGCCAACGCCTCGGCCATGATCTCTGCGTCGCTGACCATCTCTTCCCCCGCATCAAGCGGCATAGGACGAACCAAGGAAAAGGCCACCCGATTTCTCGAGTGGCCTCTCGAAGCCTACCGGCTAATGGCCGGCAGCGCGTCGCTCACTCCCACTCGATGGTCGCGGGCGGCTTGGAGGAGACGTCGTAGGTCACCCGCGAGACGCCGCTGATCTCGTTGATGATGCGGTTGGAGACGGTCTCCAGCAGCTCGTAGGGCAGGTGCGCCCAGCGCGCGGTCATGAAGTCGATGGTCTCCACGGCGCGCAAGGCGATCACCCACTCGTAGCGGCGGCCGTCGCCGACCACGCCCACCGACTTGACCGGCAGGAAGACGGCGAAGGCCTGGCTGGTCTTGTGATACCAGCCGGCGTTGTGCAGCTCCTCGATGAAGATGGCGTCGGCCTCGCGCAGGATGTCGGCGTATTCCTTCTTCACCTCGCCGAGGATGCGCACGCCGAGGCCCGGCCCCGGGAAGGGGTGGCGGTAGACCATGTCGTAGGGCAGGCCGAGCTCGACGCCGAGCTTGCGCACCTCGTCCTTGAACAGCTCGCGCAGCGGCTCGACCAGCTTGAGCTTCATGGTCTCGGGCAGCCCGCCGACGTTGTGGTGGGACTTGATGACGTGCGCCTTGCCGGTCTTGGCGGCGGCGGACTCGATCACGTCCGGGTAGATGGTGCCCTGGGCCAGGAAGTCCACGCCCTCGATCTTGGCGGCCTCGCTGTCGAACACGTCGATGAAGGTGTTGCCGATGATCTTGCGCTTGGCCTCGGGGTCGGCCTCGCCCTCGAGCTTGTCGAGGAACAGGTCCTCGGCGTCCACGCGGATCACCCGCACGCCCATGTGCTTGGCGAAGGTCTCCATCACCTGGTCGCCCTCGGCCTTGCGCAGCAGGCCGTTGTCGACGAACACGCAGGTCAGCTGCTCGCCGATGGCCTTGTGCAGCAGCGCCGCCACCACCGAGGAGTCGACGCCGCCGGAGAGGCCGAGCAGCACGTGGCGGTCGCCCACCTGCTCGCGCACCCGATTGATCTGGTCCTCGATGATCTGCGCCGGGGTCCAGTTGCGCTCGCTGCCGCAGACGTCGAGCACGAAGTGCTCGAGGATGCGCTGGCCCTGCAGGGTGTGGGTCACCTCGGGGTGGAACTGCACTCCGTAGAAGCGCTTGTCTTCCCAGGCCATGGCGGCGATCGGGCAGCTCGGGGTGGAGGCGGTCACGGTGAAGGCGTCGGGCACCCGGGCCACCTTGTCGCCGTGGCTCATCCACACGTCGAGCAGGCTCTTGCCGGTCTCGGGGTCGATGTGGTCGGCGATGTCCTTGAACAGCGCCGTCTCCTCGTCGATGCGCACCTGGGCGTAGCCGAACTCGCGCTTGTGGGAGCCCTCCACGGCACCGCCGAGCTGCTCGGCCATGGTCTGCATGCCGTAGCAGATGCCCAGCACCGGCAGGCCCAGCTCGAACACGCACTGCGGAGCGCGGGGCGAGTCCAGCTCGGTGACGGATTCCGGGCCGCCGGCGAGGATGATGCCATTGGGCCGGTACTCGCGGATCTCCTCCTCGGTGATGTCGAAGGCGCGGATCTCGGAGTAGACGCCGATCTCGCGCACGCGGCGGGCGATGAGCTGGGTGTACTGGGAGCCGAAGTCGAGGATCAGGATCTTGTGGGCGTGAATGTCGGTCATCTGGCCTTTCCTTTGGGAAGCAACAGGGCCGAAAACGCGAAAGCTGGAAGCGGCGCGGCCACTTCCAGCTTCAAGCTTCCGGCGTCAAGCTTGAGTTAACCCGCGCGGTAGTTGGGGGCTTCCTTGGTGATCTGCACGTCGTGGACGTGGGACTCGTTGAAGCCCGCCCCGGTGATCTTCACGAACTCCGGCCGGGTGCGCATCTCCTCGACGTCGCGGCAGCCGGTATAGCCCATGGAGGCGCGCAGGCCGCCCATCAGCTGATGGACGATGGCGCCCATCACGCCCTTGTAGGGCACGCGGCCTTCGATGCCTTCCGGCACCAGCTTCTCGACGCCGGCGTTCTTGTCCTGGAAGTAGCGGTCGCTGGAGCCCTGGTTCTGGGCCATGGCGCCCATCGAGCCCATGCCGCGATAGGCCTTGTAGGTGCGGCCCTGGTAGAGCTCGATCTCGCCCGGGGCCTCCTCGGTGCCGGCCAGCAGGCCGCCGACCATCACCGCGCTGGCGCCGGCCGCCACGGCCTTGGCCAGGTCGCCGGAGTAGCGGATGCCGCCGTCGGCGATCAGCGGGATGTCGTAGGGCGCGAGCGCCTCGGCGACGTTGGAGACGGCGGTGATCTGCGGCACGCCGACGCCGGCCACCACGCGGGTGGTGCAGATGGAGCCGGGGCCGATGCCCACCTTGACGCCGTCGGCGCCCGCTTCCGCGAGGGCCTTGGCCGCCTCGGCGGTGGCGATGTTGCCGCCGATCACCTGGATCTGCGGGAAGTGCTCCTTCACCCAGGCCACGCGGTCGATCACGCCCTTGGAGTGGCCATGGGCGGTGTCGACGATGATCGCATCGACGCCGGCCTCGGCCAGGGCGGCGATGCGGTCCGGGGTCTCCGGGCCGGTGCCCACGGCGGCGCCGGCCAGCAGGCGGCCGTCGGCGTCCTTGGCGGCGTGGGGGAAGGTGCGCGCCTTCTCGATGTCCTGGAAGGTGACCAGGCCACGCAGCTGGAACTCGTCGTCCACCACCAGCATCTTCTCGACGCGGTGCTCCTGCATCTTGCCCTTGATCACATCCAGCGGCGTGCCCACCGTCACGGTGACCAGCTTCTCGCGGGGCGTCATGATGTCGGCCACGCTGTCGCCGTGGTTCGGCTGGAAGCGCATGTCGCGCTCGGTCACCAGGCCCACCAGGGCCTCCCCTTCCACCACCGGGAAGCCCGAGAAGCCGTATTCCTTGGCCATCGCCAGCAGGTCGGCCAGCTTGGCCTTGGGCCCGACGGTGACCGGGTCCTTGACGATCACGCTCTCGTGCTTCTTGACCTTGCGCACCTCACCGGCCTGCTGCGCGATGGTCATGTTCTTGTGGATGATGCCGATGCCCCCCTCCTGCGCCATGGCGATGGCCAGGCGGGCTTCGGTGACGGTATCCATGGCGGCGGAGACGAGCGGAATGTTCAGGTAGAGGTCGCGGGTCAGGCGTGTCCGGAGGCTGACGTCCTTGGGCAGAACCTCGGAATAGCCGGGTACGAGTAATACGTCATCGAACGTAAGAGCTTCTTGGGCCATACGTAGCATAATCGGCAACACCCAGTGCGCTGGTGGGAGGGGGAGTGAAGTTAATCCACCATTATAACGCTCCCCCCGACCTCCCATCAACGCAACACCTGCTCCAGCGCGGCGACGATGGCCTCTGGGGCATCCTCCTGGATCAGGTGCCCGGCCTCGGCCACCGGCGTGAGGGTCGCGCCGGGCAACTTGGTCTGCAGCTCGCGTCCTCGGCCGATGGGCACCCAGCGGTCCCGCTCGCCCCACAGCAGCTGCACCGGGCACCGCACCCGGGCCAGCAGGGGCGCGATCTCATCGGTGTAGCGCTGGTCCATCTGGGCGATCTGGCGGTAGAACCCCGCCTGCCCCACCTCGCCCCGCCAGGGGGCGCAATAGGTCTCCAGGGCCTCCTCGGACAGCGGCCGCCAGGCGGCGTCCTGCAGGTAGGCGCGCAGCAACGCCTCGTGGAGATAGGCCGGCAGGCCGCGGAAGGCCTCCTCGTGGCGACGGACATGCTGGACGAAGGGCGAGCCCCAGGGCGACAGCACGACCGGGTCCACCAGGGTCAGGCGGCGATAGTCCAGGCCATCGAGCAAGTGGGCGCGCAACGCCGTGGTGCCCCCGAAGTCATGGGCCAGCACGTCCGGCGCCTCGAGCCGCCAGTGCGCGAACAGCGCCGCCAACAGGCGGTTCTGCACGCCCAGCGAGACGTCCTGCCCGGCCCGCTTCGCCGAGCGTCCGTAGCCCAGCAGGTCGAAGAGGTGGACCCGCCGTCGATGCCGGAGATGCGGTACCAGGTGCCGCCACACCCGCGACGAGAATGGCGTGCCATGGATCGCCACCAGCGGCGGGCCCTCGCCCACCACCTCGGTATGCACGAACTGCCCCTCGAACTGGAACCCCGAGCGTGATGCCGCCATCCGACTAACCCCCTTGATCAATTTCAGGCATTAGCCAGTAAAGACCCGGCAGGCTAACTTGTAAAGAGCACTTCATGCATTATGCTGTCGAGACATCTCCTCACCCGGCACCGCACGCTCATGGACCGACACCCCTGGACCGACCACGACTTCATCGCCGGCGATCCCTGCCTCGACTTCCTCAACACCGTCGGGGATAGCGGCAAGACGCGCACCCAGGAGCGGCTGGTGGATGCCCGGGCGCTGGACGACTGGGCCCTGGCCCGGGGCCTGATCTCCTCGCACGGGGCACCGGCCAGTACCGCCCGGGAACTGGCGGCGGCGCTCGCCTTGCGCGAGCGCCTGCATGCCCTCTTCGCCTCGATCGCCCGGGGGGAGGCCGACGCCCTGGCCTGGGAGGCGGTACGCGGCGACCTGGCCGCGGCCCTCGCCGTCAGCCGGCTCGCCGCGCCGGACACGCTGGCGCTGGCCGCCCCGCGGCTGCCCGAGCGACTCGCCCTCGCCGCCCTGTCACTGCTTCACGACGGCCGCCTCTCGCGGCTCAAGGAATGCGCTCGCTGCAGCTGGCTGTTCCTCGACCAGTCCAAGGCCCGTCGACGCCGCTGGTGCCGCACCGAGGTGTGTGGCAACCGGGCGCGGGTCGAGCGCCATTACCGCAGGCGTCACGGTGGCGCCGCGACGTGACGCCTCACCTCGGGCCGTGCCGAGACCGGGCGACCGGGGAGCGGAGCCGGCGTGACGAGGGGCGGGGCGCCGCGCGGCGTGGCGCCGACGACAACCATGGCGGCCCTCGCCGCGCTCAGTCGTCGCGGCGGAACTCGCGGCGCCAGCGGGCCAGGAAGGCCTCGCGGCGCTGGGGATCGACGAAGGCCAGCAGCGAGGCATTGAGCGGAATCGGGTAGAGCCGCTCGCCCACCTGGTCGCGCAGCCGCGCCGCCGTGTAGGGCCCGACGATATCCGGGCGCACGCTGAACAGCGGGGTCTCGCCGGCCAGCACCCGCTGGCCCTCGCGGCCGAGCAGGAAGTCGACGAAGGCCTCGGCGGCCTGGGGATGCGGCGCGTCGCGGTGGATGAACGCCATGCGCATCATCACCAGCGAGTAGTCCTGGGGCACCTGCACGATCACCTCGGGGTGGTCCTGGGCCCAGACCATGGCGTAGGAGCCCAGCAGGTTGTAGCCGAGCCAGTAGCGGCCCTCGCTCAGCCCCTCGAGCATGGCCCGGGTGCTGCCCTCGAGGCGGGCGTCGACCCGGCCCATGCCGGCCACCAGGTCCCAGAAGCGCGGCGTGTAGCGGGCGTCCTGCTGGAACAGGGTGTAGCCGACGCCGCTCTCCAGCGGTGAGTAGGTGGTCACCCGCCCCGCCAGCCGCGCCGGCTCGGTGGTCAGCAAGCGGTGCAGGTCGGCGTGGGTCTGGGGCGGCACCATGTGCCGCGACAGGTCGAGCCGGTAGGCCATGACGATGGGCTCGAAGGTGAAGCCGAATACCTCGTCGCGCCACTTGGCCCAGGCCGGCCAGCGCCGCGCCGCCGGGGTGTCCAGGCGCCGCGCGTAGCCCTCGTTGACCCGGGCCATCTGCCAGGGCATCGCCGAGCTGATCACCACGTCCGGGGCCGGTTCGCCGGCGGCGACGCGGGCATCGACCTCCAGGGTCGAGCGGTCGCGGAAGTCCAGCTCGATCTCGGGATGGGCGGCGCGGAAGGCGGCCAGCAGCGGCGCCACCACCTCGCGGTCCAGCGCCGCCTCCACCACCAGCGGCGTCGTCTGGGCGCGGGCCGGGCCGCCCGGGACCATCGCCAGCGCCAGCCCCAGGGCCACCAGCCCCGCCAGGCGGCGGGCGAGACAGGCTCGGGCGGCGATCATGGCGCGTCCCTCCCCTCGCACAGGGCCAGGTGCAGCGTCACCACCAGGCCATGGGGCTCGCGCCCGCCCAGCACCAGCCGCCCGCCGAGCCGCCGGGCGATCGAGTCGACGATCGCCAGCCCCAGCCCGGAGCCGTCGGTGTCCTGGCGCCCGCCGCGCTCGAAGGGCTGCATCAGCCGCTCGCGGGCCGCGGCGGGCACGCCCGGGCCGTCGTCCTCGACGAACAGCACCGCCGCATCGCCGTGGGCCGCCACGCCCAGGGTGATCACGCTGCCCGGCGGCGTGTAGCGCAGGGCGTTGTCGATCAGGTTGCCGAGCAGTTCGCGGATCGCCCAGCCCTCGGCGCGCACCCACAGCGGGCCGGCGGGCAGCTCGGCGAGGCCCAGGTCGTGGTGGCGCGCCACCTCGCGCCCGGCCCAGTCGAGCGCGGTCTCGCGCAGCACGGCGACGAGATCCACGGGGTCGACCTCGCCGGCCTCGCCGATATGGCGCAGGCGGGCCAGGCTCAGCAGCTGGCCGGCCAGGCGGCTGGTGCGCCCGGCCCCCTCGTGCACCGCCGTCAGGGCCGCCTGCCAGTCCGCCGGGTCCTCGCTCTGCAACGCCAGCTCGCTGGTGCTCTGCAGCCCGGCCAGCGGCGTCTTGAGCTGGTGGCTGGCGTCGGCGGTGAAGCGCAGCAGCGCCTCGCGGCTCTGGCGCTGGCGGGCGAACAGGTGGTCGAGGGTCTGGGCCAGCTCGCGCATCTCCTCGGGCACCCGGGCATCCAGCGGGCGCATGTCGTCGGCGTCGCGGTGGCGCAGCTGGCGGCGCAGCCGGCGCATCGGGCCCAGGGCCACGCGCAGGGCCATGGCCATCAGCACCCCGGCCAGCAGCACCATGGCCAGGAAGCGGCTCAGGGTGCGCTCGAAGAGCTCGTCGGCCAGCGCCACCCGCCCGCCCCGGGTATGGCCCACCCAGACCTGCACCGGCTCCTGGGAGACCCAGCCCGCCGAGTCGTACTCGCGGCCGTAGAGCCGCCAGGCGGCGCCGTCGAGGCGGGCGGTGAGCGCCATGGGCGCGCTGGCTACCCGCTCGCGCCAGGCCGGCTCGATGACGAAGGGCAGGTTGGTGGACACCGCCTCGCCGTCGGCGTCGAGCACGGCGTAGAAGACCCGCTCCTGGTGCCGGGTGGCGAGGATCTGCAGCGCCGCCGCCGGCACCTCCACCAGCGGCTCGCCCTGCTGCCACTGCACGGCCTCGGCGATGGTCAGGGCGGCGGCCTCGAGCTGGCTGTCGAAGGCCCGCTCGGCGGCCCGGCGGGTGCTCATCCAGGCCTCGACCATCAGCAGCGCCCCCAGCCCGGTCACGGTGACCAGCAGCCACACCGCCAGGCGGCGCTTGAGCGAGCCGGTCACCTCGATCACGCGGCGGCGTCCTCCAGCCGGTAGCCCAGCCCGCGGAAGGTGCGGATCTGCAGGCCCGTGCCCGACAGCCGCTTGCGCAGCCGGCTGACATAGACCTCCAGGGCATTGGAGCCCACCTCGTCGAAGCCGAACAGGCGCCGCTCGAGGACCTCCCGCGGGGCGATGCTGCCGGCGTGCAGCAGCAGACCCTCGAGCAGCAGCAGCTCGCGGCGCGGCAGCGCCAGCGGGGTGTCGTCCAGGCTCGCGGTGCCCGTCGCCGGGTCGAAGGCCAGTCGCCCGTAGCGCAGGCGGTTGTCGCTGCGCTGCTGGCTGCGCCGCAGCAGGGCCCGCACCCGGGCCTCCAGCTCGGCGAGTGAGAACGGCTTGGCCAGGTAGTCGTCGGCGCCGTGGTCGAGGCCGCTGACCCGGTCGTCGACGGCGTCCCGGGCGGTGAGGATCAGCACCGGGGTGGTGTCGCCGCGGTCGCGCAGCGCGGCCAGCAGCTCGAGGCCATCGCCATCGGGCAGCCCGAGGTCGAGCAGCACCAGGTCGAAGCGGTCGTGGCGCAGCGCGGCCGCGCCCTCGCCATGGGTGGTGAACACCTCGACGGTATTGCCCAGCGGGGACAGCGCCTGCTCCAGGGAGCGGGCGATCAGCGCATCGTCCTCGATGACCAGCAGGCGCATACGACCAATGTCTCAGGGAGTGACCGGGAAGGTGACAGGTTGATGACAGGTGGCGGCCCTAGCATCGCCCTGGCCATCACGCGATGGCGGGCGTGGCCCTTGCCCGCCCCACATAACAAGAGAACAGGAGTTCGTCATGAAGATCAACACGGCCATCCGCCACGCCTCCGGCATCGCCCTGCTCGGCGGCGCCCTGTTCGCCGGCCAGGCCCAGGCCGCCGGCGACACCGAGTGCATCGCCCCCGCCAAGCCCGGCGGCGGCTACGACCTGACCTGCCGCCTGGCGGCCAACGGCCTGCAGGAGACCGGGCGCATCGACGCGCCGATGATGGTGACCTACATGCCCGGCGGCATCGGCGCCGTGGCCTACAACCACGTCAACGGCGTGCGCAGCGACGACGAGAACCTGATCGTCGCCGCCAGCACCGGCGCGGCGGTCAACCTGGCGCTCGGCAAGTTCGGCCAGTACGACGCCGACGAGGTGCGCTGGCTGGGCGCCCTGGGCGTCGACTACGGCGCCATCGTGGTCAGCGCCGACGCCCCCTGGCAGACCCTCGACGAGCTGATGGCCGACCTGAAGGACGCCCCCGGCGAGATCGCCTTCGGCGCCGGCGGCACGGTGGGCAGCCAGGACTGGATGAAGGCCGCGCTGACCGCCAAGGCCGGCGACATCGACCCGCGCCGGCTGCGCTACGTGGCCTTCGAGGGCGGCGGCGAGGCGCTGGCCGCGCTGCTCGGCGACCATATCCAGGTGTTCACCGGCGACCTCTCCGAGCTCAAGTCCCAGCTGGAGAGCGGCAAGATCCGCGTGCTGGCCGCCCTCTCCGAGGAGCGCATGGGCGGGCCCTACGCCGAGATCCCCACCGCCGCCGAGCAGGGCTACGACGTCCAGTGGCCGATCTGGCGCGGCTACTACATGGGCCCGGCGGTCAGTGACGCGGCCTACGACGCCTGGGTGGAGCGCATGCAGGCCCTCGCCGAGGACCCCGAGTTCGCCGAGCTGCGCGAGGCCCGCGGCCTGTTCGCCATGTCGCGCTTCGGTGACGACTTCGACGCCTACGTGAAGGATCAGGTCGCCGACTTCAAGTCACTGGCCGAAGAAGTGGGTCTGAAATGAGGATCGCCGCCGACCGACTGCTGGGGCTTGCCCTGATCGGTCTGGCGGCGTTCATCGCCGTCCAGTCCCTTCAACTGGAAGTCCCTTTCAGCTACGAGCCCGTGGGGCCGAAAGCCTTCCCGCTGGGACTGGCGGCCCTGCTCGCCGGCCTGGCACTGGTGCTGGTCTTCAAGCCCGGCGAGGACGGCCACTGGCCGCACCCCGCCCTGGCGCTGAGGCTGCTAGTGGTGCTCGGCCTGCTGCTGGCCTATGCGCTGCTCTTCACTCGCCTGGGCTTCGTGCCGGCCTCCTTCCTGGTGGTGGCAACCCTGGCCCGGCTGTTCGACGCCAGCTGGCCCAAGGCACTGCTCACCGGTGCGCTGATGGCCACGGGCAGCTATTTCCTGTTCACCGAGGCGCTGGGCATCGCCCTGCCCACCGGCACCTGGCTGGCCGACGTCATCTAGAGGAGCGCCACCATGTTTGATTTCCTGATCGAGGGCTTCGGCGTCGCGCTGAGCCCGCTGAACCTGGGGCTGGCCTTCCTCGGCGCCCTGCTCGGCACGCTGTTCGGGGCGCTGCCGGGCATCGGGCCGATCAACGGCATCGCCATCCTGATGCCGCTGGCCTACACCCTGGGCCTGCCCGCCGAGTCGGCGCTGATCCTGCTGGCCGGCATCTATACCGGCGCCGAGTACGGCGGCCGGATGTCGAGCATCCTGCTCAACGTGCCCGGCGACGCCGGCGCGGTGATGACCACCCTGGACGGCCATCCGCTGGCCAAGAAGGGCCTGGCCGGCCCGGCGCTGGGCCTCTCCGCGGTGAGCTCGTTCGTCGGCGCCACCATCGCCATCCTCGGCCTGACGCTGTTCGCGCCGCTGCTCGCCGAGGTGGCGGTGATGTTCGGCCCCGCCGAGTTCTTCGCGCTGATGGTGTTCGCCTTCTCGTCGATGTCGGTGATGATGGGCAAGGACCCGATCAAGACCGCCATCGGCGCGGTGCTGGGCGTGCTGATCGCCACCGTGGGCGTCGACTCCGGCACCGGCGTGATGCGCTTCACCTTCGGCATGCCGGAGCTCTATGACGGCGTCGACTTCGTGGTGATGATCATCGGCCTGTTCGCGATCAGCGAGATCCTGCTGATGCTCGAGCACGCCCACCGTCGCGACGCCAACGACGAGATGCCGCCCCTGGGTCGCGTATTCGTCAGCCTCAAGGAAGTGATGTACTGCAAGGGCGCCATGGGCCGCTCGGGGCTGCTCGGCTTCATCATCGGCGTGCTGCCGGGCACCGGCGCCTCGGTGGCCGGCGCGGTGTCCTACACCACCGAGAAGCGCCTCTCCGACAAGGAAGGCACCTTCGGCAAGGGCGACATGCGCGGCCTGGCGGCCCCGGAGGCGGCCAACAATGCCTCGGCGGCGGGCTCCTTCGTGCCGATGCTGACGCTGGGCATTCCCGGCTCCGGCACCACCGCCGTGCTGCTCGGCGCGCTGATGCTCTACAACATCACCCCGGGTCCGATGATGTTCACCGAGCGCCCCGAGGTGGCCGGCGGGCTGATCGCCTCGCTGTATATCGGTAATATCGTGCTGCTGGCCTTGAACCTGCCGCTGGCCGGCGTGTTCGCCCGGGTGCTGACGATTCCGCGCTGGGTGCTGGTGCCGGCCATCGCCATCCTGGCCTTCGTCGGCGTCTACCAGCTGCACTCCGACCTGACCGCCATCTACCTGATGCTGATCATCGGCGTATTCGGCTACCTGCTGCGCAAGCTGGGCTTCTCGCTGGCCCCGGTGATCCTCGGCTACGTGCTGGGCGGGCTGATGGAGCAGAATCTGCGCCGGGCGCTGTCGATCAGCGGCGGCGACGTCGGCATCCTCTGGCAGTCCGGCATCTCGCTGGGGCTGTGGATTGCCGCCGCCGCGCTGCTGGTGCTGCCCTGGCTGCTGCCGAGACTGTTATCGCGCCGCACGCCGCGCGAGAATACCGGGCACCACTGAGCCCCTTCCCCGGGCCTGCCGCCTCTGCGCCGGCCCGGTCACCCGACAGGAGGTCACGACCGCGTGCACGCCACCCTGACCGCCCGCCTCGCCGCCCTGGGCCACTTCCTGCCGACCCTGACCCTGGGGCTGGCCGGCGGGGGCCTCGCCTACTGGCTCGACGTGCCGCTGCCCTGGCTGCTCGGGGCCATGTTCGCCACCACCCTGGCGAGCCTCGCCGGCGCCCGGCTGCGTTCGCCGGGTCGGGGCCGCAAGGGCGTGCTGGTGGTGATCGGCGTGATGCTCGGCGCGGCCTTCACCCCGGAGATGTCCGGCGACCTGCCGCTGTGGGCCGCCAGCCTGAGCGCGATGCTGCTGACCACGGCACTGATGATGGCCTTCTCGGTATGGTTCTCGCGGCGGGTCGCCGGCCACTCGCTGGATACCGCCCTCTATGCCGGGGTGCCCGGCGGCGTGTCGGCGGTCACCGGCATGGCGCTGGACTCGGGAGCGGACCTGCGGGTGGTCGGCATGACCCATGCGGTGCGCATCCTGGTGCTGCTGGTGGCCATCCCGCCGGTGCTCGACGGCATCGGCCACGTCAGCCTGCAGCCCAGCGGCATGGACCTGGCCCAGTGGCTGTGGCTGCCCGCGCCGGGGGATGCGGCCTGGCTGGCCGGCGCCGGCGTGCTGGGCGCCTGGCTGGGGCGCCGGCTGCGCCTGCCCAACGCCCTGCTGTTCGGCCCGGCGCTGGTCTCGGCGGGGCTGCACCTGACCGGGCTGACCCACGCCGCCATCCCGCCGACGCTGATCGCCCTGGCCCAGGTGATCATCGGCGTCTCGGTGGGGGTGCGCTTCACGGGGACCTCGCTGGCCCGGGTCGGCCATACCCTGGTGATGGCCGGGCTCCAGGCGCTGGGCCTGCTGGCGATCGCCATCCTCGCCGCCTGGGCCATCCACGCCGCGACGGGGGTGTCGCTGCCGGCGGCGCTGCTCGCCTACATGCCGGGCGGGGCGCCCGAGCTGAGCCTGGTCGCGCTGTCGCTGGGCATCGACCCGGCCTTCGTCACCTCGCACCACCTGCTGCGCATCACGGTGCTGATCCTGCTGATGCCGGTGCTGCTGGGCGCCTGCCGGCGCCTGAGGGCATAGGGATTCCCTGTAAGGGCTTGCTCAGCTCGAGCAGGAACAGACGCCCTTTCTGTACAGTCTCCAGACCGAGTCCTCACATCCTACGACACTTCACTGTCGTTAATGCCGACCGCCACCTCCATGCCCAACAGCAGAAAGGACAGCGTCTTGCCATGACCGTCCAGGTTCAGGGCGCCGTTGACGCCCCCCTGCAGCACATCATCGATCACCAGGTTCATGCCCCCCAAGCGAGGCATAGGATAACGGCGCACACGACTGGCACCACGATGGGCGAACAGGGCCAGCACCCGCTCTTCGGTCACTTGCGCCAGGAGCGTCTCGTAGTGATGTGGCTCATAGGCGAACAACGCCAGGTTGAGCCGGTCCCCCTTGTCGCCGGCCCGGGCGTGGGCCAGGCGGTGCAGCGGGACGACTTGGGAATCGACGGGATGATCAACTGGCGAGTGGTGCATGGTGGCTTTCCTCAAGCAGGGTGGCGAAGGCCTCGACGTCGGTGCGCTTGACCAGATAGGACGCCGTACACACGCGGCGCTGGAACTGGCGGCGTACCCCGCCACCGCCGGCAGGGCCGGCACAATAGAGGGCAAGCAACTCCTGGGCAGCCCGCTCGACCCACGCGCGCTCGGCGTGCTCGACGGCGAGCCTCAGACGGTAGTCGCCGTCGGCAGCCGCCGGCAGCCGGCGTTGCATCTCGCCATCGTCATCATCGAACACGCTGGCATGGCCCACGATGTCCAGGCGCTTGCGCAGCTCGGGTGGGGCACGAAACGCCAGGCGTTCACGCAGAACATCCGCCGCCAGGTGAGCCCGCGCCAGGGCGTTGGGCCCGGCGTACGAGATCTCGGCCTCGCCCTGCCAGCCCCCTTCGTAGCACACAGTGGTCTTGAGTCGCTCAGGCGCTGGCTTGCCCCGAATGCCGCTGATCTCGACACGATCGGTCCCGAGGAGCCGCACGCTGACGTGGCTGAGGTCCACCACCACGTCGGGTGTCAGGTAATTGGCCGGATCATGTACCTCATAGAGCAACTGCTCCTTGACTGTCTGTTCGGTCACGCAACCGCCGGTCCCCGGTGGCTTGGTCACCACCAGGCGACCATCGGCTTCCACTTCGATGATCGGATAGCCCAGCGTCGCCAGACCGGGCACCGCCTTGACGCCGGGATCGGCGAAATAGCCGCCACAGACCTGGGCACCGCACTCCCCAAGGTGGCCTGCCATCATGCCGGCGGCCAGGCGGTCCCAGTCATTCCAGGCCCAGCCGAAGTGATGCATCAACGGCGCCAGGAACAGGGCGGGATCGGCGACCCGTCCCGTCACCACCACCTCTGCACCGAGCTCCAGGGCCTGTACCATGGGAGAGGCCCCCAGATAGACGTTGGCCGAAATCAGCGCCTGGTCACGGGGCAACGCGCGCGTCTCGGCCTCCCAGGGGGAGAGATCGAGACCATCGAGACGAGCGCGGATATCATCACCATGCACCCGGCCGACCCGCGCCGCAGGATATCCCGCCTGCTCGGCGAGTCGCGCGACCACGTCACAGGCCCCCGCCGGATTGGCGGCGCCGAAGTTGCCGAGGATGGCGATGCCGTGGTCGAGACAATCCCGCAGCACGGGCGACAATAACTCGCCCAACAGCGGCTCATAGCCGGCATCCGGATCGTCGCGCATGACACGATGCGCCGCGGCGAGGGTTCGCTCACCCAGTGTCTCGAAGACCAGGGCGGAGGGCTGTCCGCGACGGATCAGTTCGGCGACCACCGGGATCGCCGCATCGGTGCGGTCACCGGAGAAACCGGCCCCGCTGCCTATCAGAAAGGTCATGAGCGACTCTCCTCGGCTGACACGTGATTCGAGACGAGGCCATCGCCGGCGGTGTCTCGCCGGGACAGCATCAGGCGCCGGCCATACAGCCCTCCCAGGAACAGCAGGGCGGAGAAGGTCGTCAGCCATCCCGGTGTCAAGGCCAGGCCGACAACCAACAGCAAGCCGGCGGCGTCCAGGATTCGCCTCCCGGTGATGGACGCCCGTGACATCAAGGCGGCGAACGCCAGAACGAACGCCACTCCCTGACAGGCGGCCAGGGCGATGTCGAGCCAGCTGCCGAAGCCCGCCAGCGACGGATAGATCAGCAACAGGAAGGGGATCACATAGATCACCGCAGCAAGCCGCACGGCCTCACCCGCCGCCGGCAACCAGTTGGTCTGGGCGATCCCCGAGGCGACGAACACCGCCACGCACACCGGTGGCGTGATCACCGACAGGGTGGCGAAATAGAACACGAACAGGTGGGCGATCAGCGGCTCGACACCGATGTCGGTCAACGCTGGCGCCAACACCGAGGCCACCAGGACATAGGCCGCCGTGGTGGGAATGCCCATGCCCAGGATCAGACACACGCCTCCGACGATCGCCGCCACCAGGAACAACGACTGGCCGCCGAGATCGACGATCAGGCTGGCAAGCGTCACGCCGATGCCGGTCATGCCGATCATCGCCACCAGGATCTGGGCGCCGGCCAGCAGCACACCGATGATGACCATGCCCTTGCCGGCATCCATCAGGCCGGCGAGCAGCTTGGCGAGGATATCGCGCCACGCTTTCCCGGCCAGCACGGCGAACAGGGTGAAGGAGAGGAAGGTCATCAGGATGCCGAAGAAGGCCGAGGTCTGGATCGACCGGCCGCTGAGTACGCCATAGAAGAGCCCGCCGAGGGCGGCCAGGATCGGCACCAGGCGCTCGGCACGCAGGATGTCACGCCATACAGGCAGCTCGTCGTCCGGCACAACGCGCAGGCCGCGACGCCGGGCCACCAGCTGGATCGTCACGAACACGCCCAGATAGAAGAGGATGGCCGGCAACAAGGCTGCCAGGGCGATGCGTACATAACTCTCGCCGAGGATCTCGGCCATGATGAAGGCCGCCGCACCGAGGATCGGCGGCGCGACCTGTCCACCAGTGGACGCCACTGCCTCGACGCCGGCAGCGAAGGGGCGCGGATAGTCCAGACGCTTCATCATGGGAATGGTGAAGTTGCCGGTGGTGGCGACATTGGCCACGGCGCTGCCGCTGACCATGCCGAACAGGCCCGAGGCCACGGTGGCCACCTTGGCGGCACCGCCCGGCGAGCGCCCGCTGATGCGCAGCGCCAGGTCCATGAAGGTCTGTCCCCCACCGGTGTGCAGCAACAGGCAGCCGAACATCACGAAGGCGGCAATGGTGGTGGCGGCCACCCCGACCAGCATGCCCCACACTCCCAGGTCACCGAGATAGATCGTCTCGGTGATGAAGGCCAGGTCGAAGCCGCGGTGCCCCAGGCTGCCGGGGATCAGAGCCCCGAAGTAGGCATAGGCCAGGCCGGCAATGACCAGCAGCGGAAAGATGGCGCCGATGGCACGCCGTGACAGTTCCAGGATCGCCACCAGCAGGACACCGGTCATCAGCATGTCCCGAGGTGTGGCCCAGGGCAGCTCGACGAGGATGCGCTGATGGTTCAACACCACATAGCCGCAAGCCGCGATCGCCCCCACGGCCAGGCACAGATCCACGGCCAGGCCCAGCGGCCGCCAGCGAGTGCCGGCCGCCAGGGGATAGACCGTCAGCCCCAGCAGCAGAACCAGGGCGAGGAAGATCCCGCGCTGGACTAAGCTCTCGAAGGGCCCGGTGGCCGACGTATAGAGGATCAAGCCTCCCAACGCCAGGGCCAGCCCCTTGGTCAGATGTTCACGCATGCGTTTCTCCTCTCGGCGTGCGTTACTGGGCCGGCTGCAAGGCCTCGGGAATCTCGTAACCCTGCTCCCCGAAATAGCGCGCCGCCCCGGCATGCAGCGGGACACTGCCCACCTCGAGGGTCATCTTGGCCATGTCAGCCCCTTTCACCGCAGAGAAGGCATTGGCCTGAGGCTCGGGAGTTTCCATGATGGCCTTGACGATCTGGTAGGCGGTCTCCTCGTCGAGGCCGGGCTTGGCGTGCACGGCGACGCCAAAGGCCCAAGTGCGGTAGGCGGGAGCACCCTCTGCGGCCCCTTCGGGAATCTCGACGACGGCGACATCCGGCATTCTTTCCTGCAGCGTTGCCGCCTGCTGCTCGCTGAGCGACAGGATCTCGATCGGGGTGAAGGTGGCGATGTCCATGGTCGAGCCATCCAGACGCTCGCCGACGCCGGATTTGACATAGCCGGCAATGCGTCCGTCCTTGATCGAATCGACCACATCGGTGGTGGAGCCACGTACATAGTCCGGCGCGATGCCCAGGGTCTGCATGACCGCTTCGGTGGTGCTCTCGGTGGCCGAGCCGGTGATGCCGGGATTGAGGCGTACGCCCTCGAGCGCGTCCAGCGATGTCACACCCGCGTCGGCGCGCATCACCACGTTCTGCGGTGCCACCGTATAGACCCACAGCAACCGACTGTCGACGGGACGACCATCGAAATCGTTGAGGCCCTGATAGGCGTGATAGCCGGTATTGGTAGTCACCAGCCCCAGATCGATCTGATCGCGTCTAAGTCGGCGCAGGTTGTCCACCGTGGCTCCGGTCTCGGCGACCGAAGAGCTGACATCCTCGACCTGGTTGTTGATGATCTGGTTGACGGCAACGAAATAGCTGTAATGGCTCGAGGAGCTCGAGGTCGAGCCGATCAACAGACGCTCTTCGGCATGGCTGGTCGCGACGGTGCCGAGCAGGGTGATACCCGCGGCCAGGGCAGAGATGAACGACTTGTGCATGGTAGCGGCTCCATGGCCCGCATGGCGGGCCATTGTTGTTGTGAATTGTGGGTGGGTACCCGAGGATGCCCCCTCACTTGGCAGCTTCACTCCGCTCTTTTATTTTGTATATTGAAATGTTTTTAATCTCTCTTAAACTTTTTAAATGAATCCCAGCATCAAGCAACTCAAGGCCTTCGTCGCCGTGGCACGGTCACGAAGCCTGGCCGAAGCCAGCGAGCGTGTGCACCTGTCGCAGCCAGCGCTGTCCATCGCTATTCGCAAGCTTGAGGAGACGGTAGGCGGGCCGCTGTTCGCACGAACTACTCGCCAGCTATCGCTGACGCCGGAAGGTGAGGCCTTCCTGCCGGTGGCGCTGCGCTTGCTGAACGACTGGGAGGAAGCGTTCGCGGACCTCAACGAGCTGTTCTCCAAGCAGCGCGGCAAGATCACCCTGGCCGCCCTGCCTACCTTGGCGGCGGGACTACTGCCCGGCATCATCGCCGACTTTCGCGAACGCTACCCACGGATCAACCTGAGCCTGCATGATGTTCTAGCCGACGAAGTCAACCAGCAGGTCCGTGAGGGGCGGGCCGACCTGGGATTCTCGGTGCCGCCGCTAGCATCGGAAGACCTGGTGTTCGAGCCCCTGGTGGTCGACCGCTACGTGATGATCTGCCCGCTGGAGCATCCCATGCTCGGGCAGCCCAGCGTGAGGTGGGAGCAGTTGGCCGGCTTTCCCTTTATCGGGCTCAACCGGCTGTCCAGCGTACGCCAGGACATAGATCGGATCATGGAGGAGGTCGGCCAGCCGCTGGACATCCTCTGCGACGTCAATCAGATCGCCACGGTGGGTCGGATGGTGGCGGCGGGGCTGGGCATCGGCGTGCTGCCCTCGCTGAGTTTCCGCCAGATCGCCACCGATGGAATCGAACAGCGGCCACTGGTCGCACCGACCATACGGCGCGAGCTGGGCATAGTGATGCGCCGACGCGACCCGCTGTCGGCGGCCACCTCGGCGTTGAAGGCGATGATTCGGGAGACAGCCAACCGTAGTTGCCATGGGCCCTGATAGAACTACCTGATGATGCCGCACCTCGACCGGCGTAGTCTCACGCACGAGGGTCCGCTACAGTACGAGGCGCCGCACAGCCCAGACTAGGACTCCCCATGCTGACCGACGACAGCCCCGCCCTTTCCGTCAGCGAGCTCAACCGCCGCGCCCGCCAGGCGCTGGAGCAGGACGTCGGCGACGTCTGGGTGGAGGGCGAGCTGTCCGGGGTCTCGCGGCCGGCGTCGGGCCATGTCTACTTCACCCTCAAGGACGAGCGGGCCCAGCTGCGCTGCGCGCTGTTCCGCAATCGCGCGCGCTTCATCGCCGCGCCGATGCGCGACGGCGATCACGTCAAGGTGCGCGGCCGGGTGTCGCTGTTCGAGCCGCGCGGCGACTACCAGCTGATCGCCGAGGCGGTGCAGGCGGTGGGCGAAGGCGAGCTGCTGGCAGCCTTCGAGCGGCTCAAGGCCAAGCTCGACGCCGAGGGGGTGTTCGCCAACGCCCGGCCGCTGCCCTACCCCCCGCGCCACCTGCTGGTGCTCACCTCGCCCAGCGGGGCGGCGATCCGCGACGTGCTGGCGGTGCTGGCGGCGCGCTGGCCGCTGGCCCAGGTTACGCTGATCCCGGTGCCGGTGCAGGGCCGCGAGGCGGCGCCGGCGATGATCGCGGCGCTGGGCCTGCTCAATCGCCAGGCGGCGCTGGATCCGGAGCGCGATGCCATCCTGATCACGCGCGGCGGGGGGAGCCTGGAGGACCTGTGGGCCTTCAACGACGAGCACCTGGCGCGGGCGCTCTTCCACTCGCGGCTGCCGGTGATGTCGGCGGTGGGTCACGAGGTGGATGTCACCCTGGCCGACTTCGCCGCCGACCGGCGGGCCCCCACGCCCTCGGCGGCGGCGGAGCAGCTGGTGCCGGACCGCGCCGAGTTGCTCGCCCGGCTGCGCATGCTGGAGGCGCGCCTGGTGCGCGCCGCGCGGGCGCGGCTCGACACCGAGGCCCAGCGGCTGGATCACCTGCGGGCACGGCTGCGCCATCCCGGCGAGGTGCTGGGCTATCGGCGACGCCAGCTGGAGCAGCTGGAGGGCCGCCTGGCGCGGGCCATGGGCGCCCGGCTCGAGACGGCCCGGCAGCGCGAGCACCAGCTGCGCCAGCGACTGGCGCTGCGCTCGCCGACGGCCCTGGTGGCCCAGGCCGAGCGGCGCCTGGCGCTGGCCCACCAGCGACTGCACCAGGCCATGCCCCGGGAGCTTTCCCGCCACCGCGAGCGGCTGACCGCCCTGGCCCGGGAGCTGCAGGCGGTCAGCCCCCTGGCGGTGCTCGGCCGGGGCTATGCGATCCTCGAGAACGATGCGGGACGGGTGATCCGCCGGGCGGCGGACACCGCGCCCGGGGAGCGCCTGGAGGCGCGCCTCGGCGAGGGCCGGCTGGCCCTGGAGGTGTTGCCCGGGGAGGACGCCGCCGACTGACGGCGCCCGCTCACCTCATGACGCCTCGCTGTGGGCCGCTCCGGGCTTGAAGGACGAGGGCTCGAGCTCGTGGCGGGCCAGCAGCTTGTAGAAGTCGGTGCGGTTGCGCCCGGCGATGCGCGCCGCCTGGGTCACGTTGCCCTCGGTGATCTTGAGCACCTTGACCAGGTAGCTGCGCTCGAAGCCGGCCCGGGCGTCGTTGAAGGTCGGCAGGGCGTTCTCCTCGGCCACCAGGGCCTGGGCCACCAGCGCCTCGGGAATCATCGCCGAGCTGGTCAGCGCCACGCACTGCTCCACCACGTTGACCAGCTGGCGCACGTTGCCCGGCCAGGAGCTGGAGGCCAGCAGGTTCAGGGCCTCCCGGGAGAAGCCCTTGACGAAGGGCTTGTGGCGGGCCGCCGCCTGTACCACCAGGTACTTGGCCAGCAGCGGCACGTCCTCGGCGCGCTCCTTGAGCGGCGGCAGCTTCAGGTTGACCACGTTGAGCCGGTAGAAGAGGTCCTCGCGGAAATCGCCATCGTGCATGGCCTGGCCCAGGTCGCGATGGGTGGCCGAGATCAGCCGCACGTCGATGGGCACCGAGACGGTCGAGCCCAGCGGGCGGATCTGGCGCTCCTGCAGCGCCCGCAGCAGCTTGACCTGCAGCGGCAGCGGCATGTCGCCGATCTCGTCGAGGAACAGGGTGCCGCCGTCGGCGGCCTGGAAGAGCCCTCGGTGTTCGCTCACCGCGCCGGTGAAGGCCCCCCTGGAGTGGCCGAACAGCTCGCTCTCGAGCAGCTGCTCCGGCAGCGCGCCGCAGTTGATGGCGACGAACGGCTTGTCGGCGCGGCTGCTGGCCTTGTGGATGGCGCCGGCCAGCAACTCCTTGCCGGACCCCGAGGGGCCGGTGACCAGCACGCTGACGTCCGAGCTCGCCACCATGCGGGCCTGCTCGAGGATACGTTCCATCTCGGGGCTGCGGGTGATGATGGCCGAGCGCCAGGCATCATCGCCCTCGCCGTTGGCGGTGGTGGTCTGGGCCAGGGCCTCGTCGATGGTGACGAACAGCTCGTCACGGTCGACCGGCTTGGTCAAGAAGCCGAACACGCCCTGCCGGGTGGCGCTGACGGCATCGGGAATCGAGCCATGGGCGGTGAGGATGATCACCGGCAGGCCCGGCGAGCGGCGCTGGATCTCCTGGAACAGCGCCAGGCCGTCCATCTCGTCCATGCGCATGTCGGAAAGCACCAGGTCCGGCCGGGCGGCCTCGAGGCGCTTGAGGGCCTCGCGCCCGTTCTCCGCGGTGGTCACGCGAAAACCACGGCTCTGCAGCCGCATGCCCAGCAGCTTGAGCAGACTGGGGTCGTCGTCCACCAGCAGGATGTGAGCGCCTTGATCACCATTGGCATTGGGGCGTCCGGTTGGGGTCATGTCGTCTCTCCCGAGTTACTCGGTCTGCTGTCGCGAATTGATGTTCCGCTCGATGGCGGTGAGGGCATCCAGCTTCTCGCTTAGGGCCTCGTTCTCCGCCGCCAGGGCCTCCCGTTCCATGCGTTCCTCGACCAGTCGGCGGCTCAGGTTGCGCCGGCCCTCCACCTCGTTGAGCCAGTAGCGCAGCAGCGGCTGCAGCCGGGCGGGCGCCGCATGCAGGTCGGCCTTGAGCAGCTCGGAGGCCTCGTCCCACTGGGCCTCGTCGCCCCAGGCCAGCAGCACGGCACGACCCAGGCGCTGCTCGGCGCCTTCGCCCTCGAGGGTCAGCAGCATGCCCTCGCGCCAGGCGCGACTTCCCCGCTGGGAGGCCAGGCCCAGCGACACCCAGTCATGCAGCAGACAGGCGTCATCGGCGAAGCTCGGCTGCTCCGAGAAGCAGGCGCCGGCGCTCAGCTGCGTCTGGGAGCCGGGGTTGTCGCGGGGCCCCTGGAGGTTCTCCGGGAACCCCTGGCAGCCCACCAGCCAGGTCGAGGCCAGGCCGAGGATCAGCGGGCGTAGGTTCATTTCAATCGTTCCTTTCCTGGACACCCGACAGGACGGGTGTCGTTGTATCGTGCGCGATGGCCGGCGCCGGGCGCGGCAGGGTCAGCCGGAAACAGACCGCCAGGCGGGGATCGTCCACCAGTTCGAGGGTGCCTTCCTGCAGGCGGGCGCAGTCGGCGGCCACCGAGAGACCGATGCCGGAGCCCTTCAGGGCGCCCTTGCGCCGTATCCGTCCCTGGTAGAAGGCCTCGAACAGCCGCGGCCGATCCTCCTCGGGAATCGGCTCGCCGCTGTTGGCGACCTCCACGATCAGTCGCTCATGCTCCACCCGGGCACGGATCTCCAGTTGGCCGGCGTCCTCGCCGTAGGCGATGGCGTTGGAGATCAGGTTGTCGAGAATGCGCGCCGTGGCGGTCCGATCGGCCCGCCAGGCCAGGGGGCCATCGAAGCAGTCCACGCGCATCTCCTTCTGCTGCAGGGCCAGGCGATGCTTGGCCAGCACTTCCTTGACCACGGTGGCCAGGTCCAGCCGCTCGACCTCCAGGCGACGGTTGTGCTGCAGCAGGTTGTAGTCGAGCAGTTGCTCGATGAGTTGCTGGAGCTCGCTGCCGCTGGCGTCGATCAGCTCGAGGATCTCGCGCTGGTGGTCGGAGAGTTCGCCGGCCACGCCGTCGGCGAGCAGCGACGACCCCTCGCGCACGCTGGCCAGCGGGGTCTTGAGCTCATGCGACATGTGGCGCAGGAACTGTTGCTTCTGTTCCTCCAGTTCCTCGAGCCGCGACGACAGCCAGTCGAGCCGCTCGTCGAGGCTGACCAGCTCGGCGGGGCCCTGGACCGGGGCCCGCTTGGCCGCCTGGCCGCCGCTGCCGATGCCGAGGATACGCCGTTCGAGCTGGTGCACCGGGCGAATGATCAGCCGGGTGAACAGCAGCATCAGTATCAGGCTGGCCGAGACCAGCGCGGCGGTCTGCCACCACAGCCGCGTCTGCACGCCCTCGGCCCGGGCTCGGATAACGTCGAGGCGGTTGTCGATGCGTCGGTTGGTGGCATGGCGCATGGCCTCGGTATGTTCCGCGAAGGGCAGGAAGTCGGTGAGCCGGTCCTCGAACTCCTCCAGCGGCAGCCCGGGCAGCTCGGCGAGCCTGTCCAGCTCGACGGAGAGCGCCTTCACGTTCGGATCGTCGGGCAGCAGCTCGCGCTGCCGGGCGAGCAGGCGGCGAAACTCCGCCAGGCGCTCGTCGTAGATATTCAGCAGGCTCGCCTGCTCGACCACGGCATACTGGCGGGCACTACGCTCGAGTTCCAGGGCCAGGGCCCCGAGGGTGCGGGCACGCCGCGTCTCCTCCACCGCCTGGCGGGCACTCTGGTCGGCCAGACGCGAGAGCTCGGACAGGGCCTGGCCGGCCTGGAGCATCAGCACGGCAAGCGGCAGCATCACCATGAGGAAGGCGAGCAACACCAGCTGCAATAGCGAGCGCGGCCGCCAACGACGGGATAAGGCTGAGGTCATGGCCAGCGTTCTACCGAGAAGAGTGAAGGAAGTGTCCATCGTTCAAGCCCGAGAATACCAGAGATCGGCCGCCCACCTTGCATGCGTCGAGGCCTACGCTGTGTCTGAAAACTGCCTGCGCTCGCCGATCCGGCGTCAAGAATCGGCTCAAAGGACTCCGTTACACCGCCTAAACTCCGCCTTCTCGCCGATTGTTGCCTTGACTGGCCATCGCTCGCCGACTCTTCAGGCAAAGCGTGAGGCGCATCGATGAAAAAAAAGGGCCGGCAGAGCCGGCCCAATACGCAGGGAACTGAAGGGTCGAGAAAGCCGCTCGATCGCTGGCCTGGCCCATCCATCGGCCGACTTTCCCAGGGCCGTGAGGCCCGCGAAGCCACGGGGACTCCCTTTGCCACCAGGGGCTAGTCATCCTCGTGCGGGTGGCAGAACACCCCGCTTCGTGTCTGGCGTCACCGCCCGGGCTTCTGCCGGGCGATGTCGCGCTATTCGGCCCCCGTCGGGGGCGGCATCCTTGCCGGGGCATCCTTGCCCTATCGGTACACTTCCTTGACGCTGTCGGTACCGTCTCATCGCAACCTAAAGTCACACATCGCTGGAGCAGACGTTGATCGCCGCGAGGCCAAAAGGCACAGGGCAGTGTTATCTCGACCCCTCGGCGACCGGAATGCGGTTCGAGCCGTTTGAACCGTTTCCGCTTGCTCATCCTACCTATTGCCAATCGCGTGCCAAAATCCGACACACACCTTTAAAATCAATTAGATAAAATGACCAAAACGGGGCGGCAAAGGGCAAGAAGCGATCCGGCACGGCCGAATCGCCCGATCGACGGGATTTTACGTCGCCGATTGGCGACATTGATTGCTGGCAGCCGATAAAAGCCTTTTTCAACAACAACCTGAAACGTCTCCATGCGGCGACACCGCTATTGGCGGTGCCGCCAGGCGGCGACAGCGGGGGTCAGGCGAGGGCCTTGACGAGCACCTTGGACTGGCGGGCGTGATTGTAGGTGTCCCGGCGCAGCGGCGGCAGGTCGGCGATATCGGCCTGGCGGAAGCCATGCTCGAAGAACCAGTGGGCGGTATGCGTGGTGAGGGCGAACAGCGCCACCAACCCCTGCTGGCGGGCACGGCGCTCCACCTCGGCGAGCAGCCGGTCGCCGCGAGCCCCGCCCCGGTAGTCGCCATGCACGGCCACGCAGGCGAGCTCGCCCATGCGGGCATCCCCGAAGCTGTGCAGGGCGGCACAGCCGATGACCATGCCGTCCCGCTCGATGACCACATAGTCCTCGATCTCGTACTCGAGGCGCTCCCGGGAACGCGGTACCAGCATGCCGCGACGCTCCAGTGGCTCGAGCAGCTCCAGCAGCCCGCCGATGTCGGCGATCTCGGCGGGGCGCAGCTGCTCGTAGCGATGCTGGGTGATCATGGTGCCCACCCCATCCCGGGTGAAGAGCTCGCCGAGCAGGGCATCATGGTCCTGCCAGGAAAGCAGGTGGGTGCGAGCCACGCCATGGCGGGCCGCGGCGCAGGCGGCACCGAGGTGGCGGGACAGCTCGTCGCCCGGGGCGGTCCGGGCCAGCAGCGGGGCGGCCTCGGCCGGCGTCAGCTGGCGCTGCAGCTGGCCGGCATCGTCGAACAGGCCGCTGGCCTCCCCCAGCAGGATCAGCTTGTCGGCACCGAGGGCCGTGGCCGTGTGTCGCGCCACGTCGGCGGCATCCAGGTCGAAGACCTCGCCGGTGCTCGAGAAGCCCAGCGGCGGCAGCAGCACCAGCGAGCCCTGGCCCAGCAGGCCGCGAATCGCCGCGTCGCGCACCCGGCGGACCTCGCCACTGCGGTCGAAGTCGATGCCGTCACGCACCCCGAGGGGCTTGGCCATGACCAGGTTGCCGGAGACCACGGTCATCTCGACCCCGTGCAGCGGGGTATTGGGCAGCCCGAGTGACAGCCGGGCCTCGAGCCACAGCCGCTGCTCGGCGGCCACCCGCTCGACCCGGGCCATGACCGCCTCGTCGGCCACCCAGCGGCCCTGGTGGCGCCGCGGCGTGATGCCCGCCGCCTCGAGGGCCTGGTGTACCTGGGGACGAATCCCCTGCACCACCACCAGACGCACGCCCAGGGTGTGCAACAGCGCCAGGTCCTGGATCAGCTGCTCGCCGCGTCCCTGTGCCACGGCTTCGCCCTCGATCAGGATCACGAAGGTTCGTCCTCGATGCGCATTGATATACGGCGAGGAATTACGGAACCAGTCGACGAAGGGGAAACGAGTGTCCAAGGCCGCGCTCCGGCAGCAGGTGAAAGGGAAAGATGAGCGTTGACTATATCAGACGGACGAAAACGGCGGCACCACTGGGGTGCCGCCGCGATTTCGAGCTTCGAGCTTCGAGCTTCGAGCTTCGAGCTTCGAGCTTCGAGCTTCGAGCTTCGAGCTTCGAGCTTCGAGCTTCGAGCTTCGAGCTTCGAGCTTCGAGCTTCGAGCGGGATGATAAGCCCTCGTGCTCCCGCGTCATCTGGCCCGTGCCCGTGGCCCGTGGCCCTTTAGCCGAACATGCCCTTGAACATGAAGAAGAACATGATCGCCAGGCCGGCGCCGGCCGGCAGGGTGATCAGCCAGGACATCACGATGGTGCCGATCACGCGCAGGTTGAGCGCCGCCATGCCCCGGGCCAGACCCACGCCAAGCACGGCGCCGACCAGGGTGTGGGTGGTGGAGATCGGCAGGCCGGTGCCCGAGGCCAGCACCACGGTGGTGGCGGCGGCCAGGGTGGCGGCGAAGCCGCGACTCGGCGTCAGCTCGGTGATGCCGGTGCCCACGGTGGCGATGACCTTGTGGCCGTAGGTGACCAGGCCGATGACGATGCCGCCGCCACCCAGCACCAGCACCCACCAGGGCACCAGGGCCTGGCCACCCACCTGGCCACCGCTCTGCACCACGGTGATCACCGCGGCCAGCGGGCCGACGGCGTTGGCCACGTCGTTGGAGCCGTGGGCGAAGGCCATGGCGCAGGCGGTGAACAGCATCAGCACGCCGAAGACGCGCTCGACGCCGGCGAAGCCGAAGGTGTCGTCCTCGCTGCGGTTACGGCTGACCCGACGCTCCAGGAAGCCACCGAGCAGCATCACGCCCAGGCCGATCAGCACGGCGTAGAGCAGGCTCTCGCCGAGGCCCAGCTGCAGGCCGACATGCTTGAGGCCCTTGGTCAGGGTGACCATGGCGACGATGAAGCCGACCAGGAAGACGTACATCGGCACGTAGCGCTTGGCCGCGACGAAGGGATCGCGGTTCTCGAAGATCAGGTGCTGGACCGACTTGAACAGCATGAAGGCGATGGTGCCGGACATCAGCGGCGACACCACCCAGCTGGCGGCGATCTGGCCGACCTTGGACCAGCCGATGGCCTCGAGCCCCAGCCCCGCCATGGCGAAACCGACGATGGCCCCGACGATGGAGTGGGTGGTGGAGACCGGCCAGCCGCGCATCGAGGCGATCAGCAGCCAGGTCGCGGCGGCCAGCAGCGACGCCAGCATGCCGTAGACCAGCAGTTGCGGGTCGCCCTTCAGCAGGGCGGGGTCGATGATGCCCTTGCGGATGGTGTCGGTGACCTCGCCGCCGGCCAGCCAGGCGCCGAGGAACTCGAAGACCACGGCGATGAGGATCGCCTGCTTGATGGTGATGGCCTTGGACCCCACCGAGGTGCCCATGGCATTGGCCACATCATTGGCCCCCACGCCCCAGGCCATGAAGAGGCCGAAGGCACAGGCGAGGAAGATGAAGACGTCGCCGTATTGCGCGATGATCGACATAGGACGGTGTCCCTTGCTAGCGGTCAGAAGTGGCGGATGTGGATCGAGCCGGGCCCGATCAGTTGGCCGTCATGATCTGAAGGCGGCTACCCACGCGTTCGGCGCGGTCGGACAGTTCACCGACCCAGTCGATGATCTTGTAGAGGAACATCACTTCCACCGGCGGCAGACGGTCCTCCAGCTCGAACAGCTGGCGGCGGATCGCCACCTGCTGATCGTCGGCCTGGTGCTCCAGGGTGTGCAGCTCGCGGATCATCTTCTGCATCACGTCGGAGACGTTGCGCCCGAAGCCGGATTCGAGCAGGTCCTTGAGCTCCTCCAGGGCCTCG
Source organism: Halomonas maura (assembly GCF_030409305.1). Classification (GTDB taxonomy): domain Bacteria; phylum Pseudomonadota; class Gammaproteobacteria; order Pseudomonadales; family Halomonadaceae; genus Halomonas; species Halomonas maura. The sequence continues at coordinate 339,251 of NZ_JAUFPQ010000023.1, forward strand.
CGGGCCTGAGCCACGCAGGCCACCGAGGTGCGCATGTAGTCGCGCATCGGCTGGGCCAGCTCGTCGGGCACCTGCATCTTGCGGCCGAGCATGATGCCGGTGATGTCGCGGGCCTTGTTGGCGATCTTGTCCTGGACGCTGATCAGGTCCAGCAGGTCGGAGCGCGAGACCGGCAGGAACATGGTGTTGGGAAGGTTGAGACGCAGCTCGGTCTTGAGCTCGTCGGCCTCGTGTTCGAGACGGGTGATGGTCTCGCGGTGCTGGCCGGCGGCCTGCCAGTCGCCCTCGAGGGAGGCCTCGAAGAACGGCAACAGCGCCTCGGCACAATCATTGACCTTGACGATGTGGGCCAGCAGCGGCTGGAATGGCGAGCGGCCGAACATCGCGGAGAAGGGATTGGATGTCACCATGGGGGCATCTGAACACTTGGAAATGGCGGCGCCAGTATAGTGACTGGAACGAGCGCCGTCATGAAAAAATCATCAACTGTTCATCACAATGCTATAAGGCGGACCTGCATGGCTAACGAGATCGAACTCAAGCTGGCCCTGGGCGCCACCGCGCCCGAGGCCCTGCGCCACCACCCCCGCCTGGCCGGTCTCGTCCCGCGGACCACCCGCCTCGGCAACACCTACTTCGACACCCCCGCGGGCGACCTCGAGGCCGCCCGAGCCGCGCTGCGCCTGCGGCACGTCGACGGCCGACTGCTGCAGACACTGAAGACCCGCGGCCACGGCAGCGGTGGCCTGTCGAGCCGCGGCGAGTGGGAATGGGAGGTGATGGGGCCGAGCCTCGACCTCGCGGGGCTGGCCGCCCTGCCGCCCATCCAGGCGCTGGGCGAAGGCGTGCTGGGGCAGCTGGTTCCTCGCTTCACCACCGACTTCGTGCGCGAGACCTGGTGGCTGGAAGACGACACCGCCACCATCGAGGTGGCGCTGGATCTCGGCGAGATCCGCAGCGACGGGAGCGAGGCGCCGATCCGCGAGCTGGAACTGGAGCTGAAGGCCGGCGACCCGGCCGCCCTGGTGGCGCTCGCCGAGGCGCTGGCCGAGGACGTGCCGCTGCGTCCCTCCGACACCAGCAAGGCCGCCCGCGGCGGTGCCCTGCTCGCCGGTCGCTGGACGCTGGCCGAGGCCGACTCGGCGCCCGCCTGGCTGCATCGCGCCGTGGTGGCCCTGGATGCCCTGGCCGACACCGGCGACGAGGCCTGGCGCCACCAGGCCCGCCAGGCCTTTCAACGCCTGGCCGAGCTGGGCGATGATGCGGTGAGCGACGATGCCCGCCGCCTCGCCGAGGCCCTGGCGACGCCGACCTGGTTGACCCCGGCCTTCGGCCAGCGCGCCCTGGCCCTGGCGCGGCGACTCCCCGCCGAGGTATCGCTCGACTGAGCCTGGCCACCACAAGGATGACGCCCGTGAACCACCACGATCTCAAGCCCGCCGCGGAAGGCTTCCGGACACGCGTCTTCCAGATCATCTTCGAGTCGGACACGCCGCTGGCCAAGGGCTTCGACATCGCGCTGATCGGGGTCATCCTGACGAGCGTGCTGGTGGTGATGCTGGAGAGCATCGACCCGCTGCGCGAGACCCATGGGATCTGGTTCCTTCGCCTGGAATGGGGCTTCACGCTGCTGTTCACCGCCGAGCTGGCGGTGCGCCTGTACTGCCTGGAGCGACCCTGGCAGTACCTCAAGAGCTTCTACGGCGTCATCGACCTGGTCGCCATCCTGCCCACCTGGCTGGCGCTGATCGTTCCGGGCGTCCACTCGCTGGTGGTGGTGCGGCTGCTGCGCACGCTGCGCATCTTCCGGGTACTGCGGCTGATGGAGTTCGTCGGCGAGGGCCGCCTGTTGCTGGGGGCGCTGATGCGCAGCAGCCACCAGATCTTCCTGTTCCTGTTCACCGTCTTCATGCTGGTGACCATCTTCGCCTCGCTGATCTATCTCATCGAACCCGCCGAGGCCGGCTTCACCAGCATTCCCACCGCCATCTACTGGGCCGTGGTCACCCTGACCACGGTGGGCTACGGCGACATCACCCCGGTGACGCCGCTGGGCCAGGCCATCTCGGTGATGGTGATGCTGATCGGCTACTCGATCATCGCGGTGCCCACCGGGGTCTTCTCCGCCGAGGTGATCCGCTCGATCCGCGCCGAGCGCTATTCCGACGAGGCCTGCCCCGGCTGCGGCCACGACCGCCACGAGAAGAGTGCCCGCTACTGCTTGCGCTGCGGGACCTGGCTGGACGAGGAGACCGCCGATCCGAGACAGCACGCGCCGGATTAGCCGGGAAGCGGATCCGGCTAGCCGACGAAGATCCGCCGCACGGCGTCGCGGATGCCCTGCGGCTGTCGGATGCCGACGAAGTAGCCCAGCGAGACGGGGCCTGCGCCCCCCAACAGCCGCGACATGACCGCCGCCTCAGGCCAGCGGACGGGAGCGGCTCACGGCCGGAAGGGCGAGACGTCGCCGCGGCCCTCGCGCACCACCTTGGGCGGCAGTTCACGCATGTCGACCACGCTGGTGGCCTCGAGATGGCAGGCGCCACCGTCGATGACCAGGTCCAGGTGGGCGCCGAAGCGCTCGCGGATCTCCTCGGCGTCGGTCATCGGCAACTCCTCGCCCACCGGGATCAGGGTCACGCTCATCAGCGGCTCGCCGAGGGAGTCGAGCAGCGCCCGGGTGATCTGGTGATCCGGCACCCGCACGCCGATGGAGCGCCGCTTGGGATGCAGCAGCAGCCGCGGCACCTCGCTGGTGGCCTGGAGGATGAAGGTGTAGGCCCCGGGGGTGTGCGCCTTGAGCAGGCGGAACACGGCGTTGTCCACCTTGGCGTAGGTGCCGATCTCGGAGAGGTCCGAGCAGACCAGGGTGAAGTTGTGCTTGTCGTCGAGGGAGCGCAGCCACTTGATCCGCTCCACCGCCTTCTTGTCCCCCAGGTGGCAACCCAGGGCATAGCCGGAGTCGGTGGGGTAGGCGATTACCCCGCCGTCGCGGATGATCTGCACCGCCTGGTCGATGAGACGCTTCTGCGGGTTGTCCGGGTGGATCTGGAAGAACTGGCTCATGGGCGTTCCCTGTTCATTGAGGTGAGTTCGACGCGATCACCGCCTCAGGCGGCCGGCGCCGGTTGGCCGAGGCAGGCCGCCAGGCGCGGGTGGGTCCAGACCGGCGCCACCGCGGTGCGCGGCACCGGGCTCATGGTGCCCGGCGCCAGGTGGCCGCCGGGAAAGTGGAAGTCGCTGCCGACCGAGGCCAACAGTTCGCGCTCCTGGAGCTGGCGGGCCAGGTCGCGGGTGACGTCGGGGTTCTGGAAGCCGCTGACCAGCTCGGCGGCCTGGCCGCCGGCGGCGCGGAAGTCGTCGAGCAGCAGGCCGCGCTTGCGCCGGGTCAGGCCGTGGCGCAGCGGATGCGCCAGCACGGCCACGCCACCGGCATCGAGGATCCAGGCCACCGCCTCGGAGAGGTAGGGCCAGAGGGCCTTGATATCGCCGGGCTTGCCGTTGCCCAGGTACTTGGCGAAGGCTCGGCCCATGTCGGGTACCAGGCCCGCCGCCACCAGGGCCCGGGCGAAGTCCGGCCGCCCCAGCGGACGGTCCGAGCCGGCCTGCTCCCGGGCGCGGGCCAGGGCATCGTCGAGGCCGACCTTCTCCATGCGCTCGGCGATCTTCCGCGAACGGCGCTCCCGGGCCTCGGCCTGGGCGGCGAGACCCGCCACCAGGTCGCCCCGGGCGCCGTCGGGCAGTAGCCCCACCACATGGATGTTGATGCCGCGCCATTGGGTCGAGAGTTCGGTGGCCGGCAGCACGCACAGCCCCGTCTCGGCGGCGGCCGCCCGGGCCGCCGCGACGCCGTCCATGGTGTCGTGGTCGGTGAGGGCCATATGGCTCAGGCCGCGCTCCTGGCACAGCGCCACCAGGGCGTCCGGGGCCAGGGCGCCATCCGAGGCGGTGGAGTGCATGTGCAGGTCGATGGTGAGGGGATCGCCCTCGAAGCGCACGGGAAGTGCATTCATTGGCATGACGCCGGCAGGTGACTTTGTCAGAATAATGACCATGGTGCTCGCGCGACCCTAGCCGGTCAATGGCGAGCCCGTTGCCCACGCGGCGCGAGCCGCTCTGCCTAGGATATCCCGCGATGCTCTATGCCATCATCAGTGAAGATGTGAACAACAGCCTGGAGCGGCGCCTGGCCGCACGTCCCGATCACCTGGCCCGCCTCGAGCAGTTGCGCGACGAGGGCCGCCTGGTACTGGCCGGCCCGCACCCCGCCGTGGACAGCGAGGACCCGGGCGAGGCCGGCTTCACCGGCAGCCTGGTGATCGCCGAGTTCGAGGACCTGGACAGCGCCCAGGCCTGGGCCGACGCCGACCCCTACATCATCGCCGGGGTCTACGCCAAGGTGACGGTGAAGCCGTTCAAGAAGGCCCTGCCCTAGGGTCATAGGCATCGACGCCGTCCCGGTCGTCGCGCCACCCGAGTTATCCACCGGCGGTTTTCCCACAGCATCTGTGGATAACGCTGTTGAAACGCCGCGGACGCCTTGCGCCAACCCTGTCGCGATGGTGCCGCGGCGACATCGATCAAAGATTGACCACTCGCCGTTCGCCGGAGTCCCGCCGTGACCGCCCCCGATGCCCTGCCGCCGCTCGCCGGCCTGACGCCCGCCCACCTCGACTGGCGCCGGGACGACAGCGGCGAGACGGCCCCGCATTCCACCGCCTTCGACGACGTCTACTTCTCGCGCCATGACGGCCGCGCCGAGACCGAGCATGTGTTCCTGGCCGCCAACCGGCTGCCCGAGCGCTTTGCGGCCTGGCGGGAATCGCGCCCCTTCGTGATCGGCGAGACCGGCTTCGGCACCGGCCTCAACATGCTCTGTGCCTGGGCCAGCTTCGCGGCCAATGCCCCGGCCGGAGCCCGGCTGCACCTGGTCTCCACCGAGAAGTACCCGCTGGCCCGTGACGACCTGGCCCGGGCGCTGGCCGCCTGGCCGGATCTCGCCGCGCGGGCCGCCGTGCTGATCGCCCAGTGGCCCGAGCCGGTGGCCGGCGTGCATCGCCTGTGGCTCGACGAGCGGGTGACCCTCGACCTGCACCTGGGCGACACCGTCGAGCGGCTGCGGCTGCTCGACGGCCGGGTCGATGCCTGGTTCCTCGACGGCTTCGCCCCGGCGAAGAACCCCGAGATGTGGCGGCCCGAGCTGTTCGCCGCCATGGCCGCGCGCTCCCGCCCCGGCGCCAGCTTCGCCACCTTCACCTGCGCCGGGGTGGTCAAGCGCGGCCTCGCCGCCGCCGGCTTCGCCTGGCGCAAGGTGTCCGGCTTCGGCCGCAAGCGGGAGATGCTGGCCGGCGAGATCGCCGAGCCGCCGGCGGACACCCGCCGCCGGGCGACGCCCTGGTTCAGCCCGCCCGCGCCCCGCCCGGCCCGCC
>NZ_JAUFPQ010000023.1:344733-505555 GCF_030409305.1 Halomonas maura
CGGTGACCCTGATCGACCGCGAAGGCCCCGGCGCGGGGGCCTCCGGCAACGCCCAGGGCGCGCTCTACGTCAAGCTCGCCGCCGAGACCAACCTGCAGAGCCGCTGCTACCTGGCCGGCCTGCTGCACAGCCGTCGCTGGCTCGCGACCCTCGACCCCGAGGGCACGCTGTTCACCCCCGGCGGCGTGCTCCAGCTGGCCCCCCACGACCGCGAGGCCCGCCGCCAGGCGCGCTTCCTCGACCACCACCCGCTGCCGGCGAGCGTGGTGCAGGGCGTGTCGGCGGCGCAGGCCAGCGCACTGGCCGGGGTGGCGATCGATCGCGGCGGCCTCTTCTACCCCCAGGCCGGCTGGGTGCGCCCGGACGTCCTGTGCCGGCGCCTGGCGGCCACGCCCGGGGTGACGTTCCGGCAGGGCGAGGTGCAGGCGCTGGTCCCCACTGCCGGCGGCTGGCGGCTGTCGCTTCCCGGTGAGGCCGCGCTCGAGGTCGACCAGGTGGTCATCGCCACGGCGGCCCTGGCCAACCGCTTCGCCCAGACCCGCGCCCTGCCGCTGCAGCCGGTGCGCGGCCAGGTGTCGCGCCTGGCTCTGCCCGAGGGCGCTCCCGCGCCGCAGCGGGTGGTGTGCGCCGGCGGCTACGTCGCCCCGCCGCTCGACGGCTGGCTGACCTTCGGCGCGACCTTCGTGCCCAACGAGGCCGACGGCGCGGTGCGCGAGGCGGATCACGCCGCCAACCTCGAGGAACTGGCGCGGACCCTGCCCGGCTATCCGGCCGCCCTGGCGGCGGCGGGCGTGGACCTCTCCCCGCAGCGCCTGGCGGGCCGCGCCGCGGTAAGGGCCGCCAGCCCCGACAAGACCCCCTACGCCGGACCGGTGCCCGACGCCGCGGCCTGGCAGGCCGACTATGCGGTGCTGGCCAAGGACGCCAGCCGGGTGCCGGCGCTCGCCGGCCGTCATCATCCCGGGCTGTGGATCAGCGCGGCCCACGGCTCCCGGGGCCTGGCCAGCGCGCCGCTGGCCGCCGAGCTGATCGCCTCGATGATCTGCGACGAGCCGCTGCCCCTGGAGGCCCCCCTGGCCGACCACCTGCACCCGGGGCGCCGGCTGATCCGCGACCTGGTACAGGGCAGGTTCGGCGCTGACGGAGGACGTTAGCCCTCTTCCTCGTCGTCGGCCAGGTCGCGGCCGAAGGCCCGCCACTGGGCCAGGGTCATCACCTCGGTGGTCTCGGTCTCGAGGTCGTGGGCGATGATCAGCTCGCTGCGTTCCAGCTGGCGCTTGAGCTCGGCGACCCAGCCGGCCATGCCCGCGCCGGTATCGGTGGTGTCGTAGCCCTGGCGGGTGACGAAGGCCTCGAGCAGGCCGTCCAGGGTCTCCCCCGGCAGCATGCGATAGGGTATCTCGATGAAGCGCTCACCCATGGTCGCGGTCTCCCTGTTCCCAGTCGGCCAGCCGCTCGAGGAAGGCGGCCTCGTCGATCACCTCGACGTCGAGCTGCTCGGCCTTGGTCAACTTGCTGCCGGCGGCCTCCCCGGCCACCAGGCAGGCGGTCTTCTTCGACACGCTGCCGGCGACCTTGGCGCCCAGCGCCTGCAGGCGCGCCTTGCCCTCGTCCCGGGTCATGCTCTCCAGGGTCCCGGTGAGCACCCAGGTCTGGCCTTCCAGCGGCGTCGGCCCGCTCTCCACCTCGGCCTCCTCCCAGTGCAGCCCGGCGTCGCGCAGCGCCTGGATCGTCTCGCGGTTGTGGGGCTGGCGGAAGAAGGTATGCACATGGGCGGCGACGATGGGCCCCACGTCCTCCACCGCCTCCAAGGCCTCCCGGTCGGCCTCCATCAGCGCCCCGAGGGTGCCGAAGTGGCGGGCCAGGTTGGCCGCGGTGGCCTCGCCCACCTCGCGGATGCCCAGGGCGAAGATGAAGCGGGCCAGCGTCGTCGCCTTCGCCTCGTCCAGGGCCGCCACCAGGTTCTCCGAGGACTTCTTGCCCATGCGGGGGAGTTCGGCGAGGCGCTCGGCCTCGAGGCCGAAGAGGTCCGCGGGAGTCTTCACCCAGTCGCGCTCGACCAGCGCATCGATCAGCTTCTCGCCCAGGCCGTCGATGTCCAGCGCCCGGCGGCCGGCGAAGTGCTTCAGGGCCTCCTTGCGCTGGGCGGCGCAGTAGAGCCCTCCCGAGCAGCGCGCGACCACCTCGCCCTCGAGGCGCTCGATCTGGGAGTCGCACACCGGGCAGCGCTCCGGGAAGACGATCTCCCGGGCATCATCGGGCCGCTCCTCCTCCTGGACGCGCACCACCTGGGGAATCACGTCGCCGGCCCGACGGATGGCCACGGTGTCGCCGATCATCACCCCGAGCCGGGCGATCTCGTCGGCGTTGTGCAGGGTGGCGTTGGAGACCGTGACGCCGGCCACCGAGACCGGCTCGAGGCGGGCCACCGGGGTGATCGCCCCGGTGCGGCCGACCTGGAACTCTACGTCGTTGAGCCGAGTGGTCTGCTCCTGGGCGGGGAACTTGAAGGCGATGGCCCAGCGCGGCGCCCGGGCCACGAAGCCGAGCTCGCGCTGCAGGCGCAGGTCGTCGACCTTGACCACCACCCCGTCGATGTCGTAGCCGAGCGCGTCGCGCTTCTCGCCGAGGGTGCGGCAGTAGTCGATCACCCCACGGGCGCCGGTTACCACCTCGAGCTCGGCGCTGGTACGGAAGCCGAGCCCCCCGAGACGCGCCATCAGCGCACTGTGGCAGGCGTCTCCCGCGTCGGGCTCGATGCGCGCCACCTGATAGGCGCTGAATTCCAGTGGCCGGGTGGCGGTGATGCGCGGGTCGAGCTGGCGCAGGCTGCCGGCGGCGGCGTTGCGCGGGTTGGCGAACACCTTGTTGCCCTCCTCCCGGGCCCGCTCATTGAGGGCCTCGAAGCCCTCGTGGCTCATGATCACCTCGCCGCGCACCTCCAGCCGCTCCGGCCACTGCTTGCCGCGCAGCTTGAGCGGGATCGACTTCAAGGTCTTGAGGTTGGAGGTGATGCCCTCACCGGTGCGGCCGTCGCCGCGGGTGACGCCGGCGACCAGCTCGCCCCCCTCGTAGACCAGCGAGACGGCGGCCCCGTCGAGCTTGGGCTCGCAGCAGAAGGCGATGTCCTCGGGGTCCGCCTCCAGGCGGTCGGCGACGCGCTTGGCGAAGGCCGCCAGCTCCTCCTCGTCGAAGGCGTTGTCCAGCGACAGCATGGGCACCGCATGCGCCAGCTCGGGAAATCCCTCGGCGGGCGCGGCGCCGACCCGCTGGGTGGGCGAGTCGGGGGTCTCCAGCTCGGGATGCTCGGCCTCGATCTCCTGCAGGCGGCGCAGCCGACGGTCGTAGTCGGCGTCGCTCATGCGCGGCTCGTCCAGCACGTAGTAGCGGTAGTTGGCGTCCTCGAGCTCGGCGCGCAGGCGCGCCGCCTCGTCGCGAAGTTCCTGGTCGGGCTGGGTCATTGCGTCCTGGTTCTCGGTCTGTAGCGAAGGCCTCGAAGCTCGAAGCTCGAAGCTCGAAGCTCGAAGCTCGAAGCTCGAAGCTCGAAGCTCGAAGCCGGCATGATCGCCTAGCTTACCAAAGCAGCAACCCCCGTGGGGTGACCTCACGGGGGTTGCGCTTCCAGCTTACGGCTTAAGGCTTGTCGCTAGTTCACCTGATACCGATTCAGACGGTTGCGACGCTCGAACTCCTGCACGCGCTGTCGCGCGAATTCCACGGTCTGGGCGGTCATCACGCTGAGGTGCTCGTCCTTCAGCTCGCCGCCGAGGTGGCGCACCACGACCATGGCGGTCTCGACCATCGCCTCGAAGGCCGCCGAGGTATCGGTGGCGCCGGGCAGCGGCATCAGCAGGGTGACCCCCGGGGTGCGGAAGTCGCCCATGGACTGGATGGGGAAGGTGCCCGGCTTGACCACGTTGACCATGGAGAACTGCAGGCGGCTCTCGGGATCCTCGGTCTCGAAGCGATGGAAGATGCCCATGTCGCGACCGTAACGCAGCCCGCAGGCCAGCATCAGGTCGAGCAGGGCCGTGCCGGAGAAGCCTTCCTCGTCCCGGGACATCACGCTGATGACGATGATCTCCTCGGCCTGGCCGAGGGTCTCCCGGGCATGCTCGGCGGCGACATCGTGGCGCAGCGCCTTCTCGAGCACCGGATGGGCACGCACCACACCCTCCTCGCGCGGCATCTCGGCGGCGGGCTCGGCCTCGGCGGCCTCCCGTTCGCGGCGCTCGGCCTCGCGGGTGGCCTGTTCCTCGGCCTGCTGGCGACGCCGGGCCTCCTCGCGAGCGGCCTGTTCGGCCTTCTCCTGCTCACGCCGCGCACGTTCCTGACGCTTGTGGTCGCGACGCTCGTTGAGGGTCTTCTGCAGGGAGGCGCCGAAGCGCTGCACGGAGGAACCGACCCGCTTCGAACCGCTCTTCAGGGAATCGCCCATGCCTTCCAGGTCGACCAGGCGATAGTCGTCCTCCTCGCCGTAGCCGTCGTGATCGGCGGGGTCGGCCACCAGGGGCTCGGCGTGACCGGCCGCCTCGCCGGCCGGGTATCGGGGCGCCTCGGCCCGCTGCCGGGCCGCCGGCCGTTCCTCTGCCGCCGGCCGTTCCTCTGCCTCGGCGGAGCGGGAAGCCGGCGCGGGGGACTCGGCCCGCGGGGCCTCGACCGGCGCCGGGCGGGACACCGCAGAGCCCTCCGGGCGCTCGTCACCCTGCTGGCGACGGAATTCCGACAGCACCCGCGAGGGGCCGGGATGCTCCTGTCGCTGCAGCTTGGGCTTGGGTTGCACGTCGCCCTCGGCCGCGGGCCTGACGACTCGCGCTCCTCCGTTGGGCAACTCCCAGTTGAGCTCGGCCTCACGGGCCGCCGCTTCGGGATCCTCGATGGAGCCCGACGTTTCGTCTCCGGCATCGTGTCCAGCTGCATCCAGCCGGGGGACACGACGCTGACGCTGCAGGCGACGCACGCCGTCGATGACGATGAGGGTCACCAGCGCCAGTCCCAGAATGATCAGCCACTCTCTTAGTTCCATGGGTCGTCATGCCTTTTGCTAAGGCGCCATGCCTAATGGTTGTCCGTGAACAGCATAGCGCGATTGCCCAAAAAAGGACCACATTTTTTGATTGTCAAGACCGAAAATAGCATTTCGGCTCTTGACCGTGCCCTGTGCAATCGCCCTTCGTGAATCCCTTTGCGTACGTGCAATGCAGCAACATTGCATCCTTGTTAACCCGTTTGCCGATTCCGTTCAAGCCTTCAGGCCTCCGCGAGGGCCGCGGCCTCCTCGACGCCTACAGAGACCAGCCGGGAGACGCCAGGTTCCTGCATGGTCACCCCCATGAGACGTTCCGATGCTTCCATGGCGATCTTGTTATGAGTGATATAGATGAACTGGACCGAGTCCGACATCTCCTTAACCAGCTTGGCATAGCGTCCCACGTTGGCATCATCCAGCGGGGCGTCGACCTCGTCGAGCATGCAGAACGGGGCCGGATTGAGCTGGAAGATGGCGAAGACCATCGACAGGGCCGTCAGTGCCTTTTCGCCCCCCGAGAGCAGATGAATGGTGCTGTTCTTCTTGCCCGGGGGGCGTGCCATGATGGCGACACCCGTCTCCAGCAAATCCTCGCCGGTCAGGGTCAACCATGCGGTCCCCCCGCCGAAGACCTTGGGGAAAAGTGTCTGCAGGCCAGCGTTGACTCGCTCGAAGGTATCGCGGAATCGGCTGCGGGTTTCCTGATCGATGCGCCGGATCGCCCGATCGAGGGTCTCCAGGGCCTCGCTCAGCTCGGCATGCTGGGCCTCGAGGTAGTCGCGCCGCTCGGCCTGCTGGTCGTACTCCTCGATCGCCGCCAGGTTGATCGCGCCCAGCCGGCGGATGCGCTCGCCGACCTCCTCGAGGCGGGTCTGCCAGGCCGATTCGGTGGCGTTGGGGTCCAGCGCCTCGGCCAGGGCCTGGGTGTCGTGGCCGAGCTCCCGTAGCTGCTCGTCCTGGGTCTCGGCCTTGAGGGTCAGCGCCTGGACCTGCATGCGCGCTTCCTGCAGGCGTTCGCGGATGCCCTCGAGCTGGCGCTCGTGGCCCTGGCGGGCCTGCTCGTCCTCGCGCAGCCGCTCGACCAGGCCGGCGGCGCGGGAGCGGGCCTCGTTGAGCTCGCGCTCTTCCCGCTCGCGGCGATGGAGCAGTTCCTCGAGGCGCTCGCGGCGCTCCTCGTCGGGCTCGTGCAGGCCCTCGCGGGCCTCCTCGAGCTCGGCGCAGCGCTGCTCGAGACGCTCCCGGGCCTCGCCGGCGCGTCCCTGCTGCTCGGCCAGGCCGGCCCGCTCGGTGGTCAGCCGCTGGTGCTCCAGGGCCAGGCGCTGGGACTGCTCGGCCAACGGCCGCTGCTGGGCGCGCAGCTGGGTCAGCCGCTCGCGGGCCTGCTGACGGGCACGCTCCAGCCGCTCGCGGGTCTCGGCGCCCTCCTCAAGCCGCGCCATGGCGGCCTGCCAGTGCTCTCGGGTCTCCTCGATGGCCAGGCGCGTCTCCTCGGCGGACTCGGCCAGGCCCTCGAGCTCCTCGGCGAGTTCGCCGGCCCGCCCCTGGAGATGCTCGAGGCGGCTGGCCAGGCCGCTGTCCTGCACCGCCAGCTGCTGGCGCTGCTGCTCGAGGTCGCGCTCCTCGAGGCGCACCGCCTCGAGGCCCTCCTCGGCCTGCTCGACGCGCTCGGCGGCCTCGGCCAGGCGGGCCTCCTGGGCCTCGAGACGCGCCTCCACCGCGGCGAGCGCCTCGCGCACCTCGCCCTCGCGGCGGCGGCTGACCAGCAGGGTATCCGGCCCCTCGTCCTGCCCCCGGTGTCGCGCCCAGCCGTCGCCCAGCCACAGGCCGCAGGCGCTGATCAGGCTCTCGCCGGGGCCCAGGGTATCGCGCTCGGCCCAGGCCTGCGCCCGGGAGTCGACGCAGCGCACCCGGGTCAGCCACTGGGCGGCCGCCCCCGCCCCCTGGACCCTGGCCGCCAGGCTGTCGGCGGGCGCCTCGCGCTCCTCGGCCTCGAGCAGGCCGAGCTCGGCGGCGAGCCCCGGGGCGAGGGCCTGTGCGGCCTGGTCGAGGGGCGCCAGGCGGGCCCGCAGCCAGGGCGCCAGCACCCAGGCGGCGACGTCCTCCCAGCCCGGCGTCACCGCCAGGCACTCGCCGAGGCGCGGGGCCTCGGCCAGGCCGTGGGCGGCCAGGTGGTCGTCGAGGGTCTCGTCGTGGTCGGCCAGCGCCGCCTGGATCAGCGCCTCCAGGGAGGCGAGCTCGCCCTGCAGGGTGCTGCGCTGCTGGCGGTCGTCCTCGCGGGCCGCCTCGGCCTCGCGGACCGCCTCGCGGGCGGCGTCGCGGCTGGCCTGCCAGGCCTCGCGTCGCTCCTCGCTCGCCGCCAGCTGCTCTTCGAGGGCCGCCAGGCGCTCCACCACCTCGTCGCGCTGGGCCGCGAGCCCGGCGATGTCCGGCAGCTCCTCGCGCTGCTGGTGGCGCTTTCGCGCATCGGCCTCGATCCGCTCGAGGCGCGCCTCCTGCTCGCGCAGGCGGTCCTGGGAGCGTTCGGCCTCGCGGCTGTCGGTCTGCCAGGTCTCGCCGAAGGCCTCCCAGTCGGCATCGGCTTCCTCGGCCAGGGGCTCGGCCTCCTCGAGGGCGGCCTCCAGCTCGGCGAGGCGCTCGGCGACCTCCTCCTGCTCGGGTCCGAGGGTCTCGAGGCGCTCGTCGAGGCGCATCAGGCGCTCGCCGTCGTCCTCGCCGAGGCGCGCCAGGTCGGCCAGCTCCTGGCGGGCCGCCTCCAGGTCCCGGGCCAGCTGCTGATCCCGCGAGCGGGTATGCTCGAGGTCCTGCTCGAGCCGCGCGATGGCGGTGGTGGTCTCGTGGAAGCGGCTCTGGTAGCCCTCGAGCTCGGAGGCCAGCCGGTCGTGCTCGGCGCGGGCCTCCTCGAGGCGACTCTCGCACTGGCGCAGGCCCAGCACCTCGCGTTCCACGGCGGTCTCCAGCTCGCGGACCCGGCCTTCCTCCTCGGCCTGGCTGGCCCGCAGGGCGCGCGCGCGCAGCAGGGCCAGCTCGCCCTTGAGCCGATATTCCTCCTGCTTGAGGGTCTGGTAGCGGCGTGCCGCATCGGCCTGGCGCTTGAGGCGCTCGAGTTGCTTGTCGAGTTCCTCGCGGATGTCCTCCAGGCGCTCCAGGTTCTCCTGGGTGCGGCGCATGCGGTTCTCGGTCTCGCGGCGGCGCTCCTTGTACTTGGAGATGCCGGCGGCCTCCTCGAGGGTGCCGCGCAGCTCCTCGGGGCGCGACTCGATCAGCCGCGAGATCATGCCCTGGCCGATGATGGCGTAGGAGCGCGGGCCCAGCCCGGTGCCCAGGAAGAGGTCGGCGATATCGCGGCGCCGGCACTTCTGGCCGTTGAAGAAGTAGCTCGACTGGGCCTCGCGGGTGACCTGGCGCTTCACCGAGATCTCGGCGTACTGGGCATAGGGCCCGCCCATGGTGCCGTCGCGATTGTCGAAGAGCAGCTCGATGGAGGCCTGGCCCACCGGCTTGCGGCCGGTGGAGCCGTTGAAGATGACGTCGGTCATCGACTCGCCGCGCAGGGTCTTGGCGGAGGACTCCCCCATGACCCAGCGCACGGCGTCGATGATGTTGGACTTGCCGCAGCCGTTGGGCCCGACGATGGCGGTCATGTTGCCGTCGAAGGGCACGCTGATCGGATCGACGAAGGACTTGAAGCCCACCAGGCGGATCGATTTCAAGCGCATTTATTCGACGACCCCGTCGACCACCACCTCGACGGGCTCGCCGTCGGTGGCGCCGACCGCCACCGCGTCATGCCGGCCGAACAGGTCGCCGGGCCGGGGACCGGCCTGGCCGCTCTCGGAGACCCGCACCACCAGCCGGGCCCGCTCGACCTGGGAGAGCCGCGCCATGGGCGCCATGGCATCGCCGTCGTCGAGGGTCAGGGTCAGCGGCAGCTCGCCGACGGTGGTCCGCGCCACTGCCAGCGGCGGCAGCTCGCCGGCGAGGTCCCGGGCGACCACGAAGACGGCGGTGTCGTCGGCGACCCGGTCGGCCAGTTCCGGCGCCAGGCTGACCCGCACGCGGATGCCGGGGCCTGCGTCACCGGCCGGGCCGGCCGCCTCGCCGGGCTGGCCGAGGCGCTGCTGGGCGACCCGGATCCCCTGGCGCAGGGCCTCGGCGGAGGCGGGATCGTCCATGCCGGCGATGGCCCGCCGCCAGCGGTCGATGGCGGCCTGGTAGTCGCCGTTCTCGAAGGCCTCGATGCCCAGCATGCCGAGCACCGTGGGCTGCCCCGGATCGGCGGCCAGGGACTCGTCGACCAGCGCCTGGACGCCCTCGGTCAGCTCGCGGTCGGCGGCGAAGTAGCGCAGCTGGGCCAGCTCGGCGAGCAGCCAGGGCCGGCGCCCCTCGAGTTCGAGCAGCCGGGCGAGGGCGGCATCGGCCTCGGCGACCCGCCCGCTGTCGCGGTAGAGCGGGAACAGCGCGCGCCAGACGTTGGGGTTGTCGGGCTGGCGGGCGGCCTGCTCCTCGAGGCGCTGTACCAGCATCGGCAGCGAGGCCTCGGGATCCTCGGCGACCTGCTGCTGGACCCGGTACAGCGCCAGGTCGCCCTCGGCGCCCTCCAGGCGATACCAGAGCACGCTCGCCGCCACCAGGGCCACCATCAGCACCGGCACCAGCAGCTTGCCGGCGGCGGCCGCCTTGAGCGGCGGGCGTTCGAGGGCCGCGGTGTCGTCGAGCAGGCTGCGCTCCAGTTCCAGGCGGTCTTCCTCGAAGCGCGCCGCATCGATGTCGCCGCGGTCGCGGGCCGCCTCCAGGGAGGCCAGGCGACGCTGGTAGATGGCCACGTTCTGCTCGGCGGTGCGATCCTGGGTCTCGAAGTCGCGCTGGGCGGCGCGCAGGGCCGCGGCCCGGCGCAGGGGGGCCACCATCAGCCACAGGGCCGGCAGCAGCAGCACGGCGAAGGCGAGCCAAAGCAGGGTCATTCGTTCCTCTCACGGTTGAGCAGGGCGTCCAGCCGGGCGCGCTCGGCGTCGCTCAGGCGACGGGCCGAGGCCTGCCGACGGGAACGCACCATCAGCACCACCACCAGGGCGCCGATCAGCACCAGGGCCGCGGGCAGCCCCCATAGCAGCAGGGTACGGCCCTCGAGGCGCGGATTGTAGAGCACGTAGTCGCCGAAGCGGCGCACCATGAAATCGAGGATCTCCTTGTCCGAGCGGCCGTCCTGGAGCTGCTCGTAGACCCGGTCGCGCATGTCGCCGGCGATCGGCGAGTCGGAGTCGCCGATCGCCTGGTTCTCGCACTTCGGGCAGCGCAGGGTCGCGGTGAGCTCCTGGTAGCGCCGTTCGGTGACGGGATCATCGAACTGGCGGATCTCGATGCTGGCGGACTGGGCCAGCAGCGGCAGCAGGATCAGGGCGGCCAGCACAACGCGGATCACTCGCGCCATCTTTCCACCTCCGGCACGATCACCTCGCGAACGTCCTCCGGCTTGATGTAGCCGGTGTGGTGGTAGCGGATCACCCCCTCGGCATCGACCAGGAAGGTTTCCGGGGCCCCGTAGACGCCCAGGTCGAAGCCCAGGGTGCCCTCGGGGTCGAAGATGTTGACCTCGAAGGGGTTGCCGAACTCGGCCAGGAACTCGCGGCCCTTCTCCCGGGTGTCCTTGTAGTCGACGCCGACCAGGCGCACGCCGCGGTCGGCGAGATCCAGAAGCTGGGGCATCTCCTGCTTGCAGGTCGGGCACCACTCGCCCCAGACGTTGACCAGGGTCACCTGCCCCTCGAGCAGCGAGGCGTCGACGGTGCGCTCGGGGTCGGCCAGGGTGGTCAGCTCGAAGGCCGGGAACTCCCGGGCCATCAGCGCCGAGTCCCGCTCGAAGGGGTTCATCGACAGCCCCTGGTAGAGGAAGCCGCCCAGCACCAGGAAGCCGACCAGCGGCAGCAGCAGCAAGAGGCGACGCGTCATGCGGTGGCCTCCTTGCGGGCGGCCGCGGCGGCCCGTTCGGGATCCCGGGCGGTGGCCGCGCGCCGGTAGCGACGGTCGATCACCGCCAGGATGCCGCCGGCCGCCATCAGCAGCGCCCCCAGCCACAGCCAGCGCACGAAGGGCTTGTACTGGAGGCGCATGGCCCAGCTGCCGTCCTCGAGGTCCTCGCCCATGGCGACATAGAGGTCACGGAACAGGCCAGGGCGCAGGGCGACGTCGGTCATCGGCATGCCGCGGGCGATATACAGGCGCTTCTCCGGGGTCATCACGAAGTGGCGCTGGCTGTCGCCGCGGCGTACCTCGATGCGCGCCGCATCGGCGACGTAGTTGGGGCCGCGACGGCTGCCGAGTTCGGTCATGGTGAAGGTGTAGCCGGCCAGTTCGGCGCTGTCGCCCACTGCCATGCGCACGTTGCGGTCGACGGCGTAGTTCGACACCACGGTGACACCGACGATGGTGACCGCCAGGCCCAGGTGACCGAGGATCATGCCCCAGTGGGCGAGCGACAGCCGCTTGAGGCCGGCCAGGCGCGAGTCGGCGTTGCGGCTCTTGTCCCAGAGGTCACGCACCAGCGGCAGCACGACCCACAGCGCCGCCACCAGGCCCAGCGAGACCCTGAGGTTCCACTCGCCGCCATACAGCAGCGGGGCGACGGCCCCGATGGCCAGCGCCACGGCGCCGGACAGCCAGGCACGGCGCGCCAGCTCGCGACCCTCCATGCGCTTCCAGTGTGCCAGCGGCCCCAACCCCATGAACAGGCAGAGCACCACCGTCAGGGGCACGAACAGCGCATTGAAGTAGGGCGGGCCCACGCTGATCTTGCCCAGGTCCATGGCATCGAGCAGCAGCGGGTAGACGGTGCCGAGCAGCACCGTGACCGTCATGATCACCAGCAGGATGTTGTTGACCAGCAGCAGCGCATCGCGGGACAGCCAGTTGAAGCCCACCCGGTGGCTGACGCGGGGCGCGCGGAGCGCGAACAGCAGCAGCGACAGCCCCACGGTGATGCCCAGCAGCACCAGGATGAACAGCCCCCGGGCCGGGTCGTTGGCGAAGGCATGCACCGAGGTGAGCACCCCGGAGCGCACCAGGAAGGTGCCCATCAGCGACAGCGAGAAGGTGGAGATGGCCAGCAACACGGTCCAGCTCTTGAAGGAACCGCGCTTCTCGGTCACCGCCAGGGAGTGGATCAGCGCGGTGCCGGCCAGCCAGGGCAGCAGGGAGGCGTTTTCCACCGGGTCCCAGAACCACCAGCCGCCCCAGCCCAGCTCGTAGTAGGCCCACCAGCTGCCCAGCGCGATGCCCACCGTGAGGAAGGCCCAGGCGACATTGGTCCAGGGCCGCGCCCAGCGGGTCCAGGCGGCGTCCAGGCGGCCGCCCAGCAGCGCGGCGATGGCGAAGGCGAAGACCACCGAGAAGCCGACGTAGCCCATGTAGAGCATCGGCGGGTGGATGATCAGGCCGAAGTCCTGGAGCAGCGGATTGAGGTCGGCGCCGTCGGCCGGCACGTTGGGCAGCAGCCGCGCGAAGGGATTGGAGGTGATCAGCACGAAGGCCAGAAAGCCCACGCTGACCAGGCCCATCACGCCCAGCACCCGGGCCAGCATGTCCCGGGGAAGCTCCCGGGAGAAGCGGCTGACGGCGAAGGTCCAGGCGCCGAGGATCAGGCTCCACAGCAGCACCGAGCCCTCGTGGTTGCCCCACACGGCGCTGGCCTTGTAGTACCAGGGCAGCATCGAGTTGGAGTTGTCGGCGACGTTGGCCACGCTGAAGTCGTCCAGCAGGTAGCTGGCCGTCAGGCACAGGTAGGCGATGACCAGGAACAGGAACTGGCCGGTGGCCATGGGCCGCGCATAGGCCATCCACAGCGGGCGCCGGGTCGCCGCCCCCGCCAGCGGCATGACCGCCTGCACCAGCGCCATCAGCAGGGCGAGGATCAGGGCGAAGTGGCCGAGCTCTGGGATCATCTGGATCAGCATGGTGGCTCCGGGTCAGTCCTGGCGGGCGGGGGCCGCCTGGGCGTCCAGCCGCTCCGCCACTTCGGCGGCCTTGGCCTGGTAGTCCTCCGGCGAATAGCCGGCGTCCTCCAGGGCCTGGGCCACCTCGGGAGGCATGTAGTTCTCGTCGTGCTTGGCCAGCACCTGGTCGGCTCGCAGCCAGCCCTCGGGCTGCAGCTGGCCCACCACCACCACGCCCTGTCCCTCGCGGAACAGGTCGGGCAGGATGCCGCTGTAGCGCACCCGCACGTCCTCCACGTAGTCGGTCACGGTGAACGTGACGTCGAGGCTCTCCGGGTCGCGGGCCACCGAGCCTTCCTTGACCATGCCGCCGGCGCGGATCTGGCGCTCGAGGGGCGCCTCGCCGTCGACGATCTGCACCGGGCTGAAGAACAGGTTGATGTTGCTGCGCAGGGCGTAGAGGGTCAGGCCCACGGCGATGGTGGCGAGGGTGACCAGGCCCAGGATCACGAACAGTTTCTGCTTGCGTTTAGCTCTCACGGGCATGCCTCTCGTCAGGGGAAACCGGGGCCGACTCGGCCTGGCGCCGTTCGCGCCGCAGCCGCCGGCGCAGGTCGCGCAGCACCTGCCGGCGCTCGGCCCGGGCATGCAGCGTCACCCCCAGCAGCAGCGCGACGGTGGCGCCGTAGGCCGCCCATACGTAGGGGCCATGGCCGCCCATGGCGAGGAAGGCGGAAAGCGAGTCGAAGGCCATCAGCCGCCCTCCCCGAGCAGCTCGCGGACCCAGCGCTTGGAGGCCTCGCGGCGCAGGATCTCGCTGCGCGTGCGCATCAGGGTCACGGCGATGAAGAAGCTGTAGAAGCCCAGCACCATGATCAGCAGCGGCGCCCACATCTCGGTGGGCATCGCCGGCCGCGAGGTGACCGAGAAGGTGGCCGGCTGGTGCAGGGTATACCACCACTCCACCGAGTACTTGATGATCGGGATGTTGATCACGCCGACCATGGCCAGCACCGAGGCCGCCCGGGAGGCACTGTCGCGGCTGGTGAAGGCGCCGCGCAGGGCGATCACGCCGATATAGAGGAAGAACAGGATCAGCATCGAGGTCAGGCGGGCATCCCACTGCCACCAGGTGCCCCAGGTGGGCACGCCCCAGACGGCCCCGGAGAACAGCGCCACGAAGGTCATGCCGGCGCCCAGCGGCGCCATCACCGTCGCGGCCATATCGGCCAGCTTGATCTTCCAGACCATGAAGATGAAGCCGGCCGCGGCCATGGCGACGAAGATCGACTGGGCCAGGAAGGCCGCGGGCACGTGGACATAGATGATGCGAAAGCTGTGGCCCTGCTGGTAGTCGGCCGGGGCGAAGGCCAGGCCCCAGACGCCGCCGACCAGGATCAGCGCCACCGCCACCCCCCAGCACCAGGGCGAGAGCCGGGCGCTGATGCCGTAGAACCACTTGGGGGAGCCGAGCTTGTGTATGAACGCCCACATGACGTGTCGCTTCCTCAACCGTTGATACTGATGCGCAATGACGCCGCGATGGCCCAGGGCGCGAAGATCAGCGCCACCGCCAGCAGCGCGCCGAGGATGGCCAGGTGGGCCGAGACCCCGGCGCCCAGGATGGCCGCCTGGACGGCCCCAGCACCGAAGATCAGCACCGGGATGTACAGCGGCAGCACCAGCAGCGAGATCAGCACCCCGCCCCGCGACAGCCCGACGGTCAGTGCCGCGCCGATGGCGCCGATCAGGCTCAGGCTGGCACTGCCCAGCGCCAGGGACACTGCCAGCACCCCGTAGCTGCCCGCCGGCAGCGACAGCATGATGCCGAGCACCGGGGCCATCAGCGCCAGCGGCAGGCCGGTCAGCAGCCAGTGCACCGCCACCTTGGCCAGCGCCAGGGCCGCCAGCGGCTGGGGCGACAGCAGCAGCTGCTCCAGGGAGCCGTCCTCGTAGTCGCTGCGGAACAGCCCGTCCAGCGACAGCAGCGCCGCCAGCAGCGCCGCCACCCAGAGCAGCCCCGGGGCGATGGTCGCCAGCAGTTCCGGATCCGGCGAGATGCCGATCGGGAACAGGGTGATCACCAGGGCGAAGAACACCAGCGGATTGAGCACCTCGCTGCGCCGGCGCAGCATCAGCACGAGATCACGTTTCAGGGTCGCCCGAATTGCGACCATGGCGCCGCCCTCGGGTTCCCCGGCCAGCGGCAGCGGGCCGTCGCGGCGGGCGGGGCCGGACTCAGCGCTCGACACCGGCACCTCCTTCGCCCAGGCGCACGCTGCGCAGTGCCGAGGAGGCGCGCAGCGCATGGTGGGTGGTCACCAGCACGCAACCGCCGCGCCGGGTATGGGCCTCGAGCCGTGCCTCCAGGGCGGCCACGCCCTCCCGGTCGATGGCGGTGAAGGGCTCGTCCAGCACCCACAGCGGTCGCGGCATCAGCTCGAGTCGCGCCAGCGCCACGCGGCGCTGCTGCCCGGCGGACAGCTGGCCCGTCGGCAGGTCCTCGAAGCCGGCCAGGCCCACCGTCTCGAGGGCCGCCAGGCGGTCGTCCTCGTCACCGGACGCCCCGGCCAGCGCCTGGTACCAGGCGAGGTTCTCCAGCGCCGTCAGCGCCGCCTTGACCCCCGGCGCATGGCCGAGATAGAGCAGGTTGGCCAGGAAGTCGCGGCGCACGCGGCGCATCGGCGCGCCCCTCCAGAACAGCTCGCCCCGATAGTCCGCCAGCTGGCCCGACAGGATCTTGAGCAGGGTGGTCTTGCCGCTGCCGTTGGGGCCCTCGACACGCACGATCTCGCCGGCGCAGAGGTCCAGGTCGAGGTCGTGAAACAACCAACGGTCATCCCGCTCACAGGCCAGCTTTCGGGCTTGCAGGCGCAGGCTCAAGGCACTCTCCGGACATGGGGAATCTGGCTCGGCACTGTACACGGAAAGGGTTTTCATCGCCAGTCGCGGGCGGCCGCAGGTCGCATGACGCTTGCCCTGCATCAAGCCCGCGAGGGGTCCCCCCCTTGCCAGATGGCAGGGCCCTGCTATGCTGGCCATGTACTGTATGTATCGACAGTCATTGCCGACAAGGGGACGCCGCGCCATGCCCAGCCTCACGCCACAGTACCTGTTCCGCCAGCCCAATCTGCCCCTGGCCGAGGCCTGGGCGCCCATCGCTGCCGACGACCTGGTCGCGATCCCCCTGCTCGGGCGGGTCGCGGCCGGCATGCCCATCGAGGCCTGCCTCGACGCCGGCAGCATCGAGGTGCCGACCCGCATGGTCCGGCGCAACACCTATGCGCTCAAGGTCTGCGGCAATTCCATGATCGATTGCAACATCTTCGACGGGGATGTGATCATCATCGAGCGCCGCGAGAGCGCCGAGAACGGCGAGACCGCCGTGGTGATGATCAACGACCAGGAGGTCACCCTGAAGAAGCTGTATATCGAGAGGTCCGGCGTGCGCCTGCAGCCGGCCAACGAGGCCATGCCCGCCATCTTCCTGAAGAACAGCGACATCCAGGTGCTGGGCCTGGTGATGGGCGTGGTCCGCCAGCCGGACCTGGCGGCCTGATGCGCTACGCCGTACCCGACCTCGCCCCCGGCGAGTGGCACGAGAGCGCGCTGGAGGTGGAGAAGAGCCGCTTCCTCGCCTGGGTCTGCCATGCCCCCGACGTCGCGGCCTTCGAGGCGCTGCTGGCGGCGGCGCGGCAGGCCCATCCCAATGCCAGCCACCATTGCAGCGCCTTCATCGCCGGACCGCCCGGCGAGCAGCAGGCCATCGGCTTCTCCGACGACGGCGAGCCCGGCGGTACCGCCGGACGACCGATGTACCAGGTGCTGGAAGGCGCCGGGCTCGGCCAGGTGGGCTGCGTGGTGACCCGCTACTTCGGCGGCACCAAGCTCGGCACCGGCGGCCTGGCCCGGGCCTATGGCCAGGCGGTGAGCGACGCCCTGGCCTCGCTGCCCTGCCGCGAGGCCACCGAGCGCGACGCCCTGCACCTGAAGGTCGAGTTCGCCGGCGAGGCCCAGGCGCGGGCCTGGTGCGCCGAGCACGACATCCCCGTGGACGCCGCCGACTACCAGGCCGATGGCGTGGTCCTCACCCTGGGCTGGCCCCGGGACACCGCCCGGGACCTCGCCTCCCTGACGGCCCGCCTCAAGGGCCGCCTCGAGCTACTCGACCCCGACGCGGCCTGATCCGAGCGGGCGCCCGGGCGCCACGCCATGAGTCGGCGACGCCCCCGCGCCGCCTGCCTCACGGCCGTCCGGCCAGGCCGCGCCGCCGAGGTAGCGGGCCCGCTTCTCGGGCTTCAGGCGCTGCAGGTCCACCACCACCAGGCCATCGATGCAGTAGCCGAAGCCGGTGTCCACGCCGAAGGCCAGGAAGCGGGTGCCGCCCGGCTCGCTCACCTCCACGTACTGCTTGTAGAGGGCCGGCACCCCCGCCCCCATGGCCTGCAGGCCATGGCGCAGGCGGCGGAAGTCCTCCTGGGCATCGTCGCCGCGGAACAGCCGCTCGGCCTCGAGCTGTCCCGCCCGGGACAGCCGACAGGGGGCCCGGGGACCGACCGGGCTGTCCCCCTCGCCGTGATAGTGCCGGTAGTAGCTCACCAGCAGCTCCTTGGCCAGCGGCGGCATGTGGTTGGGAATGGTCACCGGGCCGAACAGCCAGCGCACCCCGGGATGGGCGCGCAGGTAGGCCCCCAGGCCGATCCACAGGTAGTCGAGGCTGCGCCGCCCCCAGTAGCGGGGCTGGACGAAACTGCGCCCGAGCTCCAGACCATGGCGCCAGGCCGCCCAGGGCGCCTGCTCGAGGTGGAAGATGGTCGAGGCGTAGAGGCCCTCGACGCCGTGACGCTCGAGGATGGGGCCGACCTCGCCGAGCCGGTAGGCACCGGCGATCTCCAGGTCCCGGTCGTCCCACAGGACGAGATGGCGATAGTAGGCATCGAAGTCGTCCAGGTCGCGCCGGCGGCCGGTGCCCTCGCCGACCCGGCGAAAGGCGATCTCGCGCAGGCGGCCGATCTCGCGCATCACCGCCGAGTCGGGATGGGCATCGAACAGCAGGATGCGCTTGCCGTCGGCGGTCTCGCCCAGGACCTGGGCCTCGCGCAGTTCCTCGCGCAGGCGCTGCCGGGGTTCCGGGCGGGCAATGCCGGTCTCACTGACGAACACGCCCTTGCGGCCCCGCCCCAGGCAGTAGACATGCTTGCGCAGCAGCTTGAGCTTGACCGGGGTGGCGAGGTCGTCGCGATCGAAGCGCGCCAGGGGGATCGGCCCGCCGATGCGCAGGGGGATCTGCCGGTCGCGCTGGCGAAACATCTCCCCCGGCAGCAGCAGGGTCCCCAGGGCGGCATGCAGCGAGGCCAGCCCATAGAAGCGGGAGGAATTGCGGCCACTCACGTGCACCGGCAACAGCGGCGCATTGGTGCGCCGGGCGGCATGCAGGAAGCCCGGGTGCCACTTGCCGTCGCGCACCCCGGCGGGGCCGGCCCGGGACACCTCGCCGGCCGGGAAGACGATCACCGCGCGGTCCGCCTCCAGCGCCTCGATCACCCGCCCCAGGCTGCGGCGCACACCGCGCCGCGAGAGGTTGTCCACCGGCAGCAGGACGTCGGCCAGGGGCCCGAGCTGCAGCAGCAGGTCATTGGCGAGGATGCAGACGTCCGGGCGCACCTCCGCCACCATGCGCACCAGGGCCAGGCCGTCCAGCGCCCCCAGCGGATGGTTGGCCACGATCACCACCCGCCCCGTATCGGGAATATGGTCGCGGTCCCGGGACGACAGCGTATAGCCGAAGCGGAAGTGCTCGAAGACCTGGTCGATGAAGGCGAGCCAGCCGAGCCGCCCGTGACGCGCCAGGAAGTCGTTGATCTCGCGCTCGTGGACCAGGCGCCGCAGCCCGGCGGCCAGCGGCCGGGAGACCCAGGATGGCCAGGCCGCCAGCCGTGGTGCCCTGTCGCGCAGGGCCCGCTCGATATCGATCATGCCGGTCTCTCCCCAGGGGCGCCGAGGCGCCGATGGGGCCAGGCTAGAACCGGCAGGTGACAGGAAGATGGCGCCCCCAACGCGAAACGGCGCCCCGAGGGGCGCCGTTCGCGGACGGGCACTGGCGGTGCCGTCAGCCGAGGTACTTGATCATCACCCCGGCGGCCACCGCCGAGCCGATCACGCCGGCCACGTTGGGCCCCATGGCGTGCATCAGCAGGAAGTTGTGGGGATTGGACTCCAGCCCCACCTTGTTCGACACCCGCGCCGCCATGGGCACCGCCGAGACACCGGCGGAGCCGATCAGCGGGTTGATCGGCATCCTGCTGACGCTGTTGAGCAGCTTGGCCATCAGCACGCCGCAGGCGGTGCCGATGGCGAAGGCCACCATGCCGAGCCCGAGGATGCCCAGGGTCTCCACCGCCAGGAAGCGGTCGGCCATCAGCTTGGAGCCCACCGACAGCCCGAGGAAGATGGTCACGATGTTGATCAGGGCGTTCTGGGCGGTGTCGGACAGCCGCTCGACCACCCCGCACTCGCGCATCAGGTTGCCGAAGCAGAACATCCCCAGCAGCGGCGCGGCATCCGGCAGGAAGAGCACCACCAGGATCAGCAGGCTGATCGGGAAGACGATCTTCTCCAGCTTCGACACCGGCCGCAGCTGGGTCATGGTGATCTCGCGCTCGTGCTTGGTGGTCAGGGCGCGCATGATCGGCGGCTGGATCAGCGGCACCAGCGCCATGTAGGAGTAGGACGCCACGGCGATGGCCCCCAGCAGCTCCGGGGCCAGGATGCTCGACACGTAGATCGAGGTCGGTCCGTCGGCGCCGCCGATGATGCCGATGGCGGCGGCCTGGTTGAGCGTGAAGTCCATCCAGCCCATGGCCGACATGCCCACCGCCCCGAGCAGGGTGGCGAAGATGCCGAACTGGGCGGCCGCCCCCAGGAACAGCGTGCGCGGGTTGGCGAGCAGCGGACCGAAGTCGGTCATCGCACCCACGCCCATGAAGATCACCAGCGGCGCGATGCCGGAGGCGATCGCCACGCTGTAGAACTGGTAGAGCATGCCGGGGGCATAGCCGGCGCCCTTGGCCACGTCGTTGGCGGCGCGGACCAGCTCGGGCGGGGTGTCGCCGTGCAGCACCTCGGTGAGGGTGTGGCGCCAGGCCTCGAGGCCGGCACCGGGCTCCAGGGTCAGCTGCAGGGACGCCGCCATCTGTTCGAGCAGCTCGGGCCTGGCCAGGTGCGCCGCCTGCTCGGCGGCCGACAGCGCCAGCCCCGCCTCCGGGATGTTGGCCAGGATGCCGCCGAAGCCGATCGGCACCAGCAGCAGCGGCTCGAACTTCTTGGCCATGGCCAGCCACAGCAGCAGCAGGCCGACGGCCAGCATCACCGCCTGGCCGAGGCTCAGGTTGTAGAGCCCCGAGCCGGTCCAGAGCGTCAGTATCTTCTCGGTCATGATCCCTTCCTTAGAGCACGACGAGGGCGTCGCCCACGGCCACGCTGTCGCCTTCGCTGACTTTGACCGCCGAGACGGTGCCCGCCGAGGCGGCACGCACCTCGGTCTCCATCTTCATGGCCTCGAGGATGATCACCACGTCGCCCTCGGCGACCGCATCACCGACGCTGACGTTGACCTTGAAGATGTTGCCGGCGAGCGGCGCGGCGATGGTCTCGCCCGATGAGTCGGCCGGGGCGGCCGGTGCCGCCGGGGCGGGGGCGGCGCCCTGCTCCTGGACCTGGCTGATCTCGCCGCCCTCGGCGACCTCGACCACGTAGGCCTTGCCGTTGACCTTGATGGTGTAGGTCTCGGGATCGCCGGCCGGGGCCGCGGCCTTGGCCGCCGTCGACGCCGACGCGGTCTCGCTGCCCGGCGCCTGGGGAGCCGGCTCGAAGGCCTCGGGGTTGTCGCGGTTCTTGAGGAACTTCAGGCCGATCTGCGGGAACAGCGCATAGGTCAGGACGTCGTCGACCTCGCGCTCGCTCTCGGCCAGGCGGACGCCCTCGCCCTTGGCCTTCTCCTTGAGCTCGGCGGTCAGCCGGTCCATCTCCGGCTGGAGCCGGTCCGCCGGGCGGCAGGTGATCGGCTCGGCGCCTTCCAGCACCCGGGCCTGCAGCGCCTTGTCGAAGGGGGCCGGGGCCGCGCCGTACTCGCCGCGCAACAGCGCCTGGACCTCCTTGGAGATGGACTTGTAGCGGCTGCCCATCATCACGTTCATCACCGCCTGGGTACCGACGATCTGCGAGGTCGGGGTGACCAGCGGGATGTAGCCCAGGTCCTCGCGGACGCGGGGAATCTCCTTGAGCACCTCGTCGAGACGGTCGCCGGCGCCCTGCTCCTTGAGCTGGCTCTCCATGTTGGTGAGCATGCCGCCCGGCACCTGGGCGACCAGGATGCGGCCGTCGATGCCCTTCAATGACCCCTCGAAGGCGGCGTACTTCTTGCGCACCTCGCGGAAGTAGGTGGCGATGTCCTCGAGCGCCTCCAGGTCCAGGCCGGTATCGCGCTCGGTGCCCTTGAGCATGGCCACCAGCGACTCGGTGGGGCTGTGGCCGTAGGTCATGGACATCGAGGAGATGGCGGTGTCGACGTTGTCGATCCCCGCTTCCACCGCCTTGAGGGCGGTGGCGCTGGACAGCCCGGTGGTGGCGTGGCACTGCATGTGGATGGGGATATCCAGCGCCTTCTTGAGCCGCGACACCAGCTCGAAGGCGTCGTAGGGGGTGAGCAGACCGGCCATGTCCTTGATGGCCAGGGAGTCGGCGCCCATGGCGGCGATGGACTTGGCCAGCTCGACCCAGCTGTCCAGGGTGTGCACGGGGCTCAGGGTGTAGGAGATGGTACCCTGGGCGTGCCCCTCGTTGGCGCGCACCGCCTGGATCGCCCGCTCCAGGTTGCGCGGGTCGTTCATGGCGTCGAAGACGCGGAAGACATCGACCCCGTTGGTCCTGGCGCGTTCGACGAAACGGTCGACCACGTCGTCGGCGTAGTGGCGGTAGCCGAGCAGGTTCTGCCCGCGCAGCAGCATCTGCTGGCGGGTGTTGGGCATGGCCGCCTTCAGCGCCCGTATCCGCTCCCACGGGTCCTCGCCGAGGTAGCGGATACAGGCGTCGAAGGTGGCACCGCCCCAGGACTCCAGCGACCAGAAGCCGACCTGGTCGAGCTTCTCGGCGATGGGCAGCATGTCGTCCAGGCGCATGCGGGTGGCGAACAGCGACTGATGGGCGTCGCGCAGGACCACGTCGGTGATGCCGAGCGGGCGGGCATTCTCACTCATGAGAAATTCCTTGTCGTTATAGGGGTGGGAAGGGTCAGGGGAAGCGGGCGGGCCTCAGCGGCGGTGGCGCTCGCGATAGCGATGCACCGCGGCACTGATCACGGCCATGAGGTCATCGTCCGTGGCCGGCGCGGCGCGCCCGGGCCGGGACGGGGCGGCGGGTGCCGGCTCGGGGAAGAAGCGGCCGATGACCTTGGACATCAGGGTCGTGACGATCACTAGCACGGTAAGAAAAACAAACACGAAGCCCATGCCGAGCCCCATCAGGGCAAAGCCCTCGTTCAATAGCTGCATGTCCTGCATGCGGAAATCTCCTCGCCAATGCAGTCACCTTGCGCGAAAAACACGAGATCAGGATGACTTGCGCATGAATTCTGATCGTATAACCTGCCAGACTCCCGACGGATTGCAATGGCGCCATGGTGGAAGTCAACGTTGTTAATTTACTACATGAGGGTCGTATCGGCCTAGCCCCCATGGAGGGGGTGATCGATGCGGTGACCCGCGAGCTGCTGACGCGCCGCGCCGGCTTCGACTGGACGGTGACCGAGTTCGTGCGGGTGGTGGACACCCGCCTGCCGCCCCGCGTCTTCCTTCGCCACTGTCCGGAACTGGCCGGCGGCGACGCCCCCGCGACCCCCAGCGGGGTGCCCGTCCATCTGCAGCTGCTGGGCTCGGATCCGGCCGCCCTGGCGGCCAACGCCCGGCAGGCCCTGCGCCTGGGCGCCGCGAGCCTGGACCTCAACTTCGGCTGCCCCGCCAAGCTGGTCAACCGGCATGATGGTGGTGCCTCTATGCTGCGCGATCCGCGGCGACTGCACGCCGCCGTGAGCGCCGTGCACGCCGCCGTGGGCGACACCCTGCCGGTGACCGCCAAGATCCGCCTGGGCTTCGCCGACCGCCGACTGGCACTGGCCTGCGCCCGGGCCGCCGAGGACGGCGGCGCCCGACGCCTGGTGGTGCACGGCCGCACCCGCAACGAGGGCTACCGTCCACCGGCTCACTGGGAGTGGATCGACCGCATCCGCCGGCACCTGACCATCCCGGTGGTCGCCAATGGCGATATCTGGACCCTGGAAGACTACTGGAAGGCGCGCACCCTGTCCGGTTGTCGCGACGTCATGCTCGGCCGCGGCGCCCTGGCCGACCCCGGCCTGGCCCCGCGCATCCGCCACTGGCAGGCCACCGGCGAGTGCCTGCCGGCGACGCCCTGGGCCGAAAGGGCCCGGGTGCTGAGCGACTATGCTGCAGCGCAGCGTAGCGCACTGCCGGGGAAGATCGTGGTGTCGCTCCTCAAGCAATGGTTGAACCTGATGCGCGGCCGGGATGCCGAGGCCGCCCGCCGCTTCCAGGCACTGCGCCGGCTCACCGAGCTCGATGCCTTCCTGGGCGGCCTCGGAGCCCCCCGGGACGCGCGACGGGCCGCGCCGGCCTGAAGCGGATATGGCCGGGCGGGATGCACAAAAAAAGGGCGCTCGTCGCTAAGCGACGGCGCCCCAAACGATCGCGGAGCCAGGGCCCCTCTGTGGGCACGACCGGTCCGGCTAGCGAGAATCCACTGACAGAAAAGCAGAAGACCCGCCCTCGCGAGGAGGACGGGTCGAGATCTGGCGCGCCCGGGAGGATTCGAACCTCCGACCACCTGATTCGTAGTCAGGTACTCTATCCAGCTGAGCTACGGGCGCTTTTGGCGACAAGCGGGCTCGTCGCGGGACGATGATCCGGCTCGCGGCGACACGGGTCATCGGGGGTAAAGATGGCGCGCCCGGGAGGATTCGAACCTCCGACCACCTGATTCGTAGTCAGGTACTCTATCCAGCTGAGCTACGGGCGCTGATCTTCACCGTGTCGAGACGTTCATGACGAACGTGGCGGAGAGGGAGGGATTCGAACCCTCGATGAGGCTATAAACCCCATACTCCCTTAGCAGGGGAGCGCCTTCAGCCACTCGGCCACCTCTCCCTCATCGACAGGTGCGTATCCTACCGATTTGAAAGGCCATTGTCCAGAGCCTCAGGGATTTTTCTGCGCACCTCCCTGCGACCCCGTCCCTCAGGCCCCGCCAGCCCCGTCATCGGCATCCCCATCCGTCTTCTCGCGCTGAATGCGTTGATAGATCTCTTCACGATGGACGGCGACATCCTTGGGGGCGTTGACGCCGATGCGGACCTGGTTGCCCTTGACGCCAAGCACGGTGACGGTGATGTCGTCACCGATCATCAGGGTTTCGCCGACACGGCGAGTCAGGATGAGCATGACTGATCTCCTTCTCAGACTACTGACTACGGGATGCTCGTCTTCGACAGGCGACGACGTCGCGATGAGGGCCGCGGCGTCGTCCCTGGCCACTGGCGTCGACCATGACACCCAATGGGCTCGTTGAAAGGAAGCCCTGTCACGGTCAAGCCCCGGACTTCCCTACAAGCGTAGAAGCTGTAGACGAACTGCGACGCCTTATTCGCTTTCGATATCGTCCTTGTCGAGACCGAAGGCCTGGTGCAGGGCGCGCACCGCCAGCTCCATGTGCTTCTCGTCGACCACCACCGAGATCTTGATCTCGGAGGTGGAGACCATGCGGATGTTGATGTTCTCCTCGGCCAGCACGCGGAACATCTTGGAGGCCACGCCGGCGTGGGAGCGCATGCCCACGCCGACCAGGGAGACCTTGGCGATCTTGTCGTCGCCCTTGACCTCGCCCTCGCCCAACTCGGGCAGCACCTGCTCCTCGAGGATCCTGAGGGTCTGCTTGTAGTCGCCCTTGGCGACGGTGAAGGTGAAGTCGGTGTAGTCGCCGGCCGGGGCCACGTTCTGCACGATCATGTCGACCTCGATGTTGGCATCGGCGATCGGCCCCAGGATGCGCGAGGCCACGCCGGGCACATCCGGAGTATTGAGCAGGGTCAGCTTGGCCTCGTTGGCGGTGAAGGCGATACCGGAGATCAGCGGTTCTTCCATGGAGTCCTCGTCTTGGTCGGTGTCTGCGACGATCAGGGTGCCGGGGCCGTCCTCGAAGCTGGACAGCACACGCAGCGGAACGTTGTACTTGCCGGCGAACTCGACGGCGCGAATCTGCAGCACCTTGGAGCCGAGGCTCGCCAGCTCGAGCATCTCCTCCACGGTGATGGAGTCCAGGCGCTGGGCCCGGGAGCAGACCCGCGGGTCGGTGGTGTAGACGCCATCGACGTCGGTGTAGATCTGGCACTCGTCGGCGCCCAGCGCCGCGGCCAGGGCCACCCCGGTGGTGTCAGAGCCGCCGCGACCGAGGGTGGTGATGTTGCCCTCCTCGTCGACGCCCTGGAAGCCGGCGACCACGGCCACCTGGCCGTCGTCCAGGTCCTGGCGCATGTCCTCGGTCTCGATGCGCTGGATGCGCGCCTTGGTGTGGGCGCTGTCGGTCATGATGCCGACCTGGGAGCCGGTGTAGGAGGTGGCCGGCACGCCCAGCTTGTGCAGGGCCATGGTCAGCAGCGAGATGGTGACCTGTTCGCCGGTGGAGACCAGCATGTCCATCTCGCGCGGGGTCGGGTCGTCGTTGATGTCGTTGGCCAGGCCGATCAGGCGGTTGGTCTCGCCGCTCATGGCCGAGACCACGACCACGACCTGATGGCCGGCGTCACGGAAGCCCTTGACCTTCTCGGCCACGGCCTTGATGCGCTCCACGGAGCCCACCGAGGTGCCGCCGAACTTCTGTACGTATAATGCCATGTGTCGTTATCCCTCGTTTCGAGTTAGCGTTCGAATGAGTGAAGGGTGATGGAGGCCGTAAAGACCGGGGGCCGGAGGCATCGCTGCCTCCGGCCCCCCCGGAAGGACTAGAGCCGGTCCTCGAGCCACACCGGGACGCTCTCCAGCGCCCCCGGCAGGGACGCGACATCACTGCCGCCGGCCTGGGCCATGTCGGGGCGCCCGCCGCCCTTGCCACCGACCTGGGAGGCCACGTGGTTGACCAGCTCGCCGGCCTTGACGCGGGCGGTGAGGTCGTCGGTGACCCCGGCGATCAGGCTGACCTTGCCGGCGCTCTCGTCGGCCACGCCCAGCACCACGATGCCGGAGCCCAGCTTGTTCTTGAGCTGGTCGAGCATGCCGCGCAGCTCCTTGCCGGACACGCCCTCCAGGCGCTTGGCCAGCACCTTGACGCCCTTGACCTCGCGGGCCTCGCCGAGCATGTCGTTGCCGGCGGCGCTGGCCAGCTTGCCCTTGAGCCGCTCGAGCTCCTTCTCCAGGCCGCGGTTGCGCTCGACCAGCGCGTCGACCCGCTCCTCGAGCTGCTCGGGCTTGGCCTTGAGGCGCTCGGCGAGGCGACCCACCCGAGCCTCCTGCTCACGGAAGTAGGCCAGCGCGCCCTCGCCGGTGATCGCCTCGATGCGTCGCACGCCGCTGGCGATGCCCGCCTCGCTGACCACATGGCAGCAGCCGATGTCACCGCTGCGCGCCACGTGGGTGCCGCCGCACAGCTCCACGGAGAAGCCGTCGGCGCCGATGGTCAGCACCCGCACGTCCTCGGCGTACTTGGCCTCGAACAGCGCCGCCGCGCCTCTCGCCTTGGCCTCGTCGAGGGTCATGTGCTCGATGTGGGTGTCGGCATTGGCCAGCACCTGCTCGTTGACCAGGCGCTCCACCTCGGCCAGCTGCTCGGCGGTCATCGGCTCGAAGTGGCTGAAGTCGAAGCGCAGCCGTTCCGGCGTCACCAGCGAGCCCTTCTGCTGGACGTGATCGCCCAGCACCATGCGCAGCGCCTGGTGCAGCAGGTGGGTGGCGGAGTGGTTGCGCACCGTGGCGGCGCGCAGGGCCGGGTCGACCCGGGGCGTCACCCGGGCGCCGACCACCAGCTCGCCCTCGAGCAGCACGCCGTGATGCAGGTGGTGGCCGGCCTGCTTCTGGGTATCGGTGACCAGGAAGCGGCCGCCCTCGAGCGTCAGGTAGCCGGTGTCGCCCACCTGGCCGCCGGACTCGCCGTAGAAGGGAGTGCGGTCCAGCACCACCACGCCGCGCTGCTCCGCCGTCAGCTTGGCCAGCGGGTTGCCCTCGCGGTCGACCAGGGCTGTGACGGTGGCACTATCCTCCAGCCGGTCATAGCCGGTGAAGGCGGTCTCGCCCTCGAGGTCCAGCGCCGCGCCGTAGTCGGCGTCGAACTGGCTGGCCGCCCGGGCGCGCTCGCGCTGGGCCTCCAGCTCGCGCTCGAAGCCGGCCTCGTCGAGGCTGACGCCGCGCTCGCGGCAGACGTCGGCGGTCAGGTCATAGGGGAAGCCGTAGGTGTCGTAGAGCTTGAACACCGTCTCGCCGGCCAGCACCTCGCCCTCGAGCTCGCCCAGGGCGTCCTCGAGCAGGCCCATGCCGTGCTCCAGGGTGCGGGCGAACTGCTCCTCCTCCTTGAGCAGCACACGCTCGATCTGGTGGCGCGCCTCGCGCAGCTCGGGATAGGCGTCGCCCATCACGACATCCAGCGCCCCGACCAGCTTGTGGAAGAAGTTGCCCTTGGCGCCCAGCTTGTGGCCATGGCGCACCGCCCGGCGGATGATCCGGCGCAGCACGTAGCCGCGCCCCTCGTTGGAGGGCAGCACGCCGTCGGCGATCAGGAAGGCGCAGGAACGGATATGGTCGGCGATCACGCGCAGCGAGGGCGTGGTGGTATCGGCGTGGCCGGTGGCCCGGGCCGCGGCCTCGAGCAGGTACTGGAAGAGGTCGATCTCGTAGTTGGAGTGGACGCCCTGCATCACCGCGGCGATCCGCTCGAGGCCCATGCCGGTATCGATGGACGGCTTGGGCAACGGGTGCATCTCGCCGCCGGCGTCCCGGTCGAACTGCATGAACACCAGGTTCCAGATCTCGATGTAGCGGTCACCGTCCTCCTCGGGGCTGCCGGGAGGCCCCCCCCACACCTCGGGGCCGTGATCGAAGAAGATCTCGGAGCTCGGGCCGCAGGGGCCGGTGTCGCCCATCTGCCAGAAGTTGTCCTCGTCGAGCCTGGAGAAGCGCTCGGGGTCGACGCCGATCTCGTCCTTCCAGATGCGCTCGGCCTCGTCGTCGCTGATATGGACGGTGACCCACAGCTTCTCACTGGGCAGCCCCAGCACCTCGGTGAGGAAGGTCCAGGCGAAGCGGATGGCATCCCGCTTGAAGTAGTCACCGAAGCTGAAGTTGCCCAGCATCTCGAAGAAGGTATGGTGGCGCGCGGTATAGCCGACGTTGTCCAGGTCGTTGTGCTTGCCGCCGGCACGCACGCAGCGCTGCGCCGAGGTGGCGCGGACATAGGGCCGCGGGTCGCGCCCGAGGAAGACATCCTTGAACGGCACCATGCCGGCATTGGTGAACAGCAGCGTCGGGTCGTTGCCCGGCACCAGGGAGCTGGACGGCACGATGGTGTGCCCCTGCTCCTCGAAGTACTTCAGAAAGGCCTGTCTGATGTCTGCGCTTTTCATGGGGTATCCGTGGCGATAAGCATGGTGGCCCGCCGGGCGGGCAGTGCAGCCGTCATCGAGCTGCCACCCTGGGCACTAGGAAGCACTGTATAAATTGGCGAGCGCGCTCAAGCACAAGGCGCGCGGAGCACAGCAACCGGAGCCTATGGGCTATAGGTGAGGATTGCGAGCACCGCGTAACGCAGTGATTGAGCCGCGCAGACATTTAGACAGTGTTTCCTCCGCAAAGGGAGCCATTATAGCGCAGCCGTCAAGCGACTAAAGGGAGGAAGGCCGTCGGGAGGGATCAGGCGTCGTCCCAGGCGTGCGCGAGGGCGTGCCTGAGCTGGTCGAAGTCGAAGCCGCGACCGGCCAGGAAGCGCTCGCGGCGGGCGCGCTCTCGAGGCCCCTCGCCGGGGCCGGGAAAGCGTCGCGCCAGGACCTCGGCGGCCAGCGCGAACCAGTCGACCTCGTCGTCGGCCTCACGGAAGGCCGTCCGCGCGGTGTCGTCGTCGATGCCCCGCCGCCCCAGCTCGGCACGGATCCTCACCGGGCCCTGGCCGCGGGCCACCCGGGACCGCAGGAAGCTCTCGGCGAAGCGCGCATCGCTCTGCAGCCCCTGCTCGACCAGGGCGTCGAGGCAGGCCTCGACCTCGCCGGCCGCGTGGCCCCGGGCGGCGAGGCGCTCGCGCAGCTCGCCCCGGGCATACTCGCGCCGGGCCAGCAGGCGGATGGCGTCCTCCCGGGGCGTGGCGTCGGCGGCGAGGCGCTCGCGCATGGCCTAGAGCAGGTCGTCGTCGCGCTCGCCGGCGTCGGCGGTGGCCTCGACCGCCTCCTCCTTGGGCTCGGGCGTGGCCAGCAGCTGGGCGCGGATCTGGCTCTCGATCTCCTCCATCACCGCGGGGTTGTCCTCGAGGAACTGGGCGGCGTTGGCCTTGCCCTGACCGATCTTGCTGCCCTGGTAGCTGTACCAGGCGCCGGCCTTGTCGACCAGGCCGCACTGCACGCCGAGGTCGACCACCTCGCCGGCGTGGTAGATGCCCTTGCCGTAGAGGATCTGGAACTCGGCCTGGCGGAACGGCGGCGCCACCTTGTTCTTGACCACCTTGACCCGGGTCTCGTTGCCGGTGACCTCGTCGCCCTGCTTCACCGAGCCGGTACGGCGGATGTCGAGGCGCACGCTGGAGTAGAACTTCAGGGCGTTGCCGCCGGTGGTGGTCTCGGGGCTGCCGAACATCACGCCGATCTTCATGCGGATCTGGTTGATGAACACCACCATGCAGTTGGCGTTCTTGATGTGGCCGGTGATCTTGCGCAGGGCCTGGGACATCAGGCGCGCCTGCAGGCCGACGTGGGAGTCGCCCATCTCGCCCTCGATCTCGGCCCGCGGGGTCAGCGCGGCCACGGAATCGATGATGATCACGTCGACGCCGCCGGAGCGCACCAGCATGTCGCAGATCTCGAGCGCCTGCTCGCCGGTATCCGGCTGGGAGACCAGCAGGTCGTCGAGGTTGACGCCGAGCTTCTCGGCATAGCTCGGGTCCAGGGCGTGCTCGGCGTCGATGAAGGCGCAGGTCTTGCCCTGTTTCTGCGCCTCGGCGATCACCGACAGGGTCAGGGTGGTCTTGCCCGAGGACTCGGGGCCGAAGATCTCCACCACGCGACCATAGGGCAGGCCGCCGATGCCCAGCGCGATATCCAGGCCCAGCGAGCCGGTGGACACCGAGGGCATCACCACGCGCGGGGTGTCGCCCAGGCGCATCACGGTGCCCTTGCCGAACTGGCGCTCGATCTGGGAAAGCGCGGCGTTCAGCGCCTTGGAACGGTTGTCGTCCTGAGCCATGAAGGATCTCCTAAGCGGTCGCCGTCGAGGACGGCATGACGAAAGCGGTAATGGCGGCGACGGGCTCGCGGCCCCTGTCGAAAGCACTGTATGACTGCACAGTAGTATGACGAAAAATGCGGCGCTCGGCCAGCCTCATCTGGTGTCGCCGAGCGCATCGGCGCGGTCACCCGCCAGGGCCCGGATCAGCCCGGCCAGGGCGGCCTCCACGGCCTGCTCGCGCACCGCCTGGCGGTCGCCGGGGAAGTGCCGGCACTCGGCGAGGACGCCGTCGGCGCTTCCCCAGGCCAGCCAGACCGTACCCACCGGCTTGTCGGGGCTGCCCCCGCCGGGACCGGCCACGCCGCTGACGGCCACGGCCAGGTCGGCACCGCTCTCCCGGCAAGCGCCGGCCACCATGGCCTCGACCACCTCGCGGCTGACCGCGCCGCGGGCTTCGAGCAACGACGCCGGCACCCCCAGCAGGCGGGACTTGGCGCCGTTGGCATAGGTCACGTAGCCGGTCTCGAAGTAATCGGAGCTGCCGGCCACCGCGGTGATGGCGCTGGCCACCCCGCCACCGGTACAGGACTCCGCGGCGGTGACGCTGACGCCTCGTCCCCGGCAGAGCTCGCCCAGTCGCTCGGCCAGGGCGTGTCCCTCCCCCGCCTGCCTTGTCGCGTTGCTCACCCCCGCCTCCTCGTCTACCGGCCTGAGTCGGTCGACAGCTTAGCAGACAAGGGCCCGGCGACGTCATGACTCGCCGGCCGGAAAGTCCTCGAGCACCCGACGACAGCCCGGCCCGACCGATTCACCGGTGCCCGGCTCGATCCATGGCAGGATCGCCAGCGGTGGCGCGATCAGGGCCCCCAGCATCGAGAGGATCCCGCGCGCCACCAGTTCCCGCGACACCACATCGACCCGCGGACTCTCCAGCGGCCCGCGGAGGGTCACCGGGGAGTTCGAGGCAGGCAGGCTGACGTCCTTGGGGTGTGCCTCGAAGACCAGCTCGAGGCGCTCGGCATCCAGGTCGATGGCCCCGCCACCGGTCAGGTTGGAGTCGTCCGTGTCGATGAACAGCTGCGTCAAGGCCGCCCGCCCGCGGTCGCTGTCGAGGCGGGCGTAGGCACAGCGCATGGCCACCTGCTGGGACCCGCTCAGCGCGGCCAGCAGGGCCTCGCCGACGTCGAGCCCGATGGCCTCGATCAGCAGCATATCCAGGCGCCCCCCGGCCATGGCCAGCTCCAGGGTGCCGTCGAGACTCGCCATGCTCTCGTCGAGCGAGCGACCGCGGAAGCGCAGCGCGCCCTCGCCGCCGAGCGTTCCGGCGGAGTCCCGGGCGACCTCGGGCAACCCGGCGCGCCGCAGCAACGGCTTGAGGTTGACCCCGCGCAGGGCGATATCGAGATCGCCCTGCAGGACCTCACCCCGCGCGTCGAGGCGCGTCCGCCCCGTCACCTCACCGCCACCGAGGCCGATGCGCAGCGGCGCCAGGGTGAGCTGCCCGCGTTCCAGGGCGAGGTCGACGGCCACGTCGGACAGCGGCACATGCCGGGCGTTCACGCTGGCCGCCCGATACGTCACCTCGGCGTCCATGCGGCGCAACCCGGCCAGGTTCCAACGACGGTCAGGGAAGACGCCGGGGCGTCGCGCCTGCTGCCGGGCAAGACGCCGCTGCTCCGGCGAGGCCTCCTCCCCCGGCCCGGTGTCGGGCGCCAGGCCGACCAGCGGCCCGAGGTCGTCGAGATCGAGGCGTCGCGACGTCAGGCGGGCCTGCAAGCGGTGGCGCTCGCCGAGGTGCAGGCTGAGCTCGCCGGCGAGGTCGCTGTCTCCCACCCGCCCTCGGGCGTCGCGCAGGCGGACCCGATCCTCCTGCAGCCGCAGCTCGCCGCTCAACTCGTAGGGCGGCAGCTCCGGCAGGGGCAGGCCGAGGAGGGGAGTGAGCCGGGACGGACTGGGTCCCGACAGCTGGAAGCGACCGGTCACCGCGGCGAGCTGCAGCGGCTGCTGGATGCTGCCATCCACCCGCAGCCGGGTCTCCCGCGAGGTGATCAGGCCCCGTACCGGATAGGGCCGGTCGGGCACGTTCAGGTCCAGCAGCGGCCCGACCGTCAGGTCATAGGCGAAGGGCTCGTCGCGGTAGCGCCCGCGCCCCCGCAGGAGTACGCCGGGGACCGCGCTCCCCTCGACCGGGGCGGTCTCGGCGTTCAGCGCCAGCGCCAGCGACTGCGCCGGGGCGCGATAGTCGAGCGAGGTGTCGTCGAAGGCCAGGGTCGCCTCGGTGATCCGCACCCGCAGGCGCCCATCGAGGGTGCCTGCCTCGGGATAGCCCAGCGGTGCCAGGACCTCTCCCAGCTCGAGGCGCGTCACCCGGGTGTCGAGATCGCCGGCGAGGGTCCCGGCGCCGACCTCGAGCCAGCCCCGGGTGGTCAGCGCACTCTGGCCCCGGGCGACATGCAGTCGCGCCAGGTCCAGGCGATTCGCCTCGAGCCGGCCGTCGACGGCGACATCGTCGAGCACCGTGTCGCCGTAGCCCAGCCGACCCACTTCCAGCGCCAGCTCGGCGTCGAGGCGACGCAGCGGCGCCAGGCGCTGCGCCCAGCGCCGATTCCAGGTGATGTCCTCGAGCGTCTCCTCGATCTCGCGCTCGGCCTCGCGGCGCTCCTCGGGCCGGCGGAGCCGGGTGATGCCCCAGCGCTCCAGGCTCAGGCGATCGGCCTTGAGCCGCGCCTCGAGGCGGGGCCGCCCGCCCGGGGCGAAGACCAGCGTCCCGGCCACATGGCTCTCCCCCAGGTGACCGTCGAAGTCGTCCAGCGCCCAGCGCGAGGGCATATAGTCCAGGCGTCCAGCGAGATCCAGCGCCGGCAGGTCCAGGCCCGGCCGGCCCACCAGCCCGGCCAGGTCGGCCTCCTCCGGTGCGACCAGCTCGATCCGCCCGACGAGATGCGCCCCGTCCAGGCGGCCGTCGAGTCGGGCCCGGACATGCCCCAGGCGCGCCCCGACGGCCAGCGGGTAGTCGGCTCGGGAGGCCATCAGGCCCGCCAGGGGGGCGCCTCGCCCGCTGGCCCGCAGTGGCTGGCCGCGAACGGCCCCGCGGGCGGCGATGGTCAGCCCGGCCGACGGGTCGCCATCCCGGTCGGTGTCCAGGGCGACGCTCAGGTCGATCTCCCGGGCCGGGTCTCGATAGGTCAGCCGCCCCCGCGCCACACTGACGCGCCCGGGGCGCAGCCCCGAGCCGTCCCCGGCTGCCGCCCGCTTGCCCACCAGACCGGTCCAGTTGCGGCGGCCGTCCGGGTGTCGCCTCAAGTGAAGCTCGGGACGCACCAGGGCGAGGCTCACCAGCTCCACGCGACCCTGCAGCAGGCGGGTGGTGTCCAGGGCGACGCTCAGCGACGCCAGGTGCAGCAAGTGCGGCTGACGCGCCCAGGCGGGATTGTCGACGCCGACGTCCTCGAGGCGCACCGTCAGCGGCCAGCCCCAGTCGATCTCCAGGGCACCGATCGTTACCGCCCGCCCGTTCAGGCGCTGACTGACCTGGTCCTCCAGCCAATGCCGTGCCCAGGGGGACTCCAGCAGCAGCATCGCCGACACCACCCCCACGAGCCCCAGCCCCAGGAGGGCCGCCAACCCGCGCCGAACCGCCTTGGCCACGTCCGCCTCCCGTCGCCCGGCCCCCGCCCTGCCCCGCCCCGGGGCTGGCCGAGCCTCCCCTTGAGGATAGCCGAGGCTGGCCGCCGAGCTGTCATGGCAGCGGCGGTCTGCGCTAGAATTGCCGCTCGCAAATGCCCCGACACAATCAACCCCGTAAGGCGTGACGATGCAGTCAGCTCCCCAACACACGCCGATGATGGCGCAGTACCTGAAGATCAAGCGCGAGCATCCGGAAGTGCTGCTGTTCTACCGCATGGGCGACTTCTACGAGCTGTTCTTCGAGGATGCCAAGCGCGCCGCCGCCCTGCTCGACATCACTTTGACCCAGCGCGGCCAGTCGGCGGGCCAGCCGATTCCCATGGCCGGCGTGCCCTACCACAGTGCCGAAGGCTACCTCGCCCGACTGGTCCAGGCCGGCGAGTCGGTGGCCATCTGCGAGCAGATGGGCGACCCGGCGACCAGCAAGGGCCCGGTGGAGCGCCAGGTGGTGCGCATCGTCACCCCCGGCACCCTCTACGACGAGGCCCTGCTCGACGCGCGCCGCGACAACCTGGTGGTGGCGGTCCACCCCGCCGGCGAACGCTGGGGCCTGGCCTGGCTGGAGCTGTCCAGCGGGCGCTTCAGCGTGCTGGAGGTCGAGGGCGAGGCCGAGATGCTTGCCGAGCTGACCCGCCTGGACCCGGCCGAGCTGCTGCTCCCCGAGAGCCTCGCCCTGCCCCCCGGCCTCGAGGAGCGCCGCGGCCTGCGCCGCCAGAGCGACTGGCTGTTCGACCTCGAGTCCGCCACCCGCACCCTGTGCGACCAGTTTGCGGTCCAGGACCTGCGCGGCTTCGGCTGCGCCCACCTGGAGGCGGCCCTCACCGCCGCCGGGGTGCTGATCGACTATGCCCGGGACACCCAGCGCTCGCGCCTGCCCCACGTCACCGCCATCGGCGTGGAGAGCCGCGATGACGCCGTGGTGATCGATGCCGCCAGCCGGCGCAACCTGGAGATCGACATCAACCTCGGCGGCGGCACTGACAACACCCTGGCCAGCGTGCTCGACACCACCGCCACCGCCATGGGCTCGCGGCTGCTCAAGCGCTGGCTGAATCGCCCGCTGCGCGACCGCGCCCAGGTGGGCGGTCGCCAGGCGGCGGTGGCCGCCCTGCTCGACCGGGACGGCTTCGCGCCGCTGCGCGACGCGCTCAAGGCCATCGGCGACGTGGAGCGCATTCTCGCCCGGGTCGCCCTCTACAGTGCCCGGCCCCGTGACCTGGCGCGCCTGCGCGATGCCCTGGCCGCCCTGCCCGAGCTGCAGGGCGAGTTGGCCGATTACCCGGACGGCACCGCCCTGGACGAGCTGAAGCGCCATATCCGCCCCTACCCGACTCTCGCCGACACCCTGGCCCGGGCGCTGGTGGAGAACCCGCCGGTGGTGATCCGCGACGGCGGGGTGATCGCCGAGGGCTTCGACGCCGAGCTCGACGAGCACCGTGGGCTGGCCGAGCATGCCGGCGACTATCTGGTGCAACTGGAGACCCGGGAGCGCGAGCGCACCGGCCTGCCCGGGCTCAAGGTGGGCTACAATCGGGTCCACGGCTACTACATCGAGATTCCCCGCGCCCAGGCCCGCGATGCCCCGGTGGACTACATCCGCCGCCAGACCCTCAAGAACGCCGAACGCTTCATCATCCCCGAGCTCAAGGAGTTCGAGGACAAGGCCCTGTCGGCCAAGTCCCGGGCCCTGGCCCGCGAAAAGCTGCTCTACGAGAGCCTGCTGGACGAGCTCAATGCCGAGCTCGGCGCCCTGCAGGCCAGCGCTCGCGCCCTGGCCGCCCTGGACGTACTGGCCGCGTTCGCCGAGCGCTCCCGGGCCCTGGACCTGGTGCGCCCGACGCTGCCCGAGGCCCCCGGCCTGGCCATCCGCGGCGGCCGCCACCCGGTGGTCGAGCGGGTCAGCGACGCGCCCTTCGTGCCCAACGACCTGCAGCTGGACGACGAGCGCCGCATGCTGGTGATCACCGGCCCCAACATGGGCGGCAAGTCGACCTACATGCGCCAGGCGGCGCTGATCACCCTGCTCGCCCATACCGGCAGCTTCGTGCCCGCCGACGAGGCGGTGATCGGCCCGGTGGATCGCATCTTCACCCGCATCGGCTCCTCGGACGACCTGGCCGGCGGGCGCTCCACCTTCATGGTGGAGATGACCGAGACCGCCAACATCCTGCACAACGCCACCGACCACAGCCTGGTGCTGATGGACGAGATCGGCCGGGGCACCTCGACCTTCGATGGCCTGTCGCTGGCCTGGGCCAGCGCCGAGCACCTGACCCGCAGCCGCGCCTTCACGCTGTTCGCCACCCACTACTTCGAGATGACGGCGCTGGCGGATCAGCTGCCGGGGGTGGCCAACGTCCACCTGACGGCGGCGGAGCACCGCGACGGCATCGTCTTCATGCACCGGGTGGAGGATGGCCCGGCCAGTCAGAGCTATGGTCTTCAGGTCGCCCAGCTCGCCGGCGTGCCTCAGGGGGTGATCAGCCGGGCCCGGCAGAAGCTCACCCACCTGGAGCAGCAGGAGGTCGATCAAGGCCAGCGCCTCGACGGCGCCTCGCTGGACGGCGCCGCCCCGCCCCAGCAGGCCGACCTCTTCGCCAGCGCCCCGCATCCGGTGGTCGAGAGCCTCTCGGGGCTGCAACTGGACGAGCTGACCCCGCGCCAGGCGCTGGAGTGGCTCTACCGCTGGCAGGAAAGCCTGTGACCGCGCGGGGTTCGCTTGCGGGAGGCGGGGCTGGCCGACTAGAATGGTTCGACCCAGTTCTACATATTATAAAAGCAACCGTTTTTATAACCTAAAATTCAACATTCAAGACCGATCGGCCGTGGCGCGCCCCGGCCCCGAGGAAGGGAGACTGACATGACATTCGTCGTCACCGAAAACTGCATCAAGTGCAAGTACACCGACTGTGTCGAGGTCTGCCCGGTGGACTGCTTCTACGAGGGGCCCAACTTCCTGGTGATCCACCCCGACGAGTGCATCGATTGCGCGCTGTGCGAGCCCGAGTGCCCGGCCGAGGCGATCTACTCCGAGGACGAGTTGCCCGAGGGCCAGGAGCAGTTCATCGAGATCAATGCCGAGCTCTCGGAGGTGTGGCCGAACATTGCCGAGAAGAAGGACCCGCCGGCCGACGCCGAGGACTGGGACGGCAAGCCCGGCAAGCTGGAGCAACTGGAGCGCTAAGCCCCGGACTCTCCGGTCAGACACGACGACGCCGAATGTCTCTCGACATTCGGCGTCGTCGTCTTGCCCTGCCTGCGGAGGAGAACACCGAAAAAAAAGGGCGACCCTGCAGGCCGCCCGCTCCAAGCCGTCCTTGAGCGGCTCCTTCCGCTCGCTCTCCCTGAGTGACTTCCCTGCGCGGAGGCGACGTCCTGTCGCACCGTGCGCACTCGAAACAGCATCCCGTGGCATCCTGCCGGGAGAGACTCCGCTCTCCCTGATCCCGCGTTCATTGTGGCAGGGATTGACGACTTCTCAACCCTCCCCAGCCGCCCACTCGCCGACGCGATCTCCGCGGCCATCGAAAAAAACAATTTATAATCAATAAGATAAAAAAAGACCGACACCCAAGCGTCGGTCTTTCCCAGGCTAACTGTGGTCGATATCGTCGTCGCCATGTAGGCGATTTCCTACACCTCACGCCGACAAAGACAACAGTGTTCGCTTACTGGCCCTTGATCGCGGCGCGCCCCGGGTAGTCCACCCGGTCACCGAGGTCCTGCTCGATCACCAGCAGGCGGTTGTACTTGGCGACGCGGTCGGAGCGGCACAGCGAGCCGGTCTTGATCTGGCCGGCGGCGGTGCCCACCGCCAGGTCGGCGATGGTGGTGTCCTCGGTCTCGCCGGAGCGATGGGAGATCACCGCGGTGAAGCCGGCGTCCTGGGCCATGCGGATCGCGTCCAGGGTCTCGGAGAGCGAGCCGATCTGGTTGAACTTGATCAGGATGGAATTGCCGATCTGCTCATCGATGCCGCGCTGGAGGATCCGGGTGTTGGTGACGAAGAGGTCGTCGCCGACCAGCTGCACGCGATCGCCGAGCTTGTCGGTGAGGGCCTTCCAGCCGTCCCAGTCGGACTCGTCCATGCCATCCTCGATGGAGACGATCGGGTACTGGTCGCACAGCTCGACCAGGTAGTCGGCGAAGCCGCCGGCGTCGAAGGACTGGCCCTCGCCGGCCAGATTGTACCGGCCATCCTGGTAGAACTCGGAGGAGGCGCAGTCCAGCGCCAGGGTGATGTCGGAGCCGAGCGTGTAGCCGGCATCGGACACCGCCTGCTTGATCACCGCCAGGGCCTCGGCGTTGGACGCCAGGTTGGGCGCGAAACCGCCCTCGTCGCCCACCGAGGTGGACAGCCCGCGTGCGGAGAGCACCTTCTTCAGGGCGTGGAAGATCTCGGCGCCCATGCGCAGCCCCTCGCGGAAGCTGGGCGCGCCCACCGGCTGGATCATGAACTCCTGGATGTCGACGTTGTTGTCGGCATGCTCGCCGCCGTTGAGGATGTTCATCATCGGCACCGGCATGCGGTACTGGCCCGGCTGGCCGTAGAGCTCGG
This sequence comes from Halomonas maura, assembly GCF_030409305.1. Lineage (GTDB taxonomy): Bacteria > Pseudomonadota > Gammaproteobacteria > Pseudomonadales > Halomonadaceae > Halomonas > Halomonas maura. The sequence continues at coordinate 383,410 of NZ_JAUFPQ010000023.1, forward strand.
CGATATGCGCGTAGAGCGGCACGCCCTTGGCCGCGGCGGCGGCCTTGGCGGCGGCCAGGGACACGGCGAGGATGGCGTTGGCGCCGAGGGTGGCCTTGTTGTCGGTGCCGTCGAGTTCGAGCATGGCGTTATCCAGGCCACGCTGGTCGCGGGCATCCATGCCGACCAGGCGCTCGCGGATGCTCCCGTTGACGGCGTCGACGGCCTTCGACACGCCCTTGCCCAGGTAGCGGGACTTGTCGCCATCGCGCAGCTCGAGGGCCTCGCGGGAACCGGTGGAGGCCCCGCTCGGGGCGCAGGCCACGCCGATGGCGCCGCTCTCCAGGCGCACCTCGGCCTGTACGGTGGGGTTGCCGCGGGAGTCGAGCACCTCGAGGGCGCGAATATCGACGATCTTGGTCATGTTGGTCGTCCTTAGCGAGTCAGCGTTGAGGGAAATCAGGCAATCTCGAGCGGGGAGAACCCCTTCACCAGGTCGTCCAGGGCCTTGAGCTGGGCCAGGAAGGGCTCGAGCTTGTCCAGCGGCAGCGCACAGGGGCCGTCGCACTTGGCGTTGTCCGGGTCCGGGTGCGCCTCCAGGAAGAGGCCAGCCAGCCCCACGGCGACCCCCGCCCGGGCCAGCTCGGCGACCTGGGCGCGACGCCCGTCGGCGCTGTCGGCCCGGCCACCCGGGCGCTGCAGGGCATGGGTGACGTCGAACAGCAGCGGGTAGCCGGTCTGCTTCATGTCACCGAAGCCGAGCATGTCCACGATCAGGTTGTTGTAGCCGAAGCTGGTGCCGCGCTCGCAGAGGATCAGCCGGTCGTTGCCGGCCTCCTCGCACTTGCGCAGGATATGGCGCATCTCATGGGGCGCCAGGAACTGCGGCTTCTTGATGTTGATCACCGCCCCGGTGGCGGCCATGGCCACCACCAGGTCGGTCTGGCGGGCGAGGAAGGCCGGCAGCTGGATGACGTCGGCCACCTCGGCGACGGGCTTGGCCTGCCAGGGCTCGTGGACATCGGTGATGATCGGCACGCCGAAGCGTTCCTTGACCTCGGCGAGGATCGCCAGGCCCTTGTCGAGGCCCGGCCCGCGGAAGGAGTGGATGGAGCTGCGGTTGGCCTTGTCGAAGCTGGCCTTGAACACATAGGGCATGCCCAGGCGCCCGCTGACCTCGACATAGGCCTCGGCGACCTCGAGGGCCAGCTCCCGGGATTCCAGCACGTTCATGCCGCCGAACAGGGTCAGCGGCAGGGCATTGCCGACCGCCAGGCCGGCGACGTCGATATGGCGATCGGGGGCGGTCATCGTGCTCACTCCTGCGGGGCGGTCTGGGCGCGGCTGCGTACCGCCTTGTGCTCCAGGGCCGCGTTGACGAAGCCGGTGAACAGCGGATGGCCGTCACGGGGGGTCGAGGTGAATTCCGGGTGGAACTGGCAGGCCACGTACCAGGGGTGGTCGGCCAGCTCGACCATCTCCACCAGGGAGTTGTCGACGCTGCGCCCGGAGACCACCAGGCCGGCCTTCTCGAGGGCCTCGACGAACTGGTTGTTGACCTCGAAGCGATGGCGGTGGCGCTCGACGATCTCCTCGTCGCCGTAGGCCTCGCGGGCCTTCGAGCCCGGCGCCAGGCGACAGACCTGGCCGCCCAGGCGCATGGTGCCGCCGAGGTCGGAGGCCTCGTCGCGCAGCTCGATCTTGCCTTCCGGGTTGATCCACTCGGTGATCAGGCCGACCACCGGGTGCTGGGTGTCATGGGTGAACTCGGTGGAGTTGGCGTCGCTCCAGCCGGCCTGGTGGCGGGCGAACTCGATCACCGCCACCTGCATGCCCAGGCAGATGCCCAGGTAGGGGATCTTGTTCTCCCGGGCGAAGCGGGCCGTGGCGATCTTGCCCTCCACGCCACGCTCGCCGAAGCCGCCGGGCACCAGGATGGCGTCCTTGCCGGCCAGGCGCTCCGGGCCATGACGCTCGATGTCCTCGGAGTCGATGTAGTCGATGTTGACCTTCACCCGACTCTGGATGCCGGCGTGCACCAGCGCCTCGTTGAGCGACTTGTAGGCGTCGAGCAGCTCCATGTACTTGCCGACCATGGCGATGTTGATCGACTTGAGCGGGTTGAGCTTGGCATCGAGGACGCGGATCCACTCGGTCAGGTCGGCCTCGCCGGCCTCCAGGCGCAGCTTGTCGCAGACGATCTCGTCCAGGCCGTGCTCGTGGAGCATCAGCGGGATGCGGTAGATGGTGTCGGCGTCCTGCAGCGGGATGACCGCGCGTTCCTCGACATTGGTGAACAGGGCGATCTTGCGCCGCTCGGTCTCCTCCAGCTCGACCTCGCTGCGGCAGATCAGGATGTCCGGCTGGATGCCGATGGAGCGCAGCTCCTTGACGCTGTGCTGGGTCGGCTTGGTCTTGGTCTCGCCGGCGGTCTTGATGTAGGGCACCAGGGTCAGGTGCATGAAGATCGCCCGGCTGGCCCCCAGCTCGCTGCGGATCTGGCGGATCGACTCGAGGAAGGGCAGCGACTCGATATCGCCCACCGTGCCGCCGATCTCGACCAGGGCCACGTCGGCCCCCTTGCCGCCCTCGTAGACGCGGCGCTTGATCTCGTCGGTGATGTGCGGGATCACCTGCACGGTGCCGCCCAGGTAGTCGCCGCGGCGCTCCTTGCGCAGCACGTGCTCGTAGACCCGGCCGGTGGTGAAGTTGTTGGCCTGGGTCATCTTCGTGCGGATGAAGCGCTCGTAGTGCCCGAGGTCCAGGTCGGTCTCGGCCCCATCCTCGGTGACGAATACCTCGCCGTGCTGGAAGGGGCTCATGGTGCCCGGATCCACGTTGATGTAGGGATCGAGCTTGAGCATGGTGACCTTGAGGCCGCGGGCCTCGAGAATCGCCGCCAGCGATGCCGACGCGATGCCCTTGCCGAGAGAGGACACAACGCCGCCGGTCACGAAGATATATCGTGTCATGGAGAACCTGTCGAAACGTGATCGGTAGGCCCGGCAGGAAGCCGCGCCAGGATGGGACGACAGCGTAGCAGAATACGACCATTGGCTCAATTTGAGCGCCGAGCGCCCGGAGTCAAAGGCCGCGGCATCCCGGCGACAGGCCTGCGAGGAGGCGCTGTGAACCCCTCCCTGGGCGCTACCGACGCCATCCATGGCATAGGACCTCCTCTCCGGCCTGTCCCCGGCGCCGCTCGCTTCGAGCCTAGAGCCGGATGTTCCCTCCCCCCGGCCCGAGGCCCGTCGCCCGTGGCTTACACCTCCAGGTAGTCGAGGATGCCCTCTCCGGCCTGGCGCCCCTCGTAGACCGCGGTGACCACCAGGTCGGAGCCGCGCACCATGTCGCCGCCGGCGAAGACCTTCTCGTTGGTGGTCTGGAAGGCGTGAGTGGCGTGTTCCGGGGCCTTGACCCGACCGCGCTCGTCGACCTCGATGCCCACGGTCTCGAACCAGGGGGCCGGGCTCGGCTGGAAGCCGAAGGCGATGACCACGGCATCGGCGGGCACCACCTCCTCGGAGCCGGGCACCACCTCGGGACGCTGGCGGCCGTTCTCGTCGGGCTCGCCGAGGCGCGTGCGCACCACCTTGACCCCCTCGACGGCGCCCTCGCCGACCACCGCCACCGGCTGGCGGTTGAACAGGAACTCGACGCCCTCCTCGCGGGCGTTGGCCACTTCCTTGCGCGACCCGGGCATGTTCTCCTCGTCGCGCCGGTAGGCGCAGGTCACCGCCGCGGCGCCCTGGCGGATGGCGGTGCGGTTGCAGTCCATGGCGGTGTCACCGCCGCCCAGCACCACGACCTTCTGGCCTTCCAGCGAGACATAGTCCGCCGGGTCCTTCTCGAAGCCCAGGCAATGGTTGACGTTGGCGATCAGGTAGTCGAGCGCCTTGTGCACGCCGGGCAGGTCCTCGCCGGGGAAGCCCCCTTCCATGTACTTGTAGGTGCCCATGCCGAGGAAGACGGCATCGTATTCCTCGAGCAGCGTATCGAAGGACATGTCGCGGCCGATCTCCACGCCCAGGCAGAACTCCACGCCCATCTCCTCGAACACCGCCCGGCGCCGCTCCATCACGGTCTTCTCGAGCTTGAACTCGGGGATGCCGAAGGTCAGCAGGCCGCCGATCTCGGGGTACTTGTCGAACACCACCGGCTTGACGCCGTTGCGCACCAGGATGTCGGCGCAGCCGAGCCCCGCCGGGCCGGCGCCGATGATCGCCACGCGCTTGTCGGTCCAGGTAACGCTGGACATGTCCGGACGCCAGCCCATGGCGAAGGCGGTGTCGGTGATGTACTTCTCCACCGAGCCGATGGTCACCGCGCCGAAGCCGTCATTGAGGGTGCAGTCGCCCTCGCAGAGACGGTCCTGGGGGCAGACCCGACCGCACACCTCGGGCAGCGAGTTGGTGCGGTGGGAGAGCTCGGCGGCCTCCAGGATGTTGCCCTCGCTGACCAGCTGCAGCCAGTTGGGGATGTAGTTGTGGACCGGGCACTTCCACTCGCAGTAGGGGTTGCCGCAGTGCAGGCAGCGGTGCGCCTGACTGGCCGCCTCCTGGGGCTTGAACGGCTCGTAGATCTCGGCGAATTGCCGGGCCCGGGTGCGGGCCGGCCTCTTCTCGGGGTCCTGGCGACCCACGTCGATGAACTGGAAATCATTGCTCAAACGGTTGGCCATGTTCTGTGCTCCTATGCTCCGGGCTTACTCGGGACGCCGACGGGATTCTTCCAGCAGGCTGGCGAGGCTCGCCGCCTTGGGCTTCACCAGCCAGAAATGGCGGACGAAGTCGCTGAAGTCCTCGAGGATGTCGCGGCCGCGCTGCGAGCCGGTCTCCGCGACGAATTCCTCGATCACCTCCCTCAGGTGTCGCCGATGGGCCTCCATGGCCTCGGTGTTGATGCGGTGGATCTCCACCAGTTCATGGTTGTACTTGTCGACGAAGGTACGGTCCTCGTCGAGCACGTAGGCGAAACCGCCGGTCATGCCGGCGCCGAAGTTGACGCCGGTCTCGCCGAGTGCCGTGATCAGGCCGCCGGTCATGTACTCGCAGCAGTGGTCCCCGGCCCCCTCGATCACCGCATGGGCGCCGGAGTTGCGCACCCCGAAGCGCTCGCCGGCGGTGCCGGCGGCGAACAGCTTGCCGCCGGTGGCGCCGTACAGGCAGGTGTTGCCGATGATCGCCGTCTTGTGGCTCTCGAAGGCGCTCTCGCGGGGCGGCACGATCACCACCTTGCCGCCGTTCATGCCCTTGCCGACGTAGTCGTTGGCATCGCCCTCGAGGTAGAGCTGCAGGCCGCGGGCGTTCCACACGCCGAAGCTCTGGCCGGCCACGCCACGGAAGCGGGCGGTGACCGGCGCCTCCTCGAGGCCGGCCTCGCCATAGCGCTTGGCGATCACGCCGGAGGCCAGCGCGCCCACCGAGCGGTCGCAGTTGGTGATGGCGAAGTCGAACTCGCCGCCGGAGCGGTCCTCGATGGCGGCCTCGAGCGCCTCCAGCACCTCCTGGTTCTTGGCCCCCGGGTCATGGGGCACGTTGCGGCTGACGCGGCAGAACTGCGGTGCCTCGGCCGGCACGAAGTCGTTGGTCATCAGCGGCGACAGGTCGAGCCGGCGCTGGGAGGACGTCACCCCCTCGATCGCCTCGAGCAGGTCGGTACGCCCGATCAGCTCGGTCAGCTGGCGCACGCCGAGCATGGCCATCAGCTCACGCACCTCCTCGGCGATGAAGCGGAAGTAGTGCTTGACCATGTCCACGGTGCCGCGGAAATGCTCGTCGCGCAGGTACTGATGCTGGGTGGCCACGCCGGTGGCGCAGTTGTTGAGGTGGCAGATGCGCAGGTACTTGCAGCCCAGCGCGACCATCGGCGCGGTGCCGAAACCGAAACTCTCGGCACCGAGGATCGCCGCCTTGATCACGTCGAGGCCGGTCTTCAGGCCGCCGTCGGTCTGCAGGCGGATCTTGTCGCGCAGGCCGTTGATGCGCAGCGCCTGGTGGACCTCGGGCAGGCCCAGCTCCCAGGGGCTGCCGGCATGCTTGATCGAGGTCAGCGGGCTGGCCGCGGTGCCGCCGTCGTAGCCCGAGACGGTGATCAGGTCGGCATAGGCCTTGGCCACGCCGGTGGCGATGGTGCCGATGCCGGGCTCGGAGACCAGCTTCACCGAGACCTGGGCGTCCGGGTTGACCTGCTTGAGGTCGAAGATCAGCTGGGCCAGGTCCTCGATGGAATAGATGTCGTGGTGCGGCGGCGGCGAGATCAGGGTCACGCCGGGCACCGAGTAGCGCAGCCGGGCGATCAGCTCATTGACCTTGCCGCCGGGCAGCTGGCCGCCCTCGCCGGGCTTGGCGCCCTGAGCCACCTTGATCTGCAGCACCTCGGCGTTGGCCAGGTAGGCCGGGGTGACGCCGAAGCGGCCGGAGGCGATCTGCTTGATCTTGGAGCTGCGAATGGTGCCGTAGCGGGCCGGATCCTCGCCGCCCTCGCCGGAGTTCGAGCGCCCGCCGGCCTCGTTCATGGCCTGGGCCAGGGCCTCGTGAGCCTCCGGCGACAGCGCGCCCAGCGACATGCCGGCGCTGTCGAAGCGCGGCAGCAGGTCCTCGACCGGCTCGATCTCGTCCATCGGCAGCGGCGTCTCGGCCGGCTTGAGCCTGAGCAGGTCGCGAATGGTCGCCGGGTCGCGGTCATTGACCAGCGCCGCGAAGGTCTTCCACTTGGCGTAGTCGCCCTCCTGCACGGCCTCCTGCAGGGCCTTGACCACATCCGGGTTGTAGGCGTGGTACTCGTGGCCGTGCACGTACTTCATCAGGCCGCCATGGGAGATGCTCTTGCGCGGCTTCCAGGCATCCTTGGCCAGCAGCTCCTGCTGCAGCTGCAGCTCGGCGAAGCCGGTGCCCTCGATGCGCGAGGCCATGCCGGTGAAGCACAGCTCCATGACTTCGGAGGCCAGCCCCACGGCCTCGAACAGCTGCGAGCCACGGTAGGAGGCCAGGGTGGAGATGCCCATCTTGGAGAGGATCTTGAACAGCCCCTTCTGCAGCCCCTTGCGGTAGTTCTCCCGGGCATCGGCCGGATTGCCGACCAGTTCGCCGGTGCGGTGCATGTCGGCCATGACCTGGTAGGCCAGCCAGGGATAGACCGCGGTGGCGCCCACGCCGAACAGTACTGCCATCTGGTGGGCATCGCGGGCATAGCCGGTCTCCACCACGATATTGACCCGCGGGCGCAGGGCCAGGCGCCCCAGGTGATGGTGCACGGCCCCCACGGCCAGGGCGGCGTGGATCGGCAGCTGTCCCTTGTGCAGCTCGGCGTCGGAGAGCACCAGGATCACCTTGCCGTCGCCGGCGGCCTGCTCGGCCTGACGACACAGCGCCTGGAGGGCACCCTTGAGGCCGACCGATTCGGGATCATAGCCCAGCGACAGGGTGTGGCTGGCGAAGGCCGGGTCGTCCTGGGTGACCAGGGCGGTGAACTTGCGCGGCGACAGCACCGGCGTGGTCAGGATGATGCGATGGGCATGCTCCGGGGTCGCCTTGAAGACATTGCGCTCGGCGCCGATACACGCCTCCAGCGACATCACGATCGCCTCGCGCAGCGGATCGATCGCCGGGTTGGTGACCTGAGCGAACTTCTGGCGGAAGTAGTCGGTCAGCAGCCGGTGCTTGCCGGAGAGTACCGCCATGGGCGTGTCGTCGCCCATCGAGCCCACCGCCTCCTGGCCGCTCTCGGCCAGCGGACGCAGCACCTGGTCGCGCTCCTCGAAGCTGACCTGGAACATCTTCTGCTGCACGGCCAGCGGCTCGGCCTCCATGTTCTGGAAGCGCGCCAGCTCGGTGAGTGCCGACTCGAGGTAGTTGGCTTCCTGCTTGAGCCAGCGCTTGTAGGGGTAGGCGGACTTGAGCCGCTCGTCGATATCGGAGGTATGCAGCACCTCGCCGGTCTCGGTGTCCACGGCGAGGATCTGGCCGGGGCCGACCCGCCCCTTGGCGACCACGTCCTCGGGCTTGTAGTCGTAGGTGCCGATCTCCGAGGCCAGGGTGATGTAGCCGTTCCTGGTGATCACCCAGCGCGCCGGGCGCAGGCCGTTGCGGTCGAGCATGCACACCGCCTGACGACCGTCGGTCATGACCACCCCGGCCGGGCCGTCCCAGGGCTCCATGTGCATCGAGTTGTACTCGTAGAAGGCGCGCAGGTCGCCGTCCATGATCTCGACGTTCTGCCAGGCCGGCGGCACCATCATGCGTACCGCGCGATGCAGGTCCATGCCGCCGGTGAGCAGGACTTCCAGCATGTTGTCCATGCTCGAGGAGTCGGAGCCGGTGGTATTGACGATCTCGTCGAGCTCGGCGATGTCGGGCAGCCGCTCACTGACGAAGTTCTCCTTGCGCGAGTTCGCCCACCCCCGGTTGGCCTCGATGGTGTTGATCTCGCCGTTATGGGCCAGCAGGCGGAATGGCTGGGCCAGTGGCCAGCGCGGCGCGGTGTTGGTGGAGAAGCGCTGGTGGAAGACGCAGATCGCGGTCTCCAGACGGGCATCGCCCAGGTCCCGGTAGAAGGCCGGCAGGTCCACCGGCATCACCAGGCCCTTGTAGGAGACGACCTCGGTCGACAGCGAGCAGACGTAGAAGTCCTCGTCGTCGCGCATGGTCTGCTCGGCGCGGCGGCGCGCCATGAACAGGTCGACGTCGAAGGTATCGCTCGCCGCCTCACCGGGCGCGACGAACAGCTGGCGGATCCGCGGCAGGCAGTCCAGCGCCATGGGACCGCAGACGCTGGCATCCACCGGCACCTCACGCCAGCCCAGCACCGTCAGGCCGCGGGCCGCGATCTCGCTCTCGAGGGTCTCGCGGCCGCGCGCTTCCCGAGCATCGTCGTCGGGCAGGAAGATGGTACCCACGGCGAAACGATCGCCGAGCTCGACCCCGAGGGATTCCCTGGCGATCTCACGCATGAAGCCGTCGGGCATCTTCAGCAATAGGCCGCAGCCGTCGCCGGTCTTGCCGTCGGCGGCGATGCCCCCGCGGTGGGTCATGCAGGTCAGGGACTCGATGGCGGTCTGCAGCAGATCGTGGCTGGCCTGCCCCTCCATGTGGGCGATCAGGCCGAACCCGCAGTTGTCACGAAACTCGCCGGGTTGATGGAGACCTCTGTTCATGGGCGTGCCTCAGCTGATAAAGGTGTTTTTCTGCAGTTTCATGTGATATTTTATGGGGTTTTTCTTTTTTCACGATGCCGATCTCGAGGCATCAAGACTGCACGACAAAAGGCTGAACAGCATAGCCAGCCAGGCCCCCACCACGCAACGCCTCTTCCCTGCCCTGCGCCCAAAAACCATCGACAAATCCGTGACTTGCGATCGACAAAAAGAAAAAAAACCCGCCAACTCAACGAGTTGCACAATATCAAAACGGGCGTTTCATGCCCCGCAGGCATATACTAGACTTTAGTCTAATATGGCGCCTCGACCCCATACCGATACTGCATAAGGCATGCGAATTGATTAAGCCAGCCCCCGCAGCGGCCGGGCCGGGCCCGAAAACGACGACGCCCGCTGGAATGGCGGGCGTCGATGCGGGACAGGGGTGACGGGTCAGCGGCGGGGAAAGGCCTCGAGCAGCGAGGTCAGGCACTCGGGCGGCGTCCGGTCGTGGACACAGGCCTCGCCCAGACGCGTGAGCAGAATCAGCCGCAGGCGGTCGTCGAGGTTCTTCTTGTCGAGGCGCATGATCGCCAGGAAGTCCTCCGGGGTCATGTCGGCGGGCGCCGCCAGGGGCAGGTCCGCCGCCGCGAGGATAGCGCGGGTCCGCGCCACATCCGCACCATCGAGCCATCCCAGCCGCTGCGACAGCTCGGCGGCCATCAGCATGCCGGTGCCGACGGCCTCGCCATGCAGCCAGCGTCCATAGCCCTGGTGCGTCTCGATGGCGTGGCCGAAGGTGTGCCCCAGGTTGAGCAGCGCCCTCACCCCCTGCTCGGTCTCGTCCTCGGCGACGATCTCGGCCTTGAGGCTGCAGCTGCGCTCGATCGCCCGGGTCAGCGCCGCGGCCTCGAGCCCGCGCAGTTCCGCCATGTGCGCCTCCAGCCAGCCCAGGAAGCCAGCGTCGCGGATCAGGCCATACTTGATCACCTCGGCGAGGCCGGCGGACAACTCCCGGGACGGCAGCGTCGTCAGGGTCTCGGTGTCGATCAGCACCGCCCGGGGCTGCCAGAAGGCGCCGATCATGTTCTTGCCCCGCGGGTGGTTGACCCCGGTCTTGCCGCCCACCGAGGAGTCCACCTGGGACAGCAGGGTGGTCGGCACCTGGACGAAGGCCACGCCGCGCTGGTAGCAGGCCGCGGCGAAGCCGACCATGTCGCCGATCACCCCGCCGCCCAGCGCCACCAGGGTGCAGCGGCGATTGAAGCCCGCCTCGAGCAGGGCATCCCAGATGCGCTCGACGCTGGCCAGGGTCTTGGTGGCCTCGCCGTCCGGCAGCACCAGTTCGCGCACCTCGAGGCCGTCGCCGAGCCCCTGCCGGAGGCGCGACAGGTAGAGGGGCGCCACGGTCTCGTTGGTCACCACCATCACCTGCCGGCCGGCCAGGTGGGGCGTCAGCCAACGGGGATCGCCGAGCAGCCCCGGGCCGATGTGGATGGGATAGCTGCGCTCGCCCAGGGCCACCCGCAGGGTGCTCAGGGCATCGTCCGGTCGTGTCATGGGTCTCAGGCCTTGCACTGGAGGGGGTCGATCAGCCGCTGCACGCGGCGCACGATCTCGTTGACCACGGCCCGGGGGCCGCGGCGGTCGGTGCGCACGATGATATCGGCCGTGGCCCGATACAGCGGGTCGCGCTTGACGAACATCTCGCGCAGCACCTGCTCGCGGTCATCGCGCTGCAGCAGCGGGCGGTTGCGATCCTTGGCGGTGCGCCGCAACTGCTGCTCCACGGTGGTGTAGAGGTAGACGACGGTACCGCAGTCGCGCAGCACGCGCCGATTCTCCTCGCGCAGCACGGCACCGCCGCCGGTGGCGATCACCACGTTGTCGAGCCCGGCCAGCTCGCGGATCATCTGCGTCTCGCGATCGCGGAAGCCTGCCTCGCCCTCGACGTCGAAGATCCACGGGATATCGGCGCCGCAGCGGGCCTGGATCTCGTGGTCGCTGTCGAGGAACTCACGTGACAGCTCGGCCGCCAGGAGGCGGCCGATGGTGCTCTTTCCGGCCCCCATGGGGCCGATCAATATCAGGTTGGGTAGTGCCGGCATCAGCGAATCGCCAGGTTGTCATCCAGTATTCGGGGCGTGATGAATACCAGCAACTCTACCTTATCGTTGGTGTCCTCGGTATAGCGGAAGAGATTTCCGAGTACCGGCAGGTCGCCCAGGAAGGGCGTCTTGAACAGGCTGCGCACCTGCTCGGTGGTGAGAATCCCGCCCAGCACCACGGTTTCGCCGTTGTCCACCAGCACCTGGGTGGTGATCTCGTTGGTGTCGATGGCGGGCGCCCCGCCGAAGGTCTGATCGGCCACCGTGTCGTTGTTGATCACCAGGTCCATGATGATGCGGTTGTCCGGGGTGATCTGCGGCGTCACCTCCAGGGACAGCACGGCCTCCTTGAACTCGATGTTGGTCGCGCCGCTGGAGGTCGACTCCTGGTAGGGGATCTCGGTGCCCTGCTTGATCAGCGCCGTACTCTGGTTGGCGGTGATCACCCGCGGCTGGGAGATGGTCTGGCTCTTGCCCTCGCTCTCCAGCGCCCGCAGCTCCAGGTCGAGCAGCACATCGCCGGACAGGTAACCGAAGCTGAAGGCGGTGGACGGATTGACGCTGCTGCCCAGATCCACGGACAGCCCGCCGTCGGGCACCCGGCCCGTCGCCGCCCCGCCCAGGTCGATGTCACTGCCTCCCTGATGAATGGCGGGGGTGTCCGCAGCAGACAGCCCCCAGTTCACCCCCAGCTCGCGGGTGGCGCTATCCCGGGCGATGACGATCCGCGCCTCGATCTGCACCTGGCGCACCGCCACGTCCAACTGCTCCAGGGTCTGGAGGATGGCATCGATCTGCTCGGCGGTGTCCTGCACCAGCAGGGTGTTGGTGCGCACGTCCACGGCGACCCGCCCCCGCTCGGTGAGCAGCCCGAAGCCGGTATCGCTGCGCAGCAGTGCCGCCAGGTCGCCGGCCTTGGCGTACTTGACCTGGATATACTCGGTCTCGAGCGGCGCCAGGGTCTCGAGCTGCTCCTGGGCCTCCAGCTCCTGACGCTCGAGCTGGGCCAGCTCCGCGGCCGGCGCCACCACGATGACGTTGCCCTCCTGGCGGCTGGCCAGGCCATGGCTCTTCAGCACCAGATCGAGGGCCTGGTCCCAGGGCACATCCTCGAGGTTGAGGGTGACCCGGCCGGTGACGCTGTCGCTGGCGACCAGATTGAGCCCGGTGAAGTCGGCGATGATCGCCAGCACCGAGCGCACTTCGATGTCCTGGAAGTTGAGGGTGATGCGCTCGCCGGTGTAGGGGAACTGCTCGCGCACCTGCTGCTCGCGCTGCGTCGGGGTGACCGGCTGGGCCGAGATGGTCAGTTGACGCCCGGTCTGGGTGGAGAGCATGGCGAAGTCACCGCTGCCCTCGATCTCCAGGGTGACGCCATCGCGGCCGACGCGAGGCGTGATCCGCTTCAGGGGGGTGCCGAAGTCGCTGACGTCATAGACCTGGTTCAGGGAGGCCGGCAGGCTCACGCCCGGCAGGCGCGCCATGATACCGGAGCGGCCGCTCTCGCGGACCCGGGCATCCACGCCGGCCCGGTCGAAGGTGACCACCAGACGCCCCGCGCCCTCGTCGCCGCGTCGGAAATCGATGTCCTGGATGCTCGGTCCGGCCACCGCGGGGGGGGGCGCGGACGCCGTGGCAGAGGAACTCGCCGGAGCCGCCGCGGCGACGCCACCGCCGATGGACAGCCGCAGGCGGTTGCCGAGCTGGGCGGTATCGTAGGGCAGCGGCCCGGCGAGATCGAAGACCAGCCGGGTCCGGGAGCCGGCCTCCAGGGCGGTGACCCGTTCGACGCCGCCGATCCCCAGCTCCTGGCGACGACGTTCCAGGCCACTGGACGTCTCCATCAGGTCGATGGTCAGTCGAGGAGGATCGTCGAGGCGGTAGCCACGCACCTCGGGCACCGGCCCGCTGAAGTCGAGATCCACTTCGAGGGCACCGCCGGCCCCCTGACGGAAATCCAGGTTGGTAAGCGTGGATGCGGCCATGGCGGCGGCGGAGATCGCCAGCATGGCCAGCGCCGCGAGCGCGCGTGTCATCGCTTTCATGGTTCCCTTCTCCCCTGCTGCGTACCGCTCATCCGTCCCTGTCGGGGCGGCGCGTCTTTGTCTGCGCGCATCTAGCCATCCAGCGTCAGCAGCGTGCTGCGTTCGATCCATCCACCCCGGCCGGTGGGCACGATCTCCACCAACTGCACCGAGGCCTGAGTGATCCCCACGATGCGCCCGAAATCCGAGCCCAGGTGATCCCCGACCCTCAGGCGATGCACGTTGCCGTTCGGTGCCCGGACCAGGGCGGAGGGCTGCCCGCCCACCATCAGCGTCCCCACCAGGGCCAGGTCGTCGAGACTGTAGGCCTCGAGGGGGTCTCGGGGACGCGACGAGTCCGGCGCCAGGTCGACATCCGCGGCCGGCAGCTCGCGGCTCTCGGGCAGGCGTGCCTGGAAGGGACTACGGGCGTCGGCGAAGCGATAGTCCACCGAACGATAGACCGGCAGCGGCGGCAGCGGCTCGAGGGTCAGCGCCCCCGGGGCAACGCTCAGCGCGGCGAGTTCGCGCTCGAGCCCGATGAGATCGGGATCGCTGCAGGCACTCAGGACGACCGCCAGGGGCAGCACGCCCCCCCTGCGCAACCAGTTGCTCATGGCGACCCCTCCTCGGGCGACGCCTCCGGCGGCTGATAGCTGTAGGTCCGGGCCAGCATCGACAGCTCCAGCCGGTTGTTGTCCGTCGGCTCGAGCTGGAAGTCGTGCTGCGTGACGAGGCGTGGCAGGTCCGCGACACCCGCGATGAAGGAGCCGATGCGGTGATAGTCGCCGCGCACGCGGATGTCGAAGGGCCGCTCGACATAGAACGCCTGGCGTACCGGACTGCGCAGCCGGATGAAGTCGATGGTCAGCTGGTTGTCGATGGCCGTCTCGCTGATAGCATCGATCAGCGACGGGATCTCCGGCCCGCCGGGCAGCATCGCCACCAGGGTCGCCAGGCGGCCATCGAGCTCCTCGACCTGCTCGCGCAGGGGCGGCAGGTTCGCCGCCTGGGCCGCCTTGCTGCGAAAGTCCCGCAGCAGCTGCCGCTCCTGCTGCCGCGCCTGCTTGAGCTCTTCGGCCTTGGGCGCCGCCAGGTACCAGTACATGCCGGCGAAGGTCAGGCCCAGCACCAGCACGCAGCTGATCAGCTGCAGCAGGAAGGGCCAGCCGCCGGACTCCTTGATGTCCAGTTCGCCCCAGTCGAGGTCGCGCAGGCGCCGGAATTCCGTGGACAGGTTCATTGCGCCACCTCCTTCACCGCCGCCCCCGGCATGTGCTGGTTGACGCTCAGGTTGAAACGTCGCTTGTCCTCGACGGACTCCACCTCGGAGAGCACCGGCACATCGAAGACCGGCGACGCCTCGAGCGCGCGCAGCTGGTCGGAGACCCGCCGGTTGTCCTCCGCCAGGCCGCTGAGCCGCAGCGAATCGCCCTGGCGGGCGAGGCTCGCGTAGTGGACCCCCGGCGCGAGGCTCTCGGCCAGCGCATTGAAGACACGCACGGTCTGCGGCCGCTCGGCCTGGAGCCGCTGGAAGACCTCGATGCGGCGCTTGAGGGTGGCGACCTGCTGCTCGTACTCGCTGACCGTGCGGATATCACGATCCAGCGCCACGGTCCGTTCACTGATCAGCGCATGGCGTTCCCGCTGGCCCGCCAGCTGCTGCTCGTAGTGCCAGGTCATGCCGTAGCCGCCCCCCAGCCCCGCCAGGCCGACCAGCAGCAGCGCCATGTAGAATCGCTTGCTGCGCGTCTGGCGCCGTTCCTCGCGCCAGGGCAGCAGGTTGATCTCGATGGTCATCAGCGCACCCTCATCGCCAGGCCGCAGGCCGTCAGCATGGCCGGGGCATCACCGGCCAGGGTCTGGACGTCGATCCGCGGATTCACCTTCATGCGCCGGAAGGGGTTGGCGATCACCACCTCCATGCCGCTCTCCTCGGCGAGGCGATCCGCCAGGCCGGGCAGCACGCCGGTCCCCCCTGCCAGGATCATGCGGCGCACCTCGTGCTTGCGTCCGGCGGTATAGTAGAGCTGCAGCGAGCGACCGACCTGTTGTACCAGGGTATCGAGAAAGGGATCCAGGACGCTGCGCTGGTAGTCCTCCGGCAGGCCGCCGCGCTTCTTGGCCAGCCCGGCCTCTTCCAGGCTCAGGCCGTAGCGGTCGCGGATCTCCTCGGTGAGGGCCCGGCCACCGAAGACGGTGTCGCGGCTGTAGGTGATGCGCCCGTTGCGCAGCACATGGAAGGCATTCATGTTGGCGCCGATATCCACCAGGGCCACACAGTCCTCCTGGCCAGCCGCCGGCGGCAGCTGTGCGCCCAGCTCGGTGACGGCCCGCTCCATGGCGAAGGTCTCCACGTCCACGGCGGCCGGCGTCAGGCCGGCCTGGCGCAACGCCTCGGTCAGTTGACCGACGTCCTGGTTGCGACAGGCGACCAGCAGCACGTCCTGCTGGTCGCCATAGCGGGAATTGAGCCCCAGGCGCTGGAAATCGAAGGCCACCTCGCTGAACGGGAAGGGAATATGCTTGTCGGAGTCGAGCTGGATCCGCGCCTCGATCTCGTCATCGGCGAGGGAGGCGGGTAAGGTGAGGGTCTTGGTGATCGCGGCGCTGGCCGGCACCGCCACCGACGCCCGGGTGCTGGAGGGCCGGGCATGCTCCACCGCACGCTTGAGGGCATCGACCACCTCGCCCATGTCGCGGACCCGCCGCTCGACGACGGCCCCCTCCCGCAGCGGGCGGACGGCATAACTCTCGACCTGATAACCGGCCCCGACGCGCTTGAGTTCGATGAGCTTGACGGTGGCCGAGGTGATATCGACCCCGATCAGCCCTTTACCGGATGCCCCGATTCGCATCTAGATAATGCCCCCGACTGAACCTGGCGGCGAGCCGCTCGTTATAATGTACTACTTTGCCCCTGGATGAAGGTACCAGCGGACCAGGGCCTGTAATCCGAGGTTACATGAAATTTCTAAATCTCACACGACCCGAGTGTCGCCAAGTGTCAACGCTGGTGGTCGTCGAGCCGGGTTCCTATAATGGCCGGCGCGTCCCGAGTCCCGCTCCTCGACCCGTCATCGTTCCCGTTCTCAGCATGGATACCGCCTTTTCATGACGTTCATCAGAAAACTGGCCCTCTCGGCCCTGTGGCTGCTGGCATCGCTCTCCGCCGCCACGCTGCTGGCCGTGATCGGCGCCGCCCTCTATTTCGCCCCGGGATTGCCGGATGTCCGCCAGCTGCAGGACTTCGAGCTGCAGACGCCGCTGCGCATCTTCACCCAGGACGGCAAGCTGATCGGCGAGTTCGGTGATGAGCGCCGCCTGCCGGTCGAATTCGACGAGATTCCCGAGGAGATGGTGCAGGCCCTGCTCGCGGCCGAGGACGCCGGCTATTTCGATCACCATGGCGTCGATCCCAAGGGCCTGGCCCGTGCCGCCGTGGAGCTGGCGGCCAGCGGCGGCGACATCCAGTCGGGCGGCTCGACCATCACCATGCAGGTGGCGCGCAACTACCTGCTGACGCTGGACCGCACCTACACCCGCAAGGTCCGCGAGATCCTGCTGGCGCTGCAGATGGAACAGATCCTCAGCAAGGAGGAGATCCTCGAGCTCTACGTCAACAAGATCTTCCTGGGTCATCGCGCCTACGGCATCGCCGCCGCCGCCGAGGTCTACTACGACCGTCCGCTGGACGAGCTGAGCCTGGCCGAGCAGGCGATGATCGCCGGCCTGCCCAAGGCCCCCTCCGCCTTCAACCCGCTGGCCAACGCCGAGCGCGCGCTGATACGCCGCAACTGGATCCTGTTCCGCATGCGCGAGCTCGGCTTCATCGACCAGCCGGCCTACGACGAGGCGGTCCAGGCCCCGATCACCGCGCGTCGTCACATCACCCAGGCCGAGGTCCAGGCCGACTACGTGGCCGAGATGGCCCGCCAGTTCGCCGTCGAGCGTTTCGACGACGCCTACACCGGCGGCTATCACATCTACACCACCCTGGACAGCGAACTGCAGCCGCAGGCACGGCGTGCCTTGGCCGAGGGCCTGATCGCCTATGACGCCCGCCACGGCTGGCGCGGACCGGAACAGACCGACACTCCCCGCAGTCTGGCCGAGGCCCAGGAACGCACCGACCGCGAGGGACTCGAGGAGGAGCTCGCCGAGTCCCCCGAGGTGATGGCCACCGCACGACGCGCCGCCGAGCGCAGCCAGAGCGAGGTCGAAGGCATCGACGGCGACGTCAGCAACTGGCTGCAGGTACTGGAACGCACCCCGGTGCTCGGCCCCCTGGAGCCGGCCATCGTGGTGGAGAGCGAGGGGCGCGAGATGCGCGTGCTGTCCCGCGGCGGCGAGGTCAGGACCCTGGACTGGGAGGGGCTGGAGTGGGCTCGCCCCTACCGCAGCGCGCGCAGCCGGGGAGCGGCACCGGACACCGCCGCCGAGATCGCCAGCCCCGGCGACCTGGTGCGCATCCTGCAGCGCGAGGACGGCAGCTGGCGCCTCTCGCAGCAACCCCAGGTCCAGGGCTCGCTGGTGGTGATGGACCCCGAGACCGGGGCCGTGCTGGCCCTGCAGGCCGGCTTCGACTTCGACGCCAGCAAGTTCAACCGCGCGACCCAGGCGCGCCGCCAGGCCGGCTCCATCTTCAAGCCCTTCATCTACCTGGCCGGCCTGGACAGCGGCGAAATCAACCCGGCCAGCGTGGTCAACGACGCCCCGGTGGTGATGGAGGATGGCAGCAACGAGCTGTGGCGCCCCAACAACTCCAGCGGCGACTTCCTCGGTCCGACCCGTCTGCGCGTCGGCCTGGCCCGGTCGCGCAACCTGGTGACCATTCGCCTGCTCCAGACCCTGGGCCTGGAGCGCACCATCGGCTTCCTCGAGAACTTCGGCTTTCATCCGGAACGCCTGCCCCACGGCCTGGCACTGGCCTTGGGCAGCACCAGCCTGACCCCGCTGGAAATGACCCGCGGTTATGCGGTGCTGGCCAACGGCGGCTTCGCCATCGAGCCCTGGCTGATCCAGCGGGTGACCCGCGGCGAGGAGCAGACCCTGGTGGAAGAGGCCGACCCCATGGTGGCCTGCCGGGAGTGCCGCGAGGGCCAGACCCGCGTGGACCGCGACGGCGAGACCTACCGGGTCGCCCCCCGAGTGGCCGAGCCGGCCGCGGTCTACCTGCTGCGCGACATGCTGCGCGATGTGGTCGAGCACGGCACCGCACGCCGTGCGCTGGCGCTGGAGCGCGCCGACATCGTCGGCAAGACCGGCACCACCAACGACCAGCGCGACGCCTGGTTCGCCGGCTTCAACACCGACCTGGCGACCACCGTCTGGGTCGGCATGGACGACAACACCTCCACCGCCGAGTACGGCTCCCAGGCCGCCCTGCCGATCTGGGTCGACTTCATGGGCCGCGCGCTGGAGGGCCGCCCCGAGGCGTTCCCCGAGCGCCCGGAGAACGTCGTCAGCCGCCGGGTCGATCCGGACACCGGTCGCCTGCTGCATGACGACCAGCCCGGCGGCATCGAGGAGCTGTTCCGCGCCGACCACCTCCCCGACTTCCAGCCACGGCGGGTCGACCAGGCGGTGGAACAGGAAAGCGGCTCCCAGGGGACCGCCGCCTACGAAGCCATCTTCTGAACCGGCCCCGGCGGACGAGGCCAATGATGGATCGCCTCGTCCGCCAACCGGTTCGCCGACATCCCGAACGAAAGCGAGACACAGCCATGCGTCTCAGGCGCCTTTCCGCCACCCTGTGGCTGCTGGCCATGGCCGGCAATGCCCTCGCCTCGCCCTTCTATGCGCCGCCCGCGCCGGAGCCGGATGCTCCGCCCTGGAGCGGCGAGACCGAGCTCGGCTTCACTCACCTGGCCGGCAACACCGACAGCCAGACGCTGATCGCCAAGGGGCGCCTCGTATGGTTGACCGGCCCCTTGACCCACAGCCTGCGCGGCGAGGTCCGCCACGTGACCCAGGACGACGAGACCAGCGCCGAGCAATACCTGGTGGCCATGCGGGAACGCTACGAGATCGAGGGCCCGCATTACCTGTTCGGCTTCGCCCGCTGGGACAAGGACCGCTTCAGCGGCTACCACCACCAGATCACCACCATCGCCGGCTACGGCCGGCAGCTCCTCGACAGCGACGCCCAGTCGCTGTCCCTGGAGGCCGGCCCCGGCTATCGCTTCGACAGCGTACGCGACGCCGAGGACGAGCAGCTCGCCGTGCTCTACGGCGCCATGGACTACCGCTGGAAGTTCTCCGACAGCGCGGGTTTCAGCCAGGAGCTGTCGGTCGAGGCTACCGACGACAACACCACCTCCCGCTCGCTGACCTCGCTGACGGCGCGCCTCACCGACCACCTGGCGCTCAAGCTGTCCCACGAGATCGAGCACAACTCCCGCCCCCCCGAGTCCGCCATGGCGCGCACCGACCTCACCACCAGCGCCTCGGTGCTCTTCGACTGGTAGGCCAGACACGCCGCCGCCGGCCCGAGGGCCGGCGGCGTGTCATGGACCGCTCTCCGACGTCAGCCGCCGTAGACATCCTCCACGGTCTTCAGGGGGTAGTGGGAGGGATAGGGCTTGCGCGCCACCCCGGAGTCCACCGCCGCCTGGGCCACCGCCGCGGGCACCCGCTCCAGCAGTCGCACGTCCACCGGCGTGGGAATGATGTAGTCGCGCCCGAAGGTCAGGCTGTCCGTGTCATAGGCGTCCAGCACCGCCTGCGGCACCGGCTCCCGGGCCAGGTCCTTCAGCGCATGCACCGCCGCCACCTTCATCTCCTCGTTGATGCGAGTGGCCCGCACGTCCAGGGCCCCGCGGAAGATGAACGGGAAGCCCAGGACATTGTTGACCTGGTTGGGGTAGTCCGAGCGACCGGTGGCCATGATCACGTCCGGGCGGGTCTCCCGGGCCAGATCGGGATGGATCTCCGGGTCCGGGTTGGTGCAGGCGAAGACCACCGGGTTCGGGGCCATCTTGCGGATATGCTCGGCGGTCATCAGGCCCGGGCCGGAGAGCCCGACGAAGACATCGGCCCCGTCGATGGCATCGTCCAGGGTGCGCTTGTCCGTCTCGATGGCGAACATCGCCTTGTACTGGTTGAGATCCTCGCGACCGCTGTGGATCACGCCCTTGCGGTCGAGCATCACCAGGTTCTCGGCCCGGGCCCCGCAGGAGACCAGCAGCTTCATGCAGGCGATGGCCGCCGCCCCGGCGCCCAGGCAGACGATCCGCGCGCTCTCCAGCGACTTGCCGGCGATGTCCAGGGCATTGAGCATGCCGGCGGCGGTGACGATGGCCGTACCGTGCTGGTCATCGTGGAACACCGGGATGTTGCACTGCTCGACCAGCGCCCGCTCGATCTCGAAACACTCCGGTGCCTTGATGTCCTCGAGGTTGATGCCGCCCCAGGTGTCGGCGATACGGGCCACGGTGTCGATGAAGGCCTGGGGGCTCTCGGCATTGACCTCCAGGTCGATGGAATTGATGCCGGCGAAGCGCTTGAAGAGCACGCCCTTGCCTTCCATCACCGGCTTGCTGGCCAGCGCGCCGAGGTTGCCCAGCCCGAGGATGGCGCTGCCGTCGGAGATGACCGCGACCAGGTTGCCCTTGCCGGTATAGAGGTAGGCGTTTTCCGGGTCACGGGCGATCTCGCGAACCGGCTCGGCCACGCCCGGGCTGTAGGCCAGGGCGAGATCCCGGGCCGTGGCGGTGGGCTTGGTCAGCTCCACCGACAGCTTCCCGGGAATGGGTTTGGCGTGATAATCCAGCGCCGCCTGTCTCTTCGCGTCTGTCATGCTCAGGATCCGGTCCACATTGGTGTTGAGGGAATCCAGAATATAAAAAAAACTTCCATTTCTCAACTTGCCGGGCATTTCCCCGACTTCCCGTCGAGACATCGCGCGTTTGGCGACAATCCCGACTATTTGGCGAAAGTTATACTTTCACGCCCCGCCATAACCTATCCCTTATTGGTTAACCTTAGACCCCTCCCGACAAAAAAAGAAACCCGCCGGAAGGCGGGTTTCTTTAGCGATGTCGACGCTCTCGGCGGCGCGGCGCCGAGGGACGCATCAGCGCTTGAGCGCGGCACCGAAACGCTTGTTGAAGCGCTCGACGCGGCCACCGGTGGTCGCCTGCTTCTGCTTGCCGGTATAGAAGGGGTGGCACTGCGAGCAGACGTCCAGGGACAGGTCCTGGCCGGCGGTGGAGCCCACTTCGAAGGTGGCGCCGCAGGAGCAGGTCGCGCTGACCGTCTTGTAATCCGGATGGATACCTTGTTTCATCTTGAGCCTCGTTGAGCGGTATGCCGCCACCTGATCTGCTGCCAGGCACCGCATACGGGTTGTCGGAACGTTCGAACCGGTCACCCGCGCCCCCTGGAGGGTGCGGGGCGACGCATTCTAGCAGAGCCGCCCCCGGAGGCCAATTGTCCGAATCATCCACCCGGCCCGCCCCTCGCGTGCTGGGCGTCGCCATCCCCTCGCCACTGCGCCGCCTGTTCGATTACCGCCCCGGCGGCGAGACGCCGGCCGGTGGCTGGCAGCCGGGCCTGCGGGTCCGGGTGACGTTCGGTCGGCGCCAGGTGGTCGGGGTGATCCTCGAGTGCCGGGACGCCAGCGCCCTGCCCCTGGAGACCCTCAAGCCCGTCGACGCCTGCCTGGATGATGCCCCCCTGCCGGACGACTGGCTATGGCTGTGCCGCTTCACCGCCCGCTACTACCAGCACGCCGCCGGGGACACCCTGCACCAGGCGATGCCTGCCCTGCTGCGCCAGGGACGGAGCCTCGAGGCCCGCACCCGGGAGCGCTGGCGGGCGACGCCCTCCGCCACCCGGGAGTCCCCCGGCCTGGCCCGGGCCCCGCGCCAGGCCGAGCTGCTGGCCATGCTCCGCCAGCATCCCCACGGCCTGGTCACCCAGGCCGTGCTCGCCCAGTCGTTCAGCCGCGACCAGCTCAAGGCGCTGGTCGACAAGGGGCTGGTCGAGCGGCTCGAGGAGCCACGCACCGCCACGCCGACCGGCCAGGCGGGGCCGCTGCTGGCCGAGCCGGTTCTGCCGCTCCAGCGCGAGCAGGCCGCCGCCCTGGCCGTGCTGCACGAGCGCCTCGACGGCTTCCACCCCTGCCTGCTGCACGGGGTCACCGGCAGCGGCAAGACCGAGGTCTACCTGCAGCTGATCGAGGCCGTGGTGGGGCGGGGCCACCAGGCCCTGGTACTGGTGCCGGAGATCGGCCTCACCCCCCAGACCCTGGCGCGCTTTCGCAGCCGCTTCCGGGTACCGGTGGTCGCGCTGCACTCCGGGCTCACCGACCACGAGCGCCTGGATGCCTGGGAGGCCGCCGCCAGCGGCCGCGCGCCCATCGTCATCGGCACCCGCTCGGCGATCTTCACGCCGCTGGCCCGCCCCGGGGCGATCATCGTCGACGAGGAGCACGACGGCTCCTTCAAGCAGCAGGAAGGGTTGCGCTACCACGCCCGGGACCTGGCGGTGGCCCGCGCCCACCGTCACGGCATCCCGCTGGTGCTGGGCAGTGCCACGCCGTCGCTGGAGACCCTGCAGCGGGCCCTGGCCGGCGACTACCGCCACCTGCGGCTGACCCAGCGCGCCAGCCGCCACCCCCCGGCGCGCCTGGAGCTGGTCGACCTGCGCGGCCGCCCGCGCCGGGGCGGGCTGATCCCGCCGGTCATGGAGGCCATCGAGGCGACGCTGGCCGCCGGCCACCAGGTGCTGGTGTTCATCAACCGTCGCGGCTTCGCCCCGACCCTGGCCTGCCATGCCTGCGGCTGGATGGCCGAGTGCGATCACTGCGACGCGCGCATGACCCTGCACCGCCAGCCGCCGCTGCTCGCCTGCCACCACTGCGATCGTCGCCGGGCCCTGCCCGACGCCTGCCCCGACTGCGGCAGCGCCGACCTGCGCCCCCTGGGCAGCGGCACCGAGCGCACCGAGGAGACGCTGGCCGAGCGCTTCCCCGAGACGCCCGTCCATCGCATCGACCGCGACAGCACCCGGCGCCGCGACGCCCTGGAGCAGACCCTGACCGAGGTGCGGCGCGGCGCGCCCTGCCTGCTGGTGGGCACCCAGATGCTGGCCAAGGGCCACCACCTGCCTCACGTCACCCTGGTGGTGGTGGTCAACGCCGATGCCGGCCTCTACTCGAGCGACTTCCGCGCCCTGGAGCACAGCGCCCAGCTGCTCGAGCAGGTGGCCGGCCGCGCCGGTCGCGCCGCCCATCCCGGCCGGGTGCTGGTGCAGACCCTGCATGCCGACGATCCCAACCTGCGCCTGCTGGCGGCCCGCGGCTATGATGCGCTGGCCGAGCGGCTGCTGGAGGAGCGCCGCGCCGCGGCCCTGCCTCCCTTCCGTCACCTGGCCCTGCTGCGCCTGGAGAGCCCCCGGGAGCAGGCGGCAAGCGAGCTCGGCGGCCGGGCCGCCGGCGCCTTGCGCGAGTACCTCGCCGAGCGCGGGCTGGCGGTGGACTGCCTGGGCCCGGTGCCGGCGCCCATGGAACGCCGCCAGAACCGCTATCACCTGCAGGTCATGCTCGGCGCCGACAAGCGCAGCCGGCTCCACGAGGCGGGCGCCTGGCTCGCCGCCTGGCTGGAGGCCGAACCGGCGGCACGCCGGGTGCGCTGGTCACTGGATATCGATCCGCAAACCCTTAGCTAAAGGCGGGATGGTTGCTTCCCGCTTCAGGCCGATGTCCGCGAAGCGGAGAACTTCGCGCTCCCGACGACGTCGGGCCGGGGTTTAAAGCCCGCGCGCAATTGTCGATAATGTGCGGCCAAGTGCCCGCCGACGGGCGAAAGACACGCCCGCGCCACAGGACATCAGATTCCCCATGAAAGACACCATCATCGCCCTGCTGGAGGGCGCCCTGGACGAACTCAAGCGCCAGGGCGTGCTGCCTCCCGAGCTCGCCCCGACCATCAAGGTCGACCCTTCCCGCGACAAGGCCCACGGCGACTACGCCACCAACCTGGCGCTCGCGCTCGCCAAGCCCGCCGGCAAGACACCCCGCGAGCTGGCCGAGGCCCTGATCGCGGCCCTGCCGGAAAGCGACGCCGTCCAGAAGGTCGAGATCGCCGGCCCCGGCTTCGTCAACTTCTTCGCCGCCACCGATGCCGCCGCCCAGGTCGTGCGCCAGGTGCTGGAGGCCGGCGATGCCTTCGGCCGCAGCCTCACCGGCCAGGGCCGCAAGGTGCAGGTGGAGTTCGTCTCCGCCAACCCCACCGGCCCGCTGCACGTCGGCCACGGCCGCGGGGCGGCCATCGGCGACTGCCTGTGCCGCCTGCTGGAGGCGACCGGCCACGACGTCACCCGCGAGTTCTACTACAACGACGCCGGCGCCCAGATCAGCAACCTGGCCCTCTCGGTGCAGGCCCGGGCCAAGGGCATCGATCCCGAGGATGCCGGCTGGCCCGCCGACGGCTACCGCGGCGGCTACATCATCGACGTGGCCAATGCCTACCTGGCCCGGGAGACGGTGCATGCCGACGACCGCCACGTCACCGCCGAGGGCGACCCCGACGACCTGGACGCCATCCGCGACTTCGCCGTGGCCTACCTGCGCCGCGAGCAGGACCTCGACCTGCGCGCCTTCGGCGTGGCGTTCGACGTCTATTCCCTGGAGTCCTCGCTGTATCGCGACGGCAAGGTGGCGGCCACCGCGGCCCGCCTGACCGAGAAGGGCCATACCTACGAGCGCGAGGGCGCCACCTGGCTGCGTACCACCGACTTCGGTGACGACAAGGACCGGGTGATGCGCAAGTCCGACGGCGACTACACCTACTTCCTGCCCGACGTCGCCTACCACCTCGACAAGTGGCAGCGCGGCTTCACCACCGTGATCAACGAGCAGGGCGCCGACCACCACTCCACGGTGACCCGGGTGCGTGCCGGGCTGCAGGCCCTGGAGGCCGGCATTCCCGAGGGCTGGCCGGACTACGTGCTGCACCAGATGGTGATGGTCACCCGCTCCGGGGTGGAGGTGAAGCTCTCCAAGCGGGCCGGTAGCTACGTCACGGTGCGCGACCTGATCGACGAGGTGGGCCGCGATGCCACCCGTTTCTTCCTCGCCGCCCGCCGCGCCGACTCGCAGCTGACCTTCGACATCGACCTGGCCCGCTCCCAGTCCAACGACAACCCGGTCTACTACGTCCAGTACGCCCACGCCCGGGTCTGCAGCATGCTGCGCAAGGCCGAGGCCGAGGGCCAGCCCTTCGACCACGCCCTGGCCATGGAGAGCCTGGCGCTGCTCGACGCCGACCAGGAGAAGACCCTGCTCAACCGCCTGGCGCGCTACCCCGAGGTGGTCGAGCATGCCGCCGCCGCCCGGGAACCCCAGCAGATCGCCCAGTACCTGCTCGACCTCGCCGCCGAGTTCCACACCTGCTACAACGCGGTGAAGGTGATGGTCGAGGACGACGCCCGGCGCAACGCCCGCCTGGCGCTGGGCCTGGCCACCCGCCAGGTGCTGCGCAACGGCCTGGACCTGATGGGTGTCGGCGCCCCCGAGGAGATGTAAGCCATGGCCAGCCGCAAGCCGCCCGCCAACCGCAAGCGCGGCGCCACCAACAGCAAGCGGCGCCCGGCCAAGCCCCAGCGGCACGGGCTGCCGGGCTGGCTCTGGGGGCTCGCCGGCCTGGTCGCCGGCTTCCTGATCTCCCAGCACCAGCACGGCACGGCGCCCTGGCAGGACGGGCCGGTCACGCCGCTGGCCACGGTGGTGCCCAAGCCCGCGCCCTCGTCCGACGGGTCGAGCGGCGGCGGGAGCGCGCCGACGCCAGGCGAGCCGCGCATGCCGACCTTCGAGTTCTACACCCTGCTGCCCGAATCCGAGGTGATCGCCCCGGGCGGCCAGGTGCCGACCTCCACCGCCACCCCGCCGCCGAAGCCCCCCGCGGCCGACGAGGAGAAGGCCCAGCCGGCGGTTGCGGTGGACGATCCCATCGCCCAGGTGATCGCCGCCAACAGCGCCCCCGTCGAGGCGCGCAGCCGAGAGCCGGCCGCGACCGCCGAGGACGGGGATGGGGACGGCAAGCGCTACGTGCTGCAGGCGGCGTCCTTCCGGGCCTCCGAGGACGCCCGCCGCCTGGCCGGCCGCCTCCAGGACTTCGGCCTGCTGGCCAAGATCAGCGAGGTCCAGACCGGCGACGGGGCTACCTGGCACCGGGTCCAGGTGGGCCCCTACAGCGACCGCCGCGAGCTCAGCCGCGCCCAGGACCTGATGGTCACCCAGGGCATCGAGCCGCTGATGATCCAGCTGCAATGACGCCCCGCCACGGTTGAATTCCCGCCCGGGCGCCCACACTTCCCCTGAAGCTCATCCACGGCGCCCGGGCCACCCGCGGCGCCGCCAGTCATCGGGAGCCCCTCGCTCCCATAAGGAGTCCCCTCCATGACCACGATCGTTTCCGTGCGTCGCGGCGACCAGGTGGCCCTGGCCGGCGACGGCCAGGTCTCGCTGGGCAACACCGTGATGAAGGGCAACGCCAGCAAGGTGCGTCGCCTCTACCGCGGCCAGGTACTGGCCGGCTTCGCCGGCGGCACCGCCGATGCCTTCACGCTCTTCGAGCGTTTCGAGGCCCAGCTCGAGAAGCACCAGGGCAACCTCACCAAGGCCGCCGTGGAGCTGGCCAAGGACTGGCGCACCGACCGCGCCCTGCGCCGCCTGGAGGCGCTGCTCGCCGTGGCCGACAAGCACGCCTCGCTGATCATCACCGGCAACGGCGACGTGGTGGAACCCGAGCGCGGCATCATCGCCATCGGCTCCGGCGGCAACTTCGCCCAGGCCGCCGCCCGCGCGCTGCTCGAGAACACCGAGCTGCCGGCCCGCGAGATCACCGAGAAGTCGCTGGAGATCGCCGCCGACATCTGCGTGTTCACCAACCACAACGTCACGCTGGAAGAGCTCTGACCATGACCCGGATGACCCCCCGCGAGATCGTCCACGCCCTGGACCAGTACATCATCGGCCAGCAGGACGCCAAGCGCGCCGTGGCCATCGCCCTGCGCAACCGCTGGCGGCGCATGCAGCTCGACGGCGAACTGCGCCAGGAAGTCACCCCCAAGAACATCCTGATGATCGGCCCCACCGGCGTGGGCAAGACCGAGATCGCCCGCCGCCTGGCCAAGCTGGCCGGC
This sequence comes from Halomonas maura, assembly GCF_030409305.1. Lineage (GTDB taxonomy): Bacteria > Pseudomonadota > Gammaproteobacteria > Pseudomonadales > Halomonadaceae > Halomonas > Halomonas maura. The sequence goes on from NZ_JAUFPQ010000023.1 coordinate 410,808, forward strand.
GCGCCCTTCATCAAGGTCGAGGCCACCAAGTTCACCGAGGTGGGCTACGTGGGCCGCGACGTGGAATCCATCGTCCGCGACCTCACCGAGGCCGCCATCAAGCTGGTCCGCGAGCAGGCCAAGGACGAGGTGCGCCATCGCGCCGAGGACGCCGCCGAGGACCGCATCCTCGATGCCCTGCTGCCGCCGCCCCGCGGCCAGGAGGACCAGCCCCGCGCCGAGAGCTCGACCCGCCAGACCTTCCGCAAGAAGCTCCGCGAGGGCGACCTCGACGACAAGGAGATCGACGTCGAGGTGACCCAGCAGGGCCAGGGCATCGACCTCATGACCCCGCCGGGCATGGAGGAGATGACCAACCAGCTGCAGAGCCTGTTCTCCAGCATGGGCAAGCAGAAGACCGAGACTCGCCGCGTGGCGGTGCGCGACGCCTTCGCCCTGCTGCGCGACGAGGAGGCCGCCAAGCTGGTCAACGAGGACGACATCAAGCAGCGGGCCATCGAGGCCGTGGAGCAGAACGGCATCGTCTTCCTCGACGAGATCGACAAGGTCGCCAAGGGCAGCGGCCAGTCCAGCGGCGGCGAGGTCTCCCGGGAGGGCGTGCAGCGCGACCTGCTGCCGCTGATCGAGGGCTCCAGCGTCTCCACCAAGTACGGAATGGTGAAGACCGACCATATCCTGTTCATCGCCTCCGGCGCCTTCCACCTGTCGCGTCCCTCGGACCTGATCCCCGAGCTGCAGGGCCGGCTGCCGATCCGCGTCGAGCTCGATGCCCTGACGCCGGACGACTTCAAGCGCATCCTCACCGAGCCCTCCGCGGCGCTGACCCGCCAGTACGAGGCGCTGCTCGCCACCGAGGGCCTCGAGGTCATGTTCAGCGCGGACGGCATCGAGCGCATCGCCGAGATCGCCTGGAAGGTCAACGAGGGCACCGAGAACATCGGCGCTCGCCGCCTGCACACGGTGATGGAGCGACTGCTGGAGGAGGCCTCCTTCAAGGGCTCCGACATCGGCAGCCCGCTGACCATCGATGCCGCCTACGTCGACTCCCAGCTCGGCGAGCTGGCGATGGACGAGGACCTGTCGCGGTATATCCTGTAAACCCAGCCGCGAGCTTCAAGCGATAGGCTGTAAGCATCCCCTAGATGGCGCAGTCCTCGCAGGATCATGACGACGGAACTGCGCCACGCCAAGGCCTTGCGAACAGAGGCCGACCGACGGCCGCTCACGGCTTGACGCTGACAGCTTAACGCGGCGGGCGACGCCCGCTACCGGAGGGACTCATGACTGCCCCCATCCCCACCAAGGTGCACTACCACAAGCAGGACCGCGAACTGGAGCTGACCTACGCGGGCGGCGAGAGCCACCGCCTCTCGGTGGAATACCTGCGTGTCTTCTCGCCCTCCGCCGAGGTCCGCGGCCACGGCCCGGATTCCGCCACCCTGCAGGTCGGCAAGAAGCACGTCGGCCTGGCCAATATCACCCAGGCCGGCCGCTACGCGCTCAAGCTGCACTTCGACGACGGCCATGACAGCGGCCTCTACAGCTGGGACTACCTCCATGCGCTGATCCGCGACCGGGAGGCCAACTGGGCCGACTACCTGAGGCGTCTCGAGGAGGCCGGTGCCTCGCGGGAGCCGCTGGGCATCGAGATCAAACAGCTGTAGGGGCGCCGTCAAGACAAGCCCCCCCGGGGGGCGCTACAATGCGCCCCATCGCGCGGGGCCGCCGGGCCTCGCCTCTCCATGTGCAGCTGACTCGGGAGCCTCCCCCGCATGACCCCCAGCGACAAGCGCACCACCCACTTCGGCTACCAGGAAGTCCCGGTCGAGGAGAAGGCCTCCCGCGTGGCCCATGTCTTCCACTCCGTGGCGTCCCGCTATGACGTGATGAACGACCTGATGTCGTTCGGCATCCACCGCCTGTGGAAGCGCCTGACCATCGAGCGCGCCGGGGTGCGCCCGGGCCACAGCGTGCTCGACATCGCCGGCGGCACCGGCGACCTGACGTGGAAGTTCTCGCGGCTGGTCGGGCCCCGAGGCCGCGTGGTGCTCGCCGACATCAACGAGTCCATGCTGCGGGTCGGCCGCGACAAGCTCCTCGACCGGGGCGTCGGCGGCAACGTCGAGTACGTCCAGGCCAATGCCGAGACCCTGCCGTTTCCCGACAACACCTTCGACTGCATCACCATCGCCTTCGGCCTGCGCAACGTCACCGACAAGGACGCCGCCCTGCGCTCCATGGCCCGGGTGCTCAAGCCCGGCGGCCGCCTGCTGGTGCTGGAGTTCTCCAAGCCCGGCAACCCGCTGCTGACCCGCGCCTATGACGAGTACTCCTTCCGCCTGTTGCCGCGCATGGGCGAGCTGGTCGCCGGGGACGCCGACAGCTATCGCTATCTCGCCGAATCGATCCGCATGCATCCCGACCAGGAGACCCTCAAGGGCATGATGGAAGCCGCCGGCCTGGAGCGCGTCGAGTACACCAATCTCACCGGGGGCGTCGTCGCCCTGCACCGCGGCATCAAGCTGTGAGGTCGTGATGGCGCTGACACCGACCCTGCTGCTGGGCGGCCTCGAACGCAGCCTCAACGCCCTGCTCGCCCGCGACCCCGCTGCCCCCGCGCGCCTCGCCCGCCTGGCGGGCCAGCGCCTGCTGCTGCGCCTCGAGCACCCGCCGCTGGCGCTGGCCGTGCACTTCCATGACCAGGGCCTGGACCTGCTGCGCCAGGACGAGGCCCCGGAGGAGGCCTACGACGCGGTCGTCGAAGTCGATGCCGAGACCCTCGGCGAGCTGCTCGGCGGCGCCCCGGTGGAGCGGCTGATGTTCCAGGGCAAGCTGGCGGTGCGGGGCCGCATCCCCCTGCTGGAGGCCACCCGGGACCTGCTGCTGGACCTGGACCTGGACTGGGAGGGCGAGCTCGCCCGCTGGCTCGGCGACATCCCCGCCCACAGCCTGGCCGAGGGCGTGCGCAGCCTGGGCCGCTGGGGCCTGCGTACCCGCCAGGAGCTGTGTGCCGACGTCTCGGAGTATGTCTTCGAGGAGGCCCGGCTGCTGCCGGGCCGTCACCAGCTCGAGATCCTGCGCGATCACCTCACCGAGCTGGAGATCGCCACCGACCGCCTCGAGGCCCGCCTCGAGCGCCTGCGCCGGCGACTGACGGGCCAGGAGGGCCGCGCATGATCCCGCGCCTCCTGCGCATCGGCTGGGTGATCACCCGCTACCGGCTCGACACCCTGCTGCCCATGGAGCGCCTGCCCTGGTGGCTGCGCCTGGCGCTGACCCTATCGCCACTGCGGCTGGTGCCCATCGGGCCCCGCCCCCGGGGCGAGCGCCTGCGCCTGGCCCTGGAGACCCTGGGGCCGATCTTCGTCAAGTTCGGCCAGGTGCTGTCGACCCGCCGCGACCTCTTCCCCGAGGACATCGCCGACGAGCTCAAGCGCCTGCAGGACCAGGTTCCGCCCTTCCCCGGTCGCCAGGCCCGCGCCCTGGTCGAGGAGGAGCTCGGCATGCCGCTGAGCGAGGCCTTCGCCGACTTCGCGCCCGAGCCGCTGGCCTCGGCCTCGGTGGCCCAGGTGCATGCCGCCCGCCTGCACGGGGGCGAAGAGGTGGTGGTCAAGATCATCCGCCCGGGCATCGACCGGGTGATGCGCCAGGACATGGCGCTGATGTACCGGGTCGCCGCCCTGCTGGCACGCATTCCCGAGGCCCGCCGGCTGCGTCCCGTGGAAGTGGTGCGCGACTACGAGTCGACGCTGTTCGACGAACTCGACCTGACCAAGGAGGCCGCCAACACCTCCCAGCTCAAGCGCAACTTCAAGGGCTCGCCGCTGCTGTTCGTGCCGGGCATCCACTGGGAGCTGACCCGTCGGCGGGTGATGGTCCAGGAGCGCATCCACGGCGTGCCGGTGGCCGACACCGCGGCCCTGGCGGCCCAGGGCACCGACCTCAAGACGCTCGCCGAGCGCGGCGTGGAGATCTTCTTCACCCAGGTCTTCCGCGACAACTTCTTCCATGCCGACATGCACCCGGGCAACATCTTCGTCTCCCGGGAGACGCCCTGGAACCCCCAGTACATCGCCATCGACTGCGGCATCGTCGGCAGCCTGACCCGCGAGGACCAGGACTACCTGGCCCGCAACCTGCTGGCCTTCTTCCACCAGGACTACTACGAGGTGGCGGCGCTGCACATCGAGTCGGGCTGGGTCGGCGAGGACACCCGGGCCAACGAGTTCGCCGCGGCGGTACGCACCGTCTGCGAGCCGATCCTCGAGAAACCCCTCAAGGACATCTCCTTCGGCCAGGTGCTGCTGGGCCTGTTCCAGACCGCGCGACGCTTCAATATGGAGGTCCAGCCGCAGCTGGTGCTGTTGCAGAAGACCCTGCTCAATATCGAGGGCCTGGGGCGCCAGCTGTATCCGGACCTGGACCTGTGGGCCACCGCCAAGCCCTACCTGGAACAGTGGATGAAGGAGCGCGCCGGCCCCCGCGGCTTCTGGGACTCCCTCAAGCGCCAGGCGCCGGAGCTCTCCCGCCAGCTCCCGGAGCTGCCGGTGCTGGCCCACCAGGCCCTGGCCCGCAGCGAGCATGGCCACCACCAGCAGCGTCGCCAGAGCGAGGCCATCGGCGCCATCCAGCGGCGCCTCGAGGGCCATGGCCGGCGTCAGCGCCGGCTGCGCCTGGGCGTGCTGATGGTGGCGGTGGCACTCGCCTGGCAACCGCTGGTCGAATGGGCAGGCGGCCAACCCTGGCCGGTGCTCGTCGCCGCGGCGCTGGGTGGCCTGCTGCTGGCGTGGAACTGACGATCCCCTGTAATGGAACCTTCTCCCATGAGCGATATTCTCGACCGCCTGCATGACGTGCTCGAACAGCGCCGCCAGGCGGCCCCTCAGGACTCCTACGTGGCCAGCTTGCATGACAAGGGCTTGAACAAGATACTCGAGAAGGTCGGCGAGGAAGCGACCGAAACCCTGCTGGCGGCCAAGGATGCCGAGGACGGTAACGCGGAGCAGCGCCAGGCAGTGATCGCCGAAACGGCCGACCTGTGGTTTCATAGCCTGGTGATGCTCTCTCACCTGGGGCTCGACCACCATCAGGTGCTCGACGAACTCGCGCGTCGCTTCGGCCTCTCCGGCCACGACGAGAAGGCCGCGAGGCAACGCTAGACCGCATCGACCATTCCGGGCGCGCCCCGGGACCCGAACCAGAGGAAGTCGCTATGTTAGGTGGTATCAGTATCTGGCAGCTGCTGATCGTGCTCGGCATCATCATCCTGATCTTCGGCACCAAGAAACTGCGCAACGTCGGCGGCGACCTGGGCGGCGCCGTGAAGGGCTTCAAGAAGGCCATGCACGACGAGGACAAGGCCGAGGATGCCGACAAGCCTCAGGCCCAGGTGCGCCACGACGACGAGGGCCAGACCTACGACGTCAAGGCCGAGCGGAAGCCCGAGGAACAGGAAGAGCGCAAGTAAGCCGCCATGTTCGACATCGGCTTTCTCGAACTGTTGATCATCGGCGTGGTGGGCCTGCTGGTGCTGGGCCCCGAGCGCCTGCCCAGGGCCGCCCGGACCCTGGGCCTGTGGATCGGCAAGATCAAGCGCACGGTCTCCGGCATGCAGCGCGAGATCAGCGCCCAGCTCGAGGCCGAGGAACTGCGCCAGAAGCTCGACGAGCAGCAGAAGAAGCTCGACGAGGGCCTCCACCGGGTCAAGCGTGACGTGGAGGGTCTCGCCGACACGCCACCGAAGGATGCCGGCGCGGCCTCCCGCGGTGACGCCGAGGCGCCGGCAGCGTCCTCCCCGCCGCCCGAGCAGCGCCTCGACGATGCCCTGGCCAGGGCCCGCGAGACGGCCGCCGAGGCGCCAGACGCCGACGCCCACAAGGACTCCGCCGCGCGATGAGCCACTCCGACGACTCCCCGGACCCCGGGCAGGCCCAGGCCCCGCTGATCGAGCACCTGATCGAGCTGCGCTCGCGGCTGATGCGGGCCGTGGTGGCGATCCTGGTGATCTTCCTCGGGCTCTACGCCTTCGCCAACGACATCTACGGCTTCGTCGCCGAGCCGCTGATGGCGTTGCTGCCGGAAGGCTCCCAGATGATCGCCACCGAGGTCGCCTCGCCCTTCCTGGCGCCCTTCAAGCTGACCCTGGTGGTGGCGGTGTTCATCGCCGTGCCCTACGTGCTCCATCAGGCCTGGGCCTTCGTGGCCCCGGGGCTCTACGACAACGAGAAGGCCCTGGCGCTGCCGATCCTCGCCTCCAGCATACTGCTCTTCTACGCCGGCGCGGCCTTCGCCTACTACGTGGTCTTCCCGCTGCTGTTCCAGTTCTTCACCCAGACCGGGCCGGAGAACGTCGCGGTGATGACCGACATCAACGCCTACCTGAACTTCGTCCTCAAGCTGTTCTTCGCCTTCGGGGTGGCCTTCGAGATCCCCATCGCCACCTTCCTGCTGATCCTCAGCGGGGCGACCACGGTGGAGAGCCTGTCGAAGAAGCGCCCCTACATCATCCTCGGCTGCTTCGTGGTCGGCATGCTGCTGACCCCGCCGGACGTGATCTCCCAGAGCCTGCTGGCGGTGCCCATGTACCTGCTCTACGAGGTCGGCCTGCTGTTCGGCCGCCTGGTCCGCCGCAAGCGCGACAAGGATGCCGCCGAGCAGGACGAGGAATAAGCCGCAAGCTCGACGCTCGACGCTCGACGCTCGACGCTCGACGCTCGACGCTCGACGCTCGACGCTCGACGGCAAGCTAATGCACAGCGCCTCCCCGGCAAGGCCAGGGAGGCGCTGTTCTTCCAGCTTCAGGCTGCCAGGTGCGAAGCGCCGCGCTTCCAGCGACTGACCCGGCGCAGCCGGAGCGCCGGTCCGCCGGGTCAGAGGTCCATCAGCTCGTCGAGGCGATCGACCAGCTTGAAGATGCCGGTGGCCGCCTCGCCGATGCGGGTCGCCAGCATATAGGCCGGGGTGGTGACCACACGGTTCTCGAAGTCGACCACGATGTCCCCCACGCTGCAGCTGCGGTGCAGGCCGCCCATGCTGCTGATCGCCCCGGCCACGCCCGGGTCATGGCCGATGGTCACGGCGATGCCCGGCCCCAGCAGGCGCGGCACCATCACCGGCGCGATGCACATCAGACCGATCGGCTTGCGATCCTCATGGAAGGCGGCCAGGGCCTCCACCAGGTCGCCCTGGATCACCATGTCGGCGCCGGCCTCGGCAAAGTTGGAGAGGTTCTTGGCCGCACCGAACCCCCCCGGCAGGATCACCGCATCGAAGGCGTCGGCATCGAGGTCGGTCAGCGGCTCGATCTCGCCCCGCGCCAGGCGTGCCGATTCGACCAGCACGTTGCGCCGCTCGCCGTCGGCCACCTCGCCGTGGCGATGGTCGATGACGTGGTGCTGGTCGATGTCCGGCGCGAAACAGCGGTAGCCGATACCCAACTGGTCGAGCCGCAGCAGGGTCAGGGTCGTCTCGTAGATCTCCGAGCCATCCTGCACGCCGCACCCCGACAGAATGACCGCCACCTGTTTGCTCATGTCCTTCTCCTCGAACGCATCCTGCCGATAGGCGACAGGGCCGGTAACCGTGAAGCCACCACTTTAGAGAGTCGCTCGGGGTGCGACAAGGCGCGTGTTTCGGCGCCCTGCCACACTGATATACTCGGGGCATTGTCATCATGTTGTCATCCCCGGCCACCAGACTCAGCGCTGGCGGCCCGGGTCCCGTTTCGGAGAAGATGCCTTGAGTTTCATGACCTCTCGCCAGTATCCCGCCACCCGCATGCGCCGCATGCGCCGTGACGACTTCTCGCGTCGCCTGATGCGCGAGCACACCCTGACCGCCGCCGACCTGATCTGGCCGGTGTTCGTGCTCGAAGGCGAAGGGCTGCGCGAGGCGGTGCCGTCGATGCCGGGCGTGGAGCGGCTGTCGCTGGACCTGCTCGTCGAGGAGGCCAGGGAGGCCCACGGCCTCGGCATCCCGGTGCTGGCGCTGTTCCCGGTGGTGGATCCGGCGCTGAAGAGCGAGCTGGCCGAGGAGGCCTACTGCGCCGGGGGCCTGGTCCAGCGCAGCGTGCGCGCCCTCAAGGAGGCCGTGCCCGAGCTCGGCATCATGACCGACGTCGCCCTCGACCCCTACACCAGCCACGGTCAGGACGGCATCCTCGACGACGACGGCTATGTGCAGAACGACCGTACCGTGGAGACGCTGCTCAAGCAGGCGCTGTCCCACGCCGAGGCCGGCGCCGATATCGTCGCGCCCTCGGACATGATGGACGGCCGCATCGGCGCCATCCGCCAGGTACTCGAGCAGGAGCAGTTGCACAACACCCGGATCATGGCCTACAGCGCCAAGTATGCCTCGCGCTACTACGGCCCTTTCCGCGATGCCGTGGGCTCCGCGACCAACCTGGGACGCGCCGACAAGTCCACCTACCAGATGGACCCCGCCAACGGCGACGAGGCCCTCCACGAGGTGGCCCTCGACCTCGCCGAAGGCGCCGACATGGTGATGGTCAAGCCGGGCATGCCCTACCTCGACGTGGTTCGCCGCATCAAGGAGGAACTCCGGGTACCGACCTTCGCCTACCAGGTCAGTGGCGAGTACGCCATGCACATGGCCGCCTTCGACAACGGCTGGCTGGACGCCGACAGCGTAATGCTGGAGTCGCTGACGTGCTTCAAGCGCGCCGGTGCCGACGGCATCCTGACCTATTTCGCCAAGCGGGCGGCCAGGCTGCTCGCGGACTAACCACCGGAGGGGTTCGCCTCCGGTTCACGACAGGGAACCCCATGGACGAATCGCGCCGCCCCGACACGCCCTCCGCCCCGGACCACGCCTCCGACGGCGAGGCCATCAGCGAGCTCCCCGCCCCGCGCCTGAACCAGACCCGCACCGGCATCAAGCCCAAGGCGATGCCGGACCCGGAGGCCGACCTCTCCGACCCGGGACTGTACTTCAACCGGGAACTGTCGCACCTGCAGTTCAACATCCGGGTCCTGGAACAGGCCCAGGACGAGGCGCACCCGCTGCTCAACCGGCTGATGTTCCTGCTGATCTTCTCGTCCAACATGGACGAGTTCTTCGAGATCCGGGTGGCCGGCCTGAAGAACCAGGTGGCCCTGGGCGACGAGACGACGGGCGCCGACGGCCGCTCGCCGCGCTCGGTGCTGGCCGAGATTTCCCAGATCGCCCACGAGCAGGTGGAACGCCAGTACCGCATCCTCAACGAGGCACTGATCCCCGCCCTGGAGGCCCAGCACCTGCGCTTCCGCCGCCGCGGCGACTGGACCGACGCCCAGCGCGCCTGGGTGCGCGCCTACTTCGAGGCCGAGATCATGCCGGTGATCAGTCCCATCGGGCTGGACCCCTCGCATCCCTTCCCGCGGCTGGTCAACAAGAGCCTCAACTTCATCGTCGAACTCGAGGGCAAGGATGCCTTCGGTCGCGAGGGCGGGCTGGCCATCCTGCCGGCGCCTCGCTCGCTGCCCCGGGTGATCGCCCTGCCGGATGATCTCTGCGAGTCCGGCTTCACCGAGTACGTCTTCCTGTCGTCGATGATCCATGCCCATGCCGAGGAAGTGTTCCCCGGCATGAAGGTACGCGGTTGCTACCAGTTCCGCCTGACCCGCAACGCCGACATGTCGGTGGATCCCGAGGAGGTGTCCGACCTGGCCTCGGCGTTGCGTGGCGAGCTGCTCTCGCGTCGCTATGGCAGCGGCGTGCGCCTGGAGGTGGCCGACAACTGTCCCGAGGATCTCGCCGGCTTCCTGCTCAAGCAGTTCAAGCTCGAGGAGGCCGATCTCTACCGGGTCAACGGCCCGGTGAACCTGACCCGCATGATGTCGGTACTCGGCGAGGTGGAGCGTCCCGAGCTGCTCTACCGCCCCTTCACCCCCGGCCTGCCCAAGGCGCTGAGAAAACGCGACAGCGTGATCCAGGCCATGGCCGAGGGCGACATCCTGCTGCACCATCCCTTCCACACCTTCTCGCCGGTGGAGGAGATGCTGCGCGAGGCGGCCCGGGACCCGGACGTGCTGGCCATCAAGCAGACCCTCTACCGCACCGGGGCCGACTCGCCGATCGTCAACGCCCTGGTGGAGGCCGCCGGCAACGGCAAGGAAGTCACGGTGGTGATCGAACTGCGGGCGCGCTTCGACGAGGCCGACAACCTGGCCCTGGCCTCGCGGCTGCAGGAGGCCGGCGCCATCGTCATCTACGGCGTGATGGCCTACAAGACCCACGCCAAGATGATGCACATCGTGCGCCGCGAGAAGGGAGAGCTGCGCCACTACGCCCACCTGGGCACCGGCAACTACCACTCCAAGACCGCCAAGCTCTACACCGACTACAGCCTGCTCACCGCCGACCCGGTGCTGTGCGCCGACGTGCACAAGGTCTTCCAGCAACTCTCCGGGATGGGCCGGGCCCGCAAGATCGAGAAGCTGCTGCACGCGCCCTTCACCCTCCACGAGCGCCTGGTGGCGATGATCGATCGGGAGGCCGAGCATGCCCGCAAGGGCAAGCGCGCCCACCTGATCATCAAGTGCAACTCGCTGACCGAGCCCAAGCTGATCCAGGCCCTCTACCGGGCCGCCCAGGCCGGCGTGGAGTGCGACCTGATCATCCGCGGCATGTGCTGCCTGCGCCCCGGCCTGCCGGGGATCTCCGAGACCATCCGGGTGCGCTCGATCATCGGCCGCTTCCTCGAGCACACCCGGGTCTTCCACTTCCACAACGACGGCAAGCCCGAGACCTGGGGCTCCAGCGCCGACTTCATGGCCCGCAACATGTTCCACCGCGTGGAGACCTGCTTCCCGCTGCTCGACAAGAAGCTGGCCGCCCAGGTACGCAAGGACCTCGAAACCTACCTGGTGGACAACTGCCAGAGCTGGCTGCTGCAGGCCGACGGCACCTACGTCAAGCAGAGCCCCGGCGACGCCGCCCCCATCAGCGCCCAGGAGACCCTGCTCTACGCCTATGCGGCCCGGGCCTAGGCGCTCGCCTAGCCGCGCCTGAAGGCAGCGAGGTCGGCCTCGTCGAGGCCGTCGACCCGTTCCGGCAGGCCACGCGCGTTGCGGGCCAGGCGCAGCGCCTGGCGCTCGGCCAGCCGCTCGGCATCGTCGTCCAGGGTCCGCCCGTCGAGTTCGCCCAGCTGCGCCATGCCCTGGTGGTAGAAGGCCAGCACCGCCAGGGCCCGCTCGTCCCCGTCGGCCATGCCCCGGCGCAGGGCGGGCAGGTAGCCGCTCACCGTCGCGAGCCGTTGCTTGAGCCGCCAGCCATAGCGCACCGGCGCCAGCCAGGGCCGGTCGCGCAGCACGGCCAGCACCAGGCTGGTGGCGACCAGCCCCAGCAGCACGCCCAAGGCATTGAGCCAGAGGCTCGGGGTGAAGACGGCGCCGAGCAGCTGGGTGAAGACCAGCGCGAAGACGATCAACTGGCCGGCCATGGCCAGGCCGACCAGGCGGGAGGTTCGGCGGTAGCTGTGGGGGTCGTGGGATGCGAAGCGAAACGACATGACATGGCCCTGGCGGCGGGTGAATGATGCCGGGATTATCCCGACATCCCCCGTCCGGGTACAGTTGACGCGGTGTCGTCTAGCCTCGCTGCACTTCCCCCAGGCGCTCCGCCGCGGTCATCAGCAGGTGCTCGGTGGTCTCCCAGCCGATGCAGGCGTCGGTGACCGAGACCCCGTAGCGCAACTTGCCGGGGGCCAGGGGCTGCTTGCCCTCGTGGAGATGGCTCTCCAGCATCAGCCCGACCAGGGCGGTGTCACCGGCCAGCCGCTGGCCCAGGACGTCGAGCATCACCTCGCTCTGGCGACGATGGTCCTTGCGCGCATTGGCGTGGCTGCAATCGACCATCAGCCGGGGCGTCAGGCCGGCGGCCTCCAGCGCCCGCCGGCTGGCGGCCACCTGGGGCGCCCGGTAGTTGGGCTCGCCGTGCCCCCCGCGCAGCACCACATGGGTATGCGGGTTGCCCGGGGTCTCGCGCGCCATCGGCCGGCCGTCCGCGGCCATGGCGAAGTGCTGGTGGGAATGGGCCGCGGCACGCATGGCATCGATGGCCACCTGCAGGTCGCCGCTGGTGGCGTTCTTGAAGCCCACCACGGCCTCGAGGCCGCTGGCCATCTCGCGGTGCAGCTGGGACTCGGTGGTGCGGGCCCCGATCGCCACCCAGGCCAGCAGGTCGTCCAGGTAGGGGGCGAGCATCGGCTGCAGCAGCTCGGTGGCCACGGGCAGGCCCAGCCCGGCGATCTCGCGCATCAGCGAGCGAGACAGCTCGAGGCCGCGGGCCAGGTCGCCACGGCCGTCCAGATCCGGGTCATAGGCCAGGCCCTTCCAGCCCACGGTGGTCCGGGGCTTCTCCACGTAGACGCGCATCACCGGCAGGAGGCGATCCTCGATGTGCGGGGCCAGGGCCGCCAGCCGCCGGGCGTACTCGAGGGCGGCCTCGGGATCATGGATCGAGCAGGGGCCGACCACCACCAGCAGCCGGTCGTCGCGGCCCGCGAGGATCTCGCGGATGGCCTGGCGCTGGCCCTCGATGCGCCGGGCCAGGGCCGGCGGCAGCGGCAGCGCCCGGTGCAGGGCCTCGGGGGTGGGCAGGTGGGTGGCGCTGTCGCGACGGCCTTCGGGCGCGTCGCTCGGCGACGGGCGGGCCAGGGAAACGGGGGCGTTCATGGGGGTCATCAACTCCGTGAGCGGGAACATCGGCTGGTCGTCATGCCACCGGCGGTCTCACGGTCGGAGGTGGCGCCCTGGCCCGACCGCGCCTCGCTAAATCGCCAACCATAGCCGTAATAGCCCCGTCCCGGGGTGCGGTACTCGGCGTGGGCGCGATGCGATGCGGTCATGGGGCGTCTCCTGTCGTCGTGTGTGGGGCCTGCAATGCAGAACCCCCGGGCGGGGTTGCCGTCCGGGGGTTCAGTGTCGGAGGCAACCCTGGGCGGGGCGTGCCTCGCGGCGTGGTCCTTGATGCGGGGTCAGGACACGGCCGCCGGCACGCCGGCGCTAAACCAGTAGCCGGGCCAATAGTGATCGAGCCCGCCGACGCCTGCGCGAGCACGGGCCGCCGTCACCGCCACGGGGGCAGCCTGCGGGTCACGCGGGGTCATGGGTCGGCTCGAGTCCATGGTCGTCTCCTGAGGTCTGCTGCCATCCTGCCGCCTCGCGGGGCGGATGGCAAGGGCGGCGTGGGTCGCCGCGGCTCAGCCGGTGGCCAGCTGTACCCAGCCGATGGTCGCCGGCAACGCACTCATGCCCACCAGCACCGCCAGGCCCAGGAAGACCGCCAGCAGGCCGCTGTCGTCCTTGAAGTTCTCGTCGTGTCCCGCCATGTCGTGTTCCTCTCGGGGTGATCGTCAGGATGTCCGGCATTCTAGCGAAGATGCCGGCCGCCATCGACCGGCAGGCTGATCCCGGTCACGTCGCGGTTGTCGAGCCGGTCGCGCAGGCTCCGGTGGCGGCCCCCGGGCCGGGGATCAGGCTGGGCGAGGCACTCAGGCCCGCCGCTCCCGCACCAGGCTGCCCACGGTCGGCACCAGCGGGTCCCGCGGCGCATAGGCGAAGACGTCGGAGAACACCCGCGACGGCACCAGTCCCAGCGAGGCCAGGACATCGACGCAGGCATAGACCATGCCCGGCGAGCCGGAGAGGTAGACGTCATGGGCGGAGACGTCGTCGAAGTGCTCGGCCAGCGCCTCGTCGATCCGCCCCCGGTGGCCGGTCACCCGCTCGGCATCGAAGCCGGCCTCCAGTGGCTGCTCGCTGACGCCATGGAAGGTCACGCCGTCGTGCTGCTCTGCCCACTCCCGGGCCAGGCGCTCCAGGTAGAGGTCGCGGCGCTCCCGGGCGGCCCACCACAGCGCGATGGGCCGCGAGGGGTCGGCGTGCAGGGCCGCCTCGACGATGGCCTTCATCTGGGCGAAGCCGGTGCCGGCGGCGACCAGCAGCAGGGGCCGCTCGCTGTCGGGATCCAGCACGCAGTCGCCGCCGGGCAGGCGCAGGGTCAGCTGCTGGGCCTCCACCAGCAGCTCGCGCAGCCGGGCGGAATTGCTGCGCTCCGGCCAGTGCTGGATATGCAGTTCGAGCCGGCCGTCGCCGTCGTGGGCGTTGGCGATGGAAAAGGGCACCCAGGTCGCCTCGTCCAGCTGCATCTCGAGGTACTGGCCGGGGTCGTGGGCCATGGCCTCGGGGCGGCCCTCCAGGTGCACGCGGAAGACGTCGGGGGTGAGGTCCTCGACCTCGGCGACCTGGCAGGTCAGGGTCCTTGCCGTCATGAATGCCTCTTGTCGGTGTCAGGGGGTTCGATACCCAGCTCGCCCCACCGCTCGCTGACCCGGGCCTTGACGGCCGCGTCCATGACGATGGGCGTGCCCCACTCGCGGTCGGTCTCGCCGGGCCACTTGCCGGTGGCGTCGAGGCCCATCTTGGAGCCCAGCCCCGCCACCGGCGAGGCGAAGTCCAGGTAGTCGATGGGGGTGTTCTCCACCAGCACCGTGTCCCGGGCCGGGTCCATGCGGGTGGTGATGGCCCAGATCACGTCCTGCCAGTCCCGGGCGTCCACGTCATCGTCGAGGACCACCACGAACTTGGTGTACATGAACTGGCGCAGGAAGCTCCACACGCCCATCATCACGCGCTTGGCATGACCGGGGTACTGTTTCTTCATGGTCACCACCGCCATGCGGTAGGAACAGCCTTCCGGCGGCAGGTAGAAATCGACGATCTCGGGGAACTGGCGGCGCAGGATGGGCACGAACACCTCGTTGAGCGCCAGACCCAGGATCGCCGGCTCGTCCGGGGGACGGCCGGTATAGGTGGAGTGGTAGATGGCGTCACGGCGCAGGGTCATGCGGGTCACCGTGAACACCGGGAAGGTCTCCACCTCGTTGTAGTAGCCGGTGTGATCGCCGTAGGGGCCCTCGGGGGCCGTGTCGTCCGGGTGGATGAAGCCCTCGAGGATGATCTCGGCGGAGGCCGGCACCTCCAGCTCGGCATGGCCGCAGCGGACCAGCTCGGTGCGCGAGCCGCGCAGCAGCCCGGCGAAGGCATACTCCGAGAGGCTGTCCGGTACCGGCGTCACCGCGCCGAGGATGGTCGCCGGGTCGGCGCCCAGGGCCACCGCCACCGGGAAGGGCTCGCCGGGATGCGCCTGGCACCATTCCTGGAAGTCCAGGGCCCCGCCGCGATGGGACAGCCAGCGCATGATCAGGCGGTTGCGAGAGAGCTTCTGCTGGCGATAGATGCCGAGATTCTGGCGCTTCTTGTGCGGCCCGCGGGTGATCACCAGCGGCCAGGTCACCAGCGGGGCGACGTCGCCGGGCCAGCAGTGCTGGATGGGTAGGCGGTCGAGGTCGACGTCGTCGCCCTCGAGGACCACTTCCTGCACCGGCGCCCGCTTCAGGACCTTGGGCCCCATGCTCATGACCTGCTTGTAGACCGGCAGCTTGTCCAGGGCATCGCGGAACCCCTTGGGCGGTTCCGGCTCCTTGAGGAAGGCCAGCAGCTCGCCGACCTCGCGCAGGGCGTCGACCGAGTCCTGGCCCATGCCCAGGGCGACCCGCTTCGGCGTGCCGAAGAGGTTGCCGAGCAGCGGCATGTCGTGGCCCTTGACGTTCTCGAACAGCAGCGCCGGCCCCCCGGCGCGCAGGGTGCGGTCGCAGATCTCGGTGATCTCCAGGTAGGGGTCCACCTCGGCGGTGACACGCTTGAGCTCCCCCTGCGACTCGAGTGCCGCGATGAACTCGCGCAGATCCTTGTACTTCATGCGGCCTTCCCGTTTCCCGAACGACAAAAAACAAGAGGGGCAGCATAGCATGCCGCCCCTTCAGGATGCTGCGCCTGGCGACCCAGCGTCGGTGCATCGGATCAGCTCATGAGCGCCGCGGCTTTTCCGGCGACAGGTCTACGAGGAGGCGCTGTGAACCCCTCCCTGGGCGCTACCGACGCCCTGCTGCGCTCTCGCGTCCCGCTCCGCTTGCAGGTCCGCTTGCAGGTCCGGTGCTGGCCATCCATGGCCAGCCCGTTCGGAGCAATGCTCCTCACCCCTGGCGCAGGACCTCCTCTGCGACCTGTCCCCGGCGCCGCTTGCCTTGATCTAACCGCCGAAGCGTTGAGAATTGGCCATTAGGAGCGTCATGAGCGCAGCGGAGACAAGGCGAATCCGACCGGGCTCGCGTCCGAGCGAGGCCGCGGAGTGTACGAGTAGTACATGAGCAGGCCGATCGGGCTGGCGCACCAGCGAGGATTCAACGCGGTATACGCAAGCGCAATAGCTCCTATCAGCGCCGCTTCATGGCCTCGAAGAACTCGAGGTTGGTCTTGGTGTCCTTCAGCCGGTCGATCAGGAACTCGGTGGCCGCCACGTCTTCCATGGGGTTGAGCAGCTTGCGCAGGATCCACATGCGCTGCATCTCGTCCTCGGAGGCGATCAGGTCCTCGCGGCGGGTGCCGCTGCGGCGGATGTTGAGCGCCGGGTAGACCCGCTTCTCGGCCAGCTTGCGGTCGAGGTGGGCCTCCATGTTGCCGGTACCCTTGAACTCCTCGAAGATCACCTCGTCCATCTTGGAGCCGGTGTCGACCAGCGCCGTGGCGATGATGGTCAGGCTGCCGCCCTCCTCGATGTTGCGCGCCGCACCGAAGAAGCGCTTGGGCTTCTCCAGGGCATGGGCGTCGACACCGCCGGTGAGCACCTTGCCCGAGGAGGGCACCACGGTGTTGTAGGCGCGGGCCAGGCGGGTGATGGAATCGAGCAGGATCACCACGTCCTTCTTGTGCTCGACCAGCCGCTTGGCCTTCTCGATGACCATCTCGGCCACCTGGACGTGGCGCGCCGGCGGCTCGTCGAAGGTCGAGGCCACCACCTCGCCGCGCACCGTCCGCGACATCTCGGTGACCTCCTCGGGCCGCTCGTCGATCAGCAGCACGATCAGGTGGCACTCGGGGTTGTTGCGGGTGATGGAGGTGGCGATGTTCTGCAGCATCAGCGTCTTGCCCGCCTTGGGAGGCGAGACGAGCAGGCCGCGCTGGCCCTTGCCGATGGGCGCGGTGAGATCGATGATTCGCGCCGTCAGATCCTCGGTGGAGCCGTTGCCGATCTCCATGCGCAGGCGTTCCTGGGGGAACAGCGGCGTGAGGTTCTCGAAGAGGATCTTGTGCTTGGCGTTCTCGGGCTTGTCGAAGTTGATCTCGCTGACCTTCAACAGTGCGAAGTAACGCTCCCCTTCCTTGGGCGGACGAATCTTGCCGGAGATGGAGTCGCCCTTGCGCAGGTTGAAGCGCCGGATCTGGGACGGCGAGACATAGATGTCATCGGGGCCGGCCAGGTAGGAGCTGTCGGCACTGCGCAGGAAGCCGAATCCGTCCTGCAGGATCTCCAGCACGCCGTCGCCGTAGATGGCCTCGCCGCTCTTGGCGTGCTTCTTGAGGATGGCGAAGATGATGTCCTGCTTGCGGGAGCGTGCCAGGTTGTCGATGCCCATTTCACGGGCGATCTCCAGGAGTTCCGGCACGGGCTTTTGCTTGAGTTCGGTAAGATTCATCGGTGTGTTCAGAAGTTGCTCGTGGAAGCCGGGCAGTCATGCGCCGTATGAGACAGGAGGCGAGACGGTAACGCCGCGTGGATGCGTTCAGAGCCCGGACAGGCTGCCACTCGTCGTGTGCATCGTATGGCCGTGGGCTGACAACCGCCTGAGAAGGGATGCCGGGCCAGTTCGGGAGCGAGGGAGCAGGTTCGTTTTCGCCTGAATCAGCGGCTCATGGCCGGGGGCCAGGATCGCGGGCTGATGCAGTGGGCTATCTGACGACTTGGAAATGACCGCGGCGCAGTCGCCGTGAGCGGTCGGAAAGCATTCGGAACAGGCGAACGCCTCGATATTAGTCAACGCCGTCGGGAAACGCAAGCCTCGCGGCTTCCCCGGCCATGGCACAATTGACATGGCCGGGAGGGCCCCGCAACCTTTGGCCAGTCACCCTCAAGGACCCGCCATGCCTGCGCCAATGGACCCGTTCGCCGCCACCGCGAGCGAACCCGCGATCGCCCCCGAGCCCCGCCGCCTTGCCGCCATCGACCTCGGCTCCAACAGCTTCCACCTGCTGGTCGCCAACTACCGGGACGACCGGCTGCAGGTGGTCGCCCGGCTCGGCGAGAAGGTGCAGCTGGCCGCCGGGCTCGACGAGGACGGCTTCCTCGGCGAGGACGCCATGACCCGGGCCCTGGACTGCCTGGCCCGCTTCGCCCCCTTCCTGGAGGGCATCGGCCGCCGCGACCTGCGGGTGGTGGGCACCAACGCCCTGCGCGACGCCGAGAACAGCCAGGCCTTCATCGAGCGCGCCGAGGCCCTGCTGGGGACCCGCATCGAGATCATCGCCGGCCGCGAGGAAGCCCGCCTGATCTACCTGGGCGCCGCCCACGCGGTGGCCGAGGACGGCCGACGGCTGATCGTCGACATCGGCGGCGGGTCCACCGAGTTCATCATCGGCGAGCGCTTCGAGCCGCTGGCCCTGGAGAGCCTGCGCATGGGCTGCGTGACCTTCACCCGGCGCTTCTTCGACAGCGGCGAGATCACCGAGAAGCGCATGCGCCGCGCCGAGCTGGCGGCCCTCTCGGAGCTCGCCAACATCCGGCGCCCCTACCAGGCCATCGGCTGGGCCGACCCGGTCGGCTCCAGCGGCACCATCAAGGCCGCGGCCGCGGTGATCGCCGCCGCCGGCAAGGGCCCCGAGGGGGTGATCACCCACCAGGGGCTGCTCGACCTGCGCAAGCGGCTGCTCAAGTGCAAGCGCCTGGACAGGGTCGCCATGACCGGGCTCAAGGCCGACCGCGCCAGGGTCTTCCCGGCCGGTATCGCCATCCTCGGCGCCGTCTTCGAGGCCTTCGCCCTGGAGGAGATGCGCTTTGCCGACGGGGCCCTGCGCGAGGGCGTGCTGTATGACATGGTGGGCCGCCACAGCCCCGAGGATTCCCGCCTCAAGACCCTCGACACCCTGTCGCGGAGCTATGGGGTCGATGGCCGCCAGGCGGATAACGTGGCCAGCACGGCCCTCGGCCTGCTCGACCAGGTCCGCGAGGCCTGGGAGCTGGACGACGACCAGGCCCGCTTCCTGGAGTGGGGCAGTCGCCTCCACGAGGTCGGCCTGGCCATCTCCCACAGCCAGTTCCATCGCCACGGCGCCTATCTGCTGGAGCACTCCGACCTGGGCGGCTTCTCGCGACCGGAGCAGCGCCTGCTGGCCTTCCTGGTCCGCGCCCACCGCCGCAAGTTCCCGACCAAGGAGTGGCAGGCCCTGCCCGCCGCCGAGCAGCGCTCCCATGCCCGACTGGCCCGCCTGCTGCGCCTGGCGGTGACCCTCAACCACTCGCGCCCGGAACTGCCTCCGGCCCTGCCGGGGCTCGAGGCCGACGGCGAGACCCTGCACCTGTATCTCGACGCGGGCGACGAACCGACCCTGCTGCTCGCCGACCTGGAGCAGGAGGCCGGCTATCAGCAGGCGGCCGGGCTGCCACTGACCCTGACCACCCGCTGAGCCGGCCTCAGGCCTCCTCCCAGCCCTCGGCAAGGCTCAGCCAGCGGTCCGGCTGGCCGACCGCCACCACGCGGTCGCCGTGCCAGGCCACCAGCAGCCGGTCGCGCTCCCAGGGCGGCACCCCCCTCTCCTGCAGCAGGCGCTTGAGGTCACGCTGGCCGCGCCCGGCCAGCCGCAGGCGCTCCCCGCCGCAGCGCGGGGCCAGGCGCAGCGCCACCGGCCCGCCCGCCCGAGGGACGAGACGCACCCTCAGCCGACCCAGCGGCGTCGCCAGGGCCTGCCGGCCATCCCAGTCGGCCCGCCACGCCGGCGCCAGCGGACGCGGCGGGGCCATCAGGTAAAGATGGTCCCGCCAGCGACGCGCCTCGGCGCCGGGCCAGGCCACCCGCACCGCGGCATCCCGGGGGGCACCGAGCTGGGCGAGCAGCGTCGCCAGGCGGCGGGCCGGCGGCCGCGGCAGCCCCAGCCGGACCAGGCAGTGGCGCACCAGCAGGCGCCGGCGCGGTTCCGACAGGGCCTGAAGGTCGGCGACGGGCAGCCGGACGGGGTCGCCGCCCAGCCGGGCCAGGTCCTCGCCGGCCAGCTCCTCCAGCAACCCCTCGGCCTCGCCGACCAGCGCCGCGCTGCGGGCCAGGCCCTCCCCCGCCCGGGGCCAGCGCCCGGCCAGCAGCGGCAACACCCGGTGACGCAGGAAGTTGCGATCCGGCCCCTCCTCGGCATTGCTCGGATCCTCGACCCAGGCCAGCGCCCGTCGACCGGCCTCGGCCGCGAGGGCGGCCCGGGACACGCCGAGCAGCGGGCGTGACAGCCGCGCCCCGGCCAGGCCATCGCCGAGCCAGCGCGCCTCGGGCATGGCGGCCAGGCCACGGGGGCCGGCTCCGCGCAGGGCGGCGAGCAGGAAGGTCTCGGCCTGGTCGTCGCGATGCTGGGCCAGCCACAGGGTCTCCCCGGGCCGCAGCCGAGCCGCGAAGGCGGCGTAGCGGGCGGCCCGGGCCTCCCCCTCGAGGCCACGGCCCGCCGCCGGGTCGACGCTGACATGGACGACGTCCAGCGGCACGCCGAGCCGCGACGCCAGGCGCCGGCAGTGGCGCTCGAAGTCATCGGCGGCGGCCTGCAGGCCATGATGCACGTGCAGCGCCCGCAGCGGGCGCGGGTGGCGACGGCAGGCGTCCGCGGCGAGGCTCAGCAGCAGGCAGGAATCCAGCCCGCCGGAGAGCGCCACCCACACGCAACGCCCCGGCGGAGTCCGGGCCAGGGCGTTATCGATCACGGCTTGCAGGGAGGAAGGCTCGAGGCTCATGGGCAGGGATACCGCTCAGGCATATGGATGGCGGAGCTGTCACCACCCGATCAGTGGCCTTTTCGAGCTAAGGCCAGAATACCGGCGGTAGATGAAGCGCCCCGACACCAGCGCCCTGTTCGAGCGAAGGCCAGGGCTAGGCCCGTTCCCGACAGGCCTTCGCACTTCCCACATCCCTGTGGGTCGCAAGGCAGAAATCGGCGAGAAAGCAGCGTTTACAAGTGAGTAAATGAGCATTTCGACCGGGCTGGCGCACCAGCCGATTTTTAACGCCGTATGGCCGAGCACAGAAAGGGCTTTACACCGGGGCGCCGTAGCTCATCAGCCGCTCGTACCGCCGCGCCAGCAACGTCTCGGTGTCCAGGCTCTCCAGCCGGTCGAGGCTCGCCAGCAGCGCGGCCTTGATGCGCTCGGCGGTGGCCTCCGGCTGGCGATGGGCGCCGCCCAGGGGCTCGGGGATCAGGGTGTCGACGAAGCCCAGCTCCTTGAGGCGTTCGGCGGTGATGCCCATGGCCTGGGCCGCGTCGGAGGCCTTCTCGGCGCTCTTCCAGAGGATCGACGCGCAACCCTCGGGGGAGATCACCGCGTAGGTGGAATACTGCAGCATCGCCAGCTCGTCGCAGACGCCGATGGCCAGCGCCCCGCCGGAGCCGCCCTCGCCCACCACGGTGGCGAGGATCGGCGTCCTGAGCCGCGACATCACCCCCAGGTTGTAGGCGATGGCCTCGCTCTGACCGCGCTCCTCGGCATCGATGCCGGGATAGGCCCCCGGGGTGTCGATGAAGGTCATCACCGGCATCTTGAAGCGCTCGGCCATCTCCATCAGGCGGCAGGCCTTGCGGTAGCCCTCGGGGCGCGGCATGCCGAAGTTGCGACGCACCTTGTCCTTGACGTCGCGGCCCTTCTGGTGGCCGATGACCATCACCGGCCTGTCGTCCAGCCGGGCCACCCCGCCGACGATGGCGGCGTCATCGGCGAAGCGGCGATCCCCGTGGAGCTCGTCGAAATCGGTGAAGACGTGCTCCAGGTAGTCGAGGGTATAGGGCCGCTGGGGGTGACGGGACAGCTGAGAGACCTGCCAGGAGGTCAGGTCCTTGAAGATCGACTCGGTCAGCTTGCGGCTCTTCTCCTCGAGCCGGCCGATCTCGTCACTGAGGCTGACCTGGCTGTCGTTGCCGACCAGGCGCAGCTCCTCGATCTTGGCCTGGAGTTCGGCGATGGGCTGTTCGAAATCTAGGTAGTTGGGATTCATGGGCTAGCCTTGTCTCGTCGGCCGCGGGACGACCGGGGGAAGCGTCGATTGTGGGGCATTATCGCACCCTCAGAGCACGGCGCAAGGCAAGCCCGGCGCCGGCACCGAGGGGGCGGATCTCGCCGCGGCTCAGCGGTACTTGAGGCGAACGCCGTCCTGCCCCTCCACCTCGCGCAGGGCGATCAGCAGCTCGTCGGAGGGCGTGACCTTCCACTCCTCGGCGAGTTCCAGCCAGCCGGCGGCCTCGGCGTTGCGGTAGCGCAGCCGCACCGGCAGGCCGCCGCCGTCGCGGTGGGGCGAGAGGCTGTCGCGCAGGCTGTCGACCAGGCGGCCGTTGACCCGGGCGCCGTCGAGGGACAGCTCCACGGCCTGGCCGTAGCGGGTGCGGGCATCGACCATGGGGGTGATCTCCTTGCCGCGCAGGCGCAGCCCGCCGGAGTAGTCGTCGCTGGAGACCTCGCCCTCGACGATCAGCACCTGGTCGGTGTCGAGGCGGCCGCGCACGGCATCGAACAGCTCGCCGAACAGCGAGGCCTCGATGCGCCCGGTGCGATCGTCCAGGGTGACGAAGGCCATGGTGTCGCCGCGCTTGGACTTCATGGTGCGCAGGCCCACCACCAGGCCCGCCACCCGTTGGGGCTCCCGGGAGGGCTTGAGATCGCCGATGCGCGTGGAGACGAAGCGTTCGAGCTCCCTCTCGTACTCGTCGATGGGGTGGCCGGTCAGGTACAGCCCCAGGGTGTCCTTCTCGCCGGCCAGGCGCTCCTTGTCCGTCCAGTCGCGCACCCGGCGGTAGTCGGCGTAGACGTCGGCGCTGTCGTCTTCCTCGTCCGCGGCACCGAAGGCCTCGCCGAACATGTCCATCATGCCGAGGTTCTGGTTGGTCTGGTTCTGGGCCGCCGCCTTCAGGGCATCGTCCAGGGCCGCCGCGAGCACCGCCCGGCTCGGCCCCAGGGTGTCCAGCGCCCCGGAGCGGATCAGCGCCTCCAGGGTGCGCTTGTTCATGCGCTTGGGATCGACCCGCTTGCAGAAGTCGAAGAGGTCGCGGAAGGCGCCGCCGTCCTCGCGAGCCTCGACGATGGCGTCGATGGGGCCCTCGCCGACGCCACGGATGGCGCCGAGGCCATAGACCACCCGCGCCTCGGCATCGACGGTGAACTTGTAGCCGCCGACGTTGACGTCGGGCGGGGTCACGGTGAGCCCCAGGTGGCGGCACTCCTCGATCAGCGGCACCACCTTGTCGAGGTTGTCCATCTCGGTGGACATCACCGCGGCCATGAAGGGCCCCGGATAGTGCGCCTTCAGCCAGGCCGTCTGGTACGACACCAGGCCGTAGGCCGCGGAGTGCGACTTGTTGAAGCCGTAGCCGGCGAACTTCTCCACCAGGTCGAAGATGTTGCCCGCCAGGTCCTTGTCGATGCCATTGGCGGCGCAGCCCTCCATGAAGCCGACGCGCTGCTTGGCCATCTCCTCGGGCTTCTTCTTGCCCATGGCGCGGCGCAGCAGGTCGGCCTGGCCCAGCGAGTACCCCGCCAGCACCTGGGCGATCTGCATCACCTGCTCCTGGTACAGGATGATGCCGTAGGTCGGCTCCAGCACCGGCTTGAGCAGCTCGTGCTGGTAGTCCGGGTGGGGGTAGGAGATCTCCGCCCGGCCGTGCTTGCGGTTGATGAAGTCGTCGACCATGCCCGACTGCAGGGGACCGGGGCGGAACAGCGCCACCAGGGCGATCATGTCCTCCAGCGAGTCCGGCAGCAGGCGCTTGATCAGCTCCTTCATGCCGCGGGATTCGAGCTGGAACACCGCCGTGGTCTCGGCCTTCTTGAGCATCTCGAAGGTCGGCTTGTCGTCCAGCGGGATGCCGTCGATGTTCAGCGCTCCCAGCCCCTCGACGGCGCGCACCTTGTCGACCATCTCCAGCGCCCAGTCGATGATCGTCAGGGTGCGCAGGCCCAGGAAGTCGAACTTGACCAGCCCGGCGTCCTCGATGTCGTTCTTGTCGAACTGCACCACCAGCCCGTTGCCCTCCTCGTCGCACAGCAGCGGCGAGAAGTCGGTGAGCTTGGTCGGCGCGATCACCACCCCGCCGGCGTGCTTGCCGGTGCCGCGGGTGATGCCCTCGAGCTTGAGCGCCATCTCCCAGATCTCCTGGGCCTCCTCGTCGGCCTCGAGGAAGTCCTTGAGCTGGGGCTCGTCCTCGATCGCCTTGGCCAGCGTCATGCCGACCTCGAAGGGGATCAGCTTGGAGAGCTTGTCACCCAGCGAGTAGGGCTTGCCCTGGGCGCGGGCCACGTCGCGCACCACCGCCTTGGCGGCCATGGTGCCGAAGGTGACGATCTGCGAGACGGCGTCACGGCCATAGCGCTCGGCCACGTAGTCGATCACCCGGTCGCGCTTCTCCATGCAGAAGTCGACGTCGAAGTCGGGCATCGACACCCGCTCCGGGTTGAGGAAGCGCTCGAACAGCAGGTCGTATTCGAGCGGGTCCAGGTCGGTGATCTTCTGGGCGTAGGCCACCAGCGAGCCGGCGCCGGAGCCCCGCCCCGGCCCCACCGGGACGTCGTTGTCCTTGGCCCACTGGATGAAGTCCATCACGATCAGGAAGTACCCGGGGAAGCCCATCTGCAGGATGATGTCGAGCTCGAAGTCGAGGCGCTTGCGGTAGCGGGCGTCGATCTCGGCGTACTCGGCGCCGTCGCGGGGATAGCGCTCGTCCGGGTAGAGGAAGTCCAGGCGCTCGGTGAGGCCGTCGTGGGAGATCTTGCGGAAGAACTCGTCCTGGGTCATGCCCTCGGGGATCCCGTACTCCGGCAGGAAGATCTCGCCCAGGCGCACGTCGACGTTGCAACGCGCCGCGATCATGGCGCTGTTCTCCAGGGCCTCGGGGATGTCGGCGAACAGCTCGGCCATCTCCTCGGAGCTCTTGAGGTACTGCTCCTCGGTGTAGCGCCGCTCGCGGCGGGGGTCGTCCAGGGCCTTGCCCTCGCCGATGGCGACCCGGGTCTCGTGGGCCCAGAAGTCCTCGCGCTCGAGGAAGCGCACGTCGTTGGTGGCCACCACCGGGGTGTCGGTCGCGATGGCCAGGTCCACCGAGAGGTGCACGCACTCCTCCTCCAGCGGCCGGCCGGTGCGGGTGAGTTCCAGGTAGAAGCGCCCGGGGAAGGCGGCCTGCCATTCCTCGAGCAGGGCGCGGGCCTCGTCATGGTGATCGCTGAGCAGGTGGCGCCCGACCTCGCCCTCGCGGCCACCGGACAGGGCGATCAGCCCCTCGCTCTGGGCGAGCACCCAGCCCTTGTCGAGCAGCGCCTGGCCGCCCTGCTGCCCCTCTACCCAGCCGCGGGAGATCAGCTCGGTCAGGTTGCGATAGCCGACATCGTTCATGGCCAGCAGGGTGAGCCGGTAGGGATGCGCCTCGTCGTGGGGGTTGGCCAGCCACAGGTCGCTGCCGATGATCGGCTTGAGACCGGCGCCCTGGGCGCCGGTATAGAACTTGACCAGGGCGAAGAGGTTGGCCTCGTCGGTGAGGGCCAGGGCCGGGGTGCCCCGGGCCACCGCCGCCTTGACCAGCGGCTTGAGACGCACCAGGCCGTCGACCAGGGAGAATTCGCTGTGCACGCGGAGATGAACGAAGGGAGCGGTCATGGCGGACTCGGGGCGTTGGTGAACAGGAATCGGGCCGTCGACCCTAGAACAGCGCCAGCTGGCGTTTCACGGGCGCGAAGGAACGGCGATGCTCGGGCAGCGCGCCCAGGCGCTCCAGGGCGGCCAGGTGCTCGCGGGTCGGGTAGCCCTTGTGGCGGGCGAAGCCGTAGCCGGGATGGCGGGCATCCAGGGCCCGCATGCCGGCGTCCCGGGCCACCTTGGCCAGGATCGAGGCCGCCGCGATCGCCGGATGGCGGGCATCGCCCTTGACCACCGCCTGGCCGGGCACATGATGCCCCGGGAGCCGGTTGCCGTCCACCAGCAGGTACTCTGCCGCGGGAGCGAGGGCATCGATGGCGCGACGCATGGCCAGGTGGGTCGCATGATAGATGTTGTGCGCGTCGATCTCGGCGGCGCTGGCCTCGGCCACCGCGAAGGCCAGCGCGCGGGCGCGGATCTCGCCGTCCAGCGCCTCGCGCCGCCCGGCGCTCAGCGTCTTGGAGTCGCCGAGCCCGTCGATGGGCGCGCCCGGGTCGAGGATCACCGCGGCGGCCACCACCGGGCCGACCAGCGGGCCGCGGCCGACCTCGTCGACCCCGGCCAGCAGCCGGCCGCGGTAGTCGATGACCAGCGGGGGAAAGGCCTCGGCCCTCATGCCCCCTCCCCCTCGACCGCCTCGGGGGCGACGCTGGCGGGCAGCGCCCGCCCCGCCACCAGGGCCTCGAGGGCCTCGCTGGCGCGCCGGCTGGCGTCGCGCTGCAGGCCGGCATGCATCGCCGCGAAGCGTGCCTCCAGAGCGGCCCGGCCCTCGGCATCGTCGAGCAGCGCGACGAGCCCGTCGGCGATGGCCTCGGGGCTGGCCGCGTCCTGGATCAGTTCCGGCACCAGGGTCTCCCGGGCAATCAGATTGGGCAGCGAGATCCACTCGGTCTTGACCAGCCGCCTGGCCAGCCAGTGGGTCACGGGCGCCATGCGGTAGGCGACCAGCATGGGGCGGTGGCAGAGCATCGCCTCCAGCGCCGCGGTGCCCGAGGCCAGCAGCACCAGGTCGCTGGCCACCATCGCCTCCCGGGACCGGCCATCGACCAGGGTGACCCGCCCGCGCAGCGCCTCACGCCCCGCGAGCAGGGCCTCGAGCTCGGCCCGTCGTGCCGGGGTGGCGGCGGGAATGACCACCCGCAGCGCCTCGCGCTCGCGGCACAGCCGTTCCGCCGTGTCGAGGAAGGTCGCGCCGAGGAAGCGGATCTCGTTGGCCCGGGAGCCCGGCAGCAGCGCCAGCAGCGGGCCCGAGGCCGGCAGCCCCAGGGCTTCACGGGCCCCCTGCCGGTCGTTGACCAGCGGTAGCTCGTCGGCGAGCGGGTGGCCGACGAAGGCCACGGGCACGCGGTGGCGGGCATAGAAGGCCGCCTCGAAGGGCAGGAAGGTGAGCATGGCGTCCACCGAGCGGGCGATCCCCTTGACCCGGCCCTGGCGCCAGGCCCACACGGAGGGGCTGACATAGTGGGCGGTGGTGAGTCCGGCGTCGCGGAGCTGGCGTTCCAGGCCGAGGTTGAAGTCCGGGGCATCGATGCCGACCATGATGTCGGGCCGCCAGTCGAGGGCATCGCGCTTCAGGGTACGGCGTACCCGCAGCAGCTCAGGCAGGTGCCTGACCACCTCGACCAGCCCCATCACCGACAGGGTCTCCAGCGGGAAGCGGCTGTCGATGCCCTCGTCGATCATGCGCGGCCCGCCGATGCCGCGAAAGGCGATCTCCGGGTGACGCGCCTTGAGGGCCCGCATCAGGCCGGCGCCGAGGATATCGCCGGACAGCTCGCCGGCCACGAGATAGACACGCAGGCCCGTGCTCACGACGCCGGGCTCAGCGCACGATGCCGCGCGACGAGGCCTCGATGGAGGCGGCGAAGGCCTCGGTCTCGGGCAGCGCGTAGCGCGTGCGGATCTCGGTGAGCGCCTGCTCGACGGTCAGCCCCTGGCGATAGACCAGCTTGTAGGCCTCGTTCAGGGACCGCACGGCCTCGTTGGAGAAGCCGCGGCGGCGCAGGCCGACCAGGTTCAGGCCGTGCACCTGAGCGGGGTTGCCGTTGATCATCACGTAGGCCGGGGTGTCCTTGGTGATGATCGAGCCGCCGCCGGCCATGGCGTGGTCGCCGAACCGGCAGAACTGGTGGATGGCGGAGAGGCCGCCGAGGATCACGAAGTCGCCCAGCTGGACATGGCCGGCCAGGGTCACCTGGTTGGCCAGGATGCAGTCGCTGCCGATCACGCAGTCGTGGCCGACGTGGACGTAGGCCATGAACAGGTTGCGCGAGCCGATGGTGGTCTCGCCGCGGTCCTGGACGGTGCCCCGGTGCAGGGTGACGCCCTCGCGGATGACGTTGTCGTCGCCCATCACCAGGCGGGTCGGCTCGCCGGCGTACTTCTTGTCCTGACAGTCTTCTCCCACCGAGGCGAACTGGAAGATGCGCGTGCGCGCGCCGAGTACGGTGGGCCCCTTGACCACCACGTGCGGCCCGATGCGCGAGCCGGCGCCGATCTCGACGTCGGCGCCGATCACCGTGAAGGGCCCCACCTCGACGTCATCGGCCAGGCGCGCCCCCGGGTCTACGATGGCAGTGGGATGAATCAAGCGACCTTCCTCTCGGCACAGATGATGTCGGCCTCACAGGCCACCTCGCCGGCCACGGTGGCCTTGCAGGCGAACTTCCAGATGCCGCGCTTCTCGCGCACCACGTCGGCGCGCAGCTGCAACTGGTCGCCGGGCATCACCGGACGCTTGAAGCGCACGTTGTCGCTGCCCACCAGGTAGTACACATAGCCGTCGGCGGGCAGCTTGTTGACCGTCTTGAAACCGAGGATGCCGCAGGCCTGGGCCAGGGCCTCGATGACCAGCACGCCCGGCATGATCGGGTGGTGCGGGAAGTGGCCGTTGAAGAACGGCTCGTTGATGCTGACATTCTTGTAGGCAACGATGGATTCGCCAAGGGCGAGTTCCGTCACCCTGTCCACCAGCAGGAAGGGATAGCGGTGGGGCAGATACTCACGAATCTCGTTGATGTCCATTACCATCGTAGCGACCTCTGAAATGACAGGATGCCCGCCCCGCACGGCGGGCATGGCCGTCGACACCGGGTCGACGGATGGGCGGGGGATTATACCGCCCCGGCAGGTGGCCTCAACCGCCGCGCCCGGCTTTCTCGAGCCGGCTCAGGCGACGGGCGATCTCGTCGAGCTGCTTGAAGCGCACCGCGTTGCGACGCCATTGGGCATTGTGCATGGCGCCGGTGCCGGAGGAGTAGACCCCCGGCTCGTGAATCGAGTTGGTGACCAGGCTCATGCCGGTGACCTGGACCCCGTCGCAGATCGTCAGGTGCCCCGACAGGCCCACGCCGCCGCCCAGCATGCAGTGCCGGCCGACCCGGGTGGAGCCGGCGATGCCGACGCAGCCGGCCAGCGCGCAGTGATCGCCGATCTGCACGTTGTGGGCGATCTGCACCTGGCTGTCGATCTTGACGTCGTTGCCGATCACGGTGTCGCCCAGCGCGCCCCGGTCGATGCTCGAGCAACTGCCCACCTCGACGTCGTCGCCCAGCACCACCCCGCCGAGCTGGGCGATCTTGTGCCAGCCGGCGCCGTCGTGGGCGAAGCCGAAGCCATCGCCACCGATCACGCAGCCGCTGTGCAGGATGGCCCGCTCGCCGATCAGCACCCCATGGTAGACGGTGACGTTGGCATGCAGCCGCGACCCGGCGCCGATGCGGGTATCGGCCCCGACCACACCGCCGGGCCCCACGACCACGCCGTCACCGAGTTGGACGCCGGCCTCGACCACCGCCTGGGGGCCGATGGCCACGCCCTCGCCCAGGCTCACGCCCTCGCCGACCACGGCGGTGGGGTGGACGCCGGGGGTGTCGCGGCCCGCCAGCGGGTCGAACAGCCGCGACAGCTCGGCATAGCCGAGATAGGGATTGTCCAGGGTCAGGCAGACGGTCGGGCATTCCCCGGCATGGTCCGGGTGCAGCAGCACGGCGGCGGCCCGGGTGCCCGGCAGGTCCTTGAGGTAGGCGCGGTTGGCCAGGAAGCTCACCTGCTCCGGCCCGGCATCCCGCAGGGTGGCCAGGCCACGGACTCGCCGATCGCCGCCCCCCTGGAGGCCAGCTCCCAGGTGCGCGGCGATCTCGGCGAGGGTCAGGGTTGGAGAATCTTGTGTCATGGGAACCCGGTGTCGAAAAGGTCTAGGGCCCGCTCAGTCGAGCATGGCCACCTCGGCGGCCTGGGCCGTCGGGGCGAGGGCCCCGGCGAGGCCCAGCAGGAGGACGGCGGTCGGCTTGCGCATGGTCATCGACTCCATGTCGGGGGATCAGAAGGTCTGACCCAGCGAGAACTGGAAGAACTGGGTGTCGTCACCGTCCTCGGCGTTGAGCGGCTCGGCGATGCTGAAGGTCAGCGGGCCCACCGCCGTCAGCCAGGACACCCCCAGCCCCACGCTGTAGCGCAGCTCGCCGATATCCACGCCCGACTCGCAGTTGGAGCGGCCGGCATCCTCGTCCAGCACCGGATAGCAGTCGGTGAGGAAGGTGTTGCCGGCGTCGAGGAACAGCGAGGGCTGGACCGAGCGCTTGTCCTCGACGAAGGGCATGGGGAAGATCAGCTCGGCGCTGCCCTCGACCAGCACGTTGCCGCCCAGGGTCTTGTCGTTGCCGTCGCCGCGGGACGTGGTGGCGGGCCCCAGGGTATTGCCGGTGAAGCCGCGCACCGAGCCGAGCCCCCCGGAGAAGAAGTTCTCGTAGAACGGATAGGGGTCATCGCCGACGCTGTCGGCGTAGCCGAGTTCGCCGCTGAACTTCAGCGACCAGGTCTGCTCCTCGTTGAACGGGAAGAGCTGGCGGGCCTGCGCCCGCAACTTGTAGTACTCGGCATCGCTGCCGGGCACCGCGGTCTCCAGCGAGAGCCGCTGGTAGTTGCCGGCGGTGGGCATGACGCCGCGATTGAGGTCGTTGCGGGTCCAGCTGGCGGTCAGCTTCAGCGACTGGGCGTTGTCGCCCTGCTCGTCGACGTAGCGCTGGATCTCGGACGCCGTGTCGCTGTAGGTCTCGATGGTCAGGTCCTCGACGTCGGCGCCGAAGTTCAGGCGGGTCAGCTCGTTGATCGGGTAGCCGAAGTTGATGCCGCCGCCGAAGGCGTCCGTCGAGTAGGTCGAGATATCGGAGTCCTCGTAGTCGGTCTCGCGGTAGAAGAGGTTGTAGCCGCGGGAGATGCCGTCGAGGGTCCAGTAGGGATCGGTGAAACCGAAGTTGAGGCTGGTGTAGGTGTCGCTGCGCTGGGCGCCGATGTTCACCCGGTTGCCGGTGCCGAGGAAGTTGTTCTGGGCCAGTGAGGCGCCGTAGATGACCCCGGCGCTCTGGGAGAAGCCGATGCTCGCCGAGATCGACCCGGACGGCTGCTCCTCCACGGTATAGGTCACGTCGAGCTGGTCCGGCGCCCCGGAGACCGGCTCGGTCTGCACCTCGACCTGCTTGAAGAAGCCCAGGCGCTCGAGGCGCTGGCGGGACTGGCTGATCGATTCGGTGGAGGCCGGCGCCCCCTCCATCTGGATCATCTCGCGGCGCAGCACCTCGTCCTGGGTGGTGGTGTTGCCGACGAACTCGATGCGCCGCACGTAGGCCCGTCGCCCGGCCTCGACCCGGAAGGTCAGGTCGACGGTATCGCTGCCCTCGCGGACCTCGGGGATGCCGTCGACGTTGGCGAAGGCGAAGCCCTCGGCGCCGAGCCGTGAACGCAACGCCTCCGACGAGGCGGTGACCTCGCTGCGCGAGAAGACCTCGCCGGGCTCCACCTCGAGCAGCTCCCGGGCCTCCCGCTCGGGGATGCGCAGGTCCCCGGTGAAGGCGATGTCGCCGAGGCGATAGCGCTCGCCCTCGGTGACGTTGACGGTGACGAAGATCTTCGACTTGTCCGGGCCGATGGCGACCTGGGTGGAATCGATGTTGAAGTTGACGTAGCCGCGATCGAGATAGAAGGAACGCAGCCGCTCGAGGTCGCCGGACAGCGCCTGGCGGTTGTACTCGTCGCTGGAGAACCAGCCGAAGAACCAGCCCGGGCGGTCCTCCAGCTCGAACTCGTCGCGCAGGGTCTCGTCGTCGAAGGCCTCGTTGCCGACGATGTTGATCTGGCGGATCTTGGCGACCGCGCCCTCGTCGATGTCGACGTTGACCTGGACGCGTCCCTCGCCGAGGTCCTCGACCTCGGTCTCGATGCTGGCGCTGTAGCGCCCCTGGGACTGGTAGAGCCCGGACAGCTCGCGCTCGATCTCCTCGAGGGTGGAGAGCTGCAGCACCTGGCCCTCGTCGAGGCCGGCCTCGCGCAGCCCGCTGCGCAGGTCCTCGTCGGGGATCTGGCTGTTGCCCTCGATATTGAGGCGGGTGATGGTCGGGCGTTCGACCACCTCGATGATCAGCACGCCCCCCTGCCGGGACAGGCGGATGTCCTCGAACAGCCCGGTGTCGAACAGCTGGCGCGCCGCGGCGGCCAGTTCACGCTCGTCGACCCGGTCGCGGGCACTGACAGGAAAGGCGTTGAACACGGAGGCCGCCGAGACCCGCTGCAAGCCTTCCACTCGTATGTCCGTTACGTCGAAGGGTTCCGCCTGTGCCGTAGTGGCAGTGGCGAGCAGCAGTGCCGCCAGTCCGATGGTCTTGATCTTCATGCAGTCGATTCGCTCGCGTTGATCTGCCGTCCTGTCCAGACAGGCACCTTATACATTTGCACGGGTAACTGACAAGCCGAGGCCCGGCTACCAGAGCCGCATCAAGTCGAAATACAGCGCCATCAGCATCAGGGTCCCGACCAGGGCCAGGCCGATGCGCAGCCCCAGGGCCTGGGTACGCTCCGAGACCGGCCGGCCACGCGCCGCCTCGACCAGGTAATAGAGCAGGTGTCCCCCGTCGAGCACCGGGATCGGCAACAGGTTGAGCACCCCCAGGCTGATCGACAGGTAGGCCATGAAGCTGACGAAGCTCTCCAGCCCGGAGCGCGCCGTATCCCCGGCGATGCGGGCGATGGTGATGGGGCCGGAGAGATTGGAGGGCGAGATCAGCCCGACGATCATCTTGCGGATGGCATCGAGGGTCAGGACGGTCATCTCGCCGGTGCGGGAGACGGCCTGGCCCATGGCCGCCAGGGGGCCATAGCGGATCTCGCGGCGATGGGCGTCGGGCCAGGACACCGGCTCGACGCCGGCGCCGATATAGCCGACGGTGG
Source organism: Halomonas maura (assembly GCF_030409305.1). GTDB lineage: Bacteria > Pseudomonadota > Gammaproteobacteria > Pseudomonadales > Halomonadaceae > Halomonas > Halomonas maura. The sequence continues at coordinate 443,785 of NZ_JAUFPQ010000023.1, forward strand.
TGCCGTCCTGGAGGGTGTTGGCCCGAGGGGTGAGGGACAGCTCGCGGGTCTCGCCATCGCGGGCCACCGTCAGGGTCAGGCGCTCGCCGGGGCGGGCCCGCACCAGGGTGACGAAATGCGACCAGTCCTCCACCGGCGTGCCCTCCACCGCCAGCACCTCGTCGCCGGGAACGAGCCCGGCGGCCGCGGCGGCCTCGCCCTCGGCCACCTGGCTGAGCACCGCCGGCATGGGCGGCCGCCAGGGCGTGATGCCGAGGCTCGCCAGGGGCTGCGGGGGGTCCTGGCGCACCATCCAGTCCTGCACCGGCAGGCGGTGCTCCCGGGATCGGGTGGCGCTCTCGTCCCGGGCACTCAGCGTCAGCTCGCCGCTGACGCCGATGGCCGCCACCAGCTTGAGGTTGATCTCCTCCCAGGAGCGCACCGCCGCGCCCTGGACGGCGGTGATCTCCTGGCCGGCGGCGAGACCGCCCCGAGCGGCCGGCGAGTCGGGGGCCACCTCGCCGATCACCGGCACGACGGTGGTGGTGCCGGCGACGAACAGCGCCCAGTAGGCGACCAGGGCCAGCAGGAAGTTGGCCAGCGGCCCCGCCACCACGATGGCGATGCGCGACCAGACCGACTGGCGGTTGAAGGCGAGATGGCGTTCGGCCGGGTCGACCGGTCCCTCGCGCTCATCGAGCATCTTGACGTAGCCGCCCAGCGGGATCGCCGCCACGGCGAACTCGGTGCCGTGGCGATCATGGCGCGACCACAGCGGCTTGCCGAAGCCCACCGAGAAGCGCAGCACCTTGACGCCACAGCGCCGGGCGACCCAGAAATGGCCGAACTCATGGAAGGTGATCAGCAGGCCGAGAACCACGATCACGGCCAGCACGTTCTGGATCAGGTCCACGGCAGTCTCCTCGTGAATGGCGACAGGGGATGCGTCAGCGGCGCGTCAGGCAGGCAACAGCCTCCTTCCGGGCCCGGGCATCGGCATCGAGAATGCCCGCCAGCTCGCCGGCCGGCTCCACCGGGCAGGCATCGCGTACCCGAGCCACCAGTTCGCCGATGCCGGCGAAGCCCAGCCGGCCGGCGAGGAAGGCCTCGACGGCCACCTCGTTGGCGGCATTGAGCACCGCCGGCGCCGTGCCGCCCTCGACGATGGCCTCCCGCGCCAGGCGCAGGCAGGGGAAGGCGACCTCGTCCGGCGGCTCGAAGTCCAGCCGGGCCACCTCGAACAGGTCGAGGGCGGCCACCCCGGCGTCGATGCGTTCCGGCCAGGCCAGGCCATAGGCGATGGGAGTGCGCATGTCCGGATTGCCCAGCTGGGCCAGCACCGAACCATCGCTGTAGGCGGCCATGGAATGGATCACGCTCTGCGGATGCACCACCACCTGGACCTGGTCGGGGCGCGCATCGAACAGCCAGCAGGCCTCGATCAACTCGAGGCCCTTGTTCATCAGGGTGGCGCTGTCCACCGAGATCTTGCGCCCCATCGACCAGTTGGGATGGGCACAGGCCTGCTCCGGGGTCACCGCCGCCAGGTCCTTGGCCGTCCAGCCGCGGAAGGGGCCGCCGGAGGCGGTCAGCAGCAGCTGGGTCACGCCGTGACGGGCGAGCCCGCCGCGATGCTCGACGGGTAGACACTGGTAGATGGCATTATGTTCGGAATCGATGGGCAGCAGGGTCGCCCCCGAGCGGCCCACGGCCTCCATGAACAGCGCCCCGGACATCACCAGGGCCTCCTTGTTGGCCAGCAGCACCCGCTTGCCGGCGCGCACCGCGCCAAGCGTCGGCAGCAGCCCCGCGGCGCCGACGATCGCCGCCATGACGACATCGACCTCGGGCGCCTCGCTGACCTCGACCAGCGCCTCACGGCCGCAACGCACCTCGGTCGCCAGCCCCGCCTCGTGGAGCCGCTCGCGCAGCCAGGCCGCATCGACCTCCCGGTCGAGCACCGCCAGCGCCGGTGAATGGCGCCGACACTGGGCCAGCAGCGCCTCCCGGGAGCGATGGGCGGTCAATGCATGGACCCGGTAGCGGTCGGGGTGGCGGGCGATCACGTCCAGGGTGCTGGACCCGATGGAACCGGTGGCGCCCAGCACGCTGACGCGCCGCGGCACGGCATCGCTCATGGTCATAACACTCCCGCCTGTAGCAGCGCGAACAGCGGCACCGCGGCGGTGAGGCTGTCGACGCGATCCAGCACACCGCCATGCCCGGGCAGCAACTGGCTGGAATCCTTGAGGCCGCGATGGCGCTTGAGCATGCTCTCGAACAGGTCGCCGACCACCGAGGCCAGGGTCACCACGACCGTGGCCGCCAGCAGCAGCAGGCCCGTGGCCAGGCCGAGGCCCTGCCAGACGGCGAAGCTCACCGCCAGCAGCGCGGTCACGGCGACGCCGCCGGCCACCCCTTCCCAGGTCTTGCCGGGGCTGACTCTCGGGGCCAGCTTGCGCTTGCCGAGGGCCTTGCCGACGAAGTAGGCGCCGATATCGGCGCCCCACACCAGCAGCAGCACGAACAGCAGCCAGGCCGCCCCGGCCTCGCGCAGCACGTTGAAGCCGACCCAGGTGGGCAGCAGCACCCACAGCCCCATGGCCAGGCGCACCGCGGTGCCGTGCCACTGGCCGGCCCGCTCGGGATAGCCGACGACCCAGTAGAGGTTGATCAGCCAGCCGGGGACCGCCAGCCACAGCAGCCAGGACGAGAGGGTCATGCCGGCGGCGTGGAGCGCCGCCATCACCAGGGCCAGGCCGGCGACCGGTGCCAGGCGGCGGGCGCCCTCGCTGAGCCCGGCCAGGTTGGCCCATTCCCAGGCCGCCAGCAGCACCACCCCCGCCGTGAAGGCGGCAAAGGCATCGCCGGACAGGCCGAACAGCCCCACCAGCGCCAGCGGCGCCAGCCAGGCGGCCGTGAGGATGCGCTGCTTAAGCACCCCGAGCCTCGACCTGCTCGTCGGTCATGCCGAAGCGTCGCTTGCGACCGGCGAAGTCGGCCAGGGCCGCGTCGAAGGCGTCCGCCCCGAAGTCGGGCCACAGGGTCGGCGTGAAATAGAGCTCGGCATAGGCCATCTGCCAGAGCAGGAAGTTGGAGATGCGCCGCTCGCCACTGGTGCGGATGCACAGGTCCACCGGGGCCTCCCCGGCGAGGCTGAGCTCGGCGCCCAGGCCGCCCTCGTCGATGGCCGAGGGGGCGAGCTCGCCGGCCGCGACGCGCTCGCCCAGGCGCCGCGCGGCCCGGGCGATGTCCCAGCGGCCGCCGTAGTTGGCGGCGACCACCAGGTGCAGGCCACGGTTGTCGCCGGTCAGCGCCTCCGCCTGGGCGATGTACTTCTGGATCGAGGGGGAGAATCCCTCGCGATCGCCGATCACCGAGAGGCGGATATCGTGCTGGTGGAGCTTCTTGACCTCACGCTTGAGCGCCATCAGGAACAGCTCCATCAGGGCATTCACCTCGGCGGCCGGGCGCTTCCAGTTCTCGCTGGAGAAGGCGAACAGCGTCAGGGTCTCGACGCCCCGCTCGGCGGCGCGCCGGATGACCGCGCGAACGGACTCGACGCCGGCATGGTGGCCGCGCACGCCGGACATGCCCCGGGCCTTGGCCCAGCGATTGTTGCCGTCCATGATGATGGCCACGTGACGTGGCAGGGTATCCCCGTCGGAACGGGGCTGGGGAGACTGCGGTGACGTCATGGTGTCTCGCATGGCGGGTGGGGCGGAATCACTCCATGATCGGCGGCATCGCGGACGATGCCGCCGGCCCGTCTTCAGACCTGCATCAGGTCGTGTTCCTTGGACTCCAGGGCCTTGTCGATCTCGCCGATGAACTTGTCGGTGAGTTTCTGGATGGCATCCTCGGCCTGGTGTTGCTCGTCCTCGGTGATGTCCTTCTGCTTGAGCAGGGCCTTGATGTCACCGTTGGCGTCGCGACGCACGTTGCGTACCGCCACGCGGGCATTCTCGGCCTCGCCACGCGCCTGCTTGATATAGCCCTTGCGGGTCTCCTCGGTGAGCATCGGCATCGGCACCCGGATCACGTTGCCGGCACTGGCCGGGTTGAGGCCCAGCTCGGCGGTCATGATGGCCTTCTCCACCTTGGGCACCATGCTCTGCTCCCAGGGCACCACCGACAGGGTGCGCGCGTCCTCGACGTTGACCGAGGCCACCTGATTGATCGGCACCTGGCCGCCGTAGTAGTCCACGGTCACCGAGTCCAGGATGCTGGAATGCGCCCGGCCGGTGCGGATCTTGTTGAAATTTTGGTGAAGAGACTCGAGGCTCTTCTTCATGCGGCTTTCCGCATCCTGCTTGATGTCGTCAATCACTGTCTCACCCTCTATCAATCAGCGTGCCTTCCCTGCCGCCCACCACCAGGTTCAGCAATGCGCCAGGCTTGTTCATGTTGAACACGCGAACCGGCATGTCATGGTCCCGCACCAGGCAGATGGCGGTCAAATCCATGACGCCGAGCTTCTGTTCGAGCGCATCATCATAGGACAGCTGCTCGTACTTGACCGCATCGGCATGCTTGACCGGGTCCTTGTCGTAGACCCCGTCCACCTTGGTGGCCTTGACCACCACGTCGGCATCGATCTCGATGCCGCGCAGGCAGGCCGCCGAGTCGGTGGTGAAGAAGGGGTTGCCGGTACCGGCGGAGAACAGCACCACGTCCCCGGAGGTCAGGTAGCGGATGGCGGTGCGGCGGTCGTAGTGCTCCACCACGCCACTCATCGGGATCGCCGACATCACCCGCGAGCGGATGTTGGAGCGCTCCAGGGCGTCGCGCATGGCCAGGGCGTTCATCACCGTGGCCAGCATGCCCATGTGGTCACCGGTGACCCGCTCCATGCCGGCCTCGTGCAGCGCGGCCCCGCGGAACAGGTTGCCGCCGCCGACCACGATCCCGACCTGCACGCCGATACCGACCAGCTGACCGATCTCCAGCGCCATGCGGTCCAGCACCTTGGGGTCGATGCCGAACTCGGCATCCCCGGTCAGGGCCTCGCCGGACAGCTTGAGCAGGATGCGCTTGTACTTCGACACCTCGGCGCGGGACTTGTCGGACTTGAGGGGGGCGGCGTGCTCGGCACTGCTCATGGTGTGTCTCCCGGGAACTCGACGAATGCGACGTGGGGTGGCCGGATGCTCCGGCCGGATACGCGAAGGCGTGCGCTCTCGCGCACGCCATCTTCACACTGGAACCTGCGACCTCAGCTGCGCTTGGCCTGTTCCATCACTTCCTGAGCGAAGTCGACCTCTTCCTTCTCGATGCCCTCGCCCACTTCGAAGCGGGTGAAGCCGAGCACCTCGCCGCCGGCGGCCTTGGCGAACTCGGCGACGCTCTGGTTCGGGTCCTTGACGAACGGCTGCTCGGTCAGGCTGTTCTCGGCCAGGTACTTCTTGAGGCGACCCTGGACCATCTTCTCGGCGATCTGCTCGGGCTTGCCGGCCATGTCCGGCTGAGCCAGGATGATCGCCTTCTCGGCGTCCAGCTTGTCCTGGGGCATGTCCTCGGGACGCGCGACGGCCGGGTTGATGGCGGCGACGTGCATGGCCACGTCCTTGGCGGCCTCGGCGGTGGCGCCCTTGAGCACGGTCAGCACGCCGATGCGACCGCCGTGGACGTATTCGCCCACGCGGGCGCCTTCCGGCGCCTCGACGACGACGCTTCGACGCACGCCGATGTTCTCGCCGATCTTCTGCACCAGCTGCTCGCGGGCGGACTCCAGCTCGCCGTCCATGACGGCGGCGACGTCCTCGCTCTTGGCGGCGAAGAAGGCATCGGCGACCCTGTCGGCGAAGGCCTTGAAGTTGTCGTCACGGGCGACGAAGTCGGTCTCGGAGTTGACCTCGACCATCACGCCGTAGCGGCCGTCCTCGGCGACGCGAGTGACGACGGCGCCCTCGGCGGCGGTGCGGCCGGCCTTCTTGGCGGCCTTGAGGCCGGAATTCTTGCGCAGGTTCTCGATGGCGGTCTCGATGTCGCCGCCGGCTTCGGTGAGTGCCTTCTTGCACTCCATCATGCCGAGCCCGGTACGCTCACGCAGTTCCTTGACCTGGGAGGCGCTGATAGCTGCCATGGTAGTTACCTCTGAATGGTTCGACCTGGAATATGGGGCCGGGCCGTGGCCCGGCGAGACCTTGCCCGCCCCGGGGGAGCAAGAAGGGGGCCGCGGCCCCCTTATGCCGATCCGGCGGCCGGCCGCCGCCAGGGCGCGGCACGACCGCCCTCCCGGACGGGCCGACGATCACTCGGCGGCGGCGTCGCCCGGGCTCTCTTCGGTGACCTCGACGAACTCGTCGGGACGACCTTCCTTCGCGCGGGCGCAGGCGTCGGCGACGGCCTTGACGTAGATCTGGATGGCGCGGATGGAGTCATCGTTGCCCGGGATCACGTAATCGACGCCGTCCGGATCGGAGTTGGTGTCCACCACGCCGATGACCGGGATGCCCAGCTTGTTCGCCTCGTTGATGGCGATGCGCTCGTGGTCGACGTCGATCACGAACAGCGCGTCGGGCAGGCCGCCCATCTCCTTGATGCCGCCCACGGACCGCTCGAGCTTGTCCTGCTCGCGGGTCGCCATCAGCACTTCCTTCTTGGTCAGCTTCTCGAAGGTGCCGTCCTGATGCATCGCCTCGAGCTCACCCAGGCGCTTGATGGAGACGCGGATGGTCTTGTAGTTGGTCAGCATGCCGCCGAGCCAACGATGGTTGACGAAGGGCTGGCCGACGCGGTTGGCCTCTTCCTTGACGATCTTGCTGGCGCTGCGCTTGGTCCCCACGAACAGGATCTTGTTGTTCGCGGCCGCCATCTTCTCGACCACATCGATGGCCTCGTTGAGGGCCGGAAGGGTATGCTCGAGGTTGATGATGTGAATCTTGTTACGGGCGCCGAAGATGAACTTGCTCATCTTCGGGTTCCAGTAACGGGTCTGGTGACCGAAGTGAGCGCCTGCCTTCAGCAGGTCACGCATATTGACGTGTGCCATGGATGACTCCTGGAAAATCGGGTTAGGCCTCCATGCACCCCATGGATCCGACCGCCGGACGTGCCGGCAGCACCCGGGACCATGTGCCGGTGCATGTGTGTTTTCAAGGCGTTGCGTTAGCATTGACGCTTCCTGACGGCACCGCCACCGGGGCGCATGGGGCGCGGACGGGATCGGCGATTGCAGGAAAGCGCGCAGCTTTATACCATGGATCCCCTCCGAGATGAAGTCGCCCGACGCCCTTCCCTGCCGGTTCCGGCGACACCACCCCTGAACCCGAGACTCCATGAACGTACCCATCAAGACGCCCGACGAGATCGAGAAGATGCGCGAGGCGGGCCGCCAGGCCGCCGGTGTGCTGGAAATGATCGCCCCTCATGTCCAGGCCGGCGTCAGCACCGGCGAGATCGATCGGCGCTGCCACGACTACATCGTCGACGAGCTCGGCTCCACGCCCGCACCGCTCAACTACCACGGCTTCCCCAAGTCGGTGTGCACCTCGATCAACCACGTGGTCTGCCATGGCATCCCCGACGACGGCAAGAAGCTGAAGAAGGGCGACATCATGAATCTGGACGTCACCGTGAAGACTCCGGACGGCTACCACGGCGATTCCAGCGTGATGTTCATCGTCGGCGAGACCATTCAGGGCGAGCGCCTGTGCCGCGTCACCCAGGAGTGCCTCTACCGGAGCATCGCCCTGGTGCGCCCCGGCGTGCGCCTGTCGGCGCTGGCCCGGGTCATCCAGCAGCACGCCGAGGCCAGCGGCTATGCGGTGGTCCGCGACTTCTGCGGCCACGGCATCGGCGCCGGCTTCCACGAGGATCCCCAGGTGCTGCACTACGACGGCTATGCCCCGGAGGCCGACATCGCCCTCGAGGAAGGCATGTGCTTCACCATCGAACCGATGATCAACGTCGGCGACCATCGCACCAAGGTGCTGCGCGATGGCTGGACCGCCGTGACCAAGAACAAGGGCCTCTCCGCCCAGTGGGAGCATACCCTGCTGGTCACCGCCAACGGGGTGGAGGTGCTCACCGCGCGCAGCGACGAAGACTTCTCCTTCCTCGACCGCTGAGTCGACCATCATGCTGCTGCACCATTACCGTTTCGAGCCCGACCCGACGCTGTTCGACGTCGAGGCGTTCCAGGCCGAGCTGACCGGCAGTCGCTCGCCCATCGCCCCGTTCAAGGCGGCGCTGGCCGAGATCCAGGCCCGCCTCGACGCGCGCTTTCGGGCCGGCACCGATATCCGCGACCTGGTGCACGGCCGGGCCTGGTGCCTGGACCAGCTGCTGACGGTCGCCTGGCGGCAGCATGACTGGCCCGACGACGGCATCGCCCTGCTGGCGGTGGGCGGCTACGGCCGCGGCGAGCTGCACCCGCGCTCCGACGTCGACCTGCTGCTGCTCCTCGAGCATGACGACGACACGCCCTATCGGGAGCCGCTCAGCGCCTTCATCACCTTCCTCTGGGACATCGGCCTGGAGATCGGCCACAGCGTGCGCTCGCTGTCCGACTGCGAGCGGGAGGCGGCCGCCGACGTCACGGTGATCACCAACCTCATCGAGTCGCGCACCCTGGCCGGGGCCGAGCGGCTGCGCGAGGCCATGCAGGCGCGCATCGGCCCGCAGCGGCTGTGGCCCGCGGACCACTTCTTCGAGGCCAAGTGGCAGGAGCAGATCGCCCGCCACTACCGCTTCAACAACTCCGAGTACCACCTCGAGCCCAATATCAAGAGCTCGCCGGGCGGCCTGCGCGACATCCAGATGATCGGCTGGGTGGCCAAGCGCCACTTCGACACCCAGCGCTACGAGGACATCGTCGCCAACGGCTTCATGAACGACGCCGAGCTGCGCATCCTCAGCCAGGGGCAGGCCTTCCTGTGGCAGGTCCGCTACGCCCTGCACATGCTCACCGGCCGCGCCGAGGATCGCCTGCTGTTCGATCACCAGGCCACCATCGCCGAGCTGTTCGGCTACCACGACACCCCGGAGCGGCTGGCCGTCGAGCAGTTCATGAAGCGCTACTATCGGCATGTGACGGCGCTCGCCGGCCTCAACGACATGCTGCTGCAGCACTTCGACGAGGTCATCCTGCGCGGCGGCGAGGCCCTGGAACGGGTGCCGCTCAACGAGCGCTTCGAGATCAAGGGGGGCTACATCCAGGCCCGCTCCCGGGCGGTGTTCCGCGAGTCGCCCTCGGCGCTGCTGGAACTCTTCCTGCTGATGGCGGAACACCCGGAGATCGAGGGGGTACGCGCCGACACCATCCGCCTGATCCGCGACCATCGCCACCTGATCGACGACCTCTACCGCGACGACCCGCGCCACCAGCGGCTGTTCATGGCGCTGCTGCGCTCCGGGGGCAACGTCGCCCGCCAGCTGCGGCGCATGAACCGCTACGGGGTGCTGGGCAAGTACCTGCCGGTGTTCGGCCAGGCCGTCGGCCTGATGCAGCACGACCTCTTCCACATCTACACCGTGGACGCCCATACCCTGCGCCTGCTCAAGTGCATCCACGGCTTTCGCAAGCCCGAGGCCCGGGAAGCCTTCCCGGTGGCCGCCTCGCTGATCCACCAGCTGCCCAAGCTGGACCTGCTGTGGATCGCCGGCCTGTTCCACGACATCGGCAAGGGCCGCGGCGGCGACCATTCGCTGATCGGCGCCCGGGATGTCGAGGCCTTCGCCGCACGTCATGGCCTCACCCAGCGCGACACCCGCCTGGTGGCCTGGCTGGTGGAACACCACCTGCTGATGTCGATGGTCGCCCAGAAACGCGACATCAGCGACCCGGAGGTGATCAGCGAGTTCGCCCGCACGGTGGGCGACGAGACCCGTCTCGACTACCTCTACGTGCTGACCGTGGCCGACATCAACGCCACCAACCCGACGCTGTGGAACGGCTGGCGGGCCGCCCTGCTGCGCCAGCTCCACGCCGCGGCCAAGCGCGCCCTGCGCCGTGGCCTCGAGAACCCCCTGGAGCGCGACGATTCGGTGCGCGAGACCCGCGGCGAGGCGTACTCGCTGCTGGCCACGGTGGGCACCGACATGGACCGCGTCGACCGGCTGTGGGAATCGCTGGGCGAGGACTACTTCCTGCAATACGCTCCCAGCGAGATCGCCTGGCAGACCCAGGGCATCCTCGCCCATGACGGCAGCTCCCTGCCGCTGATCCTGCTCAGCGCGCCCACCAACGACATGGCCGAGGGCGGCACCAAGGTATTCATCCATACCCGCTCGGTGGAGGACCTGTTCGCCGCCACCTCGGCGGCCATGGAGCAACTCGGCCTGTCGATCCACGATGCCCGCATCGCCACCTCCAGCAACGACTGGACCCTCAACACCTTCATCGTGCTCGACGACCACGGCCTGGCCATCCGCGATCCGGGACGCCTGGAGGAGATCCGTCGCCACCTGGTGGAGGAACTCGACGATCCCGACGACTACCCGCAGATCGTCACCCGCCATACCCCGCGCCAGCTCAAGCACTTCCGGGTGCCCACCGAGGTCTCCATCGAGCAGGACACGGCGGGCGGACGGACCCTGCTGGAGCTCACCGCCCCCGACCGGCCGGGCCTGCTGGCGCGGGTCGGGCGCATCTTCATGGAGCAGGACATCGCGCTGTCGGCGGCCAAGATCGCCACCCTCGGCGAGCGGGTCGAGGACGTCTTCTTCATCACCGACAAGGCCGGGCGTCCGCTCACCGACCCCGACCGCCAGCAGCGGCTACGCGAGCGACTGATCGAGGTCCTCAGCGTCACCGGCTGAGGCCCTCGTTTGAGGCTCCCCCGGGGCTTCCCTATAATCGGCGTCCTGCCCCGCCCGGGACACCGCACGACAACGACGCCGAGCACGGCGCTACTGGACACCCATGAACCCCGATCTCGACGCTCTGAAGCCCTATCCCTTCGAGAAGCTCGCCGCCCTCAAGGCCGGCGTGACGCCGCCCGAGGGACTCGCGCATATCCCGCTGACCATCGGCGAACCGCGCCATGCGCCCTTCGCCGCGGCCCTGGAGGCGCTGTCGACCCACCTCGGCGAGATGGCCCGCTATCCCGCCACGGCGGGCACGCCCGAGCTGCGGGGCGCCATCGCCGCCTGGGCCAGCCGACGCTTCGCCCTCGAGGGGCTCGACGCCGAGCATCAGGTGCTGCCGGTGAACGGCACCCGGGAGGCCATCTTCGCCTTCGTCCAGGCCGCCCTGGACCGCACCCGCCCGGCGCGGGTGGCGGTACCCAACCCCTTCTACCAGATCTACGAGGGGGCGACGCTGCTCGCCGGCGGCACGCCGCTGACCCTGGACTGCCGCGCCGAGCATGGCTTTCGCCCCGACCTGGAGGCCGTGCCGGCCGAGACCTGGCGCGAGGTGCAGATCGTCTTCACCTGCTCGCCGGGCAACCCCACCGGGGCGGTGACCCCGCTCGAGGACCTGCAGAAGCTGATCGAGCTCGCCGACGAATTCGACTTTATCGTCGCCGCCGACGAGTGCTACTCGGAGCTCTACCTGGACGAGGCCGTGCCGCCCCCCGGGCTGCTGCAGGCCTGCGCCGAGCTCGGCCGCCACGACTACCGGCGCTGCCTGGTCTTCCACTCGCTGTCCAAGCGCTCCAACCTGCCGGGCCTGCGCTCGGGTTTCGTGGCCGGCGACGCCGCGCTGATCGCGGCCTTCCGGCGCTACCGCACCTACCACGGCTGCGCCATGTCGCTGCCGCTGCAGCATGCCTCGATCGCCGCCTGGCAGGACGAGGCCCACGTGCGGGCCAACCGCGACGCCTACCGGGAGAAGTTCGCCGCGGTGACCGAGATCCTCGCCCCGGCGATGGACTTCCCCGCCCCCGAGGCGAGCTTCTACCTGTGGCCGGCGGTACCCGGCGGCGACGACGAGGCCTTCGCCCGCTCGCTGTACGCCGAGCAGCACGTCAGCGTGTTGCCCGGCAGCTACATGGGTCGGCCGGGCGCCGGCGGCGTGAACCCCGGCGCCGGACGGATCCGCCTGGCGCTGGTCGACGAGCTCGACGCCACCGTCGAGGCCGCCCACCGGCTACGCCGCCACGTCGACCGCCACGCCTGAACAGGAGAGACCGACATGATGACGCTGTTCGGCATCAAGAACTGCGATACCTGCCGCAAGGCGCGCAAGGCCCTGGAAGGCCAGGGGCAACCCTTTCAGTTCCACGACCTGCGCGAGGACGGCCTGTCCGCCCCGCTGCTCGAGCACATCCTCGAGCGGGTCCCGGTGCTGACCCTGCTCAACAAGCGCAGCACCACCTGGCGTCAGCTGCCCGACGAGGACAAGGCGGACATCGACGCCAACAAGGCCCGCGAACTGATGCTGGCCCACCCCACCCTGCTCAAGCGCCCGTTGCTCGACACCGGCGAGGAGATCCTCGTCGGCTTTCGCAACGACCACTACGACACCCTCTAGGCGGCCCACCCGGCTCGGCCTTCCCCATCACCCGAGAGGACACACCCCCATGCTCAGCTTTGCACTCGGAATCGGCACCCAGAACACCCAGGGCGACTGGCTGGAGATCTACTACCCGGCGCCGCTGCTGACCCCGGACGCCGCCCTGGTCGAGGCCGCCGCCAGGGTGCTCGACGCCCCCGCCGGCAATGCCGCGGTGAGCTTCCTGCCGGAGCAGTGCGCCGAGCTCGCCGAGGCGCTGAAGGCCGCCGGCCACGCCGACCAGGCCGAACTCGCCGAGGCCCTGGCGGCCAGCCAGCGCCCGCTGGTGGCCACCTTCCTCGCCGAGGACCTGCCGCCGCAGAGCGCCCCCGAGGTCTACCTCAAGCTGCACCTGCTGTCCCACCGCCGGGTCAAGCCCCACGGCGTCGACCTGACCGGCATGTTCGGCCTGCTGCGCAACATCGCCTGGTCCAGCGAAGGCGCGATCGACATCGAGGAACTCCCGGCGCGGCGCCTCAAGGCCCGCCTGGAAGGCCGCACCCTGTCGGTGGACTGCGTCGACAAGTTCCCCAAGATGACCGACTACGTGGTGCCGACCGGCGTGCGCATCGCCGACACCGCCCGCGTGCGCCTGGGTGCCTACCTCGGCGAGGGCACCACCGTGATGCACGAGGGCTTCGTCAACTTCAATGCCGGCACCGAGGGGCCGGGGATGATCGAGGGCCGCATCTCCGCCGGCGTCATGGTCGGCAAGGGCTCCGACCTGGGCGGCGGCTGCTCCACCATGGGCACGCTCTCCGGGGGCGGCAACATCATCATCAAGGTCGGCGAGGGCTGCCTGATCGGCGCCAATGCCGGCATCGGCATCCCGCTGGGGGATCGCTGTACCGTGGAGGCCGGCCTCTACATCACCGCCGGGGCCAAGGTCACCGTGCTCGACGACCAGGGCCAGGTCGCCGATACCGTGGCCGCCCGGGAGCTGGCCGGCCAGGACGACCTGCTGCTGCGTCGCAATTCCCAGAATGGCCGCATCGAGTGCCTGACCAACAAGAGCGCCATCGCCCTGAACGAAGCGCTGCACGCCAACAACTGAGCCCCGTTCCCGGCGCCCGCGGGCGCCGGGGACCGGCCTGCCGGACGCCCGCATGACCTCACCCGAGACCGCTACCGCCCTGTCCCCGACCCTCGAGCTCGCCATGGCGCTGATGCGCCGCCCCTCGGTCACCCCCGACGACCTGGGGTGCCAGGCGCTGATGATCGAGCGCCTCGAGCGCCTCGGCTTCCAGGTGGAACGCCTGCCCTTCGGCGACGTGGAGAACTTCTGGGCCGTCCATGGCCACCACGGCCCGGTGCTGGCCTTCGCCGGCCATACCGACGTGGTACCCAGCGGCCCCGACGTGCACTGGGAATACCCGCCCTTCGAGCCCTGCATCGACACGACAGGCATGCTCTGCGGCCGCGGCGCCGCGGACATGAAGGGCAGCCTGGCCGCCATGCTCACCGCCGTGGAACGCTTCGTGACCGCCCACCCCGACCACCCGGGACGCATCGCCTTCTTGATCACCTCCGACGAGGAGGGCCCGGCGGTGGATGGCACCCGCGCGGTGGTCGAGCACCTGCGCGAGGCCCACGACCGCCTGGACTACTGCATCGTCGGCGAGCCCTCCTCCACCGAAGCCCTCGGTGACGTGATCAAGAACGGTCGCCGCGGCTCGCTGGGCGGGGTCATGCACGTCAAGGGCATCCAGGGCCATGTGGCCTACCCGCACCTGGCCCGCAACCCCATCCACCAGGTCGCCCCGGCCCTGGACGCCCTGGTGCGCGAGCACTGGGACGGCGGCAATGCCTTCTTCCCGGCCACCAGCTTCCAGATCTCCAACCTGCGTTCGGGCACCGGCGCCACCAACGTGATTCCGGGCGACGTGGAGGTGGTCTTCAACTTCCGCTATTCCACCGAGCTCAGCCACGAGACACTGCGCCGCCGCACCGAGGCCATCCTCGCGGCCCATGACCTGGACTTCCACATCGACTGGACCCTCAACGGCGAACCCTTCCTGACCGCCGCGGGCGAGCTGGTGGACGCCGCGGTCGGCGGCGTGGAGGACGTGCTCGGCCGGCGGCCGGCGCTCTCCACCGCCGGCGGCACCTCCGACGGTCGCTTCATCGCCACCCTGGGCAGCCAGGTGGTCGAGCTCGGCCCGGTCAACGCCACCATCCACAAGGTCAACGAGCGGGTCCGCGCCGCCGACCTCGATGACCTCTCGCGGGTCTACGAGGCCATCCTGGCGCGACTGTTCGCCGCCGACACGCCGCGCCCCTGAGGTCGCCATGGAACGCTACCCCGACATCGAGATCTACCTGGCCAGCGCCGACCTGGAGGCCCTGAGCCGCTGGCTCGGCGAGACCCTCGGCGCCGCGCCCCTGACGCCCGCCGGCAAGCACCGCTGGCGCACCCGGGGGCACGGCGGGGACGAGGACATCCCGGTGCTGCTGGTGACCCAGGCCGCCGACGGCTTCGCCAGCCTGTGGCTCGACAGCCCCCACACCCCCTGGCCCACCGACGCCGACCTCGCCCGCGAGGCCGCCGCGACCCTGGGCTTCGAGGTGCGCTGCTCGCTGGGCGGCTGGCAACCCGGCGACGACCCCGACCGCTTCCTGCGCGTCCTGCCGGACGGCCGCGAGAGCGCCATCGACTGGCCGGACTCCGGCCGCTGAAACGACATCGCCCCGCAGCGGCGGGGCGATGGTCGTCAAGTGCTGAACTGCAGACCGATCAGCAGGCTGGCGAGCGATGATCAGGCGAGGCGAAGCGCGGCGAGGGAGCGGAGCTTGCTTTCGTCAATGAGCATCACGCGGCGCCCTTCCCGCCATGCCTGACCGAGCGCCGGCCGGTGTTCAGGTGATGACGGTGACGTCGTCGGCCTGCAGCCCCCGCTCATTGCGCGATACGTGGTACTTCACCTTCTGGCCCTCGGCCAGGGTACGATGGCCACGGCCGCGGATGGCGCGGAAATGGACGAAGACGTCCTCACCGCTGTCGCGGGTGATGAAGCCGTAGCCCTTGTTGACGTTGAACCACTTGACCTCGCCGATCTCGCGGTCGTCGTCCTCGACCTCCGCCAGGTTGACCAGTTGCGGGGTCAGGGCGTTGACCGCCAGGGTGGCGACCAGCAACAGCAGGAAGACGGCCACCGCCACGGCGACATAGACCACGGCCACGCCGCCCACCTCGAGGCTGGCGAACAACTCCCGGGACAGCTGGCCACCGGTGAGATGGATGCCCAGGGCGATCAGCAACGGGGCCGGCGCGGCCAGCAGCAGGCTGATGATACTGCAGCGAAACACGACCTTTCGATTCATAAACCTTGGATGCTCTCTTGTCGTAGTAAAGGAAGTCTCGGGGCCGAGGTACCCGACGACGCCTGGCGTCGCCCTCGACCCGACTGCACGGGACAGGCCGGCACCACGATGAACGGTGGCACACAGCATAAGGATTCTATCATGCGCGATGATGACACGCCCTCCACCCTTGACAGCCGGCTGGAGGCCCTGGAGAGCCGCATCGCCCACCAGGAACATTGGCTCGACACCCTGGACCGGGCGGTCGCCCAGCAGGAGCGTCGCCTGATGCACCTCGAGCGCCTCGGCGCGCTGATGCAGGAGAAGATCCGCGAGCAGCAACTGGCCCGCCAGGACGACGAAGCGGCGGCACCTCGTCCGCAGGATGAGGTGCCGCCGCATTACTGAAGAACGAAGAGGGAAGAAAGAAGAGGGAGGTGTGAGGTGGCCCTGAAAGAGTAGACATCTCTCCAGGCAGCGTGAGCCATCATCGACGGGGCCACGCTTTTTTCTTCCAGCTGCCAGGCGCGCAGCGCCGGTCTTCCTTCTTCAAGCGGCGTAGCCGCGTTCTTCTCTCTCCGAGTGGCGTAGCCGCGTCTTACAGTTCATCGAGATAGCGCTCGGCATCCAGGGCCGCCATGCAACCGCTGCCCGCCGAGGTCACCGCCTGGCGATAGACGTGATCCATGACGTCGCCGGCGGCGAAGACGCCGGGCACGCTGGTGGCCGTGGCATTGCCCTCGAGGCCGGACCTCACCTTGATGTAGCCGCCGGCCATGTCCAGCTGGCCCTCGAAGATGCCGGTATTGGGGCTGTGACCGATGGCGATGAACACCCCCGGGGCATCGAGCTCCCGGGTGCTGCCGTCCCGGGTGGACTTGAGCCGCGCCCCGGTCACGCCGGTGTTGTCGCCCAGCACCTCGTCGAGGGTGTGGTTCCAGATCAGCTCGACGTTGCCGTTCTGTGCCTTCTCGAACAGCTTGTCCTGCAGGATCTTCTCGGCACGCAGGCTGTCACGGCGATGCACCAGGGTCACCTTGGCGGCGATGTTGGAGAGGTACAGCGCCTCTTCCACGGCGGTGTTGCCGCCCCCCACCACCACGACCTCCTGGTTGCGGTAGAAGAAGCCGTCACAGGTGGCGCAGGCCGAGACCCCCTGGCCCATGAACTGCTGCTCGGATGCCAGGCCCAGGTAGCGGGCGCTGGCGCCGGTGGCGATGATCAGCGCATCGCAGGTATAGGTGCCGTTGTCGCCCTTCAGGGTGAAGGGCCTGTCGCGCAGCTCGACCTCGTGGATGTGGTCGAACAGCACCTCGGTGTCGAAGCGCTCGGCATGGCGCTTCATGCGCTCCATCAGCTCCGGGCCCTGCACGCCGATATCGTCACCGGGCCAGTTGTCCACGTCGGTGGTGGTGGTCAACTGGCCACCGGCCTGCATGCCGGTGATCAGCAGCGGCTTGAGGTTGGCCCGGGCCGCATAGACGGCGGCCGTGTAGCCGGCCGGTCCGGAACCGAGGATGATCAGGCGTTCGTGGCGCGCTTCGCTCATGGGGACCTCGCAACTCTGGAAGGGGGAAAGGGGCAACGGGCTCGGCGATGGCGACCGCGGGTCGGCATGGCCCAGGCCGCTGGGCGGTGAAGCGACGAAGAGGGCGGCCCGCAGGCCGCCCTCCATGACGCCGGGACCGGGCTTAGAGCGCCTCGGCGTGGCTGCCCAGGTACTTGGCGACACCCTCGGCGGTGTCCTTCATGCCTTCCTGGCCTTCGTCCCAGCCGGCCGGGCAGACTTCGCCATTCTGCTGGTGGAACTTGAGGGCCTTGACCATGCGCAGCATCTCGTCGACGTTGCGGCCCAGCGGCAGGTTGTTGACCACCTGGTGCTGGACGACACCGCTCTCGTCGATCAGGAAGGAACCGCGCATGGCGACGCCGGCTTCCGGATGCTCGATGCCGTAGGCCTGGGTGACCTCGTGCTTGACGTCGGCCACGATCGGGAAGCCGACCTCGCCGATGCCGCCCTTCTCCGGCGCGGTCAGGCGCCAGGCATGGTGGGTGAACTGGGAATCGATGGACACGCCGATCACCTCGACGCCGAGCTCCTTGAACTGCGCCAGACGGTTGTCGTGGGCGATGATCTCGGACGGGCAGACGAAGGTGAAGTCCAGCGGCCAGAAGAACAGCACGCGGAGCTTGCCGTTGCTGTCGGACAGCTTGAAGTTGTCGACGATCTCGCCATTGCCGAGGACGGCGGCGGCTTCGAATTCAGGGGCTTGACGTCCAACCAGTACGCTCATGCAGATCTCCTATGAGGGTCGATGATACCCGATGGTGAAGGGATAAGGAGCCGCCTACGCTAGGGCAGGTCGGCCCGCCGCGCCACTAGGCCTGCTCAATGGCACGGATAGTGAAAATCTATCGTGATGCAGGGTGCCCGCCGAGGGGCACTCACAGCACGTCGTCGTCGCGGCCCAGGGTCACCGACTCGAGTTCGCCGCTCACCGGCGAGACCTCGATGCGCAGCTGGATCGGCGCACAGCAGCGCGGGCAATCCTCCCAGGTCGCGTGACTGCCCTGGGAGGCATCCACCTGCAGGTCGAAGGCCGTGTCGCAGTAGGGACAGCGGACCGTCTGACTGTCGAGCTCTTCCTCGTGCACGGGACCTCCCGGGCCTGGTGTCACAGCCAGGGAATATGAGGCGTGACGGTCGGCATTTCAAGGGGACGGCAGCGAGACCGGGCCGACGCAGGTGTTGAAAACGGCTTCTATCATGACCATGTAATCTCATCAGGACCAGGATGGTTCGCTTACTCCCCTGCGAAAGGAGGACACCATGAGCACCGAGTCCACACCGGATACCCTGCAGACCCTCGAGGCCGCCGGCACGACCTACCACTACCACAGCCTGGCGAAGGCCGCCGAGACGCTCGGTGACATCGACCGCCTGCCGATGACGCTGAAGATCCTGCTGGAGAACCAGCTGCGCTTCGCCGACCGGGAGGGCGTCTCCCGCGAGGACATGCAGGCCCTGGTCGACTGGCAGCAGGACGCCGCCTCCAGCCGGGAGATCGGCTATCGGCCGGCCCGGGTGCTGATGCAGGACTTCACCGGCGTGCCGGGCGTGGTGGACCTCGCCTCCATGCGGGCCGCCGTCGAGGCCCTCGGCGAGGAGCCGTCGCGGATCAACCCCCTGTCGCCGGTGGACCTGATCATCGACCACTCGGTGATGGTCGACGAGTTCGGCAACGCCAGCGCCTTCAAGGACAACGTCGCCATCGAGATGCAGCGCAACCGCGAGCGTTACGAGTTCCTGCGCTGGGGCCAGCAGGCCTTCGACAACTTCCGCGTGGTGCCGCCGGGCACCGGCATCTGCCACCAGGTCAACCTGGAGTACCTGGGCAAGACGGTGTGGGCCAGGCAGGAGGACGGCAAGACCCTGGCCTACCCGGATACCCTGGTCGGCACCGACTCCCACACCACCATGATCAACGGCCTCGGCGTGCTGGGCTGGGGCGTGGGCGGCATCGAGGCCGAGGCCGCCATGCTCGGCCAGCCGGTGTCGATGCTGATTCCCGAGGTGGTGGGCTTCAAGCTCACCGGCAAGCTGCGCGAGGGCATCACCGCCACCGACCTGGTGCTGACGGTGACCCAGATGCTGCGCCAACGCGGCGTGGTGGGCAAGTTCGTCGAGTTCTACGGCGACGGCCTCAAGGACCTGCCGCTGGCCGACCGCGCCACCATCGCCAACATGTCGCCGGAGTTCGGCGCCACCTGCGCCTTCTTCCCGGTGGACGACGAGACGCTGCGCTACCTGCGCCTGACCGGTCGCGACGACGACCAGGTCGCGCTGGTCGAGGCCTACTGCAAGGCCCAGGGCCTGTGGCGCGAGCCGGGCGCCGAGCCCATCTACAGCGATACCCTGGCGCTGGACATGCATGAGGTCGAGGCCAGCCTGGCCGGCCCCAAGCGGCCCCAGGACCGGGTCGCCCTGCGCGACATGCCCGCGGCCTTCGCCAAGGTGATGAGCGACGACGGCAAGCCCCCGTCCTCCTCCGAGGACAAGGGCCGGCTGTTCTCCGAGGGCGGCCAGACCGCCGTGGGCGTCGAGGAGAGCTACGAGCACCACGACAGCCAGGAGGTCAGCCTGGACGGCGAGGCCTTCCGCCTCGACCCCGGCGCGGTGGTGATCGCCGCCATCACCTCCTGCACCAACACCTCCAACCCCAGCGTGATGATGGCCGCCGGCCTGCTGGCCCGCAACGCCCGGGCCAAGGGCCTGACCACCAAGCCCTGGGTGAAGACCTCCCTGGCGCCCGGCTCCAAGGTGGTCACCGACTACCTGGCCGCCGGCGGCGTCCAGGAGGACCTGGACGCCCTGGGCTTCAACCTGGTGGGCTACGGCTGTACCACCTGCATCGGCAATTCCGGCCCGCTGCCCGAGCCCATCGAGCAGGCCATCAACGACGGCGACCTGACGGTGGCCTCGGTGCTCTCCGGCAACCGCAACTTCGAGGGCCGCATCCACCCGCTGGTCAAGACCAACTGGCTGGCCTCGCCGCCCCTGGTGGTGGCCTACGCCCTGGCCGGCAACATCCAGCAGGACCTGGCCCGGGATCCCCTGGGGGTCGACCGCCACGGCAAGCCCGTCTATCTCAAGGACGTCTGGCCCTCCCAGGCCGAGATCGCCGAGGCGGTCGAGAAGGTCAAGACCGAGATGTTCCGCAAGGAATATGCCGAGGTCTTCGAGGGCGACGAGGTGTGGAAGGCCATCGACGTGCCCCAGAGCCAGGTCTACCAGTGGTCGGCGGACTCCACCTACATCCAGCACCCGCCCTTCTTCGAGGGCATGGGCCGGACGCCGGAGGCGCTGGAGGACATACAGGACGCGCATATCCTGGCCCTGCTCGGCGACTCGGTGACCACCGACCATATCTCGCCGGCCGGCGCCATCAAGCCCGACAGCCCCGCCGGACGCTACCTGCAGGAGCGTGGCGTCAAGCCGGTGGACTTCAACTCCTACGGCTCACGGCGCGGCAACCACGAGGTGATGATGCGCGGCACCTTCGCCAACGTGCGCATCAGAAACGAGATGCTCGACGGCGTGGTCGGCGGCGAGACCCGCCACGTGCCCTCCGGCGACCAGATGGCCATCTACGATGCGGCCATGCAGTACCAGCAGGAGGGCACGCCCCTGGTGGTGATCGCCGGCAAGGAGTACGGCACCGGCTCCAGCCGCGACTGGGCCGCCAAGGGCACCCGGCTGCTCGGCGTGCGGGCGGTGCTCGCCGAGTCCTTCGAGCGCATCCACCGCTCCAACCTGATCGGCATGGGCGTGGTGCCGCTGCAGTTCCCCGAGGGCGAGAGCCGCGAGACCCTGGGCCTGACCGGCGACGAGCGGGTCTCGGTGACGGGGCTCGGCGAGCTGACCCCGGGCGGCGGCGTCGAGGTGACCATCACGAGCGCCAAGGGCGAGAAGCGGTTCGAGGCGTTGTGCCGCATCGATACCGCCAACGAGCTGGAGTACTACCGCCATGGCGGCATCCTCCACTATGTACTGCGCAAGATGATCGGCTCAGCGTAACGGGCTCGGCCTGACCCGCCGCCTGAGTCCCACAAGCGAAAGCCCCCGCCGGTGACCCGGCGGGGGCTTCTCTGTCGTAGCGCCACTGGCGAGGGGGCGTCAGAAGGAGCGGCGGCGATAGCGGCGATACTCCGGCGACCAGCTGTTGCGCTCGATCGCCCGGCGCAGGGCCGGTCCGTCGGACTTCAGCGCCACGCCCTCCTGCTGGGCCTGGGCCGCCACCTCGAAGGCGATGGCCTTGGACAGCTCGCGGATCTCCGACAGGGCCGGCAGCACCGCGCCCTGGCCGGTCTTGGCCACCGGCGCCTCGCGGGCCAGCGCCCGGGACGCCGACATCAGCATGGCGTCGGTGACTCGCTTGGCGCCGGCCGCCACCACGCCGAGGCCGATCCCGGGGAAGATATAGGCGTTGTTGCACTGGGCGATGGGATAGCGCTTGCCCTGGTACTCCACCGGCGCGAAGGGACTGCCGGAGGCCACCATGGCCTGGCCATCGGTCCAGCGGATCACGTCCTCCGGCAGCGCCTCGGCCCGGGAGGTGGGATTGGAGAGCGGCATCACCAGCGGCGAGGGGCAGCCGGCGTGCATGGTGCGGATCACCTCCTCGGTGAAGATGCCCTGCTGGCCGCACACGCCCAGCAGCACCGTCGGCTTGACCTGCCTGACCACCTCGAGCAGCGACTGGCCGTCCCAGTCGGCCACCAGCGACGGGGCCTGGGCCAGCCGGCGCTGGAAGTCCCGCAGCCAGCCCTGTTCGCTGGTCACCAGGCCCTCCCGGTCGACCATGAAGATGCGCCGACGCGCCTCGGCCTCCGACAGCCCCTCGGCCTGCATGGCCACCACCACCTGCTCGGCGATGCCGCAGCCGGCGGAGCCCGCCCCCACGAACACCACCCGCTGGTCGGCCACGCCCTCGCCACGCGCCTGGCAGGCCGCCATCAGGGTCCCCACGCAGACCGAGGCGGTGCCCTGGATGTCGTCGTTGAAGCAGCACAGCTCGTCGCGGTAGCGCTCGAGCAGCGGCATGGCGTTGGCCTGGGCGAAGTCCTCGAACTGCAGCAGCACCTTGGGCCAGCGGCGCTTCACCGCAGCGATGAAGTCGGCCACGAAGGCGTCGTACTCCTCCTGGGAGATGCGCGGGTGGCGCCAGCCCATGTACATGGGGTCGTCGAGCAGGGCCTGGTTGTTGGTCCCCACGTCGAGCATGATCGGCAGGGTATAGGCGGGGCTGATGCCGCCGCAGGCGGTGTACAGGGAGAGCTTGCCGATGGGGATGCCCATGCCGCCGATGCCCTGGTCGCCCAGGCCGAGGATGCGCTCGCCGTCGGTGACCACGATCACCTTGACGTTGTCCTTGGTGGCGCTGCGCAGGATGTCGTCCATGCGGTCGCGATCGGGGTAGGCGATGAACAGGCCGCGGTGGTTGCGATAGATGTTGGAGAATTCCTCGCAGGCCTGGCCCACCGTGGGCGTGTAGATGATCGGCAGCATCTCCTCGAGATGCTCGCCGACCAGCCGGAAGTAGAGGGTCTCGTTGTCGTCCTGGATGGCCCGCAGGTAGATATGGCGATCCAGGTCGGTCTGGCACTGACGATACTGCCGGTAGGCGCGCTCCGCCTGCTCCTCGATGGTCTCGACGTTCTGGGGCAGCAGGCCGATCAGGTTGAACTCCAGTCGCTCCTCCCGGGTGAAGGCACTCCCCTTGTTGAGCAGCGGCATCTCGAGCAGGGGGGGCCCGGCATAGGGCACATAGAGGGGGCGCTTGGCTTCGGTAGTCATAGTCGTCTCAGCTGTGTCGGGAATCCGGGCCGTGATGCTCTAAGGCTCCTTGGTCGTTACTCTACCACGCCGATGCCCCGGCCATGCAGACGGGGCAGCGCGGGACATGACGCCTTCCAGACTAGACGAAACGCCCGAGGCCCACGGCGTGGCGCAGGCGATCCATGAAGGGGGCGGCCTCGGCCCGGGCCCGCTCGGCGCCCTGGCGCAGCACGGCCTCGATATGGCCGGGATCTTCCAGCAGCGCCTGGTAGCGCTCGCGGGGCTCGCGAAGGTGGGCATTCAGGTACTCGAAGACGCGGTTCTTGGCCTCGCCCCAGCCGATGCCGTTGGCGTACTCGCCGCGCATGGCCGCGGTCTCCTCGGCCGTGGCGAAGGCCGAGTAGATCTGGAACAGCGTGCAGGTGTCGGGATCCTTGGGCTCACCGGGCTCCAGCGAGTTGGTCTTGATCTTGCGCACCAGCTTGAGCAGCTTCTTCTCGGAGACGAACAGCGGGATGGTGTTCTCGTAGCTCTTGGACATCTTGCGCCCGTCCAGGCCGTTGAGCACCTGGACCCGCTCATCCACCACCGCCTCGGGCTGGGTGAAGTACTGGCCCTTGTAGAGATGGTTGAAGCGCCCCGCCATGTCGCGGGCCATCTCGATGTGCTGGATCTGGTCGCGCCCCACCGGTACGCGCTGGGCGTTGAACATCAGGATGTCCGCCGCCATCAGCACCGGATAGCCGAACAGCCCCATGGTGATGCCGCGGTCGGGGTCCTGGTTGCCGGCGTCCTCGTTCTCGGCCACCGCCGCCTTGTAGGCATGGGCGCGGTTCATCAGCCCCTTGGCGCAGACGCAGGAGAGCATCCAGGTCAGCTCGGGGATCTCGGGAATGTCCGACTGGCGATAGAAGATGGCGTTGTCGGTGTCCAGGCCCAGCGCCAGCCAGGTGGCGGCGATCTCCAGGCGCGACGCCTCGACCCGCCGGGGATCCTGGCACTTGATCAGGGCATGCAGGTCGGCGAGGAAGTAGTAGGACTGGACGCTGGGGTCCTGGCTGGCGGCGATGGCCGGCTTGATGGCCCCGACATAGTTGCCGAGATGGGGGGTGCCGGTGGTGGTGATGCCCGTGAGGACACGGGTCTTGTCGGACGGTGCGGTCATGAAGGCGGGACTCTGCTGACTCTCGAATGCCCGCTATGGTAACGCGGCGCCCCGGCCAAGGCGACCTGGGGGCGGGTCACCGGGGGGGGCATGGCGACCGGGTCGATGCCCCGCGCTCGCGGAACATCGGCCCGACGGACCCGCCGATGACGGCGCGGCCTTAGCCGATCAGCTTGTCGGCCGCCACGTACTCGAGGCCGAAGGCCTCCGCCACGGCCCGGTAGGTCAGCTGTCCCTCGTGGACGTTGAGGCCGGCGGCGAAGTGGCGGTCATCGGCCAGCGCCTGCTTCCAGCCCTTGTCGGCCAGGGCGGTGACGAAGGGCATGGTGGCGTTGGTCAGGGCCTGGGTGGAGGTGCGCGCCACCGCCCCCGGCATGTTGGCCACGCAATAGTGCACCACGCCGTCCACCACATAGGTCGGCTCGGCATGGGTGGTGGGCTTGCTGGTCTCGAAGCAGCCGCCCTGGTCGATGGCCACGTCCACCAGCACGCTACCCGGCTTCATCTCGGCGAGCATGGCGCGGGTGATCAGCTTGGGTGCGGCGGCACCGGGCACCAGCACGGCGCCGATGATCAGGTCGGACTCGCGCACCGCCTCTTCCAGGGCATCGGCGGTGGAGAAGACGGTCTTCATGCGCCCCTGGTAGCGGTCGTCCAGGGTCTCGAGGCGCGGGATGGACTTGT
Organism: Halomonas maura; assembly: GCF_030409305.1. GTDB lineage: Bacteria > Pseudomonadota > Gammaproteobacteria > Pseudomonadales > Halomonadaceae > Halomonas > Halomonas maura. Next base: position 468,694 of record NZ_JAUFPQ010000023.1, read on the forward strand.
CGAGCACGCTGACCTCGGCGCCCAGGCCCAGGGCCATGCGCGCGGCGTTCTCGCCGACCACGCCACCACCGATGACGGTGACCCTGGCCGGCGCCACGCCCGGCACGCCCGGCAGCAGCACGCCGGCGCCGCCCTGGGCCTTCTCCAGGCTGTGGGCCCCGGCCTGCACGGCCATGCGGCCGGCCACGGTGCTCATCGGCGCCAGCAGCGGCAGGCCGCCCTGGGGGGCGGTGATGGTCTCGTAGGCGATGCAGGTGGCGCCGCTCTCCATCAGCCCGCGGGTCAGGGGCTCCTCGGCGGCCAGGTGGAGGTAGGTGAACAGGGTCTGGCCCCGTGACAGGCGGGCGACCTCCTCGGCCTGGGGCTCCTTGACCTTGAGGATCAGCTCGGCCTCGCTCCACACCCTGGCCACATCGGCCTCCAGGCGAGCCCCGGCGGCCGCGTAGTCGGCGTCGGGAAAGCCGGCCCCTTCGCCGGCACCGGCCTGGACGGTCACCGTGTGACCACGACCGACCAGCTCGCGGGTGCCGCTGGGGGTCAGGGCGACGCGGTATTCATGGTTCTTGATTTCCTTGGGAACGGCGATCTGCATGGGAGGTCCTCCGGTGCTTGAATTGTTGGATGAGGGTGGCCCGTCCCTTCATTACAGCACAACAGAACAATCACGATGAGATAGCGCGACAAAAACAAAAAAATAGTAGATATGAACGCCTAGTTGCCGAGCATTGATCCAAATAATGCCAGGCATACAGAATTTCTTCAGCCCATTGGCGACTCATCGACCAGCGCCGGGCGATAACCGGCCAGGAATTCCGTGGGCAGGCGGCGCGGCCGGCCGCTGGACAGCGCGATACAGGCATAGCGCGTGCGGGCCCGCATCAGGGTGCGGCCGTCGGCGGGACGCCACAGCTGGAAGCGACGCGTCAGGGTCAGGCGGCCATCGCAGGCGACGATCCAGGTGGCCAGCTGCAGACGATCCCCCTCGAGGGCCGGCGCCAGGTAGTCGAGCTCGTGGCGATGCACCGCCATGGCCCGATCCAGCGCCCGGTAACGGTCCAGGCCCAGCCCCAGCCAGCGGGAATGGGCCCAACTGGCCTGTTCCACCCAGCGCAGGTACTCGGCGTTGTTGGCATGACCGAAGGCGTCGATGGCAGCCGCCTCGACGTCGACCTCGATCACGAAGGGGTCGGGCAGGTCCCAGGGCATGGCAGCTGTCCCTCCATGGGCATGACGGTCAGGGGGCGTGCGGCGCCGCTCATGGCCGGTGGCGACCGCACTGCCAGCAGGTGTCGAAGGCCGCCTCGAGGCGCTCGCCGCAGCCGGGGCAGGTCCAGGCCGGCCGGTCGTCGCCGTCGGACTGCGCCTCGCGGATCAGCGTCTCGGCCCGCTGCCGGTTGTGCGGCGCCACCCAGACCTCGGGCTCGCATTCGCCGGGGGGCAACTCCCCGGCGCCCCCGCCGAGGGCCAGGTTGCGCCGCTCCACCGGCACGCCGGCCGCCTCCAGCAGGTTGGCCATATGGCCGACCAGCAGCGGATTCGAGTGGGCGAAGACGCGAACGAAGTCGAAGTCACTCATGGCGTCGAGACATGGGCGCGCCCGAGGGGCCGCCATGCGGCCTGCTAGTCGCGGAAGACGCGAACACCCAGCGCCTTGAGATAGGCCGTCTCGGGAATCGCCGGGTGCACCGGGTGGTCCGCCCCCTGATGTCCCTGGAAGAGGATCTGGCCGTGGCGATCCTGGTGGCGCGCGGCGCCGCGCACGACGTCGACCAGGCGCTCCGGCGCCAGGTGCATCGAGCACGAGGCCGAGAGCAGCAGGCCATCGCGGCCCAGCAGGCGCATCGCCTCGCGGTTGAGCTTGCCGTAGGCCCGCTCGCCGGCGGGGATGTCCTTGCGCTTCTTGATGAAGGCGGGGGGGTCGAGGATCACCACGTCGAACTGCTCGTCGTCGGCCTTGAGCGCGGCCAGCGCCTCGAAGGCATCGCCCTCGCCCACCGCCACCTGCTCGTGCAGGCCGTTGAGGGCGGCATTCTCGGCGACCTGCTCGAGGGCCCGGGCGCTGGCATCCACGCACAGCACCTCGCGGGCGCCATGGGCGGCGGCCTGCACGCCCCAGCCGCCGACGTAGCTGAACAGGTCCAGCACCCGCTTGCCGGCCACCAGGCCATTCAGCCAGGCGCGGTTGCCGCGGTGGTCGTAGAACCAGCCGGTCTTCTGGCCGTCGAGCACCGGCACGGTGAAGCGCACGCCGTTCTCCTCGAGCCGCACGGCCTCCGGCAGCTCGCCCTTGACCACCTCGACATGGCTCTCCAGGCCCTCCTGGCGGCGGCCGCCGGTGTCGTTGCGCAGCACCACGACCCGCGGCGCGAGCACCTTGTCGAGGGCGTCCAGGAGCGGTTCGAGGGCCGCCTGCATGCCGGCGGTATTGAGCTGCACCACCAGCACATCGTCGAAGCGGTCGATGATCAGCCCCGGCAGCAGGTCACCCTCGCCGTGCACCAGGCGGTAGAAGGGCTTGTCGAAGAGCCGCTGGCGCAGCGCCAGGGCCTGGTTCAGCCGGTGCACCAGCAGCGACCGGTCGAGCCCCGAGGCCGGGTCCCTCGATACCAGGCGTGCGCAGATCAATGAATGGCCGTTGACGTAGGCCACGCCCATGGGCTTGCCGTTGGCGGCCTCCACCACCGCCTGCTCGCCGGGCGCGAACGCCTTGAGCGGCGTGGCGTCGGTATCGACCTCATTGGAGTAGAGCCACAGGTGGCCCGCCTTGAGGCGGCGGTCGGCATGCTTCTTCAGGCGCAGGGAGCGTAGGGCAGTCATCGGGAACTCTCGAGGAAATCGGATAGGGGCCGGCGGCACGGGGGCGACCGGTTCAGCGCTGGCACTCGGCGCAGAAGACGCTGGCCCGCTGGCCCAGCGTCACCAGGCGCAGCTCGGCGCCACAGCGCCGACAGGGCTCGCCGTCGCGGCCATAGACATTGAGCCGTTGGGCGAAGTAGCCGGGCTCGCCGGTGCCGCCGACGAAGTCGCGCAGGGTGGTGCCGCCCTGGGTGATGGCGGCGGCCAGCACCTCGCGGACGGCCGCCGCCAGCCTCCGGTAGCGCGCCAGCGAGATGCGTCCGGCGGCGCGGCGCGGATCGATGCCGGCCAGGAACAGCGCCTCGGCGGCATAGATGTTACCGACTCCCACCACCACGGCATTGTCCATCAGGAACGGCTTCACGGCCAGGCGACGGCCGCGGGACAGCGCATGCAGCCGCTCGCCATCGAAGGCCTCGGACAGGGGCTCGGGCCCCAGCCGGGCCAGGCGCGGGTCGCGTGCCGCATCGCCCTGGAGCCAGTCGACGAAGCCGAAGCGGCGCGGGTCGTGATAGCGCAGGATGGCGCCGTCGTCGAGCACCAGGTCGACATGGTCGTGCTTCTTGGGAAGCTCGCCGAGCCGTGCGATGCGCAGGCTGCCGGACATCCCCAGGTGCCAGAGCAGGCTGGCCGACGCCGCGTCCGCCGCCTGCACCGGCACCAGCAGGTACTTGGCCCGCCGCGACAGGACACCGATGCGCGCGCCCACCAGCCGCTCGACCAGGTCGTCGGGCACCGACAGGCGCAGGCGCGGCTGGCGCACGATGACCTCGACGATCTCGCGGCCCTCCACATGGGGGGCGATGCCGCGCCGGGTGGTCTCGACTTCGGGCAGCTCGGGCATGGGCAGCATTCCGGCTCGGGGACACTACGCAAGAACCCGACCATCGGGCCGGGTTCAGGCGGACAGGCGAGGGCCTGCGGCGGAAGCGATCACGGGAAACCGCACATTCCCGGATTACTTGATCTTGGCTTCCTTGTACATCACGTGCTTGCGGACCACCGGGTCGAACTTCTTCATCTCGAGCTTGTCCGGGGTGTTCCGCTTGTTCTTGTCGGTGGTGTAGAAGTGGCCGGTACCGGCGCTGGACACCATTCTGATCTTGTCACGCATGAGTCTTCTCCCTTCGGGGTCGCTTAGACGGCTTCGCCGCGCTTGCGAATGTCGCTGAGCACCGCCTCGATGCCCTTCTTGTCGATGATGCGCATGCCCTTGGAGGAGACGCGCAGGCGAACGAAGCGCTTCTCGGACTCCACCCAGAACCGGTGGCTGTGCAGGTTGGGCACGAAACGACGACGCGTCTTGCGCTGGGAGTGTGAAACGTTGTTACCAGTCACCGGGCGCTTGCCGGTAACCTGACATACTTTGGACATGAGAGCCTCCAACCGCTTGGCCAGGTATTGCTACCTGAGTGTTCAAAACCTGTCGGGCAAACCGGGACGACCCCGTTGTCATTTGACCCAAGGGAATTCAAAGGCTGCACTTTATACCAGAGTCGGCCGGGCCAGACAAGCGATGCGCGGTATTATAACAGCCCCCGCTCGGCAAAGGACACCACCTCGCCGTCTCCCACCACGAAATGGTCGAGCACCCGGATCTCGAACAGGCCCAGGGCCTCCTTGAGCCGCGCGGTGATGCGGCGGTCCGCGTCGCTGGGCTCGGCCACTCCGGAGGGATGGTTGTGGGCGAAGATGATGGCGCCGGCGCCCAGCTCCAGGGCCCGGCGGGCGACCTCGCGGGGATACACCGAGGCACTGTCCAGGGTCCCGCGGAACAGCGACTCGTAGCGAATCACCCGGTGCTGGCTGTCGAGGAAGAGGGCGGCGAACTCCTCGTGACCCAGGTGACGCAGCCGCGAGGCCAGGTAGCTGCGCACCAGGCCCGGCGACGTCAGGGCCGCGTCGCGCTCGAGCCGACTGGCCAGGTGGCGCCGGGAAAGCTCCATGACGGCCTGCAGCTGCACGAACTTGGCCTGGCCCAGGCCGCGCTGGGCACAGAACCTCGCCTGGTCGGCCTCCAGCAGGGGACGCAGGCCGCCGAAGCCCGACAGCAGGTCCCGGGCCAGGTCCACCGCCGAGCGCCCCGCCACCCCCACGCGCAGGAAGATCGCCAGCAACTCGGCGTCGGACAGGGCCTCGGCCCCCAGCGCCAGCAACTTCTCCCGCGGCCGCTCACCCTCCGGCCAGTCGCGAATCGACATCCCGGCCTCCCTGCTCGCCCGGCGTGCTCGCCCCCAGTGTAGCCGCCCCACGCCGGGCGCGTGGCTACGCAATCCCCCCGGCGAATGATAAAGTGGTCGACCGAATTTCCGCTCGGACACCGCCCTATGTCGCTATCGCCCGGCCGTCGCAAGGCCAGCCGCCCTGGCGAGGACCGCCCTGGCGAGGGCCGCCGCATACTGCTCGGCATCAGCGCCGGCATCGCCGCCTACAAGAGCGCCCAGCTGGCCCGCCTGCTCAAGCAGGCGGGTCACGAGGTACGCGTGGTCATGACCGAGGGTGCCCAGGCCTTCATCACCCCGCTGACCCTGCAGGCCCTGACCGGCGAAGCGGTGCGCACCTCGCTGCTCGACCCCGAGGCCGAGGCCGGCATGGGCCATATCGAGCTGGCCCGCTGGGCCGAGCTGATCCTCGTCGCCCCGGCCACCGCCGACCTGATGGCGCGCCTGGCCCACGGTCATGCCGACGACCTGCTCACCACCCTGTGCCTGGCCAGCGATGCCGAGAAGGTCATGGCGCCGGCCATGAACCAGGCGATGTGGCGCCAGCCGGCCACAGTGCGCAACGCCCGCCGGCTGGCCGAGGACGGCTGGCGGTTGCTGGGCCCGGACAGCGGCGACCAGGCCTGCGGCGACGTGGGGCCCGGGCGCATGCTGGAGCCCGAGGCGATCCTCGCGGCGCTGGACGACACGCCCGGGGACGCCGCCGGCCTGACCGTGGTGATCACGGCGGGGCCGACCCGCGAGCCCCTGGACCCGGTGCGCTACCTCTCCAACCACAGCTCGGGCAAGATGGGCTTCGCCCTGGCCGCCGCCGCCGCCACCCTCGGCGCCCGCGTGCTGCTGATCAGCGGTCCCGTGGCGCTACCCACGCCGGCGGGGGTCGAGCGCCACGACGTGGAGAGCGCCCGGGAGATGCACGACGCGGCCCACCGGCTGGCCCAGGGCTGCCACCTCTTCATCGGCTGCGCCGCCGTCGCCGACTACCGGGCCGAGACCCCGGCCGAGCACAAGATGAAGAAACGCGAGGGCGAGCACACCCTGACCCTGCGGCTGGTGAAGAATCCCGACATCATCGCCAGCATCGCCGCCCGCGAGGATCGCCCCTACGTGGTCGGCTTCGCCGCGGAGACCCGCGACCTGGAGGCCTACGCCCGCGACAAGCTCGCCCGCAAGGGCCTCGACATGGTGGTGGCCAACGACGTCTCCCGGGCCGGCCTGGGCTTCGGCGCCGACGACAACGCCGCCCTGCTGGTGTGGCGGGAGGCCGGGGCCACCGACCAGCGCACGCTGCCGCCGCAGCCGAAATCGCAGCTCGCCATGGCCGTGGTTCGCCAGGCGATCGACCGGCTGCGTGCCGCCCCCCCATCCTGACGACACGACCGCTACTGGACACCCCGATGCCGACGATCCCCGACCGCCCTCGCCTCGCCGTCAAGCTGCTCGACGAGCGCCTGCGCGACCACCTGCCCCACTACGCCACCGCCGGCTCCGCCGGCATGGACCTGCGCGCCCTTCTCGACGCCCCCCTGGTGCTCGCGCCCGGCGACTGCGAGCTGGTGCGTACCGGGCTGGCCATCCATATCGCCGACCCGGGGCTCGCCGGGATGATCCTGCCCCGCTCGGGCCTGGGCCACAAGCATGGCATCGTGCTCGGCAACCTGGTCGGCCTGATCGACTCCGACTACCAGGGCGAGCTGATGGTCTCGGTCTGGAACCGCGGTGCGGCGCCCTTCACGGTGGAGCCCTTCGAGCGGTTGGCACAGTATGTGCTTGTTCCCGTGGTGCAGGCCGAACTCCAGGTCGTCGACGACTTCCACGCCAGCGTGCGCGGCGACGGCGGCTTCGGCAGTTCCGGACGACACTGAGCCACCCCGCGCTCTCCAACAGGAAACGATGCTATGACGTCAGACACCGCCACTACCGCTCCCGCCTCGATCTTTCGTGCCTACGACATCCGCGGGATCGTCGACGACACCCTCACCGAGCCCGGCGTCGAGACCATCGGCCGCGCCATCGGCAGCGAGGCCCGGGCCCGGGGCGAATCCACGGTGATCGTCGCCAGGGACGGACGCCTCTCCGGCCCGCGCATGCTCGCCGCCCTGACCCGCGGCCTGACCGCCACCGGCTGCGACGTGATCGACATCGGCATGGTGCCCACGCCGGTGCTCTACTACGCCACCCACGTGCTGGAGGGCACCACCTCCGGGGTGATGGTCACCGGCAGCCACAACCCGCCCGACTACAACGGCTTCAAGATCGTGCTGGGCGGCGAGACCCTCTCCGGCGAGGCGATCACCGACCTGTATCGCCGCCTCCAGCAAGGCGACCTGGCCGAGGGCCGGGGCGAGGTCCGCGAGGAGGACGTGCGCGAAGCCTATCTGGCGCGCATCCTCGGCGACGTGAGCCTGGCCCGGCCGCTCAAGGCGGTGGTCGACTGCGGCAATGGCGTGGCCGGCGAACTGGGTCCGCAGCTGGTCGAGCGCCTGGGCGCCGAGACGCTGCCGCTGTTCGCCGAGATCGACGGCACCTTCCCCAACCACCACCCGGACCCCGGCAAGCCGGAGAACCTCGAGGACCTGATCCGCACCGTCCGCGAGACCGGTGCCGACATCGGGCTGGCCTTCGACGGCGACGGCGACCGCCTGGGGGTGATCACGCCCCAGGGCAAGCTGATCTATCCGGACCACCTGATGATGGCCTTCGCCGAGGACATGCTGTCGCGCAATCGCGACGCCCGGGTGATCTTCGATGTCAAGTGCACCGGCAACCTGGCCCGGGTGATCGATGAGGCCGGCGGCACGCCGGAGATGTGGCGCACCGGCCACTCGCTGATCAAGGCGCGCATGAAGGAGACCGGGGCCCTGCTCGCCGGCGAGATGAGCGGCCATATCTTCTTCAAGGAGCGCTGGTACGGCTTCGATGATGGCCTGTATGGCGCCGCCCGGCTGCTGGAGATCCTGTCGCGGCAGGGCGACGACGCCGACACCTTCTTCGAGCGTTATCCCCAGGACATCGGCACCCCCGAGATCAACATCACGGTGACCGACGAGACCAAGTTCGACCTGGTGGACCGCCTGGCCCGGGAGGGCGACTTCGGCGAGGACGGCGTCAAGACCACCCTGGACGGCATCCGGGTCGACTATCCGGACGGCTGGGGCCTGTGCCGCGCCTCCAACACCACGCCGGTGCTGGTGCTGCGCTTCGAGGGCAAGGACGACGCGGCCCTCGCCCGCATCCGTGGCCGCTTCGCCGCGGCCCTCGAGCAGGTGGCGCCGACGCTCGAGCTGCCGCTGTAAGGCGAGCCTCCAAGAGACGAGACCAAGGGAACCCGACATGACCGAACAGACCCGCGACCCGCGCCAGGTGGTGGAGGTGCTCTCCGAGGCGCTGCCCTACATCCAGCGCTTCTCCGGCAAGACCGTGGTGGTGAAGTACGGCGGCAACGCCATGACCGAGGACACCCTGATCGACTCCTTCGCCCGCGACATGGTGCTGATGAAGGAGGTCGGCATCAATCCGGTGGTGGTGCATGGCGGCGGCCCGCAGATCGGCGATCTGCTGGAGAAGCTCAAGATCGAGTCGCGGTTCGTCAACGGCATGCGGGTCACCGACGCCGAGACCATGGACGTGGTGGAAATGGTGCTCGGCGGCCTGGTCAACAAGGGCATCGTCAACCTGATCAACCAGTGTGGCGGCAAGGCCATCGGCCTGACCGGCAAGGACGGTGCCCAGATCCGTGCCCGCCAGCTCAAGGTGGAGCACCAGAGTCCGGAGATGACCGCCCCGGAGATCATCGACATCGGCCACGTGGGCGAGGTGGAGCACATCTCCACCGATCTCATCGAGATGCTGGCGGCCCGGGACTTCATCCCGGTGATCGCCCCGATCGGCGTCGATGACGCCGGGCGCAGCTACAATATCAACGCCGACCTGGTGGCCGGCAAGGTGGCCGAGGCCCTGGACGCCGAGAAGCTCATGCTGCTGACCAATGTCGCCGGCCTGATGAACGCCGAGGGCGAGGTGCTCACCGGCCTGACCACCGGCCAGGTGGACGCCCTGATCGCCGACGGCACCATCCATGGCGGCATGCTGCCGAAGATCCGCTGCGCCCTGGACGCCGTGAAGGGCGGCGTCGCGAGTGCGCATATCGTCGATGGCCGGGTCCCCCACGCCACCCTGCTGGAGATCTTCACCAACGCCGGGGTCGGCACCCTGATCACCAACGCCCGACGCGACGAGACCTCGGCCGACTGACGCTGCCCCATCGAACCGACCATAAGAAAAGCCAACATGACGCAGGCAACCCCCCCCAGCCGCCGGGAGCAGATCCTCCAGGGGCTGGCCATGATGCTGGAGGAAGACAGCGGCAAGCGCATCACCGTCGCCGCCCTGGCGCGCCAGGTCGGCGTCTCGGAGGCCGCCCTCTACCGCCACTTTCCCAGCAAGGCGCGGATGTTCGAGGGACTCATCGAGTTCATCGAGCAGACGCTGTTCGAACGCATCAACCGCATCCTCGAGGAGGTCCCCGAGGCGCTGCCTCGCTGCGGGCAGATCCTGACCCTGGTGCTGGCCTTCGCCGAGAAGAACCCGGGGCTGTCGCGCCTGCTGGGCGGCGATGCCCTGACCGGCGAGACGGCACGCCTGCGGCTGCGCATCCACCAGCTCTTCGAGCGCCTGGAGACGCAGCTCAAGCAGGTGCTGCGGGAGGCCGAGCCGCGCGAGGGCCTGAGGCCCAGCTTGCCGACCCCGGCCGCCGCCAACCTGCTGATCGCCCAGGTCGAGGGGCGCATCTCCCAGTACGTGCGCAGCGACTTCCGCCGCCTGCCCACCGAGCACTGGGACGACCAGTGGCCGGTGCTCTCGGCCAGGCTGATGCGCGAGGGCGTCCAGCCGGCCTGACGTCGCGGGCCGAGCAGGTTGCGGTCACCGACATCAACGAAGAAACCCCAGCGGACTCGACATCCGCTGGGGTTCGCGTGTTGCGCCTCGTCACCCGGCGCGCGCCACCAAGCAGCCTGGCGCTCGCAGGGTGACGCTACCCAACGGCCGTCAGGCCGCCAGGGTATCGCCGATATGCTGGCGGATCTTCTTCATGGCGTTCTTCTCGAGCTGGCGGATGCGCTCGGCGGACACGCCATAGACGTCGGCCAGGTCGTGCAGGGTCGACTTGTCGTCGCTCAGCCAGCGACGCTGGAGGATATCCCGGGAGCGCTCGTCCAGGCCCTCGAGGGCCACCTGCAGGCGACGGGTGGCATCCTCCTCCCAGTCGCTGTCCTCGAGCTGGCTCGCCGGATCCTGGCTGGCGTCGTCGAGGTAGTGGACCGGTGCCTGGTAGGCGGATTCCTCGTCCTCGCCCGGCGCGGCATCGAAGCCGGCGTCGTGGGCCGACAGCCGGCCCTCCATCTCGCGCACCACCTCCGGCTTGACGTCGAGGTCCTTGGCGATGGCCTCGACCTCGTCAGTGTTCAGCCAGGCCAGGCGCTTCTTGGCGCTGCGCAGGTTGAAGAACAGCTTGCGCTGGGCCTTGGTGGTGGCGATCTTGACGATCCGCCAGTTGCGCAGCACGAACTCATGGATCTCGGCCTTGATCCAGTGCACGGCGAAGGACACCAGGCGCACGCCCTGATTGGGGTCGAAGCGCTTGACCGCCTTCATCAGGCCGACGTTGCCCTCCTGGATCAGGTCGGCCTGGGCCAGGCCATAGCCGGAGTAGCTCCGCGCGATATGCACGACGAAGCGCAGGTGCGACAGCACCAGGCGACGGGCCGCCTCGAGGTCGCCCTCGTCGTGCAGGCGGTAGGCCAGCTCACGCTCCTCCTCGACGGTGAGCATGGGAATGCCGTTCACCGCCTGGATGTAGCCGTTGAGGTCGTGGCCCGGGGAAAGGTGTCCCACCGGCAGAAGACTGGTGCTCATGTGCAGGTTGTCTCCATCGAAGCCCGTGTGTGGTATCCGTGTCGCCGCCTTTGACGGCGAGATCTCGATTTGGTTCCGACGATAGCCCCGTTCCCGGGGGCTGTCACTAGCGGGGGCGGATCTGCGCCAGATGGCGACTGACGGCGATCCAGGCACCCAGCCAGCCAAGTAGTGTACTACAGGCCAGCAGCGTTGCCGAGCCCGCCAGGCCCAGCCGCGGCAGCGAGAAACTCGCGCCGTAGCTGGCCGCCAGGGCGGAGACCGGCGCCGCCAGCCAGTCGCTGCCCAGGGTCAGCAGGGCCCAGGCCAGCAGGCCGCCGCCCAGGCCGAACCAGGCCCCGCTGTACAGGAAGGGACGGCGCACGAAGGGATGGGTGGCGCCGATCAGGGTCACCACCTCGATCTCCTGGCGACGGTTCTCCACCGCCAGGCGGATGGTATTGCCCACCACCAGCAGCACCCCCAGCCCGAACAGCACGGCGAGCCCCAGGGTGACGCGGCGCCCCAGCTCCGCCAGGTGGCGCAGCCGCTCGAGCCAGGCCAGGTCGAGCCGCACCTCCTCGACTCCGGCGATCTCCCTGAAGCCTTCCGCCAGGTCGCGCACCGCCGCCGGGGCGGGCTCGACGGGGTACACCACGATGCTGGCCGGCAGCGGATTGCCGGGCAGCCGCGTCAGGGCATCCTCCAGGCCCAGCGCCTGCTGGAACTCGGCCATGCCCTCGGCGGCGGTGATCAGGCGAGTGTCGGCCACCCCCGGCCGGGCCGCCAGGGCCTGCTCGATGCGACCGGCCTCGGCGGCCTCGACCCGCGGCGCCAGGTACACCGTCAGGGTCGCGCTCTCGTCGAGTTCGGCATCCAGCAGCCGGGCGCCGTCCAGGGCCAGCCAGAGCCCCGCCGGGAGCACCAGGGCGATGGCGATGGCCAGCATGGTCAGCAGGCTGCCCAGGGGATGGCGCAGCAGCCGATGGGCGCTGTCCAGGCCCATGGCACGATGATGGCGCAGCCAGGCGCGCCAACGGCTGCCGCTGGTGGCGCGATGCGTGCGAGCCCCGCGGGCGGGAGCGGATTCACGGCTCATGCGGCCTCCTCGTCGGCCACCAGGCGGCCCTCGTGCAGGCGCAGGGTGCGGTGGCGCAGGCGGGCGATCAGCGCCAGGTCGTGGCTGGCGATCATCACCGTGGTGCCGATGCGGTGGAAGTCCTCGAACAGCCTCATGATGTCCGCCGAGAGCTGGGGATCCAGGTTGCCGGTGGGCTCGTCGGCCAGCAGCAGCGCCGGCTTGTTGACCACCGCCCGGGCGATGCCCACCCGCTGCTGCTCGCCGCCGGAGAGCTCGATGGGCAAGGCCTTCTCGCGATACAGCAGCCCGACCTTGTCCAGCGCCGCACGTACCCGGCGGGCCGCCTCACGAGGCTCCACGCCCTGGATCTCCAGCGGCAGGGCCACGTTGTGGTAGATGGAGCGATCGAAGAGCAACTGGTGATCCTGGAAGACCACGCCGATCTGGCGCCGGTAGAAGGGCACCTGGCTGTGGTGGAGGCGATCGATGTCGTGCCCGGCCACCAGGATGCGCCCGCGACTGGGCCGCTCCAGGCGCATGATCAGGCGCAGCAGCGAACTCTTGCCGGCCCCCGAGTGGCCGGTGAGGAAGACCATCTCGCCACGGCGCACCCGGAAGTCGAGATGGGCGAGCGCCTCGAAGCGACCGCCATAGCGCTTGCCGACGTGCTCGAAGGCGATCATGCCGAGGCATCGTCCCGGTCGAAGAGGGCGTCGACGAACTCCCGGGCGGCGAAGGGCCGCAGGTCATCCAGCGACTCGCCCACCCCGATGAAGCGGATCGGCGTGCCCAGTTGCTGGGCCAGGGCGAAGATGATGCCGCCCTTGGCGGTGCCATCGAGCTTGGTCAGGGTGATGCCGGTGACCGGCACCGCCTCGTTGAAGGTGGCGGCCTGGGACAGGGCGTTCTGGCCGGTGCCGGCATCGAGCACCAGCATCACCTCGTGGGGCGCCTGGTCGTCGAGCTTGCCCATCACCCGGCGCACCTTCTTGAGCTCCTCCATCAGGTGCGCCTTGTTGTGCAGGCGACCGGCGGTGTCGGCGATCAGCACGTCGACGCCCCGGGCCCGGGCCGCGGCCAGGGCGTCATAGACCACCGAGGCACTGTCGGCGCCGGTGTGCTGGGCGATCACCGGCACGTCATTGCGCTCGCCCCATACCTTGAGCTGCTCCACGGCGGCGGCACGAAAGGTATCGCCGGCGGCCAGCATCACGCTGCGCCCCTCGCGCTGGAAGCGCTGGGTGAGCTTGCCGATGGTGGTGGTCTTGCCCACGCCATTGACGCCCACCACCAGGATCACGAAGGGCCCCTCGCCCTTGGGCGGCAGCGCCAGGGGCTCGGTGACGCCCTCGAGCAGGCCGGCGAGTTCGTCCTGCAGGGCCGTATAGAGCGCCTGCGGGTCCTTGAGTTCCTTGCGGGAAACCCGCTCGGTGAGCCGGTCGATGATCCCGGTGGTGGCCTCGATGCCCACGTCCGCCATCAGCAGCTGGGTCTCGAGTTCCTCCATCAGGTCGTCGTCGATCTGCTTGCGCCCGAGGAAGAGGCCGGCGAGCCCCTCGGTGAGGCTGGAGCGGGTCTTGCCCAGCCCCTCGCGCATGCGGGCGAACCAGCCCTTCTTCTCGGCCCGGGGCTTCTCCCGGGGCGCGGCCCTGGCCGGCGGTGCCGGCTCGGCGGCGGGTTCGGGCCGAGGCGTCGGCGCGGGCTCGGGGGTCGGCTCGACCTCGGGGGTCGGCGCGGGCTCGGGGGTCGGCGCGGGCTCGGGGGTCGGTTCGGCCTCGGGCGCCTCGGTGAGCGCCGCCTCCCGCTCAGGCGCCACCGGCGATTCCACCGCCGTGTCCGAGACCGCCTCGTCCGACGCCCCGCCAGCCGGGACACCGTCGTCCGGCGCCTCGTGCTCGGCCTGGGGTTCCGGGGACGTCTGGGGATCCTGCTGCTCTTCCTGCTTCTTCTTGCGCTTGAGAAAACCGAACATGGGGGGATTCAGCCTCGCGGGTGAACGAATCGCCACATCCTACCATCGCGCACCATGACTGTGGACAAGCCGCCCGCTACAATCGGCGCCCATGACTCGACGCCGCCCTTCCCCCCGCTCCTCACGCCCGTCCCGCCGCTCCGGCCGGGGCGGTGGCAAGCTGCGCATCATCGGCGGCGACTTCCGCCGCCGCCTGCTGCCGGTGCTCGACAGCCCTGGCCTGCGCCCCACCCCCGACCGGGTACGCGAGACCCTGTTCAACTGGCTCAGCGCCGTCACCCCCGGGGCGCGTGTGCTGGATCTGTTCGCCGGGACCGGCGCCCTGGGGCTCGAGGCGCTGTCCCGGGGGGCCGCCGAGGCCGTGCTGGTGGAGCGCGATCCGCGGGTGGCCGGCGCACTGACCGACAACCTGGCCACCCTCGGCCTGCGACAGGCCGAGGTGATCACCGCCGATGTCCGGCCGTTCCTCGCCTCGTCGCCGCGCCCGTTCTCGCTGGTCTTCGTCGACCCGCCCTTCCGCCAGGGGCTCGCGGGCGACTGCTGTGCCGCCCTGGAGGCCGGCTGGCTGGCCGAGGACGCCTGGATCTACCTGGAGACCGAAACGACGCTCAGCCCCGAAGTGCCGGCGACCTGGACGCTGCACCGCGAGGTGCGCGCCGGAGACAGCACGGGACGGCTGTACCGACGCACCGGCGAGGCCGGCGAGTCGCCCGAAGGCGACGCTTGCTGAGCCCCGCCCGCGGCGTTACGCTGCCGCTGCAGGACGCCTTTCACGGGCCAGGCTCGGCCCAGCAGGATATCGTCAGGAGATACGGATGAGCATCGAACTCTTCAACCAGCTCGAACAGAAGGTCTCCAGCGCCGTCGAGGCGCTGGAATTGATGAAGATGGAAGCCGAGGAGCTGCGCGAGGAAAACGCTCGCCTCAAGCAGGAACGCGAGGACTGGGAACGCCGCCTGTCCGCCCTGCTGGGCAAGTTCGACGAGGTCGAGACCGAGCGCGAGCCGGGTTGACCCCGTGTCACGCCCCACCCAGCGGGCGTGACATCAGCAGGGCGTCCTCCCGCCGGGTGCCGGCCAGCGGTGGATAATAGCCGTGCCGGCGCCCGTCCTCGACCAGTCCGGCGCGACGGTACAGCGCGATCGCCGGGGCATTGCTCGCCCTCACCTCCAGCAGCAGCCGCTCGCTTCCCCAGCCGCGCGCCTGAGCGATCACCCCGCACAGCAACTGGGCCGCCAGGCCGCCCCCCCGATGGGCCGGCGCCACCAGGATGGCCTCGAGCTCGGCATCGAAGGGCTGTCGCGCGACCACCGCATGACCGATCAGCCCCCCCGCCTCGAGCCCGAGCACCGCATGCTCCGCCGAGGCCAGCGCCGCCTCGAGTCGGGCGGTCGGCCAGGGCCGGGCCTGGCCGGCTCGCTCCAGGGCGACCAGGGCCGCCAGGTCGGCCCCCGTCAGTCGGCGCAGTCGCCGCTCAGGCATCATCGACCTCGCCGAGCCAGGCCCGGCGCCAACCGGCCAGGGTCGGCCAGAGGGCCCGCTTGGCCGCGGCGCTGCCGGCCAGCTCGGTCAAGGCCGGCCCCTGCCAGGCCGGCAGGTCCAGCAGGGGGCAACGGCCGTCCTGCAGCGCCAGCAGCGAGGCCAGGGCGGCTTCCTCGCCGAACACCAGCAGCCGCTCCGGTGCCCAGCCCCGGCGGCGGCGACCGGCCAGGAAGGCCTGCACCCCCTCCCCCGCCTCCTCGAGAGGCGCCTGGACCGGCAGCCCCTCGATCTGAGGCCAGTGGAAGGCCTCGAAGGACGGCGGCCGCTCCGGCACCACCCCGGCGGCGCGCAGCAGGTTCGCCAGCAGGCGCCGCTCCATGGCCCCGGGGGCGGCCCCTCGCGGCAGGATCACCAGCCAGCGGCCATCCAGGCAGGCGACCTGCAGGGAGAAGCGCAGCGGCTCCTGCGGGGCCTCCTCCCGAGGCGTGGCCGCCTCGGGCTCGGCAGGGACGGAGGGCCCGGTCGTGGCGGCGTCTTCCGCGCCGGGCACCATGTCCCCGAGCAGGGCCCGGGCCTTGCCGGGTCCGCTGGACGGGCGCTGGCGGGCCTCCGGCGCGCTCGCCGGCGAGGCCGGCGGGGCCGGTGTCTTCTCCGCGCCGGACGACTCGAGCAGGGCATGCAGGCGCTGCCCGGGCGCCTGGGAAGCGGCCTCGTCTGGCGCCGGCAGCTCCCAGTCGCAGGCCTCGGTAGGCCGTGCATTGGGCAGCCGGTAGCGGGCCGTCCAGGCCGTCAGGCCCATGGCCTCCAGGTATTGCAGCCGCTGGGGCTCGGTGGTCACGAGCGCCCGCCGCCCCGGCAGTTCGGCGAGTCGGGGCGGTCCTCGCCGCGGGCTTGCCACTCCGCGGGGGTGTAGGGATGCAGCGCCAGGGCATGCACGGGACCGGCCAGCTCATCGGCCAGCAGGGCATAGATCTGCTGGTGGCGCTTGACCGGCATCATGCCCTCGAAACGGGGCGAGACCAGGGTCACCTTGAAGTGGGTCTCGGAATTCGGCGGCACGTTGTGCATGTGGCTCTCGTTCTCCACCGCCAGGAAGGTGGGCTCGAGGGCCTGGAGCTTGTGTTCGATGGTCGACTGGGTGCTCATGTCGGCTTCCCGATGGTGAATGATGTCGTCATTGTACGCGTTCGGCCGCGGCACGACGACGGGCACGCAGTGCCTCCCCGGCCAGCGAGACACGCCCCAGGCTGGCCAGCAGCGCCAGCGCGGCGGCGACGACGCCGCCCCACAGGGTGGCCTGCACCGGCGCGCCGGCGGCCAGGCCGGCGCCGACCAGGGCGACGCCCAGCGACTGTCCCACGGTGCGGGTGGTGCTCATGACGCCCGAGGCGTTGGCGCTCCGCTCGGCGGGCGCGCTGGCCATCAGCTCGCGGTTGTTGGGCGGCTGGAAGAGGCCGAAGCCCAGCCCGCAAAGCGCCGTGCGCCACAGGCAGTCGGCCACCCCGGCCTCGGTGTCGAGCCAGGCCAGCGTCGCCAGGCCGCTCATCAGCACCGCGAGCCCCGCGCAGGACAGCAGGCTGGGGTTGACCCGGTCGGCCAGGCGCCCGGCCAGGGGGCCCACCACCATGATCGTCAACGGCCAGGGCGTGAACAGCCAGGCGGTCTCCAGGGGCGAGAAGCCCATCTCCTGCTGGTAGAGAAAGGACAGCGCCACGAAGGCCAGGCCCTGGCCGACGAAGGCCAGCCCCGAGGCCGAGACCGCCAGGCTGAAGCGCCGCTCGGCGAACAGCGACAGCGGCAGCAGCGGATGTGGCGCCCGGCGCTGGCGGCCGACGAACAGCGCCCCGGCCACCAGGCCGGCCGCCAGCCAGGCCAGGGTCTGGCCGAGCGGCGCCTGGTGGCCGGCACGGTCCATGGCGACGAAGACGCTGGCCAGCATGGCCATCGACAGCAGGGCGCCAGCGATGTCGAAGCCGCCGGGGCGGCCGACCTCCCGGGGCAGCGCCCGCCAGGCCAGCACCAGGGCACCGAGGCCGAGCGGCACGGGCAGGGCAAACAGCCAGGGCCAGTCGGCCACCGAGAGCACCAGCCCCCCGATGGCGGGCCCCGCAGCATAGCCCGTGGCCACCACCAGGGCACTCAGTCCCAGGGCGCTGCCCAGCAGGCGCGAGGGGAAGATCGCCCGGTACAGCGAGGGTCCGATGGACAGGGTCGCGGCGGCCGCCATGCCCTGCAAGGCGCGGAAGGCCAGCAGGGTCTCGAACTCGCGGGACAGGGCACTGCCCAGGGCAGCGACCACGAACAGCGCCAGCCCCGCCACGTAGAGCCGCCGGCGACTGACCAGCTCGCTCAGGGCGGCGAACACCAGCAGGAAGGCGGCACACACCACCTGGAAGAGGTTGGTCACCCACACGGCCCGGGCGGGGGCCACGCCCAGGTCGGCCGCGATGGACGGCAGGGCGAGGTTGACCATGGTGGTATCCACCACCGCCATGGTGGTGCCGAGGATCAGTGCCAGCACGGCCTGACGGCGCTCGGGACCCGGCAGGCCATCGTCGCCGGGACGTGTCGTGAAGAGTCGGCGCATGGCGAATCGTCGGTCACAAGGAAACCGGCCGTAGCCGGTTCTGAAACACTCATGGAGCACCGAGGCCGCGAGGCATCGAGTCACGTTACGAGCGAAGATAAGTTGGCCGCCGCCGGAGCGGAGCAACCGGAGTCGACTGACTGCTCAATGAGGATTGCGACGGTCCGACGTTTCGGTAACGCCGGCGGTCAGATTGGCCAGGTTCGTTCCCGACGAACCATCGCACTTCCCGCATCCATGTGGGTCGTCGAGCGCAGTAGTGAGCCGCTGTCTTGCTAGTCCTGGTCGGTTTCCAGCAGCAGGTTGTCGTCCACTTCGGCGACCTCGAGGGCCGCCTCGTCGTCGAGGTCGATGGCCAGGTAGCTGTGCTCGAAACGCAGGAAACGCTGGAACAGCGCCCAGTCGAGGGCCTCGGGCCACTGGCGCTCGTCCTCCTCCCAGGCCCGCAGCTCGGTCTCGAGGATCTCGAGGTAGCGCTCGCGGACGAAGCCCTCCAGGGCCTCGGGGGTATCCATCTCCGGGATCAGGTAGATGGTGCTTTCCCGCTCGACATCGGCGAGGGACAGGTCCTCGTCCCCCACGGTGGGTTCCAGGGCATTGATCCAGTCGACGAAGTGCTGGGTCGGCCTGACGCTCAGGGCGGAGCGGTTGAGCAGTTTCATCACGGTCTCCTCGACGTCGAAACGCTGCCATTATGGGCGCTCGGGGCGCCCCTTACCAACACTAACCGACCCGTCCACCGCATTCGGCCGCCGATGACCTCACCGGGACGCGCGGAAGGCAGCGAGCCAGGGCCAGCCCAGGCGCGCCGCGCCTTCAATCTCCCGACGGGCGCATGGCG
Organism: Halomonas maura; assembly: GCF_030409305.1. GTDB lineage: Bacteria > Pseudomonadota > Gammaproteobacteria > Pseudomonadales > Halomonadaceae > Halomonas > Halomonas maura. The sequence goes on from NZ_JAUFPQ010000023.1 coordinate 487,630, forward strand.
GGAAACAGCAGCACGTCCCGGATGGAGGCGCTGTCGGTCAGCAGCATCACCAGCCGGTCGATGCCGATGCCCTCGCCGGCGGTGGGCGGCAGGCCATACTCCAGGGCGCGGATATAGTCGGCGTCGTAGTACATGGCCTCGTCGTCGCCGGCCTCCTTCTCGGCCACCTGGGCGGCGAAGCGCTCGGCCTGGTCCTCGGCATCATTGAGCTCCGAGAAGCCGTTGGCGATCTCGCGGCCGCCGACGAAGAACTCGAAGCGCTCGGTGACGAAGGGATCGCTGTCCTTGCGCCGGGCCAGCGGGCTGACCTCGGTGGGATAGTCGGTGATGAAGGTCGGCTGCTGGAGGCGATGCTCGACGGTCTTCTCGAAGATCTCGATCTGCACCTTGCCCAGCCCCCAGCCGTCCTTCACGTCGATGTCCAGGCGCTCGGCGACCTGCCGGGCGGCGGCCTCGTCGGCCAGGGCCTCGGCGTGGATGTCCGGGTTGTACTCGAGGATGGCGTCGAAGACGCTCAGACGGCGCAGCGGCCGGCCGAAGTCGTACTCGTAGGTCTCGAGCACCTCGCCCCGGGCGTCGCGCACCGTGTTGACCACGGTGGTGGTGCCCAGCACCTGGCGGGTCACCTCGCGCAGCATGGCCTCGGTGAGGTCCATCAGGTCCTGGTAGTCGGCGTAGGCCTGATAGAACTCGATCATGGTGAACTCGGGGTTGTGCCGCGTGGACAGCCCCTCGTTGCGGAAATTGCGGTTGATCTCGAAGACCCGCTCGAAGCCACCCACCACCAGGCGCTTGAGGTAGAGCTCCGGCGCGATGCGCAGGTACATGTCGATGTCCAGCGCATTGTGATGGGTGATGAAGGGCCGGGCCGTGGCGCCGCCGGGGATCGGCTGGAGCATCGGCGTCTCGACCTCCATGAAGCCCTGCTCCTCGAAGAAGCGACGCATGGCGCTGATCACCCCGGCGCGGGTCTCGAAGACCCGCCGCGAATCGGGGTTCATGATCAGGTCCACGTAGCGCTGGCGATAGCGCGCCTCCATGTCGGTCAGGCCATGGAACTTGTCGGGTAGCGGCCGCAGGCTCTTGGTCAGCAGCCGCGCCTCCTCCATCATCACGTAGAGATCGCCCTTGCCCGACTTGTGCACCGGACCGCGGGCGGCGACGATGTCGCCGATGTCCCAGCCCTTGATGCCCTCGAGCACCTCCGCCGGCAGGCCCTTCTTGTCGACATACAGCTGGATCTGGCCGCTGGCGTCCTGGATGACGATGAAGGGGCCGCGCTTGCGCAGGATCCGCCCGGCCACGGCCGCCGGCCGCGCCAGCGCCTCGAGCTCGGCCTTGTCCTGGTCGCCCAGCTCATCGATCAGCTCGGCGGCATGGCTGTCGCGCCGGAAGTCGTTGGGGAAGGCGCTGCCGCCCTGCTCGGCGGCCCGCTCGCGGCGCTCGGCCAGCTTGGCGCGGCGCTCGGCGATCAGGCGGTTCTCGTCCTGGGAAGTGTCCTGGTTAGCCATGTCGCTACCTGTTGAAATCATGGGGTCGAATACAGAGACATCTCACCTAGAGCCGCGCGAGCGACGCCGAGGCAAGGCGCCCCTCAGCAAGCGCGCGGAGTCGACGATTCGTCAACGAGCGGCTCGAGCGGAGGGGCAACGCCGTATCGGCGAGCGCAGCAGGCTATAGGCCTTGCTTGAGGCTGGCCTCGATGAACGCGTCCAGATCGCCGTCGAGCACCTTGTCGCAGTTGCTGGACTGCACGCCGGTGCGCAGATCCTTGATGCGCTGGTCATCCAGCACGTAGGAGCGGATCTGGCTGCCCCAGCCGATATCGGCCTTGGAGTCCTCGGCGGCCTGCTTGGCGGCGTTGCGCTTCTCCATCTCGTGTTCCCACAGCTTCGCCTTGAGCTGTTTCATGGCGAAGTCGCGGTTGGCGTGCTGGCTGCGCTGGCTCTGGCAGGCCACCACGATGCCGGTCGGCTCGTGGGTGATGCGCACCGCCGAGTCGGTGGTGTTGACGTGCTGACCGCCGGCGCCGCTGGAGCGATAGGTATCGGTGCGCAGGTCCGCCGGATTGATCTCGATCTCGAAGCTGTCGTCCACCTCCGGCGACAGGAACACCGAGGCGAAGGAGGTGTGGCGACGGCCGCCGGAGTCGAACGGGCTCTTGCGCACCAGGCGATGCACGCCGGTCTCGGTGCGCAGCCAGCCGAAGGCGTACTCACCCTGGACGTGCACGGAGGCCGACTTGATGCCCGCCACCTCGCCGGCGGACAGCTCGGTGATCTCGGCCTTGAAGCCATGATGCTCGGCCCAGCGCAGGTACATGCGCAGCAGCATGTTGGCCCAATCCTGGGCCTCGGTGCCGCCGGAGCCCGCCTGGATGTCGAGATAGGCGTTGTTCTCGTCCATCTCGCCGGAGAACATGCGCCGGAACTCGAGCTTCTCGAGGCTGGCCTGGAGGCCCTCCAGCTCGCGCTGGACCTCCTCGACGGTGCCCTCGTCCTCCTCCATCTCGGCCAGCTCGAGCAGGTCGGCGCTGTCCGTCAGCCCCTGGTCCAGTTCGTCGATGGTCGCCACCACCATTTCCAGGGCCGCCCGCTCCTTGCCCAGCTTCTGGGCATGGTCCGGGTCGTTCCAGACGTTGGGATCCTCGAGCTCGCGAGTGACTTCCTCTAGCCGATCCTTCTTCTCGGCATAGTCAAAGATACCCCCTCAGGACATCTGTCCGCTCAGACAGGTCCTTGATGAGGTGGTTGATCGGATTGGTTTCCAGCATGGCATTCGCCTGAATCTGAAAGAGATGAGGCGCGCGCCGGCGCCCGGGCGCCGACGGCGGAGAAAAGACGGGCATTGTAGCGAAATGCGGCGTCAGCGGCCATCCTCCCGAATCGCCGGGGCAGACGGCGGGCATCCGACGCCTCCGGCTGAGGCGAGTCGCCCCATCGATGGCCGCGACGCGACGGGGCGATGTCGGGGAGTCGTCCCCCGGAAGGCTCGCAGGGCACAGCCCGCCGGCCCCACGACGCAACAAGCCCGGCCAACGCCGGGCTTGTCATGGGAGGCCTGGTGCTCGGGTCAGAAGCGATAGTCCACCGAGAGGGCGAAGACGTCCGCCTCGACCTCGTAGTCACCGGACAGGTTGCCCCGAGTGGCGTTCTCTTCCTTGCTGCCCTGCTGGTCGATCTCGGCGTCATCGCCGAAGACGTGCATATAGCCGGCCGTGACGCCCAGTTGGGGCGTGGGCATCCAGGTCGCGCCCAGGGTCGCCCAGCGGCGATCGGCATCCGGCACCCGGGGGGTGCGGAACTCGGCGCTGGGGACCGGCGTCCGGTCGACCCCCAGGCCGGCCCGCAGCATCCACTGCCGGTTCAGGGAGTAGTTGGCGCCCACCGAGAAGGCCCAGGTATCGTCCCAGTTCTCGGTGGTGCGGCTCTCGCTGCCATCGTCGAGTTCGACGACCAGCTCGTCGAAGCTGCTCCACTCGGTCCACTCGGCGTTGGCCATCAGCGCCAGCCGATCGGTCAGCTGGTGGTGGACCCCCAGGTTCAGGTTGGCCGGGGTGGTCAGGTCGGCGGAACCGCTGGTGCCTGAGACCAGGCCGGCATCGATGGCGCCTTCGGAGAGGGGATCGGTGCCGTCGACGTCCAGGTCGCCCTCGAGCGTGAGGTCGATCTCGGAGCGATAGCTGACACCGAAGCGGGTCCGCTCCGTGGCCTGGAACAGGGCGCCCAGGGTATAGCCATATCCCCAGTCGTCCCCGGTCAACTCCCCGATGACATCGTTCTGCCCGGGGGTGGCCAGGGGATTGCCCATCATGGCGGCAGCCGAGCCGAAGTCGATGGCGTTCGACAGGGTGGCATCGGCATATTGCGCCCGCAGGCCGACCGCCAGGTTGAGGCGCTCGGTGGCCCGGTAGTTCAGCGTCGGCTGGATATCGATCGTCCTCAGCTCGGTCTCGATGGCGTGATAGCGCCCGATCCAGTCGTCGTCGTAGTGGGTGGAGAGGCCGTACGGCGAGTAGATCGCCAGGCCCAGGTCGAAGCGCTCGTTGAGCTGGGTCTTGGCGGCGAAGCTCGGCACCCAGGCGGTCTCCCCGCCTGCCCGCGAACCACCACGATCGTAATCGATGAAGCCGTTGGCACTGCTGGCCCGGGCATCGTGCAGCTCGAAGGTGGCATCGATGAAGGCGAGGCCGCCGGCCACCTGGTTGCCATCGATGTTGCCGATGGCGGCCGGGTTGTAGGCCATGAAGCTCGCGTCCTCGGCCCCGGCGGTGGCGTTGGCCAGGGCATTGGCGAGGGTCTTGGCGCTCTGTTCCCGAACCTGGAAGCCGGAGGCGGTCGCCTGGCTGGTGATCAGGGCCCCGGAGGCGAGGGCGATGGCAACGGTCAGCTTGTTGTACTTGATGGACATATGGCGAGGCATCCCTTTCCTGGTGGAGGATTGTTGTCGTTCTTGCCGCTGGACGGTCAGGTGGAGTCAGTGTTTGCGCATCTCGCCGACGGGATCAAGTCCAAACGTTCGTTTTAATCCTAAAATTGCTAATACTTTAGTGGCACGACAGTTCGGCACCTCGCCTTTTCAAGCAGTTAGCTCTTGATCCATGCCTGCACCCGGCACGCCTAGCTTGTCGCTTGACCTTTGTGTAACCCAAGGGTTTTACACTGGCCCTCACTGCCAAGCCCCACGAGGCCATGCGATGAAAGTCAGCGAACTCGCCCGCCAGGCCGGCGTGACCGCCGAGACGGTACGCCACTACACCCGGGAAGGGCTGTTGCGCCCCGAGCGCCACCCCGACAACGGCTACCAGCTCTATGACGAGACCAACCTGGAACGGCTGCGCTTTATCCAGCGGGCCCGCACCCTGGGATTCGGGGTGGCCGAGATCCGCGAGATCCTCGAGCACGCCGACCAGGGCGACTCGCCCTGCCCCCTGGTGCGAGACCTGCTGGCCAGCCGGCTGCCGGAGATTCGCGCCCGCATCCGGGAGCTCGAGGCCTTGGCCACCCGCATGGAACAGGCCCTCGACGCCTGGGCCGACATGCCCGACGGCACCCCGGATGGCCACAGCCTGTGCCGCTTGATCGAGAGCTTTCCGGAACCCCTCACCCACTTCCGGGACGCTCGCGGCGGGGAACCGGACAAGGAGGTGTCATGAACGTCCCTGTCGAGCATTCTCGTCGCATCCCCGGCATGAGCTGCCAGGGTTGCGTAAGCAGGATGCGCCAGGCCATCCAGGCCCGCGACGCGACGGCCGAGGTCACCGGCATCCCCTCGGAGAAACGCCTGGAGGTCGTCACCGCCCTCTCGGTTACCGCCCTGGACGAGACGCTGGAGGCTGCCGGCTACCCGCCTGACGACGGCGCCTCGCCGGCTGCCGAGCACGACGACGGGCCACCGGGGGGGACCATCGAGACGGCGGCACCTCCCGATGACACCGGCCGCGCCACCACCCGGCGGCTGTCGATCAGCGGCATGAGCTGCGCCGGCTGCGTCAGGACCGTGCAGCAGGCCCTGGCGCGAACGCCCGGCGTGGTCTCGGCATCCGTCAATTTCGGCACCCATACCGCCCAGGTGCGCGGCGATGCCGACCCGGACGCGCTGGTTCGGGCGGTGGTGGGCGTGGGCTACGGCGCCGAGCCCATCGTCGACATGCGCGAGGCGGAACGGGCCCGGGCGGAGAAGGACCAGGCGACGTATCGCCGGCGCATCCGGGGCAGCCTCCTGTCGCTGGCGCTGGCCGTGCCGCTGATGGCCAGCATGTTCGTCCATCATCCCCAGCCGCTGGGCGCCGGCCGCCTCTACTGGCTGGCGGTGGGTGTGCTGACGCTTGGTGTCATGGCCGGGCCGGGCCGCCACTTCTTCGTCAATGCCTGGAAGAACCTCCGCCACCACCAGGCCAACATGGACACCCTGATCGCCATGGGCACCGGCACCGCCTGGCTCTACTCCATGGCGGTGGTGGCCGTCGGGCCGGCGCTGCCCGAGGCGGCGCGGGGCATCTACTTCGAGGCCTCGGCGATGGTCATCGGCCTGGTGCTGCTGGGCAATGCCCTGGAATTGCGCGCACGCGGCCGCACCAGCGAGGCCCTCAAGCGGCTGCTCGACCTGCAGAGCCGGACCGCCCGGGTGATCCGCGACGGCGAGGAACGCGAGGTCGACATCGACGCGGTGCGCGAGGGCGACCGACTCCGCGTACGCCCCGGCGAACGCCTGCCGGTGGACGGTGAGGTGACCGAGGGCCACAGCCATATCGACGAGTCGATGCTCACCGGGGAACCCCTGCCGGTGGCCAAGGGCCAGGGCGACGAGGTCAGCGCCGGCACCGTCAACGGCAAGGGCGGCCTCGTCTACCGCGCCACCCGGGTCGGGGCGAACACGCGACTCGGCCGGATCACCGAACAGGTGGCCAGCGCCCAGAATTCCCGGCCGCCCATCGGCCAACTGGCCGACAGGGTGTCGAGCCTCTTCGTGCCCTCGGTGATGATCATCGCGGTGATCACCGCGCTGGTGTGGTTCAACGTCGGCGCCGAGCCCCGGGTGATCCATATGCTGGTCACCGCCACCACGGTGCTGATCATCGCCTGCCCCTGCGCCCTGGGCCTGGCCACGCCGATCTCCACCATGATCGGGGTCGGCAAGGCCGCCGAGCACGGCGTGCTGGTGCGCAGCGGCGAGGCCCTGCAGACCGCCAGCCGGCTCACCACCCTGGTGGTGGACAAGACCGGCACCCTCACCGAGGGCAGGCCGCGGGTCACCGAGGCCGAGGTCCTCGACGGGGACGAACGGCAGGCCCTCGCCCTGGTGGCGGCCCTGGAACGGGGCTCCGAGCACCCGCTGGCCGCGGCGCTGATGGCGCATGCCGAGGCACAGGGCATCGCCCCCGCCGAGATCACGGGCTTCGATACCGTCACCGGCGGCGGCGTCACGGCGACGACCGCCGACGGCCGGCCGCTGCTGCTGGGCAATGCCCGACTGCTGGAGGACGCCGGCATTGCCCTTACGGCGGGCCGCGAGATCGCCGGCGAACTGGAAGACCAGGCCCGCACCGTGGTCTACCTGGCCGTCGACGGGACCCTGACCGCCCTGTTCGGCATCAGTGACCCGCTGCGTCATGACACCGTCGCGGCGATCCGGCGGCTGCAGGCCGATGGCCTGCGGGTGGTGATGCTCACCGGCGACAACGCCCATACCGCCGCCGCCATCGCCGCCGAGGTGGGCATCGACGACTTCCACGCCGACCTGTTGCCCGAGGACAAGCACGCCGAGATCGAGCGGCGCCAGGCCGTCGGCGAGGTGGTGGGCATGGTCGGCGACGGCATCAACGATGCGCCGGCCCTGGCCCGGGCCGACGTCGGCTTCGCCATCGGCCAGGGCACGGACGTGGCCATCGAGAGTGCCGGCATCACCCTGATGCGCGGCTCGCTGCATGGGGTCGCCGCCGCCATCGAGATCAGCCGCGCGACGCTCACCAACATCAAGCAGAACCTGGTGGGCGCCTTCGGCTACAACGCCCTGGGCATCCCCATCGCCGCCGGGGCGCTCTATCCCCTGACCGGCACCCTGCTCTCGCCGATGATCGCCGGCGCCGCCATGTCGCTGTCATCGATCACCGTGGTCAGCAATGCCAATCGCCTGCGCCTGTTCGCTCCAAGCCGCGCGAGCGATTCCCCTGCCCCGGCCACTACCCCACAGGAGTCGCCCGCATGAGCTGGATCGTCAATCTCGCCGGCCTCGCGCTGATCGCCCTGATCGTCTGGTGGTTCTGGGTGGCCGGCTAGGCGGGCCCTCAGACCGGTGACTTGACCGTTCTCAGGTAGGGCTTCAGGGTCGTGAAGCCCTGCGGATACTTCTGCCGCGCCTCCTCGTCGCTGACCGAGGGCGGAATGATGAGATCCTCGCCCGGGCGCCAGTTCACGGGTGTCGCCAGGGTATGGGCGGCCGTCAGCTGGATGGAATCCAGCAGCCTCAGCACCTCGTCGAAGTTGCGCCCCGAGGTCATGGGATAGGTCAGCATCGCCTTGACCTTCTTGTCCGGCCCGATGATGAACACCGAACGCACCGTGGCATTGTCCGCCGGGGTACGCCCTTCTGCGTTCCCTTCGAGGTCCTCCGGCAACATGTCGTAGAGCTTGGCGACCTCGAGCCTGTCGTCGCCGATCATCGGATAGTTGGGCGCTGCGCCCTGAGTTTCCTCGATATCCTTGGACCAGGCCTGGTGGTTGTCGACCGGGTCCACCGACAGGCCGATGATATTGGTATCCCGCTTGTCGAATTCGGGCTTCAGCTTCGCCATGTAGCCGAGCTCCGTCGTGCATACCGGCGTGAAGTCCTTGGGATGCGAGAACAGGATGCACCAGCCATCGCCGATCCACTCGTGGAAGTGCAGGGTCCCCTGAGTGGTTTCCGCGGTAAAGTCCGGTGCGGTACTGCCGATTCGTAGGCTCATGGTCTTGTCCCTCGGGAGATAGGAGCGGTTCGTGGTGGAGGCGGCATCGCCACCAGCAGACGGCCTGCCCCGTGGCATTCCCCGGGGCCGGCGCCATGTTCAGCGTATGCCACTTTCACTCATCCGCAAGGCGCAACGGCTGCTAGATTGAATATAGGCAAACCTCTGCCGGTGAACGGCAGAACGGCATCTGCAGCAGCTAGGGAGGCAATGCATGCCAAGCCTGAACGGCGTACTGGAAACCGCGCTCTACGTGAAGGACATGCCCCGGGCTCGCGTCTTCTTCGAGGGCGTGATGGGACTCACCCCCTTCACCGCGGACCACCGCTTCACCGCCTACGACGCCGGTGGCGGCTCGGTCCTGCTGGTATTCCTGCATGGCGAGACCCTGGAGACCGTGGTCCTGCCGGACGAGATGGGCACCATTCCCCCCCACGACGGCCAGGGCCGCGTGCACATGGCCTTCGCCATCACCGCCCAACAGCTGCCGGCCTGGGAGGCCCAGCTGGCCGACCACGGCGTCGAGATCGAGGGCCGCACCCATTGGCCACGGGGCGGGGAAAGCCTCTACTTCCGGGACCCCGATGGCCACCTCCTGGAACTGGCCACGCCCGGCGTCTGGCCCAACTACTGAGACATGCCTCGCACCCGGCCCCTGCCCGGGCGGGCAAGAGCTTGCCAGCGGGGCAAGTTCTTGCCCGCCTGGGGCAAGACGTTGCCTAACCAAACCTCGCCGCCTGCCGCAAAGAACCCATAAGCAACTGAAATAAAAACGTTAACCAGTGACTGGCATGCCGCCTGCTCCCTCAGGGGTGTCCATCGGACATCGTCATTCATCGTCAAGGAGCAGACTCATGCCTACCCCGTGCTATATCAGCATCGAAGGCCAGACCCAGGGCAACATCACCGCCGGTGCCTTCACCCCCGAGTCCGTCGGCAACATCTATGTCGAGGGCCACGAGGACCAGATGCTGGTACAGGAATTCAAGCACATCGTCACCGTCCCCACCGACCCGCAGTCCGGCCAGCCCTCCGGCCAGCGTGCCCACAAGCCGTTCATCTTCACCGTGGCCCTCAACAAGGCCGTGCCGCTGATGTACAACGCCCTGGCCTCCGGCGAGATGCTGCCCAACGTCGAGCTGAAGTGGTACCGCACCTCCGTGGAGGGCAAGCAGGAGCACTTCTTCACCACCACCCTGACCGACGCCACCATCGTCGACATCAACCTGCGCATGCCCCACGCCCAGGACATCAACAAGTCCGAGTTCACCCAGCTGATGGATGTCTCCCTGGCCTACCGCAAGATCGACTGGGAGCACACCGTCGCCGGCACCTCCGGCTCCGACGACTGGCGCGCCCCCATCGAGGCCTGAGGCCTCGCGTCACCGACGGTGCCCACGCCAATGCTCGCGCCGGCGGGCACCGATCCCGCCGCCAGGGCTCCGGCCCTGGCGGCGGCATGCGTCAGCGTTTGCCCATCTTCCTTGTAAGCGATCGCTTACGCATGCCGACGACGCCTTGTCTTGGCGACGCGAGCGCGTAACCTACCGATGCCGTTGGCCGTCTGGCGCTGGCGGACCACGGAACGGATACGGCCTCCAGGAGGGATGCCATGCTTCAGCCCAAGGGACTCCAGTTCACCCTGAGCCTTGCCGGTCTCCCTCGTGGCCCAGGCCAGGCCGAGCTGGCGGTGATCGACTTCACCCATGAAGAGGCGCTCTCGGCACCCTTCCACCTGCGCGTGCGCTTCGCCAGTCGCGCCGCCGATCTCTCGCCGGAGACGCTGCTCGACCGCCCGGCGAGTCTCACCGTCTGGCAGGGTGGCGTGGCCCAGCGGCGGGTCCACGGCATCGTCGCCGAGTTCGGCCGCGGCGACCGCGGCCATCGCCGCAGCCACTACGAGGCGGTCATCCGCCCCTCGCTGTGGCGCCTCTCGCTGCGCCAGAACTCGCGGATCTTCCAGCGCGTCTCGCCGCTGACGATCCTCAACACCCTGTGCGAGGAGCGCGGCCTTCGTGATGTGGCCTTCGCGGTGACCCGCGAGCCCGAGGAACGCGAGTACTGCGTGCAGTACCGCGAGACCGACCTCGACTTCATCGAACGGCTGGCCGCCGAGGAAGGGCTGTTCTACTTCCATGAATTCGAGGATGCCGACCTCGGCGCCCAGCGGTTGGTGTTTGCCGACGACCCCCAGGTGCTCACCGGGCTCGGCGAGCGCACCTATCACCATCGCGCCGGCGGCAGCGCGCCCCAGCGCCACCTGCGCCGGCTGACCCAGACCGCCCGGGTGCGCCCGGCCCGCGCCCAGCTCAAGGACTACAGCTTTAAACAGCCTGCCTACGGTCAGTTGCACGAGCGGGAGGCACCGGGGCTGGAAGCCCACTCGCAACGAGCGGACTACGAGCACTACGATTACCCGGGCCGCTACAAGGCCGACGCCTCGGGCCAGGCCTTTACCCGCCACCGCCTCGAGCACCTGCGCCACGACGCCCTGACCCTCGAGGGCGAGAGCGACCTGCCGGAGCTTTCCCCGCGCGCGCGCTTTACCCTGGCCGACCACGACGTCGCCGACTTCAACCGCGGCTGGCAGGTCATCAAGGTGGTCCACCAGGGCGAGCAGCCCCAGGCGCTGGAAGACGATGCCGTGGGTATTACGGCCAGTGATCGTGATGGCCTGCGGGGCCAGGACGGAAAGTCAGGGTCGGAAGCCATGACCCGCTATCACAACACCCTGACGCTGACCCCGGACGACGCCGCCTGGCGCCCCGAGCCCCAGCCCAGGCCGCGTGTCGATGGCCCCCAGGTGGCCTTCGTGGTCGGCCCCGAGGGCGAAGAGATCCACTGCGACGAACACGGCCGGGTGCGCTGCCAGTTCCCCTGGGACCGCTACGCACCAGGTGACGAAACCAGTAGCGCCTGGCTGCGGGTCAGCCAGGGCTGGGCCGGCGGCGGCTACGGCATGCTGGCGATTCCGCGCATCGGCCACGAGGTGATCGTCTCCTTCCTGGAAGGTGACCCCGACCAGCCGCTGATCACCGGCCGCACCTACCACGCGGTCAATACCCCGCCGTATTCGCTGCCGGAGCACAAGACGCGCACCGTGCTGCGCACCCAGACCCACCAGGGCGAGGGCTTCAACGAACTGCGCTTCGAGGATCAGCACGACCAGGAGCAGATCTGGTGGCACGCCCAGAAAGATCTGGAACTGCTGACCGAGAACGACCGCACCGAGGAGATCCGCCGCGACAGCGATCTCAAGGTCAAGCGCGACCGCATCACGGAGATCGACCGCGACGATCATCACAGCGTGCACGGCGAGCGCCGCGAGAAGAGCGACGGCGCCCAGCACCTGACCATCGACGGCAGCCTGCACTTGAGCGCCGGCCAGGCCTGGCTCACCGAGAGCGGCCGCGAGCTGCACATCAAGGCCGGCCAGAAGGTGGTCATGGAAGCCGGCAGCGAGCTGACCCTCAAGGCCGGCGGCAGCTTCCTCAAGGTTGACGGCAGCGGCATCACCATCAGCGGCCCCAGCGTCAAGGTGAACGCCGGCGGCAGCCCCGGTAGCGGCACCGGTCAGGGCGCCCAGGCGCCGCTGTTGCCGGGGGAAGCCACTGAGGTTGGACACAATCGAATAAAGGCGTCTAGCCAGTCGCCCACCGAGGAAAGCGACTTGATACCCTTCGAGGAGCTGGGCCCGAAGGAGCTGATTGTCGATGTTATCGGTGGTGGAGAACCTGCCGGGCAAGTACGTCTGCACAAGGGCCACTCGCATAGCGAAGGAGAGCCGACATGAGCGAAGAACTTAAATCGCTCCAGGACGAAGAGATCGACCTCGGCACCCGACGCCGCACCGAGTACAAGGATGATGAGAACGGCTCCTTGGTGCTGACGATCCCCAAGCGCCAGGGAGGTGAGATTCTTATTCCCTTGCTGGAAGGGGCCAGAACCACTCAAGAAAAAGACAGCTACCAGGACAATACACTGATACGTGTGCGTCCTCTGGCCGAGCTGAGCGGGGAAGTGCCCTCCACCCATCAGGGTGTCACGACCTACACCGGCAAGTCAGTGGCCATGCTGCGGCCTGGATATCTCTACGTGTTCCTGCGTGGCAAGTTATGGAGAGAACTCGAAGTCGATGTCATGGGGCAACTGAGCGATGTCGATGTCTCAAGGTATCGTCGTGAAGCCGAGAACGGAGCAGTTCCCAACGACCGCAACAGTGAGGGGCAATGGCTCTCCGACGTACTGCTGCCGGTGCTGCTGCAGGGTCAGTCGACGCTTCAGGAGGTACGTGTTGCCTATAGCGAGATCGCCTGGAGTTGGCCGCGGATCGAATGGCTCGAGCAGCATGAAAGCGATTTGACGAAACGCACCGTATCTGTGGGCCAGGCTTATCCTGCGGCCCTGGTGACATCTCTTACCTTTGCCAACGGTTCTTCCGCGCAACGTGTCGAGTCGGCCCCAGAGGTGCGACAGCGCGACCTGGGCATCGAATTAATGCTCACCAACCCTGCGGATTTCACGCCGGACTATAACGAACCGAACGACGATGATCTCTGCCAGCGTCTGAAGGCTTTGTGGGCGCAAGCCGGTGAAACCCAGCGTGCCGAGACACTCACACTCGATGCTGCAGCCAGCGAGGATCTGCTAGAGGGCCTGCGCTCCACGCCCGGCATAGTGGCGTTGGCCTTGCCCGATCCTTTGTTCCGGCTACGCCATGCCTTGGTCCAACTCCACTTGGCCATGCACTATCTGGACGGTCTGGACAGCACCCTGCAGGACAAATCCCTAGGTCACTCGGCCAAGCTGGTTCGGCAGGCACTCTTCGAGGAGCGTTCGAATGGTCAAGCGAGTGGGCTTGAGAAATATCGAGAGGCCATCGATCAAGCCGAACTGGATAAGGTGCTTGATCAGGCAGAGCGCGACCAGGCGCTAGCCAACATCAAGCAACGAATCGATGCTATCGAAATGCTGGTTCAAGGAAGTCAGCTAACACCTATATTGCGCGACTTCACCAGTCACGAGGGGCTTGGGGTTTGTGAAAGCTATGCCCTCTGCGGGGACCTGCTCGGCGTTCTGCAGCAACTTCCCGGTATCCTGCGTGACCAGGGAGATCGAGAGGTCGCGGGAAGAATGCCGGGCCTTCTCAATAGGCTGCTGACCGATGAAGAGATGCTTGCCCTGTGGAGTGAGGCGGAGGCATCCCAGGGAAGTTCTGACGCGGATAACAACAACGATGGCAGCGGTAGATTCCGTCAAGATTTTCTTGAGATGTTGGCCAATGATGATAGCGAGATAAATGACAAACAGATCGAGGGGCTTGGTCTGCAGTCACTTGGCATCATCGCGCAGTCATCCGAGGATGAATACGCATCGGCTTCCCCCTTGGCCCATGTTTCCGTGGTCTATGCAGGCAGAGTGAGTGGGCTGCTCAACAACGTGCTGGACAAGTGGAGCCAGGCAGTGCTGAAGGCCGCCAGTCAGCTTGCGGAAGATGTGGAAGTCATCAAGTTTCAGCGTGTTTTCACGGCCGTCGGGTTACATGCCAACCTGATCAATCGTAATCTGAACGGAGAGCTTCAGGTTATGCCTCGCGGTGCCGTGGATCATACGCGTTATGTCATCGTGGGGGTGCATGGCAAGAATCTGCGCTGGGGCCTTACTCCCTCCGATCGTCAGAGCAGTGCAATGACCCGCAACCAGCACTATCTGTATGCCGATCAGCGTGGAGCAGGAGGCAAGCTTTTGGCTTCCACCAGCCCGTCACGCATGGCCGATGAGCTTGAGGAAGCTATTCGCAAAGCGGCGGGTCATACCCTGGTATTTGTGCTGCCGGTAGATCATCCCGAGGCACTCAAATTCAGTGCTTTACGCCTGCACTTGGCTGAAGGCGCTAACGCCGTGGTTGATGGGCCAGCTATGTCTGGGATGCTTATAGGGATGGCCATTTATAACCTTTTTGCTGAAATATCTAATGCTAGTCGAGCATACAAGCAAGATAATTTTTCTTATCCTGACCACGGTGCCAAAGTTCTGGGAAGCTTGGCAGACCTGACCGCCGCTTGGATGAAGCTACATAGTCTGTTGTATCCCAATTCAACAACATCAACAGGTATGTTTATCCAACGGCAATTGTTCGATATGAAACGCTGGCCGCTGATAGGAGCCAGACTGACTCGGGTCGGTGCCGGCACAGTCGTCCGAACTATTGGTCTTTTCAACTTCGGTGCTGGCTTGATAGCTGTGGGCGTCAGCGGCTGGGAGCTTCGCAACAGTCTTTCTCAAGGCGATTTCGACGCTGCCTTGGGGCATGGCATCGCCATGGCAGGTGGCGCTCTCTTCCTGGCCGCTCCGTTGATGGCTGGCTTGTTAATGGTGCCAGGCTGGGGTTGGGTGTTGCTTGGGTTGGGGATGGCACTTGGCGGCGGTAGTTATGCCGGCTTTGCCAAAGACGATCCATTGGAGCGACTGCTCAAGCAGGGGCCGCTCGGCACCTACCCTGATCAAGACGTCGTGGGCATTGACGATCAGACCTACTATCCGCAGTTACTGACTCGGTTCTGTCCAGTTCAGGTACAGGCACAGAGTGTTGCCGAAATGCCTCGAGACGAGGTTGACGCCCTGCGCCATGATGGTGCCGGACAGATCGATGATATCTCGCCTCAGGATTATGTGGTGACGGTGACCACACCGCTGATAAGTCGTTTTCGTATCGGTGAGTCGCTTCGTCTGCAGGTTCAAGAGTTGGAGTACAACCTGAGTACTACCAGTGCCGGTTATAGCAGCACCAGTTCGCTTTTCGTCGATAAGGTGAGGGAGTTGCGCCGTGTCGAGAAGCGGCAGGTGCTGCCCGAACAAAGTGCTGTCCGCTTCCTGGCGCATCGAGAGGTGATGCCTTCACACAGTTCCGGTATCTTTGGCAGCAAAATGCGTAATGGTGCCCTTAGAGTGGCCGTGCAGGCTCGTATTGATACTGAACTTGGCTCGATGGTATTGCCGACCCCTACTTTGGAGAGCTATGAGGCTTATCAGGCCAGTGACCATCGCCAGCCGCCTGAGGTCGAAACCGGCTACCAAAACCCGATAATAGACATGATGGCATCAATGTTTATGGGGCAAGAGACAACTCCCTACTGGTCGATCACTGAGGTGGAGGTAAGGTTATGAGTCTGCAAGCATCGTCCTATGAGACGGCGCCCTATCGTGCCGATGCTATACCGCCGTTGCCTGAACCACCCAAGGCCAGAAAGCGAAGGGGAGAAGATCTGCTGCCGTTCGGTGACTATGCCGGTATAGACCCCCACCAACAGCTCTGTGAAGATGCTGAATTGGTGCAGTATCAGGAACAAGAGGATTCGGCGTTCTATCAATCCAAAGATTGGTGGTGGGATCACCAGCGGATTCGTTTCCTTAAAAGTCAAGCTGGATTGTCCATCCTACTAATGGCAGTGCCTGTCGTGTGGTGGCTATTATTGTTGGGGGGGACTCTATACCTGTCTGGCACCTTTGTTAATTTTTTTTCCGAAAAGTCAGGCGCTGTTTTTTTAGGATATATCTTGATTCTTGTTTTAGGATTTGTTGTGTCCAGTATTGCGGTGGTTTATACAACACAGCCTCTTATGGTTCTCATTGCTAGGTTTTTCAAGCCTTTACACGGATGGTTTGAAAATCGTTTTGATCGCTACACCGAAGATCGCTGCAGTGAATTTAACCGCCAAACTGGGTTTGTCAGCATGGCTCAAGGAAAAAAGAAAGCTCCCCTTGTGGCCCCCTTTATAGAGTTCGATGGCTATGTCGAGCGCGTTATCCAGCGTGGCGGGGTGTTCTACAAGCTGATGCTGGTACATCGCTACACAGGGAAAGAGTTCCACCATACTTCGTTCAGCCAGACAGTGACGCACAAGCAGGAGGTGCACGCCCAGTGGGACATGTTGCAGCGCTATATGGATGTCTCTCAGCCCCTGCCCGATGTGCCGCGTCTGGAGCCCTTCAGGGACCGTGATCCTGTGACCGCAGAGCATGACTGCCAGGCGGGGCGCGACCCTCGTTACTGGCGCGATCTGGATATTGAGGCTTGGAAAGAAGGAGAGGGCGCCGACCTGCTCAAGGCTCAGATGAACTACCCTTGGCAAAAGCAGCAGTGCCGGCTGACGCCTATGCTCGGGAAAATCGAGATGTCGCGGTATCGCGAGCAGCTTGCTGAGGGGGCGGTATAACGGTTTCAGCTTCTACATCGGCGTCTGGCGCCTATCGTGCCGAGGCCATTCCGCCGCTGCCCGAGTCTCCCAAAGCTCGTGAGCGGATGGGAGAAGACCTGCTGCCGTTTGGTGACTATGCCGGTATCGATCCCCAGCAGCAGCTCTGTGAAGATGCCGAGTTGGTTCAGTATCAGGAAAAAGAAGATTCGGAGTTTTATCAATCCAAAGATTGGTGGTGGGATCACCAGTGGATTCGTTTCCTAAAAAGTCAAGCTGGATTGTCCATTCTGCTAATGGCAGTGCCTGTCGTGTGGTGGTTTTTATTGCTGGGGATGGTTGTATATCTTTCTGGCGAATTTTTTAAATCATTCCAGGAAACATCAGGTGCTGTTGTTTTTGGATACGTATTAATAATTATATCTGGGGTTATTGCATCTAGCATTTTAGCAGTTTATACGACACAGCCCTTAATGGGTCTCATTGCTAGGTTTTTCAAGCCTTTACACGGATGGTTTGAAAATCGTTTTGATCGCTACACCGAGGATAGGTGTAGCGAATTCAACCGCTGCACCGGCCGTGTAAGCATGGCCCAAGGAAAGAAGAAAACTCCCCTTGTCGCCCCTTTTGTCGAATTCGATGGCTATGTCGAGCGCGTTATCCAGCGTGGCGGGGTGTTTTACAAGCTGATGCTGGTGCATCGCTACACGGGGAAGGAGTTCCACCATACTTCGTTCAGCCAGACGGTGACGCACAAGCAGGAGGTGCACGCCCAGTGGGATATGCTGCAACGCTATATGGATGTCTCCCAGCCCCTGCCTGATGTGCCTCGTCTGGAGCCCTTCCGGGACCGCGATCCTGTGACCGCAGAGCATGACCGCCAGACGGGGCGTGACCCGCGGTATTGGCGTGATCTCGATATCGAGACCTGGAAAGAAGGAGAGGGTGCCGCCCTGCTTAAGGCCCAGATGGATTATCCCTGGCAAAAGCAGCAGTGCCGACTGACGCCTATGCTCGGGAAAATCGAGATGTCGCGGTATCGTGAGCAGCTTGCTGAGGGGGCGGTATAACGGTTTCAGCTTCTACATCGGCGTCTGGCGCCTATCGTGCCGAATCTATTCCGCCGCTGCCCGAGTCTCCCAAAGCTCGCGAGCGTACGGGAGAAGACCTGCTGCCGTTTGGTGATTACGCTGGCATAGATCCCTACCAGCAGATCAGTGATGGAGCTATGGTGATTTCTGGTGTACGGGAGAAGGTAGGAAGGGTGGCGTATCCTGTTGATTGA
>NZ_JAUFPQ010000024.1 GCF_030409305.1 Halomonas maura
GGGTCGCACCTCCAATTGTCCGGGTAGGTTCCGGATGAACAACCTACCGAGAGATCACACCTAGCGGCCGCGCCGGCGAGATCCCGCTAGCCCGCCTGGGCCAGGCCCAGCGGCTTGACCATGCGCCAGCCGGCACAGCCGTCCTCGTAGTAGTCCCCCAGCCAGTCCGAGGGGGCGAAGCCCATGCCGCGGTAGAGCGCCAGGGCCGGGGCATTGTCGGCCCGCACCTCCAGCACCAGCCAGTCGCAGCCACGCCGGCCGGCGGCGTCCTCGAGCCACTGCAGCATGCGACGCCCCAGGCCACCACCACGGGCCTCGGGATGCACGCAGAAGGAGTACAGCCGCACCCGGCCACTACCGTGGCGGAACAGCAATGTCCCGTAACCCAGCAGCCGGCCGTCGGCCGCCTCGGCCACCAGGGTCAGGGCATTGGCGCGGTTGAGCAGGTGCCAGAGCTGGCGGCGGCTGAAGCGGTCGCCGCTGAAGGCGACCTGCTCGAGACGGTAGAGCGCGGCGAGGTCGCGGGTCTCCGCGGGGCGCAGGATCATCACGGGGTCGACTCAATCCGGTAGGCCTGTCCGGATTCTGGCGAGCCGGAGCCCGGCTGTCAGCGGCACGTTCCATGAAATATTTTCACTTATCCATCGCCCATCCCATCAGTCGACTCAGGCGCATCCTGCGACCGTCGCCCGCCCCCGCCGCGATGTCGCGAGCACGGCCGACGCCTGCCCCTCGGGAGAGGATGTCCGCCCCCGGGGCCATGGCCACGAAGCGCTGCCGCGAACGCCGGGTCTCCCGCCGGAAGGCACCGGCTGACGACGGGGGACGGCTGGCGTAAGCTGCCCCTTTCACGTATCGCACCGGGAGTCGAGATGAGCGACCGCGAGACCCGCCACCGCCAGGCCATGCAGAAACTCAAGTCCCACGTCGACGACAGGGTGGCCCGGGCCACCGAGCAGCGCGGCCAGCTGCTGGTGTTCACCGGCAACGGCAAGGGCAAGACCACCGCCGCCTGGGGCACCGTGACCCGCGCCCTGGGCTATGGCTACCGGGTGGGGGTGGTGCAGTTCATCAAGGGCGTCTGGGAGTGCGGCGAGCGCGAGCGCCTGGCCGAGGACCCCCGCCTGGAGGTGGCGATCATGGCCACCGGCTTCACCTGGGAGACCCAGAACCGCGAGGCCGATACCCAGGCCTGCCGGGCGGTCTGGGCCGAGGCCGAACGCCTGCTCGCCGACCCCGGGGTCTACCTGGTGGTGCTCGACGAGATCACCTACATGCTCAAGTTCGGCTACCTGGATATCGCCACCGTCAGGCACGCCCTGGCGCAACGGCCGGCCGAGCAGACGGTGATCGTCACCGGGCGCAACGCGCACCGGGACCTGCTGGCCATGGCCGACACCGTCACCGAGATGCAGGAGGTGCGTCACGCCTTCAACTCGGGCCTCCAGGCGCGACGCGGCATCGATTACTGATCAGCTCCAGATCGTGCCCACCGGCGTCTCCGGACTGTAATGGTGGGCGATCTGGGCCTGCAGCAGTTCGGCGGTGGCCAACGCATCGGTCAGCGCATGATGCCCCTGGTAGGGCGGCAATCCATAGCGGGCCCGGCTGTCGTAGAGGCGGATGGAGGCCGGGGGGCGGCCGATCCAGCGCTTGAAACGGGCCAGCAGCGACTGGCGGTGGATGCGCGCCTCGAGGGACATGGTGTCGATCACCGGGAACTTGACGCCCTGGCCGAGTCGTGCCTTGACGGCCACGTTGAGGAAGTGTCGCTCGATGTGACGGTAATGCACCACCACCAGACGACCGGCCAGGGCATCGAGCAGGTCCTCCAGGACATCGTCGAACTCCGGGGCCCCGGCGATATCGGCGTGGGTGATGTGATGAAAGGTCACGGACTTGGCATTGAGCGATCGCCGGGGACGCACGATCCAGTAGCGGCGCTCGCGGAGGAAGCCACGCTCCAGCGTGAAGGGCACCAGCCCGATGCTGACGATGGAGTTGCGCCGGGGGTCGAGGCCCGTGGTTTCCATGTCCAGTGCCACCAGTGGCGCCTCGGCAATGGGCGTCTCCGGCGCCGGTGCGCCGGCGGCGAAGAACCGCGCCAGGCGCCTGTCCCGGGCCAAACCGGCCCGGCTCGCCAGATAGCTCGTCCAGTCGGGAATCTGCGTCCTGCGGGGGCGTAACAGCATCCACAATGCCTCGTTCACTTGGCCCGTGAGGGCATCGGGTAGCGGAACTTGAGAAACTTCTGGGCATGACTCAGCGCCTGGAAGGCATCCTTGAGATTGTGGCGCTCCGAGCTGGTGACGTTCTCCGGCTCGATGTTGTTGTCCGGCGCCTGATCGTGCTGGATGTCGAAGACCTGGTGGTGGATGCGCGACATCGACAGGAACTCCAGGGCATAGCGCAGCCGGTCGCTGACCCCGGGGGCGAGCAGCTGGGTGCGGTCGATGTCGTCGAGCCGGTCGAAGCTGTTCTGGGCGTTGGAGCCACAGGCCAGCGCATGCACCCGGATCAGGTCGACCATGGGGGCGGTGCCGCGCCGCTTGAGGTTGATCGAGTTGTTGTGCTTGCCGTCCTTCTCCATCACGAAGGTGCGGAAGAAGCCCAGCGGCGGCGTCCGATTGAGGGCATTGCGGGCCATGGCCGCCAGGAAGAGTGGATGGGTCGCGGCCTTCTGGGCCACCAGGTCCTGCAGTTGCTCGACCAGCACGTTCTCGCCGTAGACCGGGTCCAGGTCGAAGAAGATCGAGCTATGCAGGAGGCGTTCTGGATTGGGCTGCTCGATCCACTCGGTGAAGTAGCGCTTCCATACCGACAGCGGCTGTCGCCACTGCTGGTTGGTGGCCATGATGTCGCCCTTGCAGTAGGGGTAGCCGCAGGCGTCGAGGCCATCGCTGACGATCTTGGCCATCTCGCGGAAGTAGCCATCGTGCTGCTCCGGCACGAACTCATCGGACAGCACCAGGGCATTGTCCTGATCGGTGACGATGGACTGCTCGTTGCGCGCCATGGATCCCAGGGCCATGAAGCAATAGGGCACCGGAGGAGGGCCCAGGCGGGCCTCGGCCAGCTCCAGCAGGCGGCGGGTGAAGCTGCGCCCGATGGTCGACAGGGCGCTGCCCACCATCCGCGAGTCGGCGCCCTCCTCGACCATCCGCACGAAGGCCGCGCTGACGTCAGGGGCCAGCCGGGCCAGCCCCTCCACGCTGGGCTGGTGGAAGATATTGCTGACCAGATAGAGGCTACTCTGGGTCTCGTAACGGATGATGTCGGAGAGGTGCACGATGCCCACCGGCCGGCGACGATACATGACCGGCAGGTGATGGATATTGTGGCGCAGCATGCACAGCATGGCCTCGTGGACCGACTCGTCGGACTGGATGGCGATGACATTCTTGCCGATCACCTCGCCGACCGGGGTGTCCGGCGAGCGCCCTTCGGCCACCACCCGTTTCCGGAAGTCGCTGTCGGTGAGGATGCCGCGCAGCTGCCAGGCGCGGTTCTCGCTGTCACGGAAGGTGTAGCGGGGATTGTCGCCCGGGGCATCCAGCACCAGCACCGCCGAGGCCTGGTAGTCGGTGATCTGGCGGGCCGCCTCCTGAACCGTGGTGGAGGCCTCGACCATCACCGGGTAGCGCGTGACCAGCTTGCGCACCCGGGTGATCATCATGTCGTTGTTCTTCTTCTGCTGCTCCACCGCACTCTCGAGCCGGGGACGCAGCAGCTCGACGAATTCGGCGAAGTTCTCGTCGACCTTGCAGAGATGATGGAAGACCGCCTCGGGGATGAAATAGATCAGGGTGTCTTCCATCGCCCGCACGGGATAATGGACCCGATGATTCCGTAACAGACTGAACTGGCCGAAGATATCGCCCTCGACACGGCGGTTGTAGAGCTCGCCGCCGCGCCGGTAGACCTCCACGGCGCCGCTGCGGATATAGCACAGCTCGTGCAGCTCCTGCCCCAGGGTGAGGATATCCTTGCCCGCCTTGAAATAGGCCACCTCGACCTGGCTGGCCACCTCGTCGAGCAGCTCGTCGGTGAGCCCATCGAAGGGCGGGAAGCGCCCCAGATGCTGGCGGATCTCCAGCAGTTCCACGTCCATGCCCTTGCTCCCGCGCGTTGAGGATGTGCCCAGTCTGTAATGCCCCACCCCCGCTGTAAAGCGGAATGCGCGCCGTATGCCGGCCAGGACGGACGGCGACTCGACGGGCACCGAGGGTGGCAAGACAGGCGCCAGGGGTTTACACGGACGGGGCCATGTATTTAGATAGAACGGTCTACATAAGGAGCCCGACGATGCCCGCTTCCAAGCGCGACCAACTGCTCGCCACGGCCGAGCGCCTCTTCTATGAGCAGGGGTTTCATGCCACCGGCATCGACCGCATCGTGGCCGCGGCCGGGGTGGTGCGCATGACCCTCTACAACCACTTCGCCTCCAAGGAAGCCCTGGTGGCCGCCGTCCTGCAGGCGCGCCATGCGCGCTTCGTTGCCAGCCTCGAGGCGGCGACGGCGTCCGCTCCCCCTGGCGAGGTGACGGAGGCCCTGGTCGATGCCCATGGCCGCTGGCTCGAGCGGTACAGCCAGCAGGGCTGCATCATGGCCAAGGCCATGGGCGAGTTCGCCGAGCACAACGCCGAGCTGCATGCCCTGGCGGCCACCGCCAAGGCCGACCTGCTGGCCCGCCTCGAGGCGGCGCTGACACGCGATGGCTTGAACCGGGAGGACGGCCTGGCTCGACAGCTCTTCGTGGTGCTGGAGGGCAGCAACACGGCGGTGGCGCTGCTCGGGGCACGGACGGCCCTGCCCGATACCCGGGAGGTGATCGACGCCCTGCTCGCCGCCGCCCGGAGCCACCAGCCATGAGACCCCTGACGCCGCTTGGCATGGCCACCCTCGGCAGCGGGCTCATCGCCATCACCTACGGGCTGGCGCGCTTCGTGTTCGGGCTCTTCCTGCCCGCGATTCGCGGGGAGATGGTGATCTCGCCGACCATGGCCGGGGTGATCGGCGCCCTGCCCTTCCTGAGCTTCGTCGTGGCGATCCTGGCCGCCCCCTGGCTGACGCGTCGCGCCGGGGTTCGCGCCAGCGCGGTGACCGCCGCCTGCCTCGCCGCGGTCGGGCTGCTGACCATCGCCTATGCGCCCGTGCCGCTGCTGCTCGCCGCCGGCGTGCTGACCTGCGGGATCAGTACCGGGCTATCCTCGCCGGTCATGGCCGAGGCCGTGCACCGGGTCGTCCCGTCCGGCCTGCGCGGCCGAGTCAACGCCATCATCAATGCGGGCACCAGTCTGGGGATCGCGCTGGCCATGCCCGCCGTGCTGGTCTGGGCGGACGCCTGGCGAAGCGCCTATAGCGGGTTCGCGGCCCTGGCGGCCCTGGGCGCCCTGGCCGCCCTGCTGTATCTGCCACGAGGCAAGCGCCTCGCCACGACCTCGCGGTCCCGATCGGAGGCCCCGCGGGTGAACCGGACGCAATGGCTGGGGATCGTTCGGCTGAGTGGCCTGGCCGGCCTCATGGGCATCGTCAGCGCCGCCTACTGGGTCTTCGCCCCCGACGCGGTGCTCACCGGCGGGGGCCTACTGCCACGCCAGGCCGCCTGGATGTGGCTGGCGGTCGGCCTGGGGGGGCTGACGGGCGCCGGGGCCGGCGACCTCATCTCGCGCCTTGGACCGGCCTTGAGCCATGCCCTCGGCCTGATCGTCATGGCCGCCGCGATGGCGCTGCTGGCCATGGCCCCCGGACACTTTCCCCTGGCCCTGGCCTCCGCGGCGCTGTTCGGCGCCGGCTACATGACGCTGACCGGCTTCTACCTGGTGAGGAGCACCCAGATCATGGTCGATGCCCCCTCGCTGGGGCCGGTGTGGCCGCTGCTCGCCACCTCGGTCGGCCAGGTCGCCGGCTCCCCGCTGGCCGGCAGATTGATCGGGAGCGAGGGCCACGACACCACCTTCCTGCTCTTCGCCAGCCTGGGACTCACCGCCGCCCTGCTGTCGTGGGGGTTGCGCGAGGACCGCCAGGCTTCACCACGACTGAGCTCGGGCCCGGCCTGAGGCCCCGCCGCCAGCGAGACGTCCTGCCCAGACACGACAAGGCCACCCCGTGGGGTGGCCTTGTCGATGGTTAGCGTCGCCCCGGGCGTGACCCGGGACTCGGCTCAGGAACCCTGGCCTTCGGCGCTGCCCTGGGCCATCTCCTGCACGCGCTGCATCAGCTCGGGATCCTGCTGGATCGACTGGCCGATGGCGTTGAAGGTATCCACCTCGAGACCGCTGCTTTCTACCGCCTCGACCATCTTATCGTTGGCTTCCTGGCGCACCTCTTGCTGTGCCTCGTCGCCCTCGGCGTTCTGCAGTTGCTTGGTGTAGTCCTGGGAAATCACGGCGATTTCCTTGGAGGCATCGGCGAACTTCTGCAGCTGGTCATCGGAGAAGTTCTGCGCCTGGGCCTCGGCCGGCGCCTGCTCGGCGGTGCCGGCGGTCTCCTCCTGAGCATGGGCCATGGAGCCCATCAGGCCGGCACTGAGCAGGGCTGCGGAGAACAGGGCGGTGAATCGTTGCATGAATACCTCCGAAATTACGTTGAGATGCGTCGGTGAATGCCTCCCTGAGACGGGCATTCCCCCCGAGGGTTCACCATGATCGTGTAACAGTTTGAAAAGACAACGCTCCTCGACGGGAGCGTTGCGGGGTGACGGGTGCCGCCGACCACCGCCCAGGAGGGCTGGCGGCTGTTCGATGAGCGGCTTCCGGCCAGCTCGCCGGCCGGCATGGCCGTGGCCAGGGATGGCGGTGCGGGCCCTCCCCAGGGGGACCGCCCCGCCACCGCCCGGGTCAGCGGCACGCGACGCTGCCGCCCGCGGTCTAGCGGGTGAACACCACCGTGCGGCGCTTGTGCAGGAAGACCCGACGCTCCACATGGTAGGCCACCGCCCGCGACAGGGTCAGGCACTCCACGTCGCGCCCCTTGGCCACCAGGTCCTCCGGGTAGTCGGCATGGCTGACGGCTTCCACGCCCTGGGTGATGATCGGCCCCTCGTCGAGGTCGTCGTTGATGTAGTGGGCGGTGGCGCCGACCAGCTTGACGCCCTTGTCGTACGCCTGGTGATAGGGCTTGGCGCCCTTGAAGCCGGGCAGCAGCGAATGGTGGATGTTGATGGCCCGGCCGGCGAGCCTCTCGCACATCTCGCTGGACAGCACCTGCATGTAGCGGGCCAGGATCACCAGCTCGGCGCCGGTCTCCTCGATCACGCTCCACACCCGGGCCTCCTGCTCGGCCTTGGTGTCCGCGGTGATCGGGAAGTGGTAGTAGGGCAGTCCATGCCAGCTGGCCAGGGACTCGAGGTCGGGATGGTTGGAGACCACCGCGCGGATCTCGATGGGCAGCTGGCCGGTGCGGTAGCGATACAGCAGGTCGTTCAGGCAGTGATCGGCCTTGGAGACCATGATCACCACCGGCATGCGCGCGTCCGGGGCGGTCAGCTCGAAGACCATCTCGAACTCCCCGGCCCGGGCGGCGAAGGCGGCCTGGAAGGCCTCGGCATCGAACCCGGGGTCCTGGGGATAGAACTCGGTGCGGATGAAGAAGCGCTCGGCATGGCGGTCGTCGAAGGACTGCTGCTCGGTGATGTAG
Source organism: Halomonas maura (assembly GCF_030409305.1). Lineage (GTDB taxonomy): Bacteria > Pseudomonadota > Gammaproteobacteria > Pseudomonadales > Halomonadaceae > Halomonas > Halomonas maura. Next base: position 7,639 of record NZ_JAUFPQ010000024.1, read on the forward strand.
CAGCGGCTCTCCTTGAGGAAGCGGGTGACCACGTCCACGGTGCCCAGCCGGCTGGGACACTGGGCCGTGAGGATCCAGGTATCGGCATTACGGCTCATGGGATGTCTCCTGACGAAGCAGGCCGGGGCGAGCCCCGGCCTGAAAACACACGTGAGGAAGGGACCGGAATCAGCGCTCGACGCCGATACCGTATTCCTCGCCGGCATCGAGCAGCCAGCGATAGGTGTAGTCGGCGAAGCTGCGGCGCACGACCAGCTCCCAGCGATCCTCGGCGGGCCGGCGCAGGATGACCGTGGTCTTGGCGAAGACCGTGGTCACGCCCTTGCCCACCGGGAAGTGGCTGGGATGGACATCGTAGATCACCGACTTCATCAACAGCTCGCGCGCGGCCTCGCCCTCGAGCTCGACCAGGGTCTGGCCGCCGCCGGCGTTGCTGATGGCGAAGTGGGCATCGCCGAGGGCCGCGCGCAGCCGGTTCTCGAGCTCGAACTCCTCGCCACCGGGCACGATGACCAGCCATTCGTCCGGCGACAGCCACTGGATGCTGCGCTCGCCGTCGGCGTCATGGACCAGCCCCTGGGGCTCGCCGGGCAGCGAGACGCCGAGCACCTGGCGCACCGCCTCGTCGAGGACGATGGCGCCACCGCGCAGGATCAGGTGGCCGAGGAAGGGCCGCTCGCGCAGCACCACCCGGCTCTTGCCGGTGGGGGCCGGGGCCCCCGAGCGACGGTAGGAATAGGCCAGCGGCGACTCGACCGGAATCTTGGCCTCGGTACGGGTATCGAAGGTTGCGACGTTAGACATTCTGACGCTCTCCCTTGGGATCGAGGAAGATGGGGCTGACGATTTCGGCCTCATGGACCTGGCCGTCGGCCATGGGCAGATAGACGGTCTCGCCCATCTTCTGCTGACCGCCCTTGACCACCGCCAGGGCGAACCCGGAGTCCAGGGTCGGGCTGTAGTAGCTCGAGGTCACGTGCCCCACCATGGGCATGGGGATCGCGTGGTTCGGATCGAAGACGATCTGCGCGCCCTCCTCCAGCACCACCTTGGCATCCCTGGGCTTGAGACCCACCAGCTGCTTGCGGTCGGTGCGCGCGGTATCCGGCCGGGTCAGCGCCCGCTGGCCGATCCAGGAGAACGGCTTGTCATAGCCGACCGCCCACTGCATGCCCAGGTCCTCCGGGGTCACCGAGCCGTCGGTGTCCTGACCGGCGATGATAAAGCCCTTTTCCGCCCTCAAGACATGCATCGTTTCCGTCCCGTAGGGCGTCAGGCCATACTTCTCGCCGTGGGCGAACAGCTTCTCCCAGACGTGCAGGGCATAGTTGGCCTGGACGTTGATCTCGTAGGCCAGCTCGCCGGTGAAGGAGATGCGGAACACCCGCGCCGGCACGCCGGCCACGCTGCCCTCGCGCCAATCCATGAACTTGAACGCGTCCTTGTCCAGGTCGATGTCGGTGAGTTCCGCCATCAGCTTGCGCGCTTCCGGCCCGGTGACGGTCATGGTCGCCCAGTGATCGGTCACCGAGGTGAAGTAGACGTCGAGTTCCGGCCACTCGGTCTGGTGCCACAGCTCCAGCCACTCCAGCACGGTAGCGGCACCGCCGGAGGTGGTGGTCATCAGGAAGTGGTTCTCGCCCAGGCAGCTGGTGGTGCCGTCGTCGAACACCATGCCGTCGTCCTTGCACATCAGGCCATAGCGGACACGGCCGGGGGCCAGCTTGGCCCACTTGTTGGTGTAGACCCGACCCAGGAACTCGCGGGCGTCCGGGCCCTGGATGTCGATCTTGCCCAGGGTGGAGGCATCCAGGATGCCCACCGCCTCGCGCACCGCCAGGCACTCCCGGGCCACCGCCTCGTGCATGGTCTCGGTCTTGCCGTTGACCTTGCGCGGGAAGTACCAGGGGCGCTTCCACTGGCCCACGTCCTCGAACTCGGCGCCGTGCTCCACGTGCCACTGGTGCATGGCGGTGTAACGCTCGGGATCGAACAGCTCGCGGCAGTGACGGCCGACGATGGCGCCGAAGGTCACCGGCGTGTAGTTCGGGCGGAACACCGTGGTGCCGACCTCGGGGATCGAGCGACCCAACAGGCGGGCGGCGATGGCCATGCCATTGATGTTGCCGAGCTTGCCCTGGTCGGTACCGAAGCCCATGGCGGTGTAGCGCTTGACGTGCTCGATGGACTCGAAGCCCTCGCGGGTGGCCACCTCGATGCCCGCCGCGGTGACGTCGTTCTGCAGGTCGACGAACTGCTTGGGCGCACGCAGGGTCGGCTTCTCGTGGGGCACCTGGAAGAGGCCCACGGCCGCGCCGTCGCGACGCACGGCGACCTCGGGCAGGCTCACCGAGGCCGCCGAGAAGCCGGCTTCCGTGGCTGCCTGGCGGCCCGCCTCGACGCCGTCGGCCAGCACCTCGCCGGTGGCATAGATGCCCTGGGCACCGCCGGCCGCGCTCACGCCCTTCACCAGGGTGGGCACGAAGCCGAAGATGTCATCCCGCCAGGTCGGCCGGCCACCGGTGTGGGAGGCCAGGTGGATGACCGGGCTGTAGCCGCCGGAGCTGGCGATGGTGTCACAATCCAGGGTCTCGGCGGCGCCGGCGACACGGAAGCCGTCCAGGTCGACCTTCGCCACCCGCGCCCCGCTGACCCGGTTCTCACCCTTGGCCTCGATCACCGCACTACCGGGCAGGATACGGATGCCGCGGGCCCGGGCCTGTTCGACCAGCTCGCCGTCCGGGTTTGCGCGAGCGTCGGCGATGGCCACCACCTCGTGCCCACTCTCCAGCCAGTCCAGGGCGGCGCGATAGGCATGGTCGTTGCTGGTGGAGAGCACCAGCCGCTTGCCCGGCACGACGCCATAGCGACGGACATAGGTCGAGACCGCTCCGGCCAGCAGGTTGCCCGGCACGTCGTTGTTGGCATAGACCAGCGGGCGCTCGTGGGCGCCGGTGGCCAGCACGACGCGGCCGGCGCGCACGCGGTGCATGCGCGAGCGCACCTGGCGACGACCGTCCTTGAGCGGGGCGGTCTCGGCGAGATGCTCGGTACGCCGCTCGTGGAGGGTCACGAAGTGGTGGTCGTGATAGCCGTTGGCGGTGGTGCGCGGCAGCAGGGTGACGTTGTCCAGGCCGGCCAGCTCCTTCAGGGCCTCGGCGACCCACTGATCCGCCGGCTTGTCGTCGAGCAGCTCACGGGTATCCAGCAGCGAGCCGCCCATCTCCTCCTGCTCGTCGACCAGGATCACCCGCGCACCGCTGCGCGCCGCGGCCAGGGCCGCGGCGAGGCCCGCCGGACCGGCACCGACCACCAGCACGTCGCAGTGCTGATGCAGGTGATCGTAGATGTCCGGGTCGCTCTCCATGGGGCTGCGCCCCAGGCCCGCGCTCTTGCGGATGTACTTCTCGTAGGTCATCCACATGGAGGCCGGGGCCATGAAGGTCTTGTAGTAGAACCCCGGCGGCATGAACTTGCCGCCCAGCTTGCCGACCAGGCTCATCATGTCGCGCTGGACGTTCGGCCAGCCGTTGGTGCTACGCGCCTCCAGGCCGTCGAACAGCGCCTGCTGGGTGGCCCGCACATTGGGCACCTGGCCCGCCTCGGTCTTGCCGAGCTGGACCACCGCATTGGGTTCCTCGGCGCCGGCGGCGACGATGCCGCGGGGACGCGAGTACTTGAAGCTGCGGTTGACGATGTCGACGCCATTGGCGAGCAGCGCCGAGGCCAGGGTATCGCCGGCATGGCCCTGATAGCGCTTGCCGTTGAAGGTGAAGCTCAGCTTGCGGGAGCGGTCGATGCGCCCGCCCCGGGCGAGACGATTGAGCTGACTCATGCGCGGACTCCTTCACGAAGCGATGCCGGATCGACGCCGTCCTGGGATGGCCGGCCCTCGGGATGCTCGGCGGTGAACCTCGGCTGCTCGCCCATCTTGTAGGTCTCGAGGATCTCGTAGGTCACCGTATGACGGGTGATGTTGAAGAACTTGCGGCAGCCCACGGCGTGCACCCACAGCTCGTGGTGGATGCCGCGGGGGTTGTCGCGGAAGAACAGGTAGTCGCCCCACTCATCGTCGCTGCAGGCCGCGGGGTCCGCGGGGCGGACGATGTGCGCCTGGCCCTTGGGATGAAATTCCTCCTCCTCCCGGAGCTCGCCGCAATAGGGACAATGGATATAGAACATGGCGGAATCTCCTTAGTGGGCCACGCCGGCGGCGCCGTGCTCGTCGACCAGCGCTCCGGTGTTGAAGCGATCGATGGAGAACGGCTCGGCGATCGGGTGCATCTCGCCCTTGGCGAGGCTGGCGGCGAACACATGGGCCGAGCCCGGGGTGGCCTTGAAGCCACCGGTACCCCAGCCACAGTTGAAGTACAGCCCCTTGACCTGGGTCTTGGAGAGGATCGGGCAGGCATCCGGGCAGGTGTCGACGATGCCGCCCCACTGGCGGTTCATGCGCACCCGGGAGAACATCGGGAACATCTCCACGATGGCCTGCAGGGTGTGCTCCACGGTGGGGTAGCTGCCGCGCTGGCCATAGCCGTTGTAACCGTCGATGCCCGCGCCGATGACCAGGTCACCCTTGTCGGACTGGCTGATGTAGCCGTGCACGTGGTTGGACATCACCACGGTGTCGAGCACCGGCTTGAGGGGCTCGGAGACCAGCGCCTGGAGCGGATGCGACTCCAGCGGCAGCTTGAGGCCCGCCATGCCGGCCAGCACGCCGGAGTTGCCGGCGGTCACGCAGCCGACGGTCTTGGCCTCGATGTCGCCGCGGTTGGTGTGCACCCCGTAGACCTGGCCGTCACGGATCTTGAAGCCGGTGACCTCGGTCTGCTGCAGGATATCCACGCCATGGGCGTCGGCGGCACGCGCGAAGCCCCAGGCCACGGCGTCGTGGCGGGCCACGCCGGCGCGCGGCTGCCAGGAGGCGCCGAGCACCGGGTAGCGGGCGTTCTTGGAACAGTCCATGATCGGCACCAGTTCCTGGACGCCCTTGGCGTCGAGCACCTCGCCGTCGATGCCGTTCAGGCGGTTGGCGTTGACCCGGCGCTGGATGTCACGCATGTCCTGCAGGGTATGGCCCAGGTTGAGCACGCCGCGCTGGGAGAACATGACGTTGTAATTGAGGTCCTGGGACAGGCCCTCCCACAGCTTCATGGAGTGCTCGTAGAGGGCCGCCGCCTCGTCCCACAGGTAGTTGGAACGGACGATGGTGGTGTTGCGGGCGGTATTGCCGCCGCCCAGCCAGCCCTTCTCGATCACGGCGACATTCTTGATGCCGAATTCCTTGGCCAGGTAATAGGCGGTCCCCAGGCCATGGCCGCCGCCACCGATGATGATGACGTCGTAGGCCTTCTTGGGCGTGGGATTGCGCCACTGGCGCTGCCAGTTCTCGTGGTGGCTGAGCGCGTGCTTGACTAGCCCGAAGCCTGAATAACGTTGCATAGGAATCTCCTCGAGGGTCCCGCCGGGGGCCGGCGGGAACGGGCTCACGCGGTGGTAGTGCCGGCCTGCTCGGCAACGGCCTTGGCATAGACGGGGTGGCGGTCGCACAGCTCGGCGACCTTGCCGCGCACTTCGGACTCGACCTCGGTAGTGTCGGTCTCGGCGGCCAGGGTGTCGAGGATGTCGCAGATCCA
>NZ_JAUFPQ010000025.1:0-40002 GCF_030409305.1 Halomonas maura
GGGTCGCACCTCCAATTGTCCGGGTAGGTTCCGGATGAACAACCTACCGAGAGATCACACCTAGGTGTCCCGTCCGAGGTTGCCGGCAGCAGGACCAGACCGCCCAGCAGGCGCAGTTGCCGTCCTTCGACGGCCCCGCGGCTACCGGCCGTACTCGCGCGCCACCCGCGCCACCCTCACCCGGTAGCGCGAATACCCGGCCTCACGCCCCAGCCGCTCGCCTCGCGATGGTCCACCCGGGCCTTCCCGCGGCGAATCGCCGCGAGATCCGCCCCGTACGAGACCGTGATGCCCAGCCCCTCGCGGGCCGACTCCACGCCCAGAACGCTCGGCGGCCAGGGCGAGCATGCGCGCCGCCGTCTGCGCATCGCCGGTCTCGACGTCACTGCGCACAGACGTGAAGATCCCCCTGGTGGGGCGGTGTCGGGGTCTCGGCGATCATGGGGCGCTGGACCCGCCCCGATCGAACGCCAGCCCCCCGGCCCGGGCAAGCCGGCGGTCGCCCGAGCGGCGACGCCAGGCTATGCTCCATGACCGGAAGCCCAGCAGCAAGCAGAGAGGATGCCGATGAGATTCGCGATCATGGGAAGCGGCGGCGTGGGGGGCTACTTCGGTGCTCGCCTGGCCGAGGCCGGCGAGGATGTCACCTTCATCGCCCGCGGCGAGCACCTGACGGCGATCCGCCGCGACGGCCTGCGGGTCGTCAGCATCAAGGGGGATGTCGCCATCACCCCGGCCAGCGCCACCGATGACCCGGCCGAGATCGGCGTGGTCGACGTGGTGCTGCTGGCGGTCAAGGCCTGGCAGGTGCCGACCGCCGCCGAGGCCATCCGCCCCCTGGTCGGTCCGGATACCCTGGTGCTGCCCATGGAGAACGGGGTGGAGGCCGCCGACACCCTCAGCGAGGTGCTCGGCGAGACGGCGGTCCTGGATGGCCTGTGCGGCATCCTCGCCTGGCGCGAGGCACCGGGGCTGATCCGCCATGCCGGGGTCGACCCCTTCGTGCGCTTCGGGACCCGCCTGCCCGCCCAGCGGGCCGGCGCCGAGCGTCTCAAGGCCGCCTTCGACCGCACCATCGGCGTCAGTGCCGAGATGCCCGAGGACATCGAGGTGGCGGTATGGAGCAAGTTCCTGTTCATCTGTGCCATGAGCGGCATCGGCGCCATCACCCGTGCCCCGCTGGGGGTGACCCGCCAGTTGCCGGAGACCCGCGGGCTGATCGAGCAGATCCTCGCCGAGATCGAGGCGGTGGCCCGGGCCCGTGGCGTGGCCCTGCCGGCGGATGCCGTGGCGCGGGCCCTGGCCTTCATCGACGAGCTGCCGGCCCAGAGCACCGCCTCCATGCAGCGCGACATCATGGAGGGGCGCCCCTCGGAGCTGGAGGCCCAGAACGGTGCCGTGGTGCGCCTGGGCCGGGCCGCCGGGGTGGCGACTCCGGTCAATGCGATGATCCATGCCGCCCTGCTGCCCCAGGAGAACTCCGCCCGTGGCGCCAAGGCCGAGACCTGGTAGGCGGCGTCGACGGCGGGCCACCAGTGCCCCGGCGAGGTCCGAGGCCCACTGGACCGTCTGGCACGGCCCGCCACTCGCCGCTTGTGCGAGTCAGGCGCCTCGCTCGCCGCTCACTCGCCGTTCCCCGGCCAGTCCAGTATCAGCCGCTCCCGCTGGTCGAGCCGAACCCGGGTGCCCAGGGGGCGGCTTTGCCGGTCGAGCATCCGGCACAACCAGCGCGTCGCCTCCTCGTCGGCCCGCTCGAGGCGGAAGCGACGCCGCCGCATGGGCACCATGGTCAACGATTGCAGCCGACCATCGGCATGATGCAGCACCGGAAAATACAGCAGCACCAGCTCGCCCCGGTAGCTCTCGTGCCCGCCGATGCCCTCATAGTCGTTGATCAGGTCACCGCAGCCGTAGAGGATGAGCTTGCCATGGTGGACCTCGATGCCCAGGGGATGGTGGGAGGAGTGCCCCCACACCAGGTCCACGCCGGCGTCGTCGATCAGCCGCTGGGCGAAGGCGCGGTGCTGGGCCGGGAGGTCATACCCCCAGTTGCCGCCCCAGTGCAGGGAAACGACGGCCAGTTCGCCCGGCGCACGCCGCCGGATCCGGCGGGCGACCTCGCGAACGCCGGCATCGCCCGGACGGCGCAGCAGGTCGATCCCGGGCCGTGAGGAAGTGGCCTCCCAGCGCTCCGGCACGCCACTGTTCGGCAGGCCCAGGGACAGCAGGCGCACCCGCCCACCTGGCGTCGACAGGCAGAGTGGCGCCGTGGCCTCGTCGCGCTCCCGCCCGGCACCGACATGCCGCAGGCCCGCCGCCTCCAGGACCTCGAGGGTTTCCAGCAGGCCGGCCTCTCCCCAGTCCAGCACGTGGTTGTTGGCCAGGGCGCAGGCATCCACGCCCGCCGCCGCCAGTACCGGCAGGTTATCGGGGTGCATGCGGTAGTGGATGCCCTTGGGCTCGGCGGCCTCGCTGGTGGTGACCGCGGTCTCCAGGTTGATCAACCGCAGGTCCGGGGCATGTTCGGCCACTTCCGCCAGGGCATCGCCCCACACATAGGCGAAGTCGACCGGATAGGGGATGGGCCCATGGGCCGTCTCGGCCAGGCGCACATAGCCCTCGGCCGAGTCCATGTAGCCTTCGTAGAGTCGGGGATCGCCGGGGTGGGGCAGGATCTGATCGATGCCGCGCCCGGTCATCACATCACCGGTCAGCCACAGGCTGAGGTCGGAGGAGGTCGCCATTCCGTTGTCTCCTACTCGCCGATATCCTCGTGCCACAGCTCTGGGGAGGTGGCGATGAAGCGCTCCATCAACGCGATGCACTCCGGATCCTGCAGCACCTCGACCTCGACGCCGCGCTCCCGCAGCAGGGCCTCCTCACCCAGGAAGGTGCGGTTCTCGCCGATCACCACCCGGGGAATGCCGTAGAGCAGGATGGCGCCCGTGCACATCGCGCAGGGCGAGAGCGTGGTGTAGAGGGTCGAGTCGCGATAGATCGCCGCCGGCTGGCGGCCGGCGTTGTCCAGGGCATCCATCTCGCCGTGCAGCACCGCACTGCCCAGTTGCACGCGGCGATTGTGGCCGCTGCCGAGGATCACTCCCTGGTGCACCAGGACGGACCCGATCGGAATCCCTCCCTCGGCGAGGCCGTTGCGCGCCTCGTTCAGGGCGGCCCTCATGAAGTGTTCCATGTCACGCTCTCCGTTGCGTTGGCTTGCGAATCAGCCTACGCCGGCCACCCCGGGTCGACCAGTCCCATCCGACCTCACCTCGTCAACGCCACGGCCGATCCGAGGCGTTGCCGATGGGGAAGCTGCCGACCGATAGGGGCTATGCTGAAGACTGGATGACACCCAGTGATCTACCGCCATGCTCCCGGGAGCCTGACCGTGGCCGACCAGAACAGAGTCATCGCCTTCTACGATGAACGCATGCTGTTGCATCAGCCGAGTATCGATGTTCCCTTTCTACCCAACCGCATGGATCGCCGTATCCGCCAGCTGCTCGCCGGGCTCTCCATCCCCTGGAAATACCCCGAGCACCCCGCACGCCTCACGGCGATCCGCCAGCTGCTTGAGAGGGAGCCCATACCCGGCCTGGTCTTCGAGGCGGGCCGGGAGGCCTCCCATGAGCAACTCGCCAGGGTGCACACGACCTCCTTCCTGCGCGACATCTTCAGCCTGGAGGGAGCCAATAGCTGGCTCGACGTGGACACCACCGCCGTCTCGCCGGGCAGCATCGAGGCGGCCCGAGTGGCGGCGGGCACGGCCATCGCCGCCGTCGAAGCGGTGGTCGAAGGACGCGCCGAGAGCGCCTTCGCCCTGGTGAGGCCGCCGGGTCACCATGCCGAGCCGGTGCGCGCCCGGGGCTTCTGCCTGTTCAACAACGTGGCGGTAGCGGCCGCCCACGCCCAGGCAGCGCTGGGCTGCGAGCGGGTGTTGATCGTCGACTGGGATGCCCATCACGGCAACGGCACCCAGGAGATCTTCTGGGCCTCCCCGGACGTGATGCTGTTCGATATCCACCGGGCCGCCCCCTTCTATCCGGGGTCGGGCCGGCTCGAGGAGACCGGTGCGGGCCTCGGCGAGGGCACCACCGTGAACGTGCCGGTACCCGGCGGCACCGGTGACGAGGCCTACCTGACGGCCTTCCGCGAGATCCTGGCACCGGCGGCGGACTGGTTCCAACCCGATCTGATCCTGGTCTCGGCAGGGTTCGACGCCCATTGGCAGGACCTCGCCCTGAATGTTTCCTACGACGGGTTCGGGGCCATGACCGGCCTCCTCCAGGCGCTGGCGCGCCGCCACTGCGAGGGGCGCCTGGCCCTCGTGCTGGAAGGCGGCTACAACCTTGAAGCGGTGTCGCGGGGAGCCCACAGCGTGCTCTCCGTGCTCGCCGGCATCCCCCCTGCCGAACCCGGCAGCCGAGGCCTCTCCGAGGTGCAGGCCGCAGCGGCATTTCATCGCGAAGCGTTCGTCGACCCCGACGCCAATGGCGATGCCTCCCGATGAGGCAGGCAGGGCGGCATCGCGCGTCGGCTCACAGCGCCACGCCGAACCAGGTCTGCGCCAGATAGCCGGTGAGGAACGCCAGGCTGGCCGCCGCGCCCCCCATCAGCAGCGTACGCAGCCCCGACTGCCAAACCGGCCGCTGGTAGACCAGGCTCTTGAGCATGCCGATCAGCAGGAACATGAAGGCGGCGATCGCCAGGCTGGCCAGGAACCGGTGCAGGGGCTCCAGGCCCGGGAGCGCATAGGGCAGCAGGGGCATGGCGCCCACCACCAGGAAGGCCAGGAAGGTCACCAGCGCCGAGCGCCACGGGCTCAGCGCGACGCGCTGCAGGCCATGCTCCTCGGTGAGCATGGTCTCCACCCACACCTCCCGGTCGCGGCTGATGGTTTCCACCACCTGCTGCAGGATCTCTCCCTCGAAGCCCTTGCGGGCATAGATCTGGCGGATCTCCTCCCGTTCGCCCTCGGGCACCAGGTCGATATGTTCGCGTTCGCGCTCCCGGGCGCGCTCCACGCCCTCGCGCTGCGCCTGGACCGCCTCGTAGTTGCTGATCGCCATGCTGAAGCCGTCGGCCAGCAGGTTGGCGAAACCCAGCACCAGGGCGACACGGGCCGAGAAGCCCGCACCGAAGGCTCCCGAGACCACCGCGAAGGTGGTCACGCAACCGTCGATGGCCCCCAGGATGGCATCCGGCGTGCTCTGGGCAGGGGCCGGTGCCTCGAGTCGACGGCGGATCGCCTCGGGATCGTGGTGTTCCCTCAGCGCCTGCTGCTTGCTGCGCTTCATGGTGTCTTCCTCCGTCACGCGGACCCTGCCCGCTGCTTGCAGCGTCGTCAGCGGCGTTTCGCCTGTCCAGCCCGCCGACAGGGGACAGCGCATGCAAGCCTGGCCCGCCTCGCTGAGTCTGCGCCTCGCGTCGACTTCCCTCGACGCTTGAGCCGGGGCGCCGAAACCCGCAAGATCGAGACCACCCAAGGGCAAGCGAGGAGGGCCACCCATGACCGAGCGGACATCACCCCGCATCCTGGTCTTCGCCGGCAGCAGCCGGGAAGCCTCGTTCAACAAGCGCCTGGCGCGGCTCGCCACCGAGCGCCTCGAGGCGCTCGGCGGCAGGCCGACCTTCGTCGACCTGAACGACTACCCGATGCCGCTGTATAACGGCGACCTGGAGACCGCCGAGGGCCTGCCCGAGATGGCCGTGGCCCTGCGCGGGGTGCTCGCCGAGCACCAGGGGCTGATGATCGCCTCCCCGGAATACAACGGCTTCATCACCCCGCTGCTCAAGAACACCATCGACTGGCTCACCCGCCCCCATGAGGGCGAGAGCGGCCTGGCATTGTTCCAGGGACGCCTCGCCGCGGTGGTCTCCGCCTCGCCGGGCGGACTCGGCGGCATCCGCAGCCTGGCGCTGATTCGCCAGCTGCTCGGCAATATCGGCGTCACGGTGCTGCCGGACCAGCTCGCCGTGGCCCGGGCAAGCGATGCCTTCGGCGAGGATGGCCGGCTGGCGAGCGATGCCCATCGCGACAAGCTGGACGCCATCTGCCGGCGGCTGGTGGAGGACCTGCAGCGCCTGCATGGCCGCTGAATCCCGCCTGGCCCATGGCGGGCCGCCTACCGGGCCCGCTAGCGCTCCCGCCCGTCGGCGACCGTCCAGGCCACCAGCCGGACCACCAGCGGCCTGACCAGCAGCACCCCGGCGAAGGCCACCGGCATGGCCCGCACATAGGCCCGGCCCACGGTCGCCAGGTAGTCGGGGCCCAGCCCCCCGGTCACCGCCGTGATCACCAGGCTCATCAACAGCGTCATCAGCGCCGACATGTAGAAGGCGAAGACCACCGGCGCCATCCGCCGCGGCAGCCCGCCGCGGCGCCTGCCCGTGTCGCGGGACGCCGTCTCCTGGCGTCGGGTCGTCGTTGTCATGGCATGACTCCTCGTTGTCCGTCCGGTTGCGAGACAGCCACAGCCTAGCGCCCGGGGAGGATCGCCTGTAGACAGCGACGGCTTGGTTCACTATCAATGTTTATTTACGAATCTGCCGCGAGATTACTCGAGATTCCCAATGGATACCCTGCGCGCCATCGAAAGCTTCGTGAAGGCCGTGGAGGCCGGCAGCATCGCCGCCGGCGCCAAGCGGCTGGGCATCAGCCCGGCCGCGGCCAGTCAGGGCATCGCCCGGCTGGAGGCCTCGCTGGGGGTGCGGCTATTGACGCGCACCACGCGGAGCATGTCGCTGACCGACAGCGGCGCGCTCTACTACCAGCGCGTCAGGCACATCGCCCGGGACATCGAGCGCGCCCATGACGCCATCTCCTCGCTGCAGGCGGAGCCGCGCGGCCGCCTGCGGGTCGCCTCCACCGCCGCCTTCGGCCGGCATGTCCTGGCGCCGCTGATGCCGGCCTTTAATGCCCGCTTCCGCCACCTCGCCCTGGAGATCCTCACCACCGACCGCAGCGTCGACCATATCCAGGAGGACCTGGACGTCAGCATCCGCTTCACGCCCCAGCTGGAGGACGGCCTGGTGGCCCGACGCATCGCCTCCCTGCCCTTCCTGTTCTGCGCCTCGCCGACCTACCTGGCGAAGGCGGGGCATCCCCAGACGCCGGAGGAGCTCCGCCACCATGACTGCCTGGCGTTCCGCTTCCCGCGGGATGGCCGCTTCTTGAGCTGGGGCTTCATTCGCGACGGAAGGCGCTTCGAGGCGGACATCAGGGCCGCCATGATCAGCGACGACATCGACGTGCTGACCCAGATGGCCCTCTCGGGCGGTGGCATCACCCGCCTGGCCGACTTCATCGCCCAGCCCCATATCGACCAGGGCCGCCTGGTGCCGCTGTTCGAGGAACCCGGCAGCGATGGGGTCCACGCCGTGTCGGAGCCCATGGATATCTATCTGTGCGTCAGGGATCGCCACGAGTTCACGCCCAAGGTGAAGGTCTTCATGGATTACCTGGTCGAGCAGATGCCGCCCCGCTGGCGGCCGCGCTAGACGATCGCGTTGCTCGCGCCCTGGCTCGCCGCCCGCCAGACGATGTAGAGGCAGGCGGCCATGCCCGCCGCATAGACGCCGGAGCGCCACCAGGCGAGATTGGCCGCATAGAGCAACGGATGCAGCAGGCGGCAGGCCAGGAACAGCCACGCCGCCCCGTCGAGGTCCGCGAGGTCCAGCCCGCTGCCGACGGCGATGACGCAGACCGCGGCAAACGCCGCCAGCGACTCCCAGGCATTGGCCTGGGCGGCGTTGACCCGGGCGCCCACGCCCGTGAGGCGCGCCTGCTGGGCCCGCGGATGGTGGTTATCGAGTCGCCCGCACTGGCGCACGCGATACAGGGCACCGACCCAGGCCAGCAGGATCGGCAGCAGCGAGACGACGAACAGCACATACAGGATGAGGGGCATGGGGCCTTCCCCGGCAGGTGGATCGAATAGCGTGGTCCCGCTCAGCGCAGCCCTCGCCGGCGCGCGGCGAGTGCCGCACACGGCGCGATGCCCGACCGCCATGGCCCACTGGGCCCGACCGGCAGGCGCGCCACACCGTCGCGCGGCCAGGCCCCCCATCGCCGTCCGACAGGGCCAGGGCCGGCAACACCCATTACGCTAACAGTACACCGGCCCTTCGACACGATGCAGGAGACGGCCATGCGGATCATCGGCCTGGCGGCCTATCGGGGAGAGCTGCACTACGACGGCGCGGCCTATGCCTTCGCCGGCGGGCGCAGCTACCAGCAATTCACCAGCACCGTGGTGGTGCTGCGCACCGATACCGGCCTCGAGGGCTACGGCGAGGTCTGCCCCTGTGGCCCCAGCTACATGCCCGCCTTCGCCGGCGGCGTCCCCGCCTGCCTGGAGGAGCTGGCCCCCCACATACTCGGCGAGGACCCGCGCCATACCGCGCGGCTGACCCAGCGAATGGATCGGGCCCTCGAAGGCCACGCCTACGCCAAGGCGGCGATCGACATCGCCTGCTGGGACCTGCTGGGCAAAGCGGCAGGCCTGCCGGTGCACGTGCTGCTGGGCGGCCGCTTCCATGACCGCATGCCGCTGCACCGCATCGTCCCCCTGGCGGCCCCGCCGGCCATGCCCGGGCTGCTGCAGGGCTATCGCGACGAGGGCTACCGGCATTTCCAGATCAAGCTGGGCCATGCCGTGGCGGACGATATCGCGCTGCTGCGCGGCCTGGCCAGCACCTTCCGGCCCGGGGAAGTCTGGGTCGGCGACGTCAACGGCGCCTGGCGGGGCGACGAGGCCGCCCGCGTCTCCCGGGCGCTGTCCTCGCTGGATCTCTTCCTGGAACAGCCCTGCGCCTCCTACGCGGAATGCCTGTCCTTCCGGCGCCGGGCCCACCACCCCGTCAAGCTGGACGAGTGCCTGCGGGACCTCGAGGACGTGCAGCGCGCGCTGCGCGACGACGCCATGGATGCCATGGCCCTGAAGGTCAGCAAGTTCGGCGGCCTGACCCGCTCACGGGTGATCCGCGACCTGTGCGTGGCGGCGGGCATCCCGCTGACCATCGAGGACGCCTGGGGCAGCGGCATCGCCACGGCCGCCTATGCCCAGCTGGCGGCCAGCACGCCGGCCCCCTGCCTGCTCAACACCACCGACCTGCACCGCTACAACACGACCCAGCTGGCCCACGGCGCCCCGGACGTCGAGCGCGGCACCATGACGGTCGGCGACCGCCCCGGGCTGGGCGTCGAACCGGACTACCGGCAGCTGCAGGGCCCCTTCCTGGAGGTCTGACTCCCGCCGCCCCTCAGTCCAGCCGGCCCTCCCGAGCCAGGCGACGCCGCACCCAGTGGCGATAGCCCCGGGCCAGCAGGGGCTTCACGCCCGGCAGGCCGATCAGCCAGGCCAGGGGCCTGAGCACGGGCACGCGGCGCATCAGCAGGATATAGGCGTCCAGGCCGTCACACAGCCGTCCGCGCTCATCCTCGACATACAGGGAGCGCAGGGCGTCGCGCGGATCGATGCCCCGCTCGCGCAGGTGGGCCTCGTGGCTGGTGACGTCGACCCACACCACGCCGGGTGCCCCGCCGGCCAGCCGCTCGTAGCGGCGCCGCTCGCGCCGGCAGATGGGACAGACGGCGTCGTAGTAGACCTTCACGGTGGGCTGGTCGGTCATGATCTCCTCTCGGAATGAGGGCTCAAGAGCGAGCCTGGAGACTGGCAGGCAGCTGCCATCGCCGCCCGGACCAGGGGCGAGACAGCGGGGCTGCCTCGCCCGTCAGGCCTCAGTGGTGCCCGGCCTCGATGGGCACACCGGGATCGAACAGGACCATATGGGGCCCCGCCGGCCCGCTGTTGCCCTCCCGGGACACCTGGGTGAAGTCGGCCCAGGCGCCGCCATCCCCCGTGACATGCGACAGCCCGCCCTGGCCATCCACCTCGAGCAGGTAGATGCCGTAGGCGTCGTTACGCGGGCCGAACTCGGGATCGGCGTCCAGGGTGCTGAGCACCGAGTTGGTGACATACAGCCGCGCGTCATCCGGACTCAGGCGCATCATGCAGGGATGCGGCACCGCGGCCTCACCCACCAGGGCGGGCGAATAGGGGTCGCGGATATCGTACTGCTGAACGTTGTCGCTGAACCAGTTGGCGATGAACAGGTAACGATCATCAGAGGAGATCGTCATGTCGCAGGGCAATCCCAGGCCGCTCAGCACCTGGTGAAAATCCAGGTGCCCGTTGGCATCCTCGTCTTCCCACAGCCAGACGCCGCCACCGGTGCCGATGGTGTAGCCGTAGCGCGAGTCCGGTGCGTGGAACCAGTCGGCCTCCGTGGCGCCCGCTCCCTCGCCCAGGCTCACCACTTGGATGACCGCCTCCTCGTCCAGGTTCCAGACGGCGACGCTGTCGCCGTTGGGGGCGTAGGGTTTCGCCAGCACGTCGTCCGGGTAGCCCCAGGTGGTGGTCACCAGGCGATTGAGGGCCGGCTTCATGGCGATATCGTACATGTACTCCGGGCCGCCCTCATTGGGCGCTCGCTCAGGCCCCGGCCCAAAGTGTCGCCGGAATGCTGCGGTCTCGTCGTCGATCAGCACCAGGCCCCCGGGGCCGCTGCTGGGAGTGTCGGCGCCGAGCATCGACACCAGGGCCACGCCTCCCTCGAGGGGCGTGACCGTATGCGGGGCGACATAGCCACTCTCCCCACGCAGCCCGTCCTCCTGGCGGACTAGGGTGGGATCGCGGGGATCCTCGGCAACGTCGAAAACATAGAAGCGGTCGGAGAACAGGCCCGGGATCAGCAGCCGCTCTTGATCCAACGAGTAGCCCCAATGGTGGACGTTGTCGCCCACCTCGGGCAGTGAGCGGACCTCGATGATCTTCCCGTAGGTCGTCGGCTGTTCGGGATCGGCGCCCACCAGGGTGAGCATGTCCGGATGCTTCCCCTCGCTGGCGTCGGTGGCCACTACATAGAGGAAGGTTTCTCGCGGGACGCTCGCCTCATCCTCGTCGGCCAGCACAGCGCCACTCGCCAGGGCGCTCAGGGCCAGCGTGGCGGCCCAGCCGACGACGGTTGTGCCACCCACCCGCTTGGCCAGCATCTCGCGGCTCGGGCCGTTGGCGGTGTCGGGTTCCATGGTGAACCTCACTTGCTACCGGGTCCATGCGTCCAGGCTCGGGGTCGCGTGCTGGCGGCCGACAAGGCAATCGTGAGGCGCAGAGGCACCCAGTCAGCGGGTTGTTGAGATGGTTCCGTGCTCGCCCTGGCCACCGGGCAGACAGCACCAGGACCATGAGGGCGAACCCCGGGCACTTCCCCGTCAGGAGAAGCCCCCTCACTGTCACCCTAGGCACCGGCCATCGCCCTGGCCAGTCCATGGAGCAGCACGTGGCGGGCGATACCCGTGGGATGGCCGGAGTGCAACCAGGCGAGGCGAGGATGGGACCGCGAGGGCAGACGTCGCCCGCACAATGGAGATATAGCCACGCCGGAGCCTTGCCGCCGTCAGGGCGAGGCGGCGCGGGTGGCCAGGAACTCGCCCTTGCCCACCGGGACCAGGCTGGTACTGAAGGCCGGATCGTCCTCCACCAGATCGAGGAAGGGCGCCACTTCCTCGGCGTGGGAGGTGGCGTTGTCCATCACCAGCAGCCCGCCCGGGCACAGCACGCGCCGCAGCATCGGCCACCAGTCCGGATAACGGCCCCGGTCGGCGTCGAGGAAGATCAGGTCCAGCGAGGCCTCTTCCTGGCGCTCCAGCACCTTCTCGGCATCGGCATGCAGTGACTCGACCACCCCGTCCACGCCCGCGGCGGCGAAGTTCTCCCCGGCCTTCACCCACTTGTCGGTGGCCCATTCCACGGTGGTCACCTGACCGCCCGTGGCCATCGCCGCCTCGGCGAGCCACAGGGTGGAGTAGCCATTGGAGGTGCCGACCTCCAGGATCCGCCGGGCGCCGGTGGCCCGGACCAGCACGCCAAGAAACTCGCCGGTGTCCGGCGTGATATTGAGCATTCGCTCGCGGCCGTCGCTGACGGCCCGGTCGTTGGCCGCGCCGAAGGCCTCGAGCTCGGCCTTCACCGCCGACACGGGTCGGGTTTCATGCATTGCCTGCTCCCCTGGCAATCCGGAGGGTGGAAGTAGATGGGCTGCTGCCTACTCAGGACAATCGAGACCTGCCCGGTGTTCCCGGCGATGCCGCTGGGCGTGGCCGAGCACGCGGCCCGGCCACGCCGGTCCGCCCTCAGGCGGGGTCCCAGCGGGGCGCGAAGTCCGGATCGGCGATCCGCTCGTCACGGTCCAGGGCATCGATTCGCCGCCTCTCCGCGTCGCTCAGCGCCAGCGTCATGGCCTCGAGGTTGGCCCGCTGGTGATGGGGCCTGGTGGACGAGGGGATCACCACGATGTCACGCGACGCGACCCAGGCCAGGGCGACCTGGGCCGGCGTCACGCCATGCTTCTCGGCGATCTCCTGAAGGGTCGCGTCCTCCATCACGCGGCCCACCGCCAGCGGCATGTAGCCGGTCACCTGCAGGCCCCGGGCCTGGCAGTGCTCGACCACCCGGCGATTGGCGAGGAAGGGATGCACCTCGATCTGGTTGGTGACCAGTTGCTCGCCGCCGGGCAGCGCCAGGGCGGCGTCGATCTGGCCGGTGGTGAAGTTGGAGACGCCGATATGCCGCGTCAACCCCAGCGTCCGAGCCTCGGCGAGGGCGGCCAGGTACTCCGCCATCGGCACCTCGTCCCCGGGGGACGGCCAGTGGATCAGCGCCAGGTCGACACGCTCGACGCCGAGCCGCTCGAGGCTCTCGCGCAGGCTGGCGATCAGGTCGTCGCGGCGCAGGCGATCGGTCCACACCTTGGTGGTGAGAAAGAGCTCCTCGCGGGCCAGGCCACTCTCGCGGATGGCCTGGCCGACCTCGGCCTCGTTGCCGTACGCCTGGGCGGTATCGATATGGCGATAGCCCACGGCCAGGGCGCTCTTCACGGCCTCGACCGCGTCGCGGCCCTCGAGGCGAAAGGTCCCGAAGCCGATGGCGGGCAGCAGGGGGGAAGTGGTCATCTCGACTCCTTGTGAGCGAGGCGGCAGCCGGGTACCGCCTGTCCATGAACGGGTGCATCGCCATGCTAAGCCAGCCCTGCGCCGAGAAAAACCATAGCGATCTCGTCACATTGCCCTGGGCCGATCGCCCTCGACGCCGCGCACGCGAGCGCGCGCTCCCCCCCGTCGCCGGCTTGGTGCATACTCAGGTAAGTAGTCACTCACCGAGGTGCCGGCATGCCAAAGGCCCACCAGCATCGCCGCTATCGCCATGAGTACCTGAGCCACAAGGCGCTCGGCCGCCAGCTCGAGGCCTGGGCCGAGGCCCACCCCGAGCTCGCCCACCTGCGCAGCATCGGCACGACGCCGCAGGGCCGCGAGATCTGGGTGCTGACCATCGGTCCGGAGCCCGACCGCCGGCGCCCCGGGGTCTGGGTGGATGGCAACATGCACGGCACCGAACTGGCCGGCTCCAGCGTCGCCCTGGCCATCGCCGAGGCCGCCCTCACCCTGCACCTCGAACCCGAGGCGCTGGCCGGCGATTGGCCCGATCCCCAGCGCCAGGCCCTGCGCGAGGTGCTGTTCTACATCTGCCCCCGGGTCTCGCCCGACGGGGCCGAGCAGGTGCTGTCCCAGGGCGGCTTCGTGCGCTCGGTGCCGCGACGCCACCCCGACAGCCCCGAGCGACCCCGCTGGTATGCCCAGGATCTGGATGGCGACGGCCGTTGCCGCTACCTGCGCCAGGCCGATCCGGCCGGCGACTTCGTGGCCTCGCCCCGCTACCCCGGGCTGATGCTGCCGCGCCGAGTGGACGATGCGCCGCCCTACTGGCGGCTCTATCCCGAGGGCGCCATCGAGCACTGGGATGGCCAGACGATTCCCGAACCGGACTGGCTGGCCGACACCCCCGACTTCAACCGCCAGTTTCCCTGGGCCTGGCAACCGGAGCCCGAGCAGGAAGGCGCCGGCCAGCAGCCCGGTGCCGAGCCGGAGACCCAGGCCGTCATCGACTTCGCCCTGCGCCACCCCAACCTCTATGCCTGGCTGAACCTGCACACCTTCGGCGGGGTCTTCATCCGCCCCCTCTCCCACGCCCCGGACAGCCGCATGGCCACGGCCGACCTGGCGCTCTATCGCCAGCTCGCCGACTGGGGCGAGGCGCGGGTCGGCTACCCCACGGTGAGCAGCTTCGAGGAGTTCTGCTACGAGCCCGAGACCCCGCTGCACGGCGACCTGATCGATTTCGCCTACCACCAGCGGGGCTGCGTGGCGATCGTCTGCGAGCTCTGGGACCTGTTCCGCCGCCTCGAGCGGCCCGCCCCGGCGCGTTTCATCGACCACTACACGAGCCTCGACCGCGAGGCGCTGGAGGGGCTGGCCCGCTGGGACCTCCGCGAGAACCGGCGGCGACTGTTCGGCGACTGGCGGCCCCTGGTGCACCCCCAGCTGGGGCAGGTGGAGGTCGGCGGCCTGGACCCGGTCTGCGGGCTCTGGAATCCGCCCCCCGAGGCGCTGCCCGGGCTCTGCGACGCCCTGGTCGCCTACTGGCTGCGGGTCGCCGCCATGCTGCCGCGGCTAGTCATCGAGGACCTGACCCTGACCCGGCTGGGGCCCCGTCAGCACCTGCTGGAACTGACGGCCGCCAATCACGGCTACCTGCCGACCCAGGGCGTGCAGGCGGCGCGTGAGCGGCCCTGGAACGGCGGCGTGGCGGCCTGGGCGAGCCCGCTGGGCTGCCGCCTGCACGCCTCCTGCCAGGCTCGCCAGGAACTGGGCCACCTCGACGGCTGGGGGCGCGGCCACGGCGATGCCGCGCATATGCCCTGGTTCCAGCGCTCCCGGGGCAACAGCCATCAGGCCCGGGCGCGCTGGCTGATCGAGGGGGAGGGAGAGGTGACGGTGCGCGTCGAGAGCCCACGGCTGGGTGGCATCAAGCGCCGGCTGCCGATCGAGATCGCCCGCTAGCCGGCCGGCCTCCCAGTCTAGATGCCGATGTCCTCGTCGTACTCCTTGTCGGCGTGTTCCTGGAGCGGCGAGTCCTCGTCGCACTCGGGCGAGTGGGTGAAGGTCTCGGTGACGTCGAGCAGTCCCAGGTCCTGGATGGCGCGCCGTCCCAGCAACACCGGGTAGTTCATGTCGTCGCGGTCCTCGAGGCTGAACTGCTCCTGGTAGCGGGTATCCCCCATGCAGATCGTCATCAGCACCGCCGGGCGACGATCCTTGCCACCGGCGCCGCTGAGGATCAGCCGGCGGTGAATCTCGCGCTCGTATTGCCTGGCCACCACCTCGCCGGTGGCCTCGTCCTCGACCTCGACCTCGAAGCGCACCCAGTCCTCGCCGTCGCGCTTGAACTCCTCGATGTGCTCGGCCTGCATGGAGGACGTCAGCGCGCCGCTGTCGAGCTTGGCCTTCAGTTCCACGCCCCAGGGCTCGATGGTGGTCTTCTCGACCCAGCCAAACACCTCGGGCTCGTCGTCGGCGGCGGCGGTGCCGCTCAGCAGGCAGGCCCCCAGCAGGGGAATCAGTGCGTGACGCAGGGCGGTCTTCATTCCGGCTCCTCGGATAACGCTGATGGATGGACACATGGTGAACAGGGCCCCGCATGGGCGCACCGCCTGCATGGACAGCCGGCGGGCCGGCGGGTTCCCCGTGGCATCAGATACTGTCACGCGGGATGGATTCGTTCCATGTGCGCGAGAATACCCGTTCGCCCCCCTCGTAGGCATCCAGGATGGCGTTGAGGTGGAAGTGGGTGGCGGTGGTCGACAACAGCGTCCGGGTGGCCGTGTCCACGCGCCAGTCGCCCCGCGCGAAATGCCGGCTGTTGACCACCTCGCCGCTGACCGTGGTGTAGTCGTCGTTGGCGTAGGCATAGCGCTCGGTGACGTCGTAGCCGAGCGTCAGGTCCAGATCGTCGAGGCGCCAGCAGCCGTCGTTGTCGATGACCCTCAGGATGGCCTCGTTGGTGGCCAGGTTAAACAGCACCGTCCACTCGCGATGGGCCGGCACCAGTAGGGTGGTGGCCGGCCCCGCTGCCATGCGCGGCGCCCCGAGCTCGGGCAGGGCGGCATCCTCCTCGCTCGGCGGACGCGACGGCAGCAGCAGCCGGCAGCCCCGGGGATGGAGCGTCAGCGTCGCCGGCAGCGGCGAGGGCCAGGCCAGCGGCCAGTACGAGGACGACACCGCCACGCGGATGCGATTGCCCACCGGGAAGGCCTGGGCGACATGGTTGAGGCGCACGCGGACGCGGCAGGTCTCGCCGGGCGTCAGCGGCTCGGGGCGGCCGTGGCCATGGCGATGGCTGAGGTTGAGCAGCCCGTAGGTCACCAGGGTGACGGTGCCGTCGGGGCCGATATCGGACAGCCGCACGGCGACCATCGCCTGGGGCCGGTCCGCCGAGAGCGCGAGCTCGACGACGGGCTGGCCGAGGATCTCCACGGCCTGCGTCAGCGGGGCGGTATCGAAACACAGCGAGCCGCCATCCTCCAGGCGCTGGTCGGTGGGCAGGTCGGTGCTCTCCGAATAGCTGCACCACTTGCCGGCGAACAGCCCCACGCTCAGCGGGCTGCGGATCGACAGCGGCGACGCCTCGGGCCGCCCCGCGCCCTCGCCCACCAGGCCCGCGGCCGACAGGCCATACGCCAGGGTGTGCAGGCGGTCGCTCGGCCACCGGGTCTCGGCCACCCAGCGCCCGGGGCGGTCGTCGCTGATCGGCGAGACGCTGTCCTGCATCCAGGCCCGCAGCAACGGCTCCCGGTCCACGCCGTTGTCGATCCCCTTCAGCCAGCGATCCCACCAGCGCAGGCATTCGCCGAGGAAGTCGATGGACGGTCCCGGCCCGCCCAGATGGGGGTACTTGTGCCCCCAGGGGCCCACCATGCCCTTGCGCGGGACCGACAGGTGCTGCAATAGCCGGAACACGGTGTTGCAGTAGCCGTCGGCCCAGCCGCTGACCGCGAACACCGGGCAACGGATCGCCGAGAAGTCCTCGCAGACCGAGGCGTGACGCCAGTAGCCGTCGCGCCGCTGGTGCTCCAGCCAGCTCTTCAGCCAGAGCCCGCTGCCCTCGAGGCGCTGGAACCACAGCTCGCGCCAGCGATCGCCGACGATGGCCGGGTCCGGGGGACAGGCATTGTAGGAGAACATCACCGAGGCCCAGGACAGGTTGTCCGTCAGCAGGCAGCCGCCCATGTAGTGCACGTCGTCGGTGTAGCGATCATCGGAGGAGCACACCGAGATCACGGCCTTCAGCTCGGGGGGCTGCAGGGCGGCGATCTGCAGGCCGTTGAAGCCGCCCCAGGAGATGCCCATCATGCCCACCTCGCCGCTGCACCAGGGCTGGGCGGCGATCCAGCGGATCGCCTCGACCCCATCGTCGAGCTCGCGGGGCAGGTACTCGTCGTGGAGCACGCCGTCGGAATCGCCGCTGCCGCGCAGGTCGACCCGCACGCCGGCATAGCCGTGCCGGGCGAAGTAGCCGTGCACCTGGCTGTCGCGGCTGGCCCGGCAGTCCCGCTTGCGGTAGGGAATGTATTCGAGGATCGCCGGCACCGGCGCCTGCTCGGCCCCCTCGGGCAACCAGAGCTTGGCGGCCAGGTGGCAACCGTCCGACATGGCAATCCAGGTATTCTCGATCACCGTCACCCCGCGCTCATGACCGTTCGCCATCTCGCCGCCCCCCGTCCCGACGCCTCCGGGCCCGCCGCGAAGGCGGCCCGGCATCGTATATGCTTCAGGATACACCGCCGCCCGCGGTGCTTGCCGCCGAGGTGAGTGCCATGAAGATCGTCGAGAATTTTCCCCGCGACGTCAGCGTCATCGAGAACGTCTGGATCCCCATGAGCGACGGGATCCGCCTGGCGGCGCGCATCTGGCGGCCCACCGACGCGGAACAGGACCCCGTGCCGGCCATCCTCGAATACATGCCCTACCGCAAGCGCGATTTCACTCGCCTGCGCGACGAGCCCCTGCACCGTTATTTCGCCGGCCATGGCTACGCCTGTATCCGCCTCGACCTGCGCGGCAGCGGCGATTCCGACGGCGTGCTCTACGACGAGTACCTGCCCCAGGAACTCGATGATGCCGTCGAGGCCATCGACTGGCTGGTCGCCCAGACCTGGTGCAACGGCCGAGTCGGCATGATGGGCATCTCCTGGGGCGGCTTCAACGCCCTGCAGGTGGCGGCCCTGCGCCCCGCGCCGCTCAAGGCCATCATCACCATGTGCTCCACCGACGACCGCTACCGGGACGACGTGCATTACCAGGGCGGCTGCCTGCTCAACGAGAACCTCGGCTGGGGGTCGGTGCTGCTGTCCTGCGCCACGACGCCCCCGGACCCGGACATCGCGGGGGCCGACTGGCGGGCGAAGTGGCGGCAGCGCATCGACCAGGCGCCCTTCTATCCCCTGGTGTGGATGCGTCATCCCCATCGTGACGCCTACTGGCAGCACGGCTCGGTGTGCGAGGACTTCGCGGCCGTGACCTGTCCGGTGTTCGCCGTGGGCGGCTGGGCCGACGGCTACGTGAACGCCATCCCGCGGCTGCTGGCCGGACTGAGGGTGCCGCGCAAGGGCCTGATCGGCCCCTGGTCCCACGCCTTTCCCCACGCCGCCCTGCCCGGTCCGGCCATCGGCTTCTTCCAGGAGGCGCTGCGCTGGTGGGATCACTGGCTGAAGGGGCTGCAGACCGGCGTCATGGACGAGCCCATGCTGCGGGTGTGGATGGAGGAATACGTGCCCCCCGCGCCGATGTACGCCGAGCGTCCCGGGCGCTGGGTGGCGGAGGAGTCCTGGCCCTCGCCGCGGATCGGGGAAAAGACGCTCTACCTGAACGTGCTGTCGCTGGGCGAGCGCCCCGACGGCGAGGACCGCATGCGCCTGGCGTCGCCGCAGACCACCGGGCTGACCGCCGGCGACTGGTACGGCTTCGGTTCGGAGGGCGAGGCGCCGATCGACCAGCGTGAGGACGACGGCAAGTCGCTGGTGTTCGACGCCGACCCTCTCGAGGAGCGCCTGGAGGTGCTCGGCGCCCCCAGCGTCTCGCTGGCCCTGGCGGTCGATCGTCCCGTGGCCTTCGTCATCGTGCGCCTCAACGATGTGGCGCCCGATGGGGCCTCCGCCCGGGTCAGCTACGGCATTCTCAACCTGGCCCAGCGCGACGGCCCCGCGAGCCCGAGTCCCATGACGCCGGGCCGACGCTATCGGGTCGCGCTCCAGCTCAACGACATCGCCTATGCCTTCGCCCCCGGCCACACCCTCCGGCTGGCGATCTCGACCAGCTACTGGCCGGTGATCTGGCCGGCCCCGGAGCCCGTCAACCTGACCCTCTACACCGGCGCCAGCCGGCTGTCGCTGCCGGTGCGCCCGCCGCGGCCCGAGGACGATCGGCTGCGGCCCTTCGAGCCGCCGGAACGCGCCCCCATGCCGGAGATGACCACCCTGACGGTGGCCCCCTTCCGCCGGCTGGTGGAGCGCGACCTGACGACCGGCCTGTCGACCTACCGGATCTCGACCACCGGAGGGGACTTCGGCGACGCCGCCGTGGCCCGCATCGAGGACATCGACCTGACGGTCGGCTACACCATCTCCAAGACCTACCGGATCCATGACTACGCGCCGGGATCGGCCGAGGCGACGGTCGAGCAGATCACCACCCATCGCCGCGGACCCTGGTCCACCCGCCTGGAGTGCCGAACCCAGCTGACCGCAACGCCCCACGGCTTTCGCATTCGCGGCCTGCTGAAGGCCTACGAGGGCAGCGACCTCTTCGCCCGCCGGGACTGGGACGAGGAGATCCGCCGTGACCTGCTGTGAGGTCAGGCGCCGGCGTCGAGGCCCTGGCGCGAGACCGCGGCCTCGAGGATCAGCCGCAGCAACTCGTGGTAGGGATGGCCCGCCCACTCGGCCATCAGCGCCAGCTTGCCGTCCCAGTACCAGGTGGGGTTGGTGTTGACGTCGAGCAGCCGCGGCTGGCCATCTTCGCCCTCGCGGAAATCGAAGCGAGCGTAGTCGCGCAGGCCCAGACGCCGGAACAGGGTCACCGAGTAGTCCACCAGTTGGCTCCACTTGACGTCATCGATCCGGGCCCGGCGGAAGCGGAGCCTTGCCCAGTAGGGCGAGTCCGGGTCCGCCTTGGAGCCGTAGGTGAGGATCGGCGGCAGCCGAGGGTCCAGTGCCGTGTAGTCGATCTCCAGGGGCGGCAGGACCGTGAAGCCGGTCGCGGGGTTGCCGACCAGCCCGAGCGTATACTCCGGGCCGGTGAGGAAGTCCTGGATCAGGGCATCGGCGACGCCGGGCTGCGTGGCCAGCCAGCGCAGGTAGGCCTCCGCCTCCCCTGGCTCCTGCACCACGCAATCCCGGGTGATGCCGAAGCTGCCGCCGCTGCTGTTGGGCTTGATCAGGCAGGGATAGAGGCTGGGCAGGACCAGCGGGGCGGCGGCCAGGTCGACGTAGGTCTCGTTGGGCACGGGGATCCCCTGCCCCGCCGCCAGCATCCGGACCAGGGCCTTGTCGGTGGTCAGGCTGATGCTCATGGGATCGGCCCCGGTATAGGGAATGCCCAGGATCTCCAGCAGGGCCGGGATATCACGCTCCAGTTCCCAGTGGTTGCGAAAGCCGGTATCGCAGAGGTTCAGCGCCAGGTCGTAAGGCGCGCCACGCAGGTCGTCGATCAGCGCGGCATGATGGTCGAGGTAGCGGAACTGGTAGCCCTCGAGCTGCGAGAGCGCCGTGTGCAGGTGCTCGACCGCCGCCCGTTCCTCGTCGCCGAAACGTCCGCCGACGGCATAGGCATACGGCAGCCGGGGGTCACCCAGCACCACGGCCACTGTCAGGTCTCCCATGGGTCCTCCGTCGCGGCGCGCCGGCCGGGCACCGCCCGGCATGGCAAGCGATAGCCGAAGTATAGCTCGTCGGGGCGAGCCCCGAGATCCGCGCGAGAGGCGGCCGGCGATGACCCGCCAAGCGTGAGGGACAGGGAGCGATTGCGGGACTCTCCGGTCAACATCCCTGGGAGCTAGGGTTAGGAAGCGGGCCCCGACGAGGCACACCATGACACTGCGACGCGACCGGCTGTGGCGCAACCGGCTAACCAACGCCCTGCAGACCCTGCTGATCATGGGCGGCCTGGCGCTGTCGCTTTCCGTGCCCGGCTACCTGCTCGCCGGCCCCGGGGGCGTGCTGATCTCGTTGACCGCGGTGGCATTCACCAGCCTGCTCAGCAGCTGGATGCCCGTGCGAGTGATCCTGACCGATGCGGGGGCCGGGATGCTGCGCCGCCACCAGGCCCCCGAGCTCTACGAGGTGCTCGCCCACCTCTACGCGCGCGCCGACCTGCCCATCGCCCCCCAGCTCTTCTTCGTGCCCTCCCCCGATCTCAATGCCTTCGCCGTCGGCACCTGGCGGGATGGCGGCATCGCCGTCACCGAGGGGCTGCTGCACACGCTGTCGATGCGCGAGCTGGCCGGGGTGCTGGCCCACGAGACGAGCCACCTGCGCCACGGCGATACCCGGGTGATGTCCATGGCGGCGGCCATGACCCGGCTCACCCTGTGGCTGACCGTGGTGGTACAGGTGGCCCTGCTCGCGAGCCTGCCGCTGGTTGCCGCCGGCGAGCTGGCCTTTCCCTGGGGGCCGCTGCTGCTGGTGGCCGTGGCGCCCACCCTGAGCACCCTGCTGTCGCTGGCGCTGTCCCGCAACCGCGAGTACAAAGCCGATCTGGAGGCGGTGGCCCTCACCGGCGACCCCGAGGGCCTGGCCTCGGCGCTGACCGAGCTGGAGCGCTACCACAGCCGCTGGCTGTCGACGATCTTCGGCCGCCAGCAGCAGCCCACCGGGCTCGACTGGCTGCGCACCCATCCGCCCACCGCGGAGCGTATCCAGCGGCTGTTCTCGATCGACGGGCAGCGCCACGGGCTCGACCCGCATCCCGGGCTGCAGCGCCACCACGGCCAGCGACCGAGGGTCCACCAGCGGCCCGGCGCGCTGGGCGGCCATCACTGGTTCCTGCGCCGCCGGCGCTGAGGCGCCCCGGCCAGGACAGACCACTCCGGGGCTGCGGGCAGGCGCTCAGCTCCTGCGTTCCTCCTCCTCGAGCGCTTCCACATCGCCCATCGAGGCCAGCCGGATGTCGCGCCAGGTGCGGATGGTGGGCTTGAAGGCGAACAGGGCCGAGCCGACGATGAAGCACCAGGTCGCGCCGGTCTGCAGGCTCTCGTAGAGGAACAGCACCGAGCCGACCAGGAAGGCCGCGGCCGCGCCGAAGTCGACGAGGGTATAGACCAGCTCCCAGGCCGCGTAGAGTCGCCGGGTATGGGGATTCTCCTCGCGGCGGTCCCTGTCGAATAGCCTCATGCTCTGCTCCCTTGGCGGTGGTGGTGTGCGGGACATCACGCTCATCGGCACGCGACAATGCCCCCGATGCTCGGCGGCGAGCAGGATCATGTCTACCACTTCGACGATGGAATCACCCAGCCGCGCCCCGGGAGGGTCAGAGCCGCTGGATGTCGATCACGAAGCCGATGATGGGATACCCGGCCTGGCGGGCGGCCTTCTCGGCCTCCATCTGGGCCTCGAGACGGGAGATGCTGGAGGAGTGATGCTCGAAGACGGTGTCCATCTCCAGTTGCTTGGTACGCACGGCGAGCTTGACGACATGGCCCGTCTTCATCGCCTTGGCCGGTTGGCCGGGATCCTGCGGCCGGGATGGGGCTCGCCTGGCCTGGGCGGGCCTGGCGCCGGGCGGGTCGGCATCCAGGAAAGCATTGATCTCCCGGGACATCCGCTCTTCAAAATCAGCGAGTTCTTCGCTCATATCGCTCCTGCTACTGGGATCGGTAAAATCAAGGAAGTGTGCCATAAGCCGCGGCTGGCAGCCATCGACACAGAGTGACACCCTGTTGGTGTCGAGTTGTCAGTCATATTAGACACTGACTGAATACTTCAGATCGCGCGCCTCGTCTCCGGTCATGCCGCGAAAGCCCCAGCAATGAGCTGGCTGTTCCTTGAGAGTCACTTCCACATCCACCGGTGCAATACCGACTTCCGACTCGATCTTGCTGAACAACTCTTTTATCAGCGCCTTCTGAGTCTCCGCAGAGCGCCCCTGCATCATATTGATCTCGATGACCGTATAGGCGGGCGATCTACCTCCGGGGTAGTAGAAGTCCTCGGCATCCAGAGGAATAACGCGATGCGCCCTCTTGTCTTCCGGCATGCCCAGGACTGACTGCATGCAACCGTGGATGACCTCGGAGAGCTGTGCCTTGACCGGATTCAGGTACTCCTTGATTCCATAAATGACAATCACGATGCCTCCTGCAATGTGAATGTGTCACGGCCGGTGTCAGCGACCGCAAGTGCCTTTGACAGCCAACGGCTGGACAAGTTGCCACGTTACCCTGCTCAACCATGTTGCAGGATGTTAAAAAGATGGCCGGATGGCTCACGAACATGGCATCCCCGCATGCCTCAGGGATACTCAGCGCTCCCGACGGCGGCTCCAGGCCACAGGGCGTGACCGGTCTGACCGACGGCACGCCTAGCAGGTTACCGCCCCAGCACTCGCACCAGCGTGTAGACCACCATGACGAGCACCGACAACGAGCTAACCGTCCAGAGAGTCGCCCGGATATCGTGCACCTGTGCCGTGACGTAGGCAACAAAATGTGCGGCTCGCGCGATGACGTAGGTCCATAGCAGGATGTGCGCCAACAGCAGCGGCGGCTCCGCCAGCACAAACAGCAGGCCGGCGACCAGGAAAGCAGGAATACTCTCCAGGTCATTCAGGTTCAAGCGCCGCGAACGCTCGACGTACTCGTTCGGTTCCAGTTGCGCCGGATCAGGCGTCGGGTTGATGGGGCTGCGTTTCACATCCTCCGGGCTACGAAAGCCGGCCCGCACCTTCATCATCCGAAAGACCGTCATCCATGGCTGAAGGAGGAGCTTCAACAGCATCAGCGACGCCGCGAGCGCATAGGCGACGAAGACCGGATTCTCCCGGCTTAGGGTTAAAGCCACTTCGTCCATTTGGGTTCACCATGGTGAATGAATGAAGGTACCCACGCGGTGCCGGCCGCCCCGTTGAACAGCGGTGGCGCAGGCCCTACGACTCGCGGCCCTTCACCGCGAGTTGCTGCGCCTCGTTGGCCGAGGACCTCCATGTACCCGCTGGGCTTCATACGCCCGACATCCTCTCGGATGTTCGACTTCAAGGCGCTCCTGGAATCCGGGAGCATGGCGTGGTCACGCCCCCTGGGATCACCCCACTCGATGCCCACATGGCCGGCTGCTCTCCCTCCGCCACCTGTTCGCCAGCAGGGCCGTTCCAGGCAGGCGCTCCCCGGACTCGAAGGCGGACGCATCGGGCGAGGGCGCGATGCCAGACTCGCGCAAGATCTTGCGAACATAGCCTGCCTCTGAGCATAGCGCTTGTCCCCGGCGTAGGTAGCCAGAGCGTTGGCCCTTCGCTTGGCCTCAGCATCACCGACGCCGGCAAGGGCAGCACTGGCGATTATTTCGCAACCGGATATTTCTTCCTGGATGACGGAATTCGTGTCGTTACCATTCAACCCCCGAGTTCAGGGTCGCCTCAAACGACCTCGCAACGTGCCGTGATGGCTACTCGGAAAAACGCTTATCCCTGACAAACAGATCGAAGGCATTATTCCCTCTCGGATTCCTTTTCTCCAAGTCAAACAACTCTGTGGTTTCAATCAAAGCGCTTAGCTTTCGATACCCGTAGTTCCTGGAGTCGAAAGAGCTTTGATTAGCGATATGTGTTCCTACAGCGGCAATATTAGCCCAGCCAGCATCATCGGAGGCCGCTTCAACAGCACCGCGTAGAAGACTTATCAGCTTGGCATCTTGATTCAACTGCTTCTTGGACTTTTTTTCTTTTGCAGATGACTTGGGAGTTTCTGACGCATTCAATTCGTTCGACGGAACCGCAAGCGCCTCGAGAAACACAAACTTATCACAGGCTGCTTGCAATGCCCCTGGTGTCTTCTTTTCTCCAAAGCCATAAACAACCAATCCCGACTCGCGGATTCGTGTTGCCAGCTTGGTAAAATCCGAATCACTCGTGACCAGGCAAAATCCATCAAATTTCTCCGTATAGAGCAAATCCATGGCATCAATGATCATGGACGAATCGGTAGAGTTTTTCCCTGTCGTGTAGCTAAACTGCTGCATTGGACTAATAGCATACTCATGCAGCATTACCTTCCATGATGAAAGCTGGGGTGTTGTCCAGTCACCATAGGCCCTTTTCACACTAGCCGCTCCATAATTGGCCACCTCCTGAACCAGGGCCTCGCACAATGCAGGGCTAATGTTATCCGCATCAATCAGAACGGCCAGCTTCTTTCGTTGTTCCATGGGCTATGACCTATTGCTTAAATTATACTCTACAGTGCAACCCCTTATATTCATCTGCATCTCCGCGCATACAGCCGAAGAATACCCCTGACGGTCACATCCAGTTGACTACCCACAGAATAATTCCCCGACACCACATAGCTGGCCCTATCTTCTGAAATCAACTTCTCAATCTTCTCTTGGGTATTACCCTCGTTCCACTTATCACCATCAAAAACGGCAATACTGCACCCTCCCTGCGCCTTTACCATTTTCATGGCTGGAATATCAGTATCCCCATCACCAAAATATATCATGCGATCGAAAGGGAAGGGGCGGTCCTGAGGCTCTATGTATTCGTTTACTTTCTTAGTATCCCAGCTATTTTCTATCCCCTTGTTTATGCGGAATAGGTACTGGGTCTTCGTGGTGTAGTCGATCGCAACGACTGGCCATTTGGCGAATCCGGTTTCCTCATCATAATGGTAGCGACATCCAAATATTTTTTTGAAATACTTGGCTACAGGCGTACCGCGAATCATCTCTTCAAGCCCACTCGACACTATGTAATGACTGAGAGCTATACTCTGGTCGCTTGCAAAGCGATTGACCGCATCAAACCAACCCTCAACACCGGGGAATAGGGGAATGGATTCACCATGAAACTGGAGCCTCTCAGGGCTCAATTCTGTTTGCTTGCCGACCTCGCGGGCTCGTAGTGCCAACTCGCCTAGGTAGGTGAGTATCTCATCACCATCCCGCTCGCGGTTCTTTCGGTGCACTTCAGGCCAAAACTCCGCTTTATCGGACAAATCCAAGGCTGGCATCAGCCCATGTTCAGCGCAATTTCCCTTTGCGAGGGTACCGTCGAAATCATAAACCAATGCGCACTGCATAGTTCGCTTTCCTTCTTTGCATGGATTTTGACGAACAGGACCTCAAACGCGGCGGAACTGCACAGCAGCTTTGGCGTCAGTTGGAGCGCCTTGTTGGACCATCGGGGGCAGCCACCGATTTCCCTTTACCAGACCTTCCCTGGTCACTGGTTTTCCGGCTTCCCTCACCCTAGCACACCTTCCGGGAAATGCGGGAAAATGGGGTCTGTCCCCGATTTTCCCATACAATTCATGTCAGTCAGCCATGACAGTGTTAGGCTATCTAGCAAGTGCGATGCAAACAGTGACATACCCAATACGTGTCAACCTCGCGCAAGCCTGCGATCGGCAGGCAAGATAACTACGAGCAAGCATGCCGGATATCAAGTGGCTTCAACACCGGGCGCCGCATTCTCTCAAACGCCCCCATCGTCTTGCCCTGGCGACACTGGCCCCACGCGCCTTCGCCTTCGCTCATACCTTTGGGCTCACGGTGTGGATCGCCCTGGTGGAGGGCAGCGGCTGGTCGCTGATTCTGCCTGGCCTGCTCCTGCTGCTGTGGCCGGGGGTGGCATGCGCCCACGCCGCCCTGGTTCAGGACTCGAAGCGTGCCGAATTCCGGAACCTCTATTTCGATAGCTTGTTGTTTGGTGTCTGGTGCGGCGTGCTGGACTACTACGTCTGGGCCACCCTGACCATTGGGCTTGCCTGCTTGATGAACAACATGGTCGTCGGCGGCCCGCGCCGAATGGCCGCCTCGGTCGCGTTGTTCACCGGCGGCGCCCTGGGTTGGGGGGCCTTAACAGGGTTTGAGTTTCGTCCCAATGTCAGCACGGGGTTGGATATCTACCAGGGCACCGGCGCGGTGGTCTACTTCCTCTCACTTGCCTACGTCATGTACGGCCAGAATCGCAAGATCGGGCACAGCATTGCCGAGACCAAGTACAAGAATCGGGTCATTCACGCCCTGCTCGATCTCGGCGCCGTTGCCAATCGCGCCTCGAACATCAATATCCTGCTCGATGACTCCTTGAAGCACCTACATGCCGACTTTCCCGAGTACGGGTTTGCCGTGTTCCTCCAGGAGCGCCAGCGCCCCGAGGTAACGCGTTACGCCGCCGTCGCCGGCCTGCGCCTTGGCCCCGAGGATGAACGCCGCCTGAGCAGCCTGTTGGGCACGCTCCACGCCCCCTCTGCCGGCACCATCAAGCTCGGTGACAAGACCGAGGGTGAGCAGCTGTATGCGACCTCCATGGCAGGGCGCTTGAGCCGATACGAAGGCTGGCTGATCGTGCGTGCCCCCCAGCTGGACGACACCCTGGAGGGCATGCTGACCCTGTTCGTCGACCAGTTGGCGGCGGCCACCGAAAACAAGCTGCTGCAACTGGAACTCCAGAAAGCGGCCGAGCGCGACGGGCTGACCGGGCTCTACAACCGCGGCTTCTTCGAAGCGGCGCTGCAGTTGAGCATCCAGGGCAAGACCCAGCCACCGGGGCTGGATTTTGCCGTGCTGATGATGGACGTCGACGGGCTCAAGGAAGTGAATGATCGATATGGGCACGTAGCGGGCGACCAACTGATCACCGCGGTCGCCGATCTCCTGAGCATGCAATGCCGGGAAGACGATATCCTCGCACGTTATGGCGGCGATGAATTCGTCATCCTGTTTCCTTCCGGGTCGCTGTCGGCACCGAACCGCATCGCCGGCTTGATCCGGACACACTTGGCAGGCCAGCGCTGCGTCATCACCTCAGCCCACGGCGAGACTGTGATGGTAGAGCTCCTTTTGAGCATGGGAAGCGCCAGTTCCACCGAAACCTCCGCACAGGAGGTACTGTCTCTCGCGGACAACCGCATGTATGACGAAAAAATCCTGCGCCGCAAAAAGAGGACCCTCGGCTGAGTGGGGGCACCTCGATCTTGTTCCATACTCCGCTAAGCTTTGTCTGACAAGTCGACGAGCGATGGCCAGGGCTAGGCCCGCTCCCGGCGGGCCAACGCATTTCCCACATCCATGTGGGTCACAAGGCAAAAATCGGTGACAAATCGGCAAGGACAGCCGATTTGGGCAGCTCCGCTGCTCGCAGAGCGAGCGACATGGAGGTCGCGAGTCAAAACACGGAGTTTACGCGGTGTAAATGAGTCCTTTGACCGGGCTCGCGCACGAGCCGATTTTTAACGCCGGATGGGCGAGCGCAGGCAGTTTTCAGACAAAGCGTAGGCCGTCATCACAGTCTCCGGCCATTGCCCTCCCCAGAGGATGACGATGCTGCTTTCCCTGCTGACGATGTCACCGTTTACCCTTCGGCAATGAGGGACTGTCCCCGATCACCCTTGGAATCTGCCAATACCTCCAGCTACTAAGTGGTGTCACTTCTCACGGAAGAAATGCCGGATTCGGCCAGGAGCAGATATCAAGAACAGGATGATTTATTCATGATGCTGCAGGCGGAGACTAGCAGAAGCCGAGCTTTGTGAATAATCATAACCTAAGGCTGTATATTTTAGATACGTGAGGCAACTTCATGACTCAAAGTAAATACCCAAGCCAGACCGCATGAAAACCAGACGCCTTGCTGTTTGCCTATCAACTAATTCTATGGCTGCATCGATGGCAACAAGCCGATAGGATTCCAGTTCCTCTTCAGGCAAACGTATATCACCCTCTTCACTGAGGATTCCTCCATCAAATATGAATCTAACATCATCAGTCGCCTTTCTGTATTCCAAGCAAAGCAATTCGCCCAAATCTATAGAAACATTCAGTTCTTCCAAGCATTCACGCTTGCAACACTCTTGCGGCGACTCGTTTTCTTCTATTGCTCCCCCTGGGAGAAGCCACTCCTTTCGATAGGTCGGCTTTACAATCACGATCTCATTATGACCATTCCGAATAATTGCTGCTGAAGCACCGATCATTTTTTAATAACCATAACAGTTGTCAGGTTTCCGCAGCAAAGTATTCACTATCGTGTCGAAATCAGCTTCTGCTGCAGCCAATTTTATAAGCATAGATTGAGATTCAGTATCTCACCAGTATCAACCGACGGTGGCAGCACAATAATGCAGGGTGGCGCGAAGTAAAGCCACAAGCCAGCGAGAAGCGCCATGAGGGAATTCACCACCAAATCGACAAGATATTATGCCGATCTTGTTGGAGTTTATTCAGGAAGGAGCGAAGGGCTCCTTTCTGCCAAAAAGGAGATTCAGCGCGGGCTGATATAACGCTTTGCACACCGGCCAAAGCAAGCCTAGCGTGTGGCGGTCCGAGCCGCATAGCGGCTGAAGTGCTGCAACTTGTTAGACGCCAACCTCATGATAGTAGAGGTTTTATTTCCTCAGCCAAGGCCAGACCCAGAACCTCGTGCTGATCCTCATCAAGATGCACTCCATCCACGCGGCTTGTGGAAGTCACCGACCCAGCATCAAAGACATGACAACCGGCATCTGCAGCCACTACCCGAATTGCCTCGGATAACCCGATAGCCCTATCCTCCGCCCCTTCAAATTTAGACGCGATATTGCCCTTGGCCTTCTGGATTGGCGGTGGCGCAACCACCAGAACGGCTGGCACTGGTATTCCGGGCTCGATTGGAGCGCGCCGAATCGCCTGAACAATGGCATTAACACCTTGGGCAGATTGCCAGGCATTATGCGTATGCATTGATTGGAAGTCATTCGTCCCCAGTAGCACGACCACCAACGACAACGGGCTGTTCACCTCGATTCTTTGCTCAAGACCGACAAGCCCATTCCGACCTGGCTTGTAGGGATCCTCCCACACCGTACGACGACCATTGAGGCAATCTTCTATTATCCGCGCCTTAATACCGCATTTCCGTAGCTGATTCTCAACTACACCAGGCCACCGCTGCTCAAAAGAAAAGCGGCGGCGAGTATGTGGAATAATTCCCCAGCTTAACGAATCTGCATATATGAGTATCTGGTGCACGATATTTCCTCTCTTGACGTCTAACGCCGGCGTTAGGCGGCACTGCCGTTGCCCCTACAAAGACCACTTATGGGACTTCTGGTTCTGGAATGCATGCTGACTTTGATGCCTACCTGGTCGCCCTTCGAACGCGTAGTCCTCCGAAAGCACAATAGAGAATGAAGCCATTCAACAGGATACAGCCTATGCCTGTTCCGAGCCCAAGCCATTTCGTCGGCAAGATAGATATCCAGGGCATTGCGAATGGCAAGAGCAAGATCCCTGACTCGCCTGAATCCGCGGGGTTCTTTGACGCTACAAAGAAGACCCAGGAGAAGACCGCGCCCGCTGTAAACAGAAAGAGCCCGGCTGCAATGCTTCCTCCCCGAGACTTCCTGAATGTAAGAGCCATCGTGCTGCCGCCTAACGCCCACATAAACGGCGCGACGTCAGGAGCGTCCGGCGACCGAAGGGAGCGACTTTAATGTGATTGTTAGGTGTCATCACTTCGGAACGTCCTACCCTTGTTCTGATATTCACGCTGGTACAATGTAATTGAATCGGCGAGATCATTTTCGCCCTGCTCCATTCGTGATATTTGATACCACCAAAAGTCTTCCGTATTGAAGAAATCATTAACTTTCCGATCCTTCATACCATAGAATTGGTCTTCGTTGGCTGACCTTTTAGTCGGCTCGTTCTTTCTCTGATGTTCTGCAGTTTTTGCATAGCAATGTCGAGCTAAACGAATGCAGTCTCTTGCCGCAACTTCTCGAACCACGTCTTTCGGTCGATAAAGCTTTCCGTCCAGATAGTTTATATCGGTATACATCGAAGGTTCACGCCCCTGTTTGAGCGAGATCATCAGACCAATGATACCTTCAAGCTCATCTCGTAAATTACTGTGGGAAATCACGGAAGCATTGAAAGCAGCTGTAATCTTTCTTGAGTGGCTTTCGAGAGAGCTTCTAACTTTCGCAGTCACAGCTGAATCATTGAGATTGCGTCCAAGCGCGTCAAAAGCGAGGAATGATTTTCCTATCTCTTCGATAGCGGCTATTGCCAAATAATACGAGCGTGCTAAGCGGCCATGCTGAAATAGTAAGTCAGCCTCATCTATAAGAAGACTTGCATTTTCCAGAGCATCGATACTGTACTGAGCAAGCATCTCCGCAGAGTAGCGAAATTGATTTGGAATCTGCGAATTACCCATTTTGATACCTAACTGTGATTAAATGGAACGCTGTGATATCGGATAAACGTGCCGGCACGATCAACAATGTAATCTAACGCGGCACCCATTCTCTAACCTATTGAAATAACGGAATATCAAGTATAAATAGGCAGCATGTCACCAATCATCGTGCTGGCGGCATAACACGGATGGATACGCTTGCTGCCTTTGCCGGCACGGCCGCTGTAGGTCGTCAGCAGACAGGCTTCGCGGGCAACGTGGACCTACTGGGGCGGGGTTACATGCGTTGGATAAAGACTTGCAGATGCGGCGATGGATCACGTTCATTCTGTATGTCCCTTTCCCTGGTCACCGATGTCCCTGCGTTCATTCCTGAATTCAACCCTAGCACAACCTTCAGGATAGTTCGGTTATTACTTGGTCTAGTGCCTTGGCCAGCACCGGGGCCATGGGAATGGCGTTGCTGGTGTGGGCGATGCAGTCGGTGCTCCACACCTCCCCTACCCCGGCGGCCTCGATCACGTCCATGGCATTGCCGGCGAAGAGTGCATGGGTCAGCGCCACGTCCACCGAGGCGGCGCCGCCGGCGAGCAGCGCCTCGGCGGCGCGGGCCACGGTATGGCCGGAGCTTGCCACGTCGTCCATCAGCACCACCTGGCGGCCGGCCACCTCCAGCTCGGGCAGGGTGATTTCCACGTCGCGGTCGCCGTTGCGGGTCTTGTGGCACACGCCGAAGGCGAAGCCGGTCGCCGCGGCGGCGCTCTGCACCCACTGGCGCGATTCGGCGTCGGGGCCGACCAGTAGCGGGTCGTCGCGCTTCTCGGCGATCAGCTCGGCAAGGCGTGGGGCAGCGGAGAGCGCGATGGCGTGCTTGAGGGGGATGGCCTGGTCGAGGCGCTCGATGCGGTGCAGGTGCGGGTCGACGGTGATCACGGCGTCGAACAGCTCGGCGAGGAAGTGGCCGATCAGCGGCTGGCTGACCACCTCGCCGGGATGGAAGGCGATGTCCTGGCGCATGTAGGCGAGATAGGGCGCCACCAGCACCAGGTGGCGCACGCCCTGCTCCCTCGCATGGCGGGCGATCAGCAGCAGCTCGACGAGCTTGTCGTTGGGCCGGTCGAGGCTGCGGTAGACCACCAGGGTCTCGGGGAAGGCATGGGCCTCGTGGAAGGGCAGCGTCAGGCGCAGCTCGTCGTCGGGGAAGTGATGGCGCGCCACCATCATGGCCTGGAGGCCGGCGGCCTCGGCCAGGCGAGTGGCGGCGGCCGTCTCGTCATCGCAATGCAGCAGCACGGGAGTCATCAGCATTCCACGTTGAGTCGGGTGATCTGGTCGGGCTGGCCGATGGCGAAGCCGCTGTCGCGCTCGGTGGCCTGCCGGGAGAAGGTCAGCTCGTTGGGGTAGGCGGCGTAGACCCGGTACAGCGGCTGGCCGGCTTCCACCGTATCGCCGATCCGCGCCAACACGTCGACGCCGGCGCCGATGGCCCGGGGGGCCCCGGCGAGCCGGGCAATGCGCGCCAGCTGCAGGTTGTCGATGGCGGTCACCACGCCGCTGGCGCGAGCGGTCACTTCCACGCGATGCGGCGCCAGCGGCGGATGCTCGGGGTCGAAGGGCCTGGCGCCCTGGGCCGCGATGATGGCCTGCATCTTCTCCAGGGCGCGGCCGGCATCGAGGATGTCCCGGGCCAGGCCGAAGCCGTCGCCGCCGCGCACGTCCGGGTCGAACTCCAGCATCCGCCCGGCCAGGCGCAGGGCCTTCAGGCGCAGGTCCATGGGCGCGTCCGGGTGGTTGGTGAGCACTCGCATCACATCCCGGGCCTCCAGCACCGGGCCGATGCCCCGCCCCACCGGCTGGCTGCCGTCGGTGATCACCACCTCCAGGGTCAGCCCCATGCGGCCGGCCACGAACTCGAACAGCTTGCGCAGCCGGCGGGCCTCGGGCATGGAGCGCACCTTGGCATGCGGACCGATGGGGATGTCGAGCAGCAGGTGGCTGGAGCCGGCGGCGATCTTCTTGGAGAGGATCGAGGCCACCATCTGCCCCGGCGAGTCCACCGAAAGCGGTCGCTCCACCGAGATCAGCACGTCGTCGGCGGGCGAGAGCTGGCTGGTGCCGCCCCAGGCCAGGCAGCCCCGGTGAGTGCGCACCAGCTTGCCCAGTTCCTCGAAGGGCAGGTCGACCCTGGCCAGCACCTCCATGGTATCGGCGGTCCCCGAGGGCGAGGTGATGGCCCGTGAGGAGGTCTTGGGGCACAGCAGGCCGTGGGCGGCGACGATCGGCACCACCAGCATCGAGGTGCGGTTGCCGGGGATGCCGCCGATGCAGTGCTTGTCGACCACCGGGTGCTCGTGCCAGTCGAGCCGGCGACCCACCCGGCTCATGGCGTCGCTGAGGAAGAACACCTCCTCGCGGTCGAGCTCGTTGCGATCGCAGGCCACCACGAAGGCGGTCAGCTCGATCTTCGAATAGCGCCGCTCGGCGATGTCCTGGATGATCCGGCGGAAGTCGTCCCGGGTCAGGCGCTCGCCGGCGATCTTGCGATGCAGGGCGGGAA
Source organism: Halomonas maura (assembly GCF_030409305.1). Lineage (GTDB taxonomy): Bacteria > Pseudomonadota > Gammaproteobacteria > Pseudomonadales > Halomonadaceae > Halomonas > Halomonas maura. Next base: position 33,909 of record NZ_JAUFPQ010000025.1, read on the forward strand.
TCGAGGGCGGCGGCTCGGCCTGCAGGATGCTGACCGGATGGCCCTCGACCACCCCCAGGGTGGCGAAGGCATCCTCGGAGAGTCCCAGCTCCCCGCAGGCGACGATCGCGGCATCGTCCACCACGTTGAGAGTGGCCAGGATGCGCTGGCCGTTGGCGCGCACCTCCACCTTGGCCAGCGCCTGGAAGCCCTCGGCCCGGTAGCGGTCGCACTCGCGGTGCATGTAGGCCACGTTCTCCCGGTAGGTATCGATGCCGACGCGTTTCAGCTTGAGCGGCGACAGGCGATCCTCGGTGGATGCGACCCCGGCGACGGGGGATCGAGTCATGGTGTCGTGCCTGCGAGGCGCCCCGGTGACACGGGCGTGTCACCCGGATGACGGATGGCTTCATCCTAGCAGCGCCCCGGGAGAGCGTCATTTGACGGGGGACAAGCGCACAGGCGGCTGGAACGCGAGACGCCCGCCCCGCGCGGCGGGACGGGCGTCGTGGCAACCGCTCGTTCGAGTGCTCGGGGCGCCGGGAAGTGGCACTGCTGGTCGCCGGCAAGCCCATCCTGCCAGGAGCGGGGTCTGGAACGCCCTCAGACTTCCCGGTCGAGAAGGGCCTCGTCGAAGGGATAGCCCGAGAGCTTCTCGATCCCCGTCTCGGTGACCAGCACCTCTTCCTCCAGCTTGACGCCGTCGGCGGCGCCGACCTCGCCGATGTAGCTCTCCACGGAGACGACCATGCCGGGCTCCAGGATGCCGTCCCTGGAGAAGCGATCGAAGTCCATGGGGTGGGCGACCAGCGGCGTCTCGCCGTGCATGCCCACGCCGTGGATGATCGACGGGTAGCGGCGGTCGAGGAAGCGCTCGGGAATCTTCCAGGCCTGTTCGGCGATCTCGCGGTAGCTCATGCCCGGCGCGAGGATGCCCATGTTGTGGTGCACCTGGTCGTAGGCCATGCGGTACAGGCGCTTCTGGTAGGCGCTCGGCTTGCCGGGGCCGACGTGGAAGGTACGCGAGAAGTCGGAGTAGTAGCCGTGGCAGCCGATGGTGTCGGTGTCCAGCGCTACCAGCTCGCCGGGGCGAATCACCCGGTCGCTGGCCTCGTTGAACCAGGGGTTGGTGCGCGGCCCCGAGGACAGCAGCCGGGTCTCGATGAACTCGCCGCCCTGCCTGATGATGTTGCCGTACAGGGTGGCGAACAGCTCGTTCTCGGTGACCCCCGGCCTGATGGCGGCCTCCACCTCGGCTACCGCAGCCTCGGCGCCGGCCATGGACTGGGCCAGGCAGGCGATCTCTTCCGGGGTCTTGATGCGCCGGCAGTGCAGGGTGTCCTGCATGCAGTCGAAGACCTCCAGGCCCAGGGCCTCCAGCGAGCGCGCCAGGTTCAGGGCGCAGCGGTCGAGGCCGATCTTGCGGTTACCACCGCCATGCTCTTCCATCAGCTCGGCGATCTCGATGCCGAAGGGGTCGGAGGACAGGTTGTCGCGCTGGTTGACCGCGGACCACACCACCTTGGAGGTGCGCGACTCGTCGATGGTCTCCAGCCAGGTGGACACGTGAGCGCTGCCCGGGTACTCGAAGAGGATCACCGGGCCCTCGAGCGGCACGTAGAGGTAGCGAGTGGAGTTGCGCAGGAAGTAGCCGAACATGTTGCGCGAGCCGGTGGCATAGCGCTGGTTGTAGGGGTCGAAGAGCACCACGGCGGCGTAGCCTTGCGCGGCCATCATCGCCCGCAGGCGCTGCAGCCGGCCGGCGCGCAGCTGCTTGGGATCGAAGGCGGTGGGGATGCAGTCGCCGCAGGCCATGGGGGCCGAGGGCACCACCGGGATCCGCTCCGGTTCGTTGTCGGTCAGCCTCTCGAAATCCACGATGCTCATATCAGGGTCCAGTCTATCCGGTATCGGTAGGGGGTATCCCGCGAAGGCAGAAGCGAGACACGCGGCGACGGCCGATCAATCGGCCAGGGCGTCGCGGCGCTGCATGCCTTCCTCGCGCAGCCGCTCGTGCACCGGCGCCATGCGCCCGAAGATGCGCCGAGCCCGCTCGGGGCGGCCGATGAAGCCCGGCTCCTGGGCGTAGGCGAAGATCACGGTGTGGCGCTCGCGGTCGCCCTCCACCGGGGTGACCCGGTGCAGCGAATAGCGACCGAAGAAGATCTGCAGATCACCGGGCTGGAGATCGAGGGACTTGAGCCGCGCGCGGTCGCCGTCGAGGACCCGCTCGACCTCATCGACGTTCTCGCCCTCGGGGCCGCGGATGCCCGGGGCATACTCGAAGCGACCGCCGCCGTGGGACTGGCGCGTCATCATGGTGACGATGAACTCGTTGGTGTCGTAGTGCCAGGGATGCTGGCAACCCTCGCGCAGCACGTTGATCACCAGGTCGGCCAACGGGTCGGCATAGGGGTGGATCTCCTCCATGCCCACCACGGTGGCGATGAAGCGCTGGAAGTCGGCGTTCCGGTAGACCCGGCGGATGATGGTGTCGTCGCCGATGCAGTCGCCGGCGACGAAGCCGTTGGTGCGATCGTCGAAGCGGTTCACCGGATGGCTGACGGGCTTCGCGGGATCGGCGGCGCTGTTGTAGGGGTTGGTCTCGGTCTGGTTGTAGTGGGCCTCCGGGGAGAGCCGCTCGGTCTCGCGTTCCAGGCGCGCCAGGGTCCTCTCGGGGACGAAGTGCTCGAGCACCACGCAACCGTCCACGGCCAGCTGGCGGCGGCAGCGCTCGACCAGCGCGCGTCCCGCCGCGCCGTCGAGATCTTCGAGGGGATAGCGGGCCAGGTCGACCAGGCCCTCGAGGCAGGTCGCGTCATTCGGGTCGGCTGCCGACTGCATGCATTACTGCTCCTGTCGTGCTCAAGGGGTCGCTAGACAGGATAGTGAGCCGAGCATCATAATAAAAATGAATGATTGACATGCCATCAATTTCAAAAGCTCATCAATAATGGATACCGTGCTACTCCGTACCTTCGTCACCGTGGCCGAGTGCCAGGGCTTCAGTGCCGCCGGCAAGGTGCTGCATCGCACCCAGTCGGCGGTGAGCCTGCAGATCAAGCGGCTCGAGGACCAGATGGGCCAGTCGCTGTTCGAGCGCAACAGCCGCAGCGTGCTGCTCACACCCCACGGGGAGCGCTTGCTGCCCTACGCCCGGCACATGCTCAAGCTGGAGGACGAGGCTCGGGAGGCCCTCGGCGAGGGGAGCCGCGGCGAGCTGATTCGCTTCGCCACCTCCGAGGAACAGGCCAGCGCCTACCTCCCCGACTTGCTGCCCCGCCATGCCCGGCGTTTCCCCGATACCCGCCTGGAGCTGCACTGCGACATGAGCGCCGCCCTGGTGCGCCAGTTTCAGGAGGGGCTGCTGGACGTGGTGCTGTCGATCCGCCACCTGCCCACCCGCTCCGGCCAGTTGCTGGGCTGGGAGCCGATGGTCTGGGTAGTGGCCGAAGACTGCCGGCCGGGCCAGTGGGAGACCCTGCCCCTGGCCCTCAACCCGGAGGGCTGCATCTTCCGGGCCCATGCGCTCTCGGCCCTGGGGCGCGAGGAACGCCGCTGGGACACACGCTACGCCAGCCAGTCACCGACCGGCCTCAACCTGCCGGTGCAGGCGGGCCTGGCCGTGACGGTGAAGACGCCGCGCAGCGTCCCGGCGGGCTGTCGGATCGTCGGCGAGAACGAGGGGCTGCCGCCCCTGGGGCAGGTGGAGATCGAGCTGCATCGGCGCCCGGGCCCCACCAGCGAGGCGCTGGACGCCTTCTGCGAGGAGCTCGAACGCATCGTCACCCACAACGAGGACGTGGCCGCCCCGGAATTCGGCGAGATGGCCGCGACCTGACCCTGCGCCTGCGTCGCGGGGCAGGCGCTCAGTCGCGGCGGTAGGTGCCGATCAGACGATTCATGGCGATCAGGTGGGGCTCGACCTGCTTGAGCAGCTCGCTCATCGAGATCCCCTCGGGCAGCGCCGTGGCCTTGTCCAGCGCCAGCACCCAGAAGTAGTAGTGGTGCAGGCCGTGGCCCTCGGGCGGCATGGGCCCCCCATAGCCGTTGCGGTTGAAGTCGTTGCGACCGCGGGTCCCCGCCGAGGTGGCCTCCTTCAGCGAGGCATCGGCGGTCGGCAGGTTGTAGAGCAGCCAGTGCACGAAGCCATAGCTGCCATGCTGCACGAGGGGCGCATCCGGGTCATGGCAGATCACCGCGAAGCTGCGGGTCTCCTCCGGCGGGTTCGACCAGCTCAGCGGCGGCGAGAGGTCGTCCCCTTCGCCGGTATACTTGATCGGGATCTCGCCCCTGTCCCGAAAGGCGGGGCTTGCGACCTGCATCTTCGAAAAGGCAAAGGCCATGGATCGGGTCCTCCCTGAAGGAACGGGTTGGCGATTTCAGCGTCGGCAACCGGTCGTTGCCTGTCAACGACGCCATGCCATGGCATGATGGCGGCGAGCCGCGCCTTCAACCGGAGGAAGAGGATGAAGCGACTGCTGATCGTGGCCCATGCGCCCTCCCCCAATACGTTACGGCTGCGCGAGGCCGCCGCGCGCGGCGCGCGCCATCCCGATATCGATGACGTCGAGGTGGTGGTCAAGGCGCCGCTTGAGGCCGGCCCCGAGGACGTGCTGGCCTGCGATGCCATCCTGCTCGGCACCACCGAGAACCTGGGCTACATGAGCGGCGCCCTCAAGGACTTCTTCGACCGCAGCTACTATGCCGTGCTGGAGGAGAAGCAGGGCCTGCCCTGCGCGCTCTACATCCGCGCCGGGCACGATGGCACCGGCACCCGCCGGGCCGTGGAAAGCATCGTCACCGGCCTGCGCTGGACGTGGGTGCAGGAGCCGCTGACCCTGCGCGGCGAGTGGCAGGACGGCTTCGTCGACCGGGTCGAGGAGTTGGGGCTCTACTTCGCCGCGGGGCTCGACGGCGGCATCCTGTAAGGGGCACGGCTATGCTGAGGCTATCGACGCCCGGCGGGCCGTCGACCACTCAGGAGGTGCGCCATGCAACCCCACCGGACGGCGTCGCCGCGCGCCATGCCCCCTTCGCGCCCCAGGCTGCGTCTGATCCTGCTGCTGCTGGCCGCCCTGGCGGGTCCCCCCGCATTCGCCCAGGGTGACGTCTCGACCATGGTCATTGCCACCGCAAGCCCCGCCGGGGTCTACCATGCCACGGGGCGCACCCTGTGCCGGTTGCTCGAGGCTCCCTGCGAGGCGCGCACCAGCGATGGCTCCGCCGCCAACCTCGAGGCGGTGCGTGCCGGCGAGGTGACCGTCGCCCTGGCCCAGTCTGACCTCCAGCACTACGCCGTGACCGGCACCCGGGGCTTCGCGGACGCGGGACCGGACCCCGCGCTGCGGTCCGTGATGTCGCTGCATGGCGAGCCCTTCACCCTGGTGGTCCGGCGGCGCAGCGGCATCCGGGCCTTCGATGACCTCCAGGGGCATGCCGTGAATGTCGGCAATCCCGGCTCGGGGCAGCGCGGCACCATGATGACGCTGCTCGAAGCCTGGGGCTGGACCCTCGACGCCTTCCGACCCGCCTACGCGCTGCCCGCCGACCAGCAGTCGCTGGAACTCTGCCACGGCAAGATCGACGCCATGGTCTACACCGTGGGCCACCCCAACCCCTCCATCGAGCAGGCCGTGCGGCTGTGTGATGCACGCCTGGTCGACGTGACCGGCCCGGCGGTCGACCGCCTGGTGGCCGAGGCGCCCTTCCTGACCCGGGCCACCATCCCCGCCGGGCTCTACGGCGACGACCAGCCCGCGGTCGAGACCTTCGGGGTCCGCGCCACCCTGGTGGCCTCGGCGGACACCGACCCGGAGGCCGTCTACGCCCTCGTCGCCGCGGTCTTCGACGACCTCGAGGCCTTCAAGTCCCGGCATCCCGCCTATTCCGACCTCACGCCGGAACGCATGATCGGCGAGGGCCTCTCCGCTCCCCTCCACGAGGGCGCGAAGCGCTACTACCGGGAACGGGGCTGGCTCGCGGACGCCCCGATGGACGATCCGGCGAACGAGGCCGAGGAGCCCGACGCAGCGGATGAGCCGCCTGCCGAACCCGAGGAGCCGCCCACCGTGCCCGACAACTGAGGCCGACAGCGGAGGCCGCCAACGACGAC
>NZ_JAUFPQ010000025.1:40031-64959 GCF_030409305.1 Halomonas maura
GTGCCGTCGTCGTGCTGCGTGCCGTTCGCGCGGCCGCGAGGGTCGCCTACTTCAGGCGCTCGAACACCGTGGCCACGCCCTGCCCCATGCCGATGCACATGGTCGCCAGGCCCAGGGTGGTGTCGCGTTCGCGCATCACGTTGAGCAGGGTGGTGCAGATGCGTGCCCCGGAGCAGCCCAGCGGGTGGCCCAGGGCGATGGCCCCGCCGTGCAAGTTGACCGCCTCGTCCAGGCGATCGCCCAGGCCGAGGTCCTTGAGCACCGGCAGCGACTGGGCGGCGAAGGCCTCGTTGAGTTCGACGGTCTGGATGTCGTCGATGGTCAGCCCCGCCGTCTTCAGCGCCTTCTTGCTGGCCGGTACCGGCCCGTAGCCCATGATCGAGGCATCGCAGCCCGCCACCCCGGTGGACAGCACCCGGGCGATGGGCGCAAGGCCCAGCGCCTGGGCGCGCTCGGCGCTCATCACCGCCATGCCGCTGGCGCCCACCGACAGCGCCGAGGAGGTACCGGCGGTCACGGTGCCGTTCCTGGGGTCGAACACCGGCCTGAGCGCGGCCATGCTCTCCAGGCTGGCGTCGGCGCGGATCACCTCGTCGCGATCCACCCGGACCCGGAAGCCACGCTCATCATGGCCCTCGACGCCGATGATCTCGTTGTCGAAGCCGCCGTTGTCCAGGGCGGCCTGGGCGAGCCGGTGGGAGCGCACGCCGAAGGCGTCCTGGTCCTCCCGGGAGATGCCGTGCATCTTGCCCAGCAGCTCGGCGGTCAGGCCCATCATCATGGCCGCCTTGGCGGCGTGCTTGCTGGCCGCCGGGTTGACGTCGACGCCATGGGTCATGGGCACGTGCTCCATGTGCTCGACGCCACCGATCACGTAGACGTCCCCCATGCCGGCGCGGATATTGGCCGCGGCGATATGCAGCGCGCTCATCGAGGAGCCGCACAGGCGGTTGACCGTCTGGGCCGGCACGGTGCGCGGGATGCCGGTCAGGATCGCCGCGTTGCGGGCGATGTTCATGGCCTGCTCGAGGGTCTGGTTGACGCAGCCCCAGATGATGTCGTCGACCTCCCTGGGGTCGAGGCCCGGGTTGCGGTCGAACAGCGCCTGCATCACGGCGGCGGACAGGTTCTCGGCACGCACGTGGCGGAAGGCGCCGTTCTTGGCCTTGGCCATGGCGGTACGCACGCCGTCGACCACCACGATGTCTCTCGGATTCAAACTCATCGAACTCGTACTCCCCGGTACCTGGTTAATAGCACGTGGTGAATCAGGCCTGCTGGCCATCCTGATAGAAGCGCTCGCCCTGGCGGGCCCTCTCGCGAAGCCGGTCGGTGGGCGCGTAGAGCGGCCCCAGCTCCTCGGCCAGCGAGTCGGCCTGGGCGACGAAGGCGTCCACGCCCATGGCGTCGATGTAGCGCAGGGCGCCGCCGCGGAACGGCGGGAAGCCGATGCCGTAGATCAGCGCCATGTCGGCTTCCGCCGCGCTCCCCACGATGCCGTCCTCGAGGCAGCGTACGGTCTCCAGGCACAGTGGGACCATCATGCGCGCGATGATCTGCTCGTCACTGAACTCGCGCTCGCCCTCGGCCAGCCCCTCGACCAGGGCGATGGCGTCCTCGTCGACGACCTTCTTCGGCTTGCCCTTCCTGTCCTCCTCATAGGCGTAGAAGCCCTTGGCGTTCTTCTGGCCCAGGCGGTCGTGGTCGACCATCAGCCGGATCGCGCTCTTGCCGCTGTCGCTGCCCATGCCGCCCATGCGCTCCGGGAAGCCCTCGGCCATCACCTCGCCGGCATGCACCGCGGTGTCCATGCCCACCACGTCGAGCAGGTAGGCCGGGCCCATGGGCCAACCGAAGCGCTCCATCACCTTGTCGATGTGCCGGAAGTCGGCGCCCTGCGCCACCAGCTGGCTGAAGCCGCCGAAGTAGGGGAAGAGCACGCGATTGACCAGAAAGCCCGGGCAGTCGTTGACCACGATCGGCGTCTTGCCCATCTGGCGGGCGTAGGCCACGGTGGCCGCCACCGCGGCATCGCCGGTCTTCTCGCCGCGGATGACCTCGACCAGCGGCATGCGGTGCACCGGGTTGAAGAAGTGCATGCCGCAGAAGTTCTCGGGGCGCTTGAGGTTCTCGGCCAGCCGGGTGATCGAGATGGTCGAGGTGTTGGAGGTGAGGACGGTGTCCTCGCCGACCCGCTCTTCCACCTCGGCGAGCACCGCTCCCTTGACCTTGGGGTTCTCGACCACGGCCTCGACCACCAGGTCGACGTGCGAAAAGTCGCCGTAGGACAGGGTCGGGCGGATATTGGCGAGCCGCTCGGCCATCTGCTCGGTGGAGAGCTTGCCGCGCTCCACCTGCTTGGTGAACAGCTTGCGGGACTCCTTGAGCCCCAGCGCGATGGCCTCCTCCTTGATGTCCTTCATCAGGATGGGCGTGCCCTTGGAGGCGCTCTGGTAGGCGATGCCGCCGCCCATGATGCCGGCACCCAGCACCGCGGCCTGGTCGATGTCCCCGGCCTGCTTCGCGTAGCCGGCGCCCTTCTTCTTGACCACCTGATCGTTGAGGAACAGGCCGACCAGGTTGTAGCAGACGTCGGTGAGCGCCAGCTTGGCGAAGGCCTTGGCCTCGATGGCCTGGGCCCGGGCGCGCTCCTCGCCGGCGCCCTTCTGGATGACCTTGATGGCCTCCACCGGGGCCGGGTAGTGCGGCCCGGCCTTGCCGGCCACGTAGCCCTTGGCGGTCTCGAAGGCCATCATCTGCTCGATGGCGTCGAGCTTGAGCGGCCCGGTCTTCTCGGCGCGGCGGGCCCGGTGGTCCAGCTCGCCGGCGTTGGCCCGGGCCAGGATGTCGCGGGCCGCCGCCGCGAGGGCCTCGGCGGGCACCACCGCGTCGACGGCCCCGACCTTGAGGCAGGCCTCGGCCTTGTTCTCGGAGCCACCGGCGATCCACTCGATGGCGTTGTCGGCACCGATCAGCCGCGGCAGGCGCACGCAGCCACCCCAGCCGGGGAGGATGCCGAGCTTGGTCTCGGGCAGGCCGATCCTGGCGGCCTCGGCCATGACCCGGAAGTCGGTGGCCAGGGTGACCTCGCAGCCACCGCCGAGCGCCAGGCCGTTGATCGCACTGACGGTGGGGAACGGCAGGTCCTCCAGGGCGTTGAAGATGCCATGCACCCGCTCGAGCATGGCCTGGATCTGGTCCGCCCCCTGCTCGAACATGCCGTGGAACTCGGTGATGTCGGCCCCGACGATGAAGGCCTCCTTGGCGCTGGCCAGGATCAGCCCCCGGAGGCCGGCCTCGGCGCTCAGGGCCCCCACCGCCTGGTCGAGCTCCTGGACCACCGCGGTGGAGAGCTTGTTGACTGACTCACCCGCGAGGTCGAAGGTCAGGGTGGCGATGTCGTCGTCACCACGTGCCACCGTGATGGCATTGCCTTGATAGATCATCCACGAATCTCCGTGCAGGAATTCATACGGCCGTTTGATTTCGACAGCTTGGTCCAGTCCGGCGACGACGTCAAGCCCCGCGTCGGCGATCGCTCGGCCGTCGCGGCGCGGCGACTCCCACGATCGGGGCCGGGCTGGTAGGATGCGGGCATGCCTCCCGATCGCCGCCTTTCCGACCCCGCCGCCCTGCCCCCTCGGGGAGCGCGTCTCGATGCCTGGCAGCAGCGCCTGGCGCGGCTGGCCGCACGCGCCCGGCCATGGAGCTGGCTGTGGCCGCCGGTGGCCTTCGCCGCGGGGGTCGGCAGCTTCTTCCTGGTGGAGCGCCAGCAGTGGCTCGGCGCCATGCTGGCCCTCGGCATGCTGCTGGCCTGGGTGCTGCTGCTCTCGGAGAGCCTGATCAGTCGCCTGCTGTCGCGACGGGGCTATCCGACCCTCCCTCGCGGTGTGACCACCTTCATCGCCCAGATGATCCACCAGGAGACGCTGTTCTTCACCCTGCCCTTCCTGCTGGCGACCACGGTGTGGACCAGCGGACAGGCGGCATTCACGCTGCTGATGCTGGCCCTGGCGATCCTGTCGATCCTCGACCCGCTCTACTACCGCCTGGCCGATCGCCACCGCTGGCTGTACTTCGCCTTCCACGCCCAGTGCGTCTTCCTGGTGGTACTGGTCACGCTGCCCACCCTGCTCCACCTGACCACCGGCCAGAGCCTGCTGCTGGCCCTGGCGGCCATGGTCATCTTCAGCCTGCCGAGCCTGATGCACCTGCTGCGGCCCATGACCCGGAGACGCTGGCTGGCGATGCTGGCCCTGCTGCCGCTGCTCGCCGGCGCCGGCTGGGCCGGCCGCCTGTGGGTGCCACCCGCCAGCCTGTGGCTGTCCGGCCGCGCCCTGTCGCCGAGCTTCGACGAGCAGGCCCGGGCCCCGGAGGGTGGCGTGCGCCTGACCCCCGAGGCGCTGGTCGACCATGGGCTCTATGCCTATACGGCGATCCATGCACCGCGGGGGCTGCGCGAGGAAGTCGTCCACGAATGGCGCCACGAGGGCCAACTGGTCGACCGCATTCCCCTGGTGATCAAGGGCGGTCGCGAGGAGGGCTATCGGGCCTGGACCCACAAGCAGAACTTCCCCGAGGCGGTGTTGGGGAACTGGCGGGTCGACGTGATGACCGCCGGCGGGCAGCGCATCGGCGTGCTGCGCTTCCGGGTCAGCGACTCGGCGGAACAGGCGACCCTGGCCGACGGACGGATCCAGGCCCCGCCGGGGCTTCCCGGCCTCGACCTGCGCCGGCTGATCGCCCGCCCCGCCGAGTCGCCGCTGCCCGACGGCGGGAAGGACACGCCGCGCCAGGACGGCGCCGGGACGCCCTGAGGGCGTCACTTGCATTACACGCCAACGCTCCGGACAATCCAGCCAGGCTTACCCTCAATGCAGAGTCCCATGCATCAGAACATCGGCTTCCAGCTTGCCCGCGTACCCCGCCTGTGGCGCGCCATCATCGACCGGCGCCTGGCGCCGGAGGGGCTGACCCAGACTCGCTGGGTCACCCTCTACCACCTGTGGCGACTGGGCGACGACCAGCCCCAGTGCGACCTCGCCCGGGCCATCGGCGTGGAGGCCCCCTCCCTGGTGCGTACCCTCGACCAGCTCGCCGAGCAGGGGCTCATCGAGCGGCGACCCTGCGACCAGGACCGGCGTACCAAGCGCATCTTCCTGACCCAGGCGGCCATGCCATTGCTCGAGCGCATCGATGCCGTGGTCAGTCAGGCCCGCCACGAGATGCTCGCCGGCCTCGCCGACGAGGAGGTGGCGCAGCTCAGCGAGCTGCTGTCGCGGATCGAGGCCAACGGCATGGCGATCCAGGCCCGCGAGGAGCCCTGACCGCCGCCGGCGGCATCAGGCCCGCGGCGAGCGCAGGCGGCGGTGGGCCTCGGGGCGGTCCGGCCGATTGGCCAGGCTGTCGCGCAGCTCGGCGAAGCCCGTCGCCAGCGACTCCAGCGCCGCGATGTCCAGCGACTCCTCCCACCACAGCGTCAGCGCCGCCGCTCCCGACTCCACCACCAGCGCATCCTCCGGCAGCCGCGCCAGCAGCGCCGCCAGCCGTTGCTGGGCGGCGTCCGGCAGGGGCCGCAGGGGTTCCAGCCGCCAGCGCCAGCCGCCCCGGTAGGGCCTCAGGGCCTGGCTGGCGACGGCATCGCGCACCAGCACGAAGTCGGGCCCCGGCTGCTGGGCGGGATAGGGCCAGCGATAGGCGGGCAACAGCTCGCCGCCGTCGTGCAGCGGGGAGTTCTCGAGGCGCACACTGACCCCGGCGTGCCTGGCGGCCTCGCGCAGGCGGATCAGCCGCTGCTGACGCGGACTCGGACGCAGCCACATGGCCGGGGCGAACACCAGTCCCACGACCCCCAGGATGATCAACCAGACCATAACCGTTTCCTGTTCGAAGTTTGATGCAAGTCGTTGTCGTGGCTCGCCAAGCGTCCTAGAGTGGAAGGCATTCCACCACCCGTTGGACACCCTGCCGGAGGCAATGCCATGAGCAACGAGTATCGTCACGTCCTGGTCGCGGTCGACCTGACCAAGGACTCCCACAAGGTCCTGGAGCGCGCGATGCAGATCGCCGACCGCAACCAGGCCAGGCTCTCCATCATGCATACCCTCGAACCCCTCGGCTTCGCCTACGGCGGCGATATCCCCATGGACCTGACCAGCATCCAGGACCAGCTCGACGATCACGCCAAGCAGCGCCTCGCGGAGATCGCCGATCCCCACGTGGCCAAGGAGAACCAGCACGTGGTCGTGGGCATGCCCGATACCGAGATCCATCGCTTCGCCGAGGAGCAGGGCGTCGACCTGATCGTGGTCGGCTCCCACGGCCGTCACGGCTTCGCCCTGCTGCTGGGCTCCACCTCCACCGGGGTGCTGCACGGCGCCAAGTGCGATGTCCTGGCGGTGCGTGTCGGCAAGGAGGGCGAGGCCGAGGAATAGGCCCTCGCCGCTCCCGCACACAAGGCGCCCAAGGGCGCCTTTTTGTGTTTCAGGCCACGTGGCGGTCAAGATCGTCGGGGTCGTTCGCGACGAACCAATGCCCTTCCCAGCTCCCTGCGGGTCGTCGAGCGCAGTCGCGAATCGTCGTTTACTCCCCGGCGGCCTGGGCCTCCAGTTCCATCCACCGCTCCATGGCGGTTTCCAGTTCGGCCTGCTTGTCGTTCAGGGCCTGGAGCGTCGCGGTGACGGTCTCGCTGTCCTGCTGATAGAAGGCCGGGTCGGCCACCCGCGCCTCGACGTCGGCCAGCTCGCCCTCGAGGCGCTCGATCGCCGCCGGCAGGGTATCGAGCTCGCGCTGCAGCTTGTAGGAGAGCTTGACCCGCTTGGGCGCCGCCGGGCTCGCCTCGGCCGCCTTCTCGGGCTCGGGCTTGGCCGGCGCGGCCTCGGCCGTGGGCTCGACCCCCTGGCGGGCCGCGCCGTCCCAGGGAGCCGGCGGCAGCTTGCCGCCCTGGCGCACCCAGTCGCTGTAGCCGCCCACGTACTCGCGGACCCGGCCCTCGCCCTCGAAGGCCAGCACGCTGGTCACCACGTTGTCCATGAAGGCCCGGTCGTGGGAGACCAGCAGCAGGGTGCCGTCGAAGTCGAGCAGCAGCTCCTCGAGCAGCTCCAGGGTCTCGACGTCCAGGTCGTTGGTGGGCTCGTCGAGCACCAGCACGTTGGCCGGCTGGGTGAACAGCCGGGCCAGCAGCAGCCGGTTGGATTCGCCGCCGGACAGCGCCTTGACCGGCTGGCGGGCGCGTTCCGGGGTGAACAGGAAGTCCTGCAGGTAGCTCATCACGTGGCGGTCGCGCCCGCCCACGGTGACCCGGTCGCTGCCCTGGGCGACGTTGTCGTAGACGGTCTTCTCCGGCTCGAGCCCGGCACGCAGCTGGTCGAAGTAGGCCACCTGCAGCTTGGTCCCGACGCGTACCTGGCCCTCGGTGGGCGCGAGCTCGCCGAGCAGGATCTTGAGCAGGGTGGTCTTGCCGGCGCCGTTGCGGCCGATGAAGCCGATGCGGTCGCCGCGCTGGATCTCCAGGCTCAGGTCGCGGATCACCGTCTCGTCGCCATAGCGCTGAGTGACGTGCGACAGCTCCACCACCCGCTTGCCGCTGCGCTCGCCGGTGTCCACCGAGAGGTTGGCGCGGCCCTGGCGCTCGCGGCGCTCGCCGCGTTCGCGACGCAGCTGCTGCAGGGCGCGCACGCGACCCTCGTTGCGGGTGCGCCGCGCCTTGATGCCCTGACGGATCCAGGCTTCCTCCTGGGCCAGCTTCTTGTCGAACTCGGCGTTCTCCCGGGCCTCGACTTCCAGCTCGTGGGTCTTCTGCTCCTGGTAGCGGGCATAGTCGCCCGGGTAGCGACCGAGGCGACCGCGATCGAGCTCGAGGATCGCGGTGGCCAGCTTGGACAGGAAGGCCCGGTCGTGGGTGATGAACAGCACCGCGCCATTGAAGTCGGCGAGCTGTTCCTCGAGCCAGGCGATGGTGTCCAGGTCCAGGTGGTTGGTGGGCTCGTCGAGCAGCAGCAGGTCGGGCTCGGCGACCAGCGCCCGGGCCAGCGCGACCCGACGCCGCCAGCCCCCGGACAACCCGGCCATCTCGGCGTCCTCGGGCAGACCCAGGCGGGTCAGCACCACGTCGATGCGCTGGTGGAAGGACCAGCCATCGATGGCCTCGATACGGGTCTGCAGCCGGGCCATGCGAGCCATGTCCGGGTCGTCGGCCTGGACCAGGTGGTGGTACTCGGACAGCAGCTCCCCGGCCTCGGGCAGCCCCTGGGCCACCACGTCGAAGATGGTCTCGCCGGAGGCATCGGGCAGGTCCTGGGCCAGCACGCCGATCTTGAGGCCGGGCGCACGCCAGATGCTGCCGCCGTCGGGGACGATCTCGCCGGCGACCAGCTTGAGCAGGGTCGACTTGCCGGTCCCGTTGCGGCCCACCAGCGCCAGGCGCTCGCCCTTCTCCAGCACCAGATCGGCGCCGTCGAGGAGCACCTGGGGACCGTAGGCCAGTTGCAGCTGTTCCAGACGTAGCAGGGTCACGCGCTCACCTCTTGGTTCATCGAGGGCGCCAGTGTAACGCATGGCCGGCCCGTCGTGGCCCCACCCCGCCTCTCCCGGGTACAATGCGCGCCCGCTTTGACAGGAGTGTTCCGCCTTGGCCGACGCAACGCCCCCCTTCGACGATGTGCTGCCCGAGGCGCTGAGGTTCCGTTCGCCGGCCCCGCTGGTGGACATCGGCGCCAACCTGACCCACGACAGCTTCGCCCGCGACCTCGAGGCGACGATCACCCGCGCCCGAGCCGCCGGCGTGACGACCCTGATCCTCACCGGCACCGACCGCGAGCATGCCGAGCAGGCCGTGCGACTGGCCCGCCAGCACGCCGGCCTGTATGCCACCGCCGGCGTGCATCCCCACGATGCCCGCCAGTGGTCGCCGAGCCTGGCGGCCGCCATGCGCGAGTTGCACCGCGAGCCGGAGGTGGTCGCGGTGGGCGAATGCGGCCTGGACTTCAACCGCAATTTCTCGAGCCCCGCCGAGCAGGAGCGCGCCTTCGAGGCCCAGCTCGGCCTGGCCGCGGAGAGCGGCCTGCCGCTGTTCCTCCACGAGCGCGATGCCGGCCGCCGCATGCGCGAGATGCTGCATGCCTGGCGCGACGACATCAGCCGGGCCGTGGTGCACTGCTTCACCGCCGACCGCGAGACCCTCTACGGCTACCGGGATCTCGACCTGCATGTCGGCCTGACCGGCTGGCTGTGCGACGAGCGTCGCGGCCACCACCTGCGCGAGCTGGTCGGCGAGATTCCGCTGGAACGGCTGATGGTGGAAACCGACTGCCCCTACCTGCTGCCGCGCAATTTACCTGCCAAACTCAAGGGCAGGCGCCACGAGCCGGCCCTGCTGCCCTGGATCGTGCGCGAGATCGCCCACTGGCGCGGACTGACGGAGGCCGAGCTGGCCCAGGCCACCACCGCCACCGCCCGCGCCTTCTTCGGGCTCGATGCGAACCACGACGCACACCACGCCCTCGAGGAGGGACCCCGACATGGATGAGCTGCCCGCCTTCATTGCGGTCGAGACCGGCGACGACGGCGACCTGCCGCTCTCCATCGCCTGGACGCTGCCCGACGGCCGCGTCAAGCACACCCTGATCCAGCCGGACGAGGATTGGCTCGACGACGAGCTGATCTCGCTGGGGACCTACAGCCTGGAGGAGCTGACCAGCCTGGGCGTGAGCCCGCTGGACGTGATCCGCGAGCTGGAGACCGACCACTTCAACGCCACCCTCTACACCGCCGGGGTCGGCGATGACGAGGCGGCGCTCTCCCGGCTGTTCGAGACCTACGGGCTGGATCCCTTCGTCGAGCTCGCCCCCGCCGAGAGCCTCTATGGCGACCTCCCCCCGGGCGACTGGTCCCGCGCGCGGGGCGAGCTGTTCGGTGAGCTCGGCCTCGAGCCGCTGCGCCCGGAGGAGGAGATCCAGGTGATGCTGACCCTGCACCAGCGGCTGCAGGCCTCCGACTAGCCCCCCGCGGCCGACGCCCCGGGGCGAGGCTGGCGCTCAGGAGGCAGGCCGCCCCGTCGCCGGAAGCGTTGGTGATGGCGTCTCGCCCTCCTCCCCCGAGCCGAGGCTGCCCAGCAGTCGGCGGGCCTCGCCGAGGATGGCCTCCGCCGACGGCAGGGTCACCGTGGCCGCCGGGCCCAGCGGGATGAAGCTGTCCTCGGCGGTCAGCCGATGCAGCCGCTCGCCGGCCAGGCCGCGCTCCACCAGGGCGGTGATGATCTCCTCGCTGAGCGAGCCGGTGCGCCGGCACTCGTCGACGCACAGCACCTGGGCGCAGTCCGCCACCTGGCGATGGAGGGCGTCGTGGTCGAGGCCGGTCAGCCAGCGCAGGTCGATGATGCGCACCCCCTCGCCCGCCGCCCCCAGCCGGGCCCGCGCCTGGTGGGAGAGGTAGACGCCGTTGCCGTAGGTGATGATCGCCAGCGCCCGCCCCTCGCCGTCGCGGCCGGGCCGGCCGGCGGGCAGCCGGAACTCGGGACCGGGATCGGCGCAGCACCAGCGCTGGTCATCCTCGTCCAGCAGATCCCGGGTGTGGTAGCGGGCGATCGGCTCCAGCACCACTACCACGCGCTGCTCCTCGTCGGCGAGCCGCACGGCCTCCTGCAGCAACCCCACCGCGTCGGCCCCGTTGGACGGACAGGCCACCAGCAGGCCGGGGATATCGCGCAGCACCGCGATGGCGTTGTCGTTGTGGAAGTGGCCGCCGAAGCCCTTCTGGTAGCCGAGCCCGGCGATGCGCACCACCAGCGGGTTGGTGTACTGCCCCCGGGAGAAGAAGCTCAGGGTCGCCGCCTCGCCGCGCAGCTGATCCTCGGCGTTGTGCAGGTAGGCGAGGAACTGGATCTCCAGCATCGGCAGCAGCTCGTTGTGGGCCAGACCGATGCCGAGCCCCAGGATGCTCTGCTCGTCGAGCAGGGTGTCGATGACCCGACTGGTCCCGAAGCGGGCCTGCAACCGTTGCGTGACGCCATAGACGCCCCCCTTGCGGCCGATGTCCTGCCCCGCCATCACCAGCTGCGGGTAGGCCACCATCAGGCGGGCCAGGGCCTGGTTGATCAGCCGAGCCATGGGCGCCGGGGTGTCGTCCGCCACGGCCGGTTCGGCGACCGCCACCCGCCGCGAGGGGCGTGCCGGCGGCACGATGCTGGCCATCACCTCGGCGGCGGAGGCCAGCCGCGGGCAGCCCATCACCTCCTCGGCCTCCCGCGCCACCCGCTCGCCGACGGCCCGGTACCGCGCCTCCAGCTCGGCGACGGAGAGCAGGCCATGCCGGCGCAGCAGGCCGGCGGCGATCAGCAGCGGGTCGCGAGCCTCGTCGGCCTGGATACGCGCGGGGTCGAGATAGGCCTGCTGGGCGTCGGAGCCGGCATGGCCCATCAGGCGCACGCAGTGCATGTGCAGGAACACCGGCTGGCGGCGCCGCCGGGCGAGGCGTTCCGCCTCCCGGGCGGCGCGATAGGTGTCGAGGGGATCGAGGCCGTCGCAGCTCAGGTAATGGAGCGCGGGGCGGGCGCGCACGCTGGCCTCGATCCAGCCCTCGGGGGTCGGCGTGGAGATGCCGATGGCATTGTCCTCGCAGACCAGCACCAGCGGCATGGGCATGCCCTGGAAGGCGGCCCAGCCGGCGGCGTTGAAGGCCCCCTGGGCGGTCGAATGGTTGAAGGAGGCATCGCCGAAGCTGCACAGCACCACGGCATCGGCCGGCCAGCGGCCGGCCCCGCCCAAGCGACGCCACAGGCCCAGGCTGTAGGCGGCGCCCACCGCCTTGGGCAGGTGCGAGGCGATGGTGCTGGTCTGGGGCGGTATGGTGAGGCTCAGCGCGCCCAGCACCTTGTGGCGCCCGCCGGATATCGGATCCTCCGCCGCGGCACAGAAGCTCAGCAGCATGTCGCGCAGCGGGGTCTGGCCGGGCAGCGCCTTGCTGCGCTGGATCAGGAAGGCGGCATCACGATAGTGCAGGAAGGCCGGATCGGTGTGGCGGAAGGCCGCGGCGATGGCGGCGTTGCCCTCGTGGCCGGCGCTGCCGATGGTGTAGAACCCCTCGCCCCGGGCCTGCAGGCGGCGCGCCTGATAGTCGAGGTGGCGGCTGAGCAGCTGCGACTCGAACAGCTCGACCAGGCGGGGGCCGTCCAGCCCGGCCGCCTCCAGCCCCCGGGGGCGGCTCGGCTGCGGCCAGTCGTCGCGTGCCAGGGCGGCGAAGAAGGCATCTTCCAGGGGAAAGGCGGTGGCCACGGCCGGACTCCTTGTGATGGGGCACTGCCTTGAAGCCTACTCCATCGGCCCGCCAAGCGGCATGCCCGATGCCCCACCACCGCAACGGCCCGTTGGGCCTGCGCTCGCGTCGGCGGGGGCGACGGCCCCTCAGGCCGGCAGCGGTGCCAGCGTCTCTCGCCCGCGCGCCACGGCCGCCTCGAGGGAAAGCCCCTGGCGGTAGAACCCCTCGAGGGCGCACCGGAAGGCCGCCGCCCGGCGCGGCAGCCCCTCCGTCTCGTAGCGCGCCGCCCGGGCGGCGACCCGGGCCCGGAAGGCCTCCCGGTCGACCGCCACCTCGCCCAGGTTGTCGACGCTGACGTTGAAGCGCCGCCCGCTGGCCGCGGCGAACAGGCTCTCCAGCGCCTGGGGCGCCACCTCCACCGACTCGAAGGCGCGCTGCTGCTCGGCATCGCGCCCGTCGGGCAGGTACCAGTAGCCGTAGTCCTCGAGCGCGCGGCGCCGCGCCCCGGCGATGCACCAGTGGCTGATCTCGTGCAGGGCGCTGGCGTAGAAGCCCCGGGCGAAGATCACCCGGTGCCAGGGCGTCTCGGCGTCGGCGGGCAGGTAGAGCGGCTCGTCAGCGCCGCGCACCAGCCGGGTCCGGTAGGTGGGCAGGAAGAGGCCGTCGAACAGCGCGATGACATCCTCGAGGCGATGGCTCACTCGGGCACCTGGGTCTGGGACATGGGCGGCGTAGTATAGCGAGCCGGGCGCGGCGGCGAAAAGCGCCGCCACGCCTCGACGCCCGAGGCGCCGGCCCTGGCCGCTAGGACGCGCTCGCCGGGGGGATGTTCTGGTTCAGGTGGAACAGGTTGTCGGGATCCCAGCGCGTCTTGAGGGCCACCAGGCGCGCGTGGACATCCTCCCCGTAGGCGGCCCGAACCCGGGCCTCGCCCTCGTCGCCGCTGATGAAGTTGACGTAGACGCCGCCGGTGGTGAAGGGCGCCATGGCCGTGAAGGTGTCCCGGGCCCAGTCGATCTGGCGCCTGTCCTCCTCGGGGTCCCGCCAGCGGGCCTGGATGTTGAGCACCCAGGCGGCCTGGCGGTGGGGGTAGGGGGTCGAGGCCGCTGGCTGCCGGGCGATCTCGCCACCCAGGGACAGCATGCCGATGGAGGCTTCCTTGCCGGGCATGCGCCGGGCCCGCTCACAGAGCACGTCGACGGCCTCTCCGGTCAGCTGGTCGAGATAGTGGCCCTTCCAGTAGTTGCGCGCCCCGGCATCGGCGGTGGCGTCGAACATCGACTGGAACTCCACGTAGGGTCGCCGCGCCACGACATCGGCGATGGGGCGGCCGATCCGGCGCAACGGCGCCAGCGCGGCCTCGCTGCTGGCGGGGTCGCCGCTGTGGATCATCGCCAGCAGCAGGATCAGCTCGCCGTGGAACGCCTCGGGGATGAAGGGCTTGGGCGGGGCATGGCGCAGTACCGGCAGGCAGGCGACCTCGTCGGGGGCCTCGCGCATCACCTCGGCGACACGCCGCAGCACCTCCGGGGCATCGGCGGCGTCGTGGACCACCGGCCCGGCCAGGACCTCGTGAGGCTGGTCGTGGAGCGCGAACTCGAAGGCGGTGGCGACACCGAAGTTGCCCCCGCCGCCGCGCAGGCCCCAGAACAGCTCGGCATGCTCGTCATCGGTGGCACGCAGCCGCTCGGCCCCGGCACTGACCAGTTCCACCGCACGCAGGTTGTCGACGGTCAGCCCGAATCGCCGGGACAGGTAGCCGAAGCCGCCGCCCAGGGTGAGGCCCGCCACCCCGGTGGAGGAGATGAAGCCGCCCGGCGTCACCAGGCCATGCGCCTGGGTCTCGCGGTCGAGGTCCGCCAGCAGCGCGCCGGGGTCGACCCGGGCGATGCGGCGCCGGGTGTCGACCCGCACCGCCGCCATGGTGGAAAGGTCGAGCATCAGGCCGCCCTCGCAGACCGCATGGCCGGCCACGTTATGCCCGCCCCCACGCACGGCGACCGCCAGATCCTGTTCCCGGGCGAAGCGGACCGCCGCCATCACGTCCTCCGCGCCCTGGGCCTGGACGATCACGGCCGGATGGCGATCGATCATGGCGTTCCAGATGGTGCGTGCAGCGTCATAGCCCGGCTCGCCGGGCAACAAGGCAGGCCCATGCAAGGCATCGCGCAGCGAGGCAACCTGCGGCGACGACAGGCGGGCCCGATGGCTGAGGGGAGTCATGATTGTGCTCCCGGGGCGATCGCGTCGCCCCTGGTCGGATACCGTCGCTCCAGCGGAGCGACCGGTAGGTGAATGAGGATGGCGTACCCTCAGCCTGGGCCCGCCCGGCCGCCCCGACCAGTTCGATGTTTGTACCCCGCGCGGCCCTGGACTAGCGTCAGGGACATGACTAGGGGATATGGCCAGTTCTGCCCGGTGGCCAAGGCCGCCGAGATCGTCGCCGAGCGCTGGACGCCGCTGGTGATGCGGGAACTGCTGTGCGGCAGCCACCACTTCAACGACCTGCGCCGCGGCGTGCCCTTGATGTCGCCCTCGCTGCTGTCCCAGCGCCTCAAGCGGCTCGAGGACGAGGGTCTGGTCAACCGTCGCGAGGCTCCCGGGGGCGGCAGCGAATATCGGCTCACCGAGGCCGGTGAGGCCCTGCAGCCGGTCATCGAGTCGCTGGGCGCCTGGGGCAAGCGCTGGGTGCGTCGCCAGGCCGACGGGAACGATCTCGACTCGGGACTGCTGATGTGGGACATCCACCGTCGCCTGCGGATCGACCGCTTTCCCGGGGGACGCACGGTACTGCGCGTCGAGTTCACCGACATGCCCGCCAGGCGGCGCTTCTACTGGCTGGTCATCGATCGCGGCCAGGTGGATGTCTGCCTCAAGGACCCGGGATTCCCGGTGGACCTCTTCCTCGCCGTCCCCCTGCCCGTGCTGACCGACATCTGGCTCGGCGACCGCTCCCTCCAGGCCGCCCGGCAGGCCGGCGAACTCGACCTGCGCGGCCCCGCCAGGCTGCGTCGCCGCCTGGCCGGCTGGCTGCGGCTCAGCCTGTTCGCCGGGGTCGAGCGGGCCGACGCCCGAGGCGCCGGGCCTGGCCGCTAGGACGCGCTCGCCGGCGGGATGTTCTGGTTGAGGTGGAACAGGTTACCGGGGTCGTAGCGCGCCTTGATCCGCGCCAGCCGGTCGTAGTTCTGGCGATAGTTGTCCGGGACCCGATCGCCGTCGTCGGCGGACATGAAGTTCACGTAGCCCCCCGGTTCGACATGCGGCTGCAGGGCCCGATAGTAGGCCCGCCCCCAGGCCAGGTGGCGCTCGTCGTCGGCCGGGTCGCGCCAGCTCGGGCCCAGCACCGTGGCGAAGGCGGCCTCCCGGTAGGCGAAGGCCGTGGCCTCGGGGGCGACGCGCCGGCAGGCGCCATCGATGGGAAACAGCAAAGTCGCGGTCTCGAGGCAGGGAATCCGCGCGCCATGCTCCAGGTGCACGGCGATCGCCTCCTCGTCGAGGGGGCCGGAGAAACAGCCCTTCCAGTAGTGGCGCAGTCCCGCCGGCAAGAGTTCGTCGAAGAGGGTGTTGATCAGCGGATACGGCATGCGCTGCAGCGCCTGGCCGATCACGGGCCCGAGACCGTCGAGACGCTCGCGGATCGCCTCGTCCTCGGCCGTGGGGCCGCTCCAGCAGGTCAGCACCACGATTACCGGCTGCCCCTGCCAGCGTTCGGGCACGAAGGGCAGCGGCGGCCCCAGGGTGATGCCGAGGATCGCCCCCAGCGCCTCCGGCGCCTGGGCGATCAGGGCCTGGTAGCGACGGATGACCTCGGCATCGAGGGGATAGAAGGTCGGCCCGCCGAGGATGTCGGGCACCTCGTGCAGCCGATACTCGAAGGAGGTGACCACGCCGAAGTTGCCGCCTCCGCCGCGCAGCGCCCAGAACAGCTCGGCATGCGCTTCCTCGCTGCAGGTCAGGAAGTTCCCGTCGGCGGTGACCACATCCGCCGAGAGCAGGTTGTCGCAGGCGAGGCCGCAGCGGCGGTTCAGGTAACCGAGTCCCCCGCCGAGGGTCAGCCCGGCGATGCCGGTGGTGGAGACGATCCCGCCGGGGGTCGCCAGCCCGAAGGCCGCCGTGGCGTGGTTGAGGTCGGCCCAGGTGCACCCCGCCTCGGCGCGCACCCGCTGCCCCGCCGGATCGACGCGAATCCCCCGCAGGCGGGCGAGGTCCAGGACCAGGCCATCGTCGCAGGTGCCGAACCCGGGCACGCTGTGGCCGCCTCCCCGTACGGCCAGGGGCAGCCCATGTCGGCCGGCGAAGGTCACCGCGGCCATCACGTCGGCGACTCCCGCGGCCTGGACGATCAGCCGCGGATGGCGGTCGTGCATGGCATTGTAGACCCGGCGTGCCCGGTCATAGTCCGGGTCGTCGGGCGTGACCAGCGTCCCGTGCAGGCGTTCTGCGAGGGCAAGGATCGCCTCGGCGTCCGGCTCCCGGGGGCCGGACGCTCGTGTGTCAGTGGCTGTCGTCGCCATGGTCCACCTCCTGGCTCATCGAGGCTTGCCGCATCGGGCGGCGCGGGCCCCGGACGTCCCTGTCCCGGGGGCTATACCTTGGTTATAGCCGCAAGGCGCTCCCGGAGCGTGACAAGGCCGTGACCGGCGGCTTAGCGCCTCCCCGGGCCAGCACATAGACTGAGGGAAGGAGGCGCGCCGCCATGACCCTTCACCTATCGCTGCTCGGGGAGTTCGCCTGTCACTCGTCGGAGGCCTCGCGAATCGTCTTTCCAACCCGCAAGGTGGAGGCCCTGCTCGCCTACCTCGCGGTCTCGCCCGGACGCCGCCATTCCCGCGAGCGGCTGGCGGGACTGCTGTGGGGTGAAATGCCCGAGGCCCAGGCCCGCAGCAACCTGCGCAAGGCCCTGTCACGCCTGCACCAGGCCTTGCCGGAGGCGGCCCGGGGCGTCCTCGTCGTCGATCGGCGCGAATTGGGGCTGGCGGCGACCGGGGTCCGGGTCGACCTCGAGGCCTTCGATCGGCTGCTGGCCGACGGGACCCCGGAGACCCTGGAGCGGGCCCTGGCGCTGTATCGCGGCCCCTTCCTGCAGGGCATGGGCGACTACGGTGAGACCTTCGAGGACTGGCTGATGGCGCAACGCCTGGCCCTCGAGGAACGGCGCCAGCAGCTGATGCACCGCCTGCTCGACCACTACGTGGTCACCGGCGCCATCGATCCCGGCATCCAGCTGGCCCAGCGGCTGCTGGCCGACGACCCCCTGGACGAGGGGGTGCACCGCACCCTGATCCGCCTCTACCTCTACCAGGACCGGGTCGGCGCCGCCCTGGCGCAATATCAGCGCTGCCGGGAGCGGCTCCTCGACGAGACCGGCCGCCAACCCGGCCCCCAGACCGAGCGCCTCAGGGAGACGCTGCTGGCCCTGCAGCCGGGCGGCCCGACGCCGGCGGCTCCCCCGCCGAACGAGCCGGATGACCTGCCGGAGCGCGCCGGCGTCATCGCCACGGCCGCTCGCGAGCGTGCCCGGCGGCGGGCCAGCCCGGACGGCTGTCCGGCCCTGGCCGTGCTGGCCTTGGCGACGGACGACGTGGCGGACCGTCATCTCGGCGACGGCCTGGCGGAGGATATCGCCACCGAGCTCGGGCGCTTTCGCGAGCTCGAGGTCATCGCCTCGACCAGCGCGCTGGCCTACCGCGACAGCGACGCCGCGCCGCAGCGCATCGGCAGCGAGCTCGGCGTGGACTACCTGCTCGAGGGGCGCCTGCAGCGCCGTGGCGAGCGCCTGAGGCTCACCGCTCGCCTGCTGTCCACCGCCGATGCCCACCAGGTCTGGGCGGAGCAGTACGACTGCCAGGGCGAGGCCTGCTTCGAGGTCCAGGACGAGATCGTCGGGCAGATCGTCGCTCGCCTGGTCGGCGGGCTCGAGGCCGAGCGGCTGCGCCAGGCGCGTCGCCAACCTCCCCGGGACTGGCAGGCCTATGACCTCTGGCTGCGGGGCTGGCATGCCCTGCGGCGCCCCGAGCTCGCCTCCATCCAGCAGGCCCGGGGCTTCTTCCGCCAGGCCCTGGCCCAGGACCCGCAGCTGGCCCGGGCCTATGTGGGCCTGGCCCTCGCCCACCTCAACGAGTGGGCCTGCTATGCCTGGGGCCACTGGGTCTTCCTGCAGCAGGAGGCCCTGGAGCTCGGCCGCAAGGCGGTCGGCCTCGACGAGCACGACCACCGCGCCCACTGCATGCTGGGCCTGGCCGAGCTCTATGCCCGGCACTACGACGTCGCCCACCGGGAACTCAGCCTGGCGCTGGAGCTCAATCCCAACGATGCGGATGTCCTGGCCCACGCCTCCTTCGCCCTGGCCCTGGCCGGCGACCCGCAGCGGGGCGTGGCGGCGGCTCGCCGGGCCCTGCGGCTGGCGCCCTATCGGCCCGAGTGGTACGCCGGCATGGCGGGCATCGCCTTCTACAGCGCCCACCTCTACGAGGAGGCGATCGCCACCATGGCTACGGCCCCCGAGGCCTTCTGCAACACGCCCGCCTTCCTCGCCGCGGCCCATGCCCAGCTCGGCCAGCCGGAGCGGGCGGCCGGCCACCGGGACACCGTCTATCGCCACTATCGCTACCAGGTCTCGCGAGGCACCTTCCCCCCCGGCATCAGCTGCCTCGACTGGCTGACCGCGCTCGATCCCTATCGGCGCGAGGCCGATGCGGCCCACTATCTCGAGGGCTTGCGACGGGCGGGCTTCGAGTAGCCCGGCGTTTCGCGGCCCCTGATAGACTATCCGCTCCGCCCCGACGGCATGAGGCCCGGGGCCTGGTCACCCTCTGCATGGAGCATGCCCCTTGGCCCCGTTCACCGCCGACCTGCTCGCCGTCACGCGCCGGGAAACCCGCCCGCTGATCCGTCTGGCCCTGCCCATCTGCGGCGCCCAGCTCGCCCAGGCGGGCATGAGCGTGGTGGACGTGATGATGACCGGCCGCCTGAGCGCCACCGACCTGGCGGCGGTGTCAGTGGGCTCGAGCCTGTGGTTGCCGCTGATGCTGTTCATGACCGGCACGCTGATGGGCCTGACGCCGGTGGTGGCCCAGCTGCTGGGTGGCGGTCGGGGAGGCATCCGCGAGAACGTGCACCAGGCGCTGTGGATCGGCGTGGCCCTGGGCATCGTCGCCGCCGTGCTGCTGTGGCTGGCGGTGATGCCGGTGTTCCGACTGATGGCGGTGCCCGAGGAGGTGGCACGCCGTTCCGCAGGCTACCTGGCCGCGGTGGCCCTGGGCATGCCCGGCGTGGCGATCTTCCAGGCGCTGCGCGCCTTCTCGGACGGCATGAATCACACCCGCCCGGCGCTGTGGATCAGCCTGGTGGGGCTGGCGGTGAACATCCCCAGCAACTACCTGCTGATCTATGGCGGCGCGGGGCTCACCGCACTGGTCGGCGAGGGACTGCCGGGGCCGCTGGCGGCCCTGCCCGCCCTGGGAGCGGTCGGCTGTGGCATCGCCACGGCGCTGTCCATGTGGGTGATGTGCCTGACCATGATCGCCTATACCCGTCGCAGCCGGGCCTATGGCGACGTCGAGCTGTGGCGCTCGCCCACCCCGCCGCGCTGGCGGGTGATCGGAGAGCTGCTCTACGTGGGGGTGCCGATCGGGGTGGCCATCTTCGTCGAGGTGACGCTGTTCACCCTGATCGCGCTGTTCATCGCCAGCCTCGGCGAGGTGACCGTGGCGGCCCACCAGGTGGCCCTGAACTACACCTCCCTGCTGTTCATGCTGCCGCTGTCGCTGGGCATGGCGCTGACCGTCCGGGTCGGCCACACCCTCGGCCAGGCCCGTCCCGAGGCGGCCCGCCTGGTGGCCTGGAACGGCATCCTGATCGCCGTGGCCGTGGCGTTGTTCAACAGCCTGCTGCTGTGGCTGACGGCCGAGCCGGTCATCGCCCTCTACACCCACGACCCCGCCGTGATCGCGCTGACCCTGTCCCTGGTCGGGCTCGCCATGCTCTACCAGGTCTCCGACGCCCTGCAGGTCGGCCTGGCCGGCGCCCTGCGCGGCTACAAGGATACCCGGGTGATCATGCTGATCACCCTGCTCGCCTACTGGCTGGTGGGCCTCGGCGGTGGCCACTGGCTGGGCGCGTATGGCCTGTTCGGCCGGGTCCCCCCGCTCGGGGTGTACGGCTACTGGATCGGGCTGATCGCCGGGCTGAGCGTGGCGGCGATGCTGCTCGGCGAGCGCTTGAGACGACGGAGCAAGGCGGTGGCCCATGGCGACATGGAACTTCCCGACCTGCGGGACTGACGGCCGCCGGCGGGCCGGCTGGTGGGCCACGCTGCTGCTGGGTCTGCTGCTCGCCGGTTGCAGCGACGGCCCCGCCGAGACGCTGCTGGTGGACTACCAGCGGCGCCTGGCGGGCGCCCTCGCCCTGGCGCCCCCCTCTCCCGGCCGTCCGACCAACATCGCGGCCTTCCCCGAGCCGGAGGCGCGCCTGTTTCCCCTCGACGAGAGCCGGGAGGGCATGCTGGCGGTCTTCGCCCTGCGTGACTGCCATATCGCCAACCTGATCGCCGCCCGCAACAACCAGCTGGGCCGGGTAGCCGCCCCGAGCCAGCGCTGGCTCTATGAGCTCGCCCTGTGGCGCCGCCTGAGTGGCTGCTGGAACACCGAGGTACCGAAGCGCCTCGGCGACGCCGACCGGACGCGCCTGGCGCGCCTCACCCGGAGCAAGACCGAGCAGCTGCCACGGGCGAGCTGGAATGCCGTGTTCGACTCCAGCGAGTGGGTCGGCAGCTTCTCCCGGGCCAGCGCCCCGCTGGCGCCGGACGCGCTGTCGGCGGTCGAGACACAGCTGCCCGCACTGCACTACCTGCGCGAGGCGGTCCTCCACCAGTTCGACCGCCGCTGGCCCCCGGACTCCGCGACCCTCGAGGGCCATCTCCAGACCCTGCAGACCCGTCCACTGACCGCCGAACTGCTGCGTGCCCTGCTGCTGGCCGAACAACGCCTCGAGGAGGCCTCGGCGCTGCTCGAGACGGCTCTGGCCAACGGGACTCGCTGTACCGAGCTGACCATCGCGACCGGGCATGACCGGCTGACCCGCTGGCTGGACGGGCTCCAGCGGCAGTCCCGGCGCTGGCTGCTGGGCCTCGACCGGCTGATCGAGGCCCAGCTCGTCGACCCGCCACCGGCCATCGTCGCCTATCGCCAGCGCTGGCTCTCCCTGGAGGCCGACCAGGCACCCTGGCCCGCGCTGGAGGCGGCCCGGGAGCGTCATCGCGGCCTGCGTGAGGCCATGATTCGTCGCTGCGGTTGACGCCAGAGGCTTAACCTCGGTCACCACTCTGTGCTATTGATGGGAAGACAGTGACGTTGTGCGCTGCCGACAGGCCCAATCGCCAATGCCGTGACCATGCAGCAGCAGGAGGGACTTCATGGGTATCCCGCTGTCACACCGCCCCGCCCGGGTCATCGACCTGGACACCATGCGCCAACGCCAACAGGCCAGGAAACGCCTGGTGCGTCTCGCTCCCGAGCTCGACGGCCTGGAGATGGTCTATCGGCTGCCTTCCGAATCCGAAGCCTACTACGGCATGCCCCTGCTGGCCTGGGGGCTACGGGATGACGGCGAAGTGGTCGGCCTGGTGCCATGGATGGAAAGCCTGACGCCCTGCCAGATGCTCGATGACCCCGAGCATGGCCATTTCATCGGGTACCGGGATCCGGAGACCGAGGAACTGTTCGAGGAGCCCCCCGAGCACAAGGTGCTGGAGCTCGAGCAGGCCGCCGCCTACTTCGAGTACGAGGAGACCGAGGAGGCGACCCTGATCCAGCAGTTGCCGGAAACCCAGGGCACCCATGCGCTGTGCATGGACGAGAGTGGGGCGCCCTGGCAGCTCAAGCAGGTGTTCGGCTGGCGCCTGTACAGCGACGGGGCGATCGAGGCCCTGCTCGCCGACGAGCGGCTGGTCGAGTCCACCCCGATCCTGCCCGGCGATGCCTGCCTCTACCCCGGCCACAGTCGCCACCGGGTGGTCTACTTCTTCCAGCGGCAGATCGCCAACCGCATTCGCCGCGAGGATCCCGCCACCCTGGAAGCCCTGGCCCTGATGGTCATGCCCGATGCCGAACAGCCGGAATGAGGCAGGCCTTGGGCCACGCCTCAGCCCAGCCGGATGAAGTAGAGATAGCGGCCGTCGTCCTCGTGCTGCTGCAGCAGTTCATGGCCGAGGAAGCCGCAGAACTTGGGCACGTCCCGGGTGGTGGCCGGGTCGCTGGCGATCACCTTGAGGACCTCCCCCGACTGCATGTCGCGCACCTTGTTGTGCATCAGCATGATCGGCTCGGGGCAGTAGAGCCCCGTGGTGTCCAGTTCGGCATGGCAAGTGGGCAGGGAATCCGCGGAATCAACCATCGATGACCTCGCCTAAGGAAATGAGAGAATAGCGTCTAGGGAGCTAGTGGATGATCAAGATCATTATCGAACGTCGTATCATGCCCGGGCTGGAGGCAGAATACGAGGAGGCGGCCCGCGAGGCCATGCGCCAGGTGCTCGGCGCCCCGGGCTTCGGCGGCGGCGAGACCCTGGTCGAGAAGGACCACAGCGACCGGCGCCTGATAATCACCCAGTGGCGTGACCTGCGGGCCTGGAAGGAGTGGCGTGACAGCGAGCAGCGCAGCCGCGTGATGCAGCAGATGCTGCCCCTGCTGACCGAGGACGAGCACGTCCGCATCTACGCGCCGAGCTACTGACCCCCTCCCCCGCCCGTCAGTTCAACAACCGGACATGCACCGTCACCTCTTCACGATCGTGATAGAGGTGACGGCAGGCGATTTCCGCCTTGACCCCGGCCTCGCCGAGGGCGGCGTCCAGCCGGGCCAGGCCCTCCGAGACGGCCTCCCAGCGCCGCTTCATCGGCAGCTTGAGATTGAAGACCGCCTCGCGGCACCAGCGTCGGGTCAGCCAGCGCTCGACCATGTCGATGACCCGCGCCGGCTTGTCGACGATGTCGCAGACCAGCCAGTCCAGCCGCGATGGCGGCGCCCAGACGAAGCCATCCTCACGCAGGTGATCGACCAGGCCGGTCGCCATCAGCTTGCGATCCATGGGGCCGTTGTCGATGGCGTAGACCTGCATCCCCCGATGGACCAGTTGCCAGGTCCAGCCGCCCGGCGCCGCCCCCAGGTCCGCCGCCTGCATTCCCTCGCCCAGGCGGTCCTCCCATTGATCTCGTGGCACGAACTCGTGCCAGGCCTCCTCGAGCTTGAGGGTGGAGCGGCTCGGCGCGTCATGGGGGAAGCGCAGGCGCCGAATGCCACCGGCAAGCTCACTGCGATTGCCGGGAAAGCTCATCCCCAGCTGGACCCGGTCACCCTCGGTCCACAGCAGGTGCAGGCGCCGGCCGCCGGCCTTGCGCCGCAGGGCCCCGCGCTTGCGAAGCGTCGACTCGAGGGGGCGCTTGAGCGCCTTGATCAGTCCGGCCAGCGCCTTGGCCTCGTTGGTGTCCGGGGTCTCCTGCCACAGCGACTCGAAGCTCCAGCCGCTCGCCACGACCTGTTCGACGATGGGCGTGAGACGGTCGTCCCGTGACAAGGCTTCCAGGGGCTCCAGTGCCACCAGGCTCTGGCGGGCAAAGACCAGCGAGGCCAGTGGCAGGGCCCGATGCAGCGCGTTGGCGGGGCGTTCCTCGCTGACCACGAAGCGGACATGACCGGCCTGTGGCTCGGCGCGGGGATAGCCCTGCCAGCCCACGGAGGCCGCCTTGGCGGCAACTTCACTGGCCAGATCGGCCTCGAAACCGGGACGGCAATAGAACAGCAACTGCTGGGGGGTCATGTGGCCTCCTGTGAAGGCCCGCCAGTCTAGCCGGGGGACATACGGCTCACAAGCCGTGCATGCCCTCTTCCTCCTCCTCGTCGACTGCCACTGCCTTGCCGGCGGCCCGGTCCCGGCTCCAGTTCTCGATATCCTGGAGCTGGACATTCAGGGCATTGGTCGAGATCTTCACCTCCCAGAGGGAGAACACCAGCGACACCGACAGGCTGATCAGGCTGACGCCGAACAGCAGCATGCCGAGGAGCTTGAGGGACAGGAACAGCGCGAACATCGATAGCGTGCAGAGCAGGAAGCTCAACACGCCCGCCATCTGCATGCGCTTGGTCAGGGTAATCCGCTTGCGCAGCAGCAGGATCTGGCGCATCGCTACCTCGTGATGGGCGTCGCGCTCCTCGTCGGCCAGCTTGCGAATCAACTGCGCCAGGGTCAAGAAGCGGTTGGTATACGCCAACAGCAGCAGGGAAATGGCCGGAAACAGCAGCGCCGGGGTGGTCAGGGTCAAGGCAAGCTCCATTATTAGACTTTAGTCGCATTATACGCGATTCCCTGCCCGAGGCCGAGTGACCCCCGCACATGGCGCGGCGACGGGTGTCATCGCACCTGCCGAGGCGATTGCTGGCGGGCGCGTTATGTTGCGCCGAGGCGGCCCGAAGACTCGGCAGCGGCACCCCTGAACGCCTCGAGTCGGGAGCTCCTTGGCTTGCTGGCACGAATGCCAGG
This sequence comes from Halomonas maura, assembly GCF_030409305.1. GTDB lineage: Bacteria > Pseudomonadota > Gammaproteobacteria > Pseudomonadales > Halomonadaceae > Halomonas > Halomonas maura. The sequence goes on from NZ_JAUFPQ010000025.1 coordinate 64,818, forward strand.
ATGAAACGACCCCGGACTCTCTCGAACCCCGAATCGTTTCCGGAATAGGTGGCTGATGATGATTCACCCGGCGGGCCCGCTTGACCTTCCCCCTGGATTCGGTCCAACCACAATGTGAGAACCGCTCCTTCATGCACACCGC
>NZ_JAUFPQ010000026.1 GCF_030409305.1 Halomonas maura
CCTGCCGCTCTCCCGGGGTCAGCCAGCCGCACGGCGGCGTGACCCGCGTGCCGGTGGCGGTGGTCAGCGGGTTCATCCTCTCGCTGCTTTCGCCGCCGCTGATCCTGTTCCGGCTGACGCTGTAGGCCAGGGGCACCCTGCCGCTCTCGCGGCGGAGCGGTCGGTAACCTAGGCTCAGAGGATGCCCTGGCGCCGGGCCCGTATCGCCCCCATCAAGGGCCGCAGAGGGAAGGCGGGCGCCGCCGGTGGCTGGCCCGGATATCGCTTCAGGGAGGGTGGGGGATGCAGTCTTGCGCGATGCCGACGACCTCGTCCGCCGTGCGATGCCGCCGCGGCCTGCTGGCCGCGCTGTCGCTGATGGTGTGCGTGGCCCTGTCGGCGGCGGCCCAGGAACCGGAACTGCCCGACGAGCCCTTCTCCACCTGGGAGCGCACCGCGGCGCTGGCCGAGGAGCTCCTCGATGAGCGCAACGCCTCCAAGTCGCTGTTGGAGAATGTCCGCGCCCGCCTGGCCAAGCAGCGCGACCAGGCCTTCCGCATGACCCAGGAGACCAACATCGGCGTGCGCGCGCTGCAGGCCCAGCTGGCCTCGCTGGGCCCTCCGCCCGAGGAGGGCGTGACGGAGTCCGAGGAGCTGGCCGGCCGTCGGGCCGAGCTCGGCGCGGCCCTGGCCAGCGCCAAGGCGCCCATCGTCGCGGCGGAGGAAGCCTACGAGCGCGCCAACCTGCTGATTGCCGAGACCGATACCCTGATCCGGGAACAGATCACCCAGGAACTGCTGATCCGTAACCCCTCCCCGCTGGTTCCCGGCCGATGGCTGCAGGCCCTGGAGGAGCTCGGCGCCTACGGCGACCAGCTCGAGGGCGAGCTCCAGGCCCGGCTCGCCATGCCAGGGGTCAGGGAGCACCTGGTGCGAATCCTGCCGGCGGCCCTGGTGCTGCCGGGGCTGGCCCTGTTGCTGGTGCTATGGGGCCAGCCGTTCGTGACCCGGCGGCTGGAGGCACGCATCCCCCGGACGGAATCTCGCTCGCAGCGCTGGGCCTTCTCGACCCTCAACAGCCTGGCCCGCCTGCTGATTCCGGCCGTCGCCGCCGCCGCCCTGGTGGTCGTGGTCCGCATCGCCGACGTGACCCCGGTCTCCGCCGGCAAGCTGGCCGACACCTTGCCGGCCATGGCCTTCTTCATCGTGCTGGGCCACTGGCTGGGACACCTCATCTTCCGTCCGAACCTTCCCCTGCGGCGCCCGCTGCCCCTGGATGACACCCAGGCACGACACGGTCTGCTGCTCAGCCAGAGCCTCGGCGTCTTCGTCGCCCTGGAGCTGGCCCTGACATCCCTCGAGCAGGATTTCACCTACACCCCGGCCACCATCGGCGTGCTCTCGACGCCGGTCATCCTGCTGGGCGGCCTGCTGTTCTGGCGCCTCGGCAGCCTGCTCGGCAGGCCGCAAGGCGACACCGGGGAGGCGACGGGCCCGCCCTCCACGGAGCACGCGCCGCAACGAGCGAAAGGCTTCCTCGGCCTGCTGGCCCGGCTGATGACGTTCTCGGCGTTGATCGGCGGGCTCCTCGTCATCGCCGGCTATGACAACCTGGCGCGACAGGCCCTGGTCCCGATGGCCATCACACTGGGACTTATCGGCATCGCCCTGGTGGTCTACTTCCTCGTCATCCGCACCCTGGAGGACGCCCTGGGCCGGGACGCCACGACCCTGGCCGACGGCTTCGGGCTCATCCCCATCGGCACCGTCTTCCTGCTCAGCCTGGCCCTGGCCCCGCTGCTGGCGTTGGTCTGGGGCGCCCGGCCCACCGATATCGCCGAGATCTGGCGGCTGCTGACGGATGGCGTGCAACTCGGCGAGACGCGCATCTCGCTGGAGATGCTGATCACCCTGGTGCTGGTCTTCTCACTGGGGCTGCTGGTCACGCGCTGGCTGCAGCGCCTGCTGCGTGCCACGGTGCTGCCCCGCACGCGCATGGATCCGGGGGCTCAAACCGCCCTGGTCACCGGCGTCGGCTATCTCGGCCTGACCATCGCCGCGCTCACGGCGGTCTCCTCGGCGGGACTGAACCTCGCCAGCCTCGCCGTGGTGGCCGGGGCCCTCTCGGTGGGGATCGGCTTCGGCCTGCAGGCCATCGTCTCCAACTTCGTCTCGGGGATCATCCTGCTGATCGAGCGTCCCATCAAGGAAGGCGACTGGATCGAGGTCTCCGGCTATTCCGGCTATGTGCGCAAGATCGCCGTGCGCTCCACCCGCATCGAGACCTTCGATCGCCATGACGTGATCGTGCCGAACTCGGCGCTGATCGCCGAGACCGTCAAGAACATGACCCTGACCTCCCACACCGGCCGCCTCGTGCTTCCCGTGGGCATCGCCTATGGCAGCGACCTGGAGCGCACCCGCACGATCCTGCTGGAGGCTGCCCGGGCCCAGCCGGCGGTGCTGACCGTCCCGGCCCCCGCCGTGCTGTTCATCGGGCTCGGCGAGAACTCGCTCGATTTCGAGCTGCGCTGCTACCTGCGTGACGTCGGCGACCTGCTCAGCGTCAGGTCGGAGCTGCTGTTCGCCGTCTATGGCGCGCTGGACGAGGCCGGCATCGGGATTCCCTTCCCCCAGCGAGAGGTCCATTTCCAGGGGCTCGAATCGCTGCTGGCCGCCCTCCAGGGCCGCGCCGCCGGGAACCGCCCCCAGGCCGGAGCGACCGGCGACTGACGCCGGTCACCGATACCGGCGAGGCTGCACACTATCTGCACACTTCCTGCCCAATGCCTCCATCACGGTCACCGATGATAGGTTGTGGCATCTTGCCCCCATCACGCTAGCGGAGCCCTGCATGCGTCTACGACGCGTCTTCACCCCGGCCGTGTCCCGGCTCGGGATCAAGTTGTTCGTGATCATCCTGGTGGTCAACGTGGCCATCTCCGGGCTGGTCTTCATCGCCGTGTCGCGCAGCCTCGACCAGGGATTCATCGAGTACCTGGACCGCACCCAGACCCGGCGGGCCGAGACCCTGGCCAAGGGCCTCGCCGATGAATGGGCCTGGCGCGGCGACTGGCAGTGGCTGCGCCAGTCGCCGCGCACCTGGCACCACCTGGTGCGCCGCCAGCTGTGGCCGGGGGATGCCCCGCCGCCGGAGGGCATCGAGCGCCGCCTGGGGGATCCCAAGGACTTCGTGCTGCATGACGCCGACGGCCTGCCGGTGATCGGGCTGCCGCCGGACAACGACCTGGAAGCGGCGGAGCTGCGCTGGCTGCCGATCGTCAGCGCCGGCGCCCGGGTCGGCACCCTGGGCTACCGACCGCCCCAGCAGCTGATGGCGCGCATGGACCGGATCTTCCTCTCCCAGCAGCGCCGTAACCTGGCGATCATCGTCGCCGCCCTGGGGCTGGCCTCCCTGCTGCTGGCGGGCGGCCTGTCCTGGTGGCTGGGCCGCCGCACCCGGGGCATGACCCTGGCCACCCGGCGCCTCACCGAGGGCGACTACAGCACCCGCCTGGCCGAGCGCGGCCGCGACGAACTCTCCAGCCTGGCACGCGACTTCAACGTCCTGGCGGCCACCCTGGAGGCCAGCCGCGAGGCGCGCAGCCGCTGGGTCTCGGACATCGCCCACGAGCTGCGCACGCCGCTCGCCGTGCTGCGCGGCGAGATCGAGGCCATGCAGGACGGCATCCGTCCGCTGGACCTGGACAACCTCGGCTCGCTGGCCCAGGAGGTCGACCAGCTCGAGCGCCTGGTGGCCGACCTGCGGCTGCTGTCCCAGAGCGATGCCGGGGCCCTGGAGGTCCAGCTGGCGCCCCTGGACCTCGCCGCCAGCCTCGCCGCCCGCCTCGACGAGGCCGCCGCCTGGCTGGCCGACAGCCGCCTCACGCTGGACAGCGACATCGAGGGCCCGGCCTGGATCCGCGGCGACACCCAGCGCCTGCGCCAGCTGTGGACCAACCTGCTGGACAACACCTGCGCCTACACCTCCCCCCCGGGCCGGCTGAGGGTGCGCCTCGCGGCCACCGGCGAGGGCTGGCAGGTGAGTTGGGAGGACAGCGCGCCGGGGGTGCCCGAGGCCGAACTGCCGCGACTCACCGAACGCCTCTACCGGGTCGAGGGGTCGCGCAGCCGCGCCAGCGGCGGCAGCGGCCTGGGGCTGTCCATCGCCATGGCCCTGGCCCGGGCCCACGGCGCCGAGATGGTCGCCAACCCGTCGTCGCTCGGCGGGCTATGCTGGACGCTGACCTTTCCGGCCATCGCCGAACATCAACTCAGGGAGGATGACGCATGATTGCCCCGGACCCCGCGACCGACCGCGTCCTGATCGTCGAGGACGAGCCCAAGATCGCCCGCCTGGTGGCGGATTACCTGGAGGGCAGTGGCTTCGACTGCCACCATATCGACCACGGCGACAAGGTCCTGCCCTGGCTCGAGGCCCAGGAGGCCCGTCCGGAGCTGGTGCTGCTCGACCTGATGCTGCCGGGCACCGATGGCCTGACGCTGTGCGGGGAGATTCGCCAGCGCTGGCCACGCGTGGCCATCATCATGCTCACCGCCCGGGTCGAGGAGGTCGACCGGCTGCTGGGCCTGGAGCTCGGCGCCGACGACTACATCTGCAAGCCGTTCAGCCCCCGCGAGGTGGTGGCCAGGGCCCGGGCCGTGCTGCGCCGCAGCCGCGCCGCCGAGGCCCCGGAGACGGCCGGTAACGGCAACACCCTGAGCCTGGACGAGGACGGCTGGCGGGCGCTGGCCGACGGCCAGGACCTGGGACTGACGGCGGTGGAATTCCAGCTGCTGCGGGTGATGATGCAGTCGCCCGGGCGCATCTTCTCCCGGGAACAGCTGATGGATCACATGTACCGCGATCACCGCATCGTCTCCGAGCGCACCGTGGACAGCCATATCAAGAAGCTGCGCAAGAAGATCGCCGAGGTCTGGCCCGAGCGCGAGATCATTCGCTCGGTCTACGGCGTGGGCTACAAGTACCAGCCGGAGGAGTGAGCCTGCAGGGGCGCGTGGGCAGGGGGCGAATCATCACCCGGGCGTGATCCTGGACCGGGATCTCACACCATGAACGCTCATCGATCGCTGCCTCGATCTCGGTGGCGATCGCCGGACGCTCCCGCGCCTCCACCCGACGGACCCTCGCCGTCATGGTGCAGCCCGAGGTCCTCCAGATCCGTTTCCAGCAACCGTTCGGTCGCCTTCACCAGGACGCGTGCCACCCGATACGTCGCCTCCAGCGACACGGATTCGTCCGGGGCATGCGCCAGTTCGATCTCGCCGGGCCCGTACACCACCGTGGGAACACCCGCCAGCCGCACCCAACCGGCCATGTCGCAGCCATAGGGCATCCCGGTGATGGGAGCCGTCTTCCGGAACTCCTCCTCCGTGGCCTCGGCCAACGACGTCACCAGCGGATGGTCCTCACGGATCTGGGCGGATCCGAACCCGGATGCCAGGAGGCGGATCTCCGGCGGATGATCCCGGAGCCAGGGGTCATCGCCGATGGCGGTCATGATGCTGCTCCGGAAGCGCTCCTCGGCCTGCTGGATGGTCTCGTCGAGGGCCACGCCGACGCGGACCTGGGCCTCCAGGGAATTCATGACCGTCGATGACCACAGGCCGCCCTGGATGGTGCCCACGTTGGTGGCATAGGGCAGCGGATGCCGTTGCATCAAGGGATGGGGGGCGCCGGCGTTCAGGGCCTGCTCATGTTCGCGCATGGCGTGGTAGACGGTGATGAAATGATCCAGCGCGCTTTCGCCCTGCAGCCGCCGGCTGGCATGGGCCGACTTGCCGGTGATCCGGATCCTCAGCGACATGGCCCCGGCGTGGGCGATGACCAGCTGCGGAACGCCCTCCGGCCCCAGCGTGGGCTCGGGGATGATGGCCGCATCGGCATGCCAGCCACCGCGGATGGCCGCCAGGGTGCCGAGCCCGCTGTCCTCCTCGGCCGGTACGGCGGCGAAGATGAGGCGTCCGGGAAAGTTCCGGCCGCTGTCGGCGAAGGCCTCGAACGCCGCCATGGCCGCCACCAGGCCGGCTTTCATGTCCGAGGCGCCGCAACCGAAGATGCGATCACCGCGTGCCACCCCCGAAAAGGGCTCGTCATGCCAGTGGTCATAGTCGCCGGGTGGCACCACGTCCACATGCCCGGTCAAGAGCACCGAAGGGCCGGGCTGCTCGCCGCGTAGCACGCCGACCACCACCGGCGCCCAGGCGCGTTCTACCTCATGGCCCGGGTAGCGGGGATCGCGCTGCAGCGAGGCGATGCCATCGTTCCAGTAGGCGATCTCGGCATCGAATCGCTGGAGCCAGTTGGCGATATGGGACACCGCCGCGTCTTCCTGGCCGGTGACGGAGGGGATGCGGATCAGCGAGACGAGATTCTCACGGATACGGTCGATGTCGATGAGCGAAGTGCGCCTGATCATCCTCGCGGCCCTCGGGACAGCCCCTGTCGGTCTCCCCGAAGTATATATCCCTTGGCGAGAACGCCCCGCACCGAGCCGGTCGTCATGAGGATGGCGCCGGGCCGGCCAAGGAGCCCTCGACGGCGAAGGGCTGACTCGCCCGTCGGCGAGGCCGCACCGTGCTGCAGGCACTTGCCCGGTCTTTGCACCCTGGGTCCACGGCGCTTGCACGACGCCGGGCGACACTGCAAGCGTCAACCCAAGGCCACAAGGAATGCCCGACATGAAGAAGTTGAGCCTGACCCGCAAGCTGTTCGCGCCCGCCCTGCTGGCCGCCGCCATCGCTCCCCTGGCGCTCTCCGCCAGCGCCGAGCCCGGTGAAGGCGAGCGATACGTCAGGGGTGGCCCCTCCCACGCCGAGCAGCGCGAGGCGCTCTTCGAGCGTGCCGGCCTCGACGCCGAGACGCGTGACGCCCTGGCCGCGGCCCGCGCCGAGCATCACCAGGCGCAGCAGGCGCTGCGTCAGGACTACCGCGAGCGGCTCGACGAGATCCTCGATGACGACCAGCGTGCGGCCCTCGAACAGGCCAGGCGCGAGATGCGCCAGGAATGGCGCGCCGAGCAGCGCCAGGCCCGCGAGGCACGCCTGGAAGCCCTGTTCGACGAGTGGCAGCTCGACGAGGCGAGCCGCGAGGCACTCCGCGAGCAGCGTGACGCCTTCCATGCCGAGGCGCAGGCGCTGCACGACCGGACCTTCGACAGCCGCGAGGATCGCCGGGCGGCCTGGGAGGGGCTGCGCACGGAGTACCATGAGGCTCTCGCCGAACGCCTCGACGAGGCGCAGCTGAGCCAGCTGCGCGAGGCCATGCGGCCCGGCCGCCACGGCCCCGGCCCGCACCACGGCGGCGATCACCCGCCGCGCCCCGACGCCGGCTGACGCCGCCCTGCCCGCCTGCCAGGACGCCCGGCCCCGTGCCGGGCGTCTGCGTTTCCCCCTCTCACTCAACCTCGAGATTCCCACCCCGACCGGGTGACCGACTTGCAGACGACACGAGATGTGCGTATTTTATTTGAACGTTCATTTAAAAAAAAGAGTCACCCCCAACAACAGGAGTCTCACTGAATGACGGATTACACCGCCCTTCCCCAGCGACGGGATCGGATCAACCCCACGGTCTTCCACGGCAGCGTGGCGGGCATCGTGGTGTTCCTGGTCCTGACGATGACGTTCACCCAGGAGGCCGGCGCCTTCTTCGACGCCGGCCTGGCCTGGGTGAATGACACCTTCGGCTGGTACTACATGCTGGCCGCCGTGATCTATCTCGCCTTCGTGGTGGTGATCGGCTGCTCGCGGGTCGGCTCGATCCGCCTCGGTCCCGACCACTCGCGCCCCGAGTTCTCTCTGGTGTCCTGGGCCTCGATGCTGTTCGCCGCCGGCATCGGCATCGACCTGCTGTTCTTCTGCGTGGCCGAGCCGCTGTCCCACTACCTGACGCCGCCGGACATGGCCCCGGAGAGTGCCGCGGCGATGCGCGCCGCCGTGCCCCAGACCTTCCTCCACTGGGGGCTCTCCGGCTGGGGCATGTACGTGCTGATGGGCATGGCGCTGGCCTACTTCAGCTATCGCCATCGCCTGCCGCTGGCCATCCGCAGCGCCCTCTACCCGCTGCTCGGCAAGCGCATCAACGGCCCCATCGGCAACGCCGTGGATATCACTGCGGTGATCTCCACCGTGTTCGGCATCGCCACCAGCCTCGGCATCGGCGTGATGCAGCTGAACTACGGCCTGACCTTCATGTTCGGCGTGCCCGAGAGCCTCGCCACCCAGGTGGTGCTGATCGTGCTGGTGGTGATACTGGCGACCATCTCGGTGGTCACCGGCGTCGAGAAGGGCATCCGCCGGTTGTCCGAGTTCAACATGGGGCTGGCCGCCGCCCTGCTGCTGTTCGTGCTCTTCCAGGGCGATACCCTGCACCTGCTCGATGCCCTGGTGCTCAACGCCGGCGACTACCTCGGCGGCTTCATCGGCAAGAGCTTCGACACCTATGCCTTCGCCGGGGCGGATGCCCAGCAGTGGAAGGGCTGGTGGACGATCTTCTTCTGGGGCTGGTGGATCGCCTGGACGCCCTTCGTCGGCCTGTTCCTGGCACGCATCTCGCGCGGGCGCACCATCCGCGAGTTCGTCACCGGCGCCCTGCTGATCCCGCTGGGCTTCATGATGGCCTGGATGTCGATCTTCGGTAACAGCGGCATCGAGATGGTCGCCAACCAGGGGCTCGTCGAACTGGGCGAGCAGGCGCTCAACACGCCCCAGACCACCATCTACACCTTCCTCGAGCAGTACCCCTACATCGGCATCACCGCCTCGGTGGTGACGATCCTGGGCATCGTGTTCTTCGTCACCTCCGCCGACTCCGGCGCCCTGGTGCTGGCGAACTTCACCTCGATCCTGTCGGACGTGAACCACGACGCGCCGATCCGCCTGCGCATCTTCTGGTCCGTGGCCATCGGCCTGGTCACCGTGGCCCTGCTGATGGCCGGCGGCCTGTCGGCGCTGCAGAGCGCCGTGGTGATCACCGCCCTGCCCTTCTCGCTGGTGATCTTCGCCATCATGGCCGGCATGACCCGGGCGCTGCGTCTGGAGAACAAGAAGGCCGAGGCCCGCCGCCAGGTCAGCGGCACCGCGCCGGGCGGCGACTGGCGGGAGCGCCTCGACCGGGCGCTGGACACCTCCACCCGGGACGGCGCCGCCGCCACCGTCGAGCACGCCATCCGGCCGGCCCTGCGCCAGTTCGCCGAGGAGCTCGAGAGCCGCGGCCAGTCGGCCTCGGTGACCGAGGAAGCGGTCGAGGGCGAACCGCTGCCGCAGCTGACCCTGCAGGCGGAGTTCGACGACGCCCATGGCTTCGTCTACCAGGTGCGCGCCCACCGCCTGCGCACCCCGAGCTTCCTGCCGGCGGACGACGACTACTATGTGCGCCTCGACGTCTACCTGACCGAGGGTGGCGCGGACAAGGACCTCAACGGTTACACCCGCGGCCAGGTGCTCGGCGACGTGCTCTCCGAGTACGAGCGTCACCTGCACTTCCTCGCCCTGGCCGGCGAGGGCGGCGCCAGCGTCCAGGCGATGCCGGGGGCGGTGGGCGAGCCGCCCCAGGACCTCAGCCCGGCCTGAGCCACGCCCAGGACCGGAACGCGAGCGGCGACCCCACGGGGTCGCCGCTTTCGTTTGGGCCCGGCCGGGCGGCAGACAGATCGACGGATTGCGACCATAGTGATAGGCGATGGCCACCGCCGACTCGAGGGGAGCAAACGACCATGGCAACCCGTGTCGCCATCATCCAGACCCCGCCGCGCCTGCTCGACCGTGACGCCAGCCTGGAGGGGGCTGTCGCCCTGACCGATGAGGCCGCCGCCTCGGGAGCCGGCCTGCTGGTGTTTCCCGAGGCCTACCTGCCCGGCTATCCCACCTGGATCTGGCGCCTGCGGCCGGGGGGCGACATGGCCCTGTCCGGCGAGATCCATGCCCGCCTGTGGGACAACGCCATCGACCTTGACCGGGATCATCTGCGTCCCCTCCAGGAGGCCGCGGCCCGCAACGCCGTGACGCTGGTGATCGGCCTGCATGAGCGGGATGGCCGCTTCAGTGGCACCACCCTGTACAACAGCGTGGTGGTGATCGGGCCGGACGGCGGCCTGCTCAACCGCCACCGCAAGCTGATGCCGACCAACCCGGAGCGCATGGTCTGGGGCCAGGGCGATGCCAGCGGGCTGCGGGTCGTGGACACCCCGGCCGGGCGCCTCGGCACCCTGATCTGCTGGGAGTGCTACATGCCGCTGGCCCGGTTCGCGCTCTACGCCCAGGGGATGGAGCTGTTCATCAACCCGACCTGGGACGCCGGCGAGACGCGCCTGGCCAGCCTGCGGCATATCGCCAGGGAAGGCGGCTGCTGGGTGCTCGCCACCGCGACCGCCCTGCAGGGGAGCGACGTCCCGGCGGACTTCCCCGAACGCGACCGGCTGTTCTCGCCGGACGAGTGGATCAATCCCGGAGACGCCACCGTGGTCGCCCCGGGCGGGGAGGTGGTCGCCGGCCCCCTGCACCGGCAGAAGGGCATTCTCTATGCCGACATCGACGCCGCGGCGGCACGGCGGGCGCGACGCACCCTGGACGTCGGCGGCCACTACGGCCGCCCCGACCTCTTCTCGCTGAGCGTGGACCGGACACCCCGCGTCCCGGCCCGCTTCGAGGACTGAGCGGGCTCGACGGCCGCGCCGTCACGGCGAATGGTCTATAACTGTAGCCAGGCCATGACAGCCGGAGACAGCGTCATGCAACAGGACCCTGAGGTCGGCACGCGCCTGGTCGAAGTGCCGGTCAGCCTGCTCGAGAACGGCATGTACATCGCCGCCCTCGATCGTCCCTGGATGGTCCCGCCGCACCTGTTGAAACGGGGTCGCTCCGACCTGCGCCGACTGCGCAGCTACTGCCGCTCGGTGTATGTCGACCCGCAGCGCTCCCAACCCCAGGTGCAGGCGATCCTGTCTGCCCTGCAGATCCCGCCGGACCTCGCCGAGTTCGCGCCGCTGCCCGCCGAGGAACGACGCAGCCCGGCGATCATGTCCAGCGATCCCCGCGAGGTACACCACGCCGAGCAGCTGTATATCAAGACCCAGCGCACGCTGCAGCGCCTGATGCGCGACGAGCATGACTGGTATCGCCGCCTGCCGACGCTGCAGCGGGAGATCGGCCGGCTCATCGCGGCCCTGGAGGTGGTCCCCGATACCCTGGTCTGGCTGACGCGCCTCAAGCACCGCGGCGCCTACCGGCTGGAGCACGGCCTCAACGTCGCCATCCTGGCCATGGCCTTCGGCCAGCACCTGGGCCACGAGCGCTCACGGCTCGAGGAACTGGGCCTCGCCGGCCTGCTGCACGACGTGGGCAAGATGCGCCTCGACCAGGCGATACTCGACAAGCCCGGCCCGCTCACCGAGGAGGAGTTCGCGCACGTCCAGGGGCATGTGCTGCATGGCTACGCCATGCTCGAGGACGACCCGCACCTCCCGACGGCGGTCAAGATCGCCTGCCGGGACTATCACGAGCGCCTCGACGGCAGCGGCTACCCCCGCGGCAAGCCGGCCCGGGACATCGGCGAGGCCGCGCGGATCCTCGCCATCGTCGACACCTATGACGCCATCACCAGCGACCGCGTCTACAGCCCGGCCCGTCCGGCGACCGAGGCCCTGGGCATCCTTCACCAGGGCCGGCGACACCTGTTCGATGGCCGGCTGGTCGACCGCTTCATCGACTGGATCGGGCTCTATCCCCTCGGCACCCTGGTCGAGCTCAACAACGGCATGGTCGGCATCGTGGTCGCGCAGGTGCCCGACCAGCCGCTCCGCCCCCAGGTGCTGGTCAAGCTCGACGAACGCAAGGCGGCCATCCCCGGGCGGCGGGTCGATCTCGCCGAACCGGCCCTCGGCGGGTTCCGGCTGTCGGTGGACAAGACGCTCCCGCCGGGCGCCTACGGGGTCCAGCTGGACAGCCTGCCGATGCCCGATGGCTGACGCCCGGGGCCCGGTCAGGGGGCCGCCTCGCGTTGCCGCCGCGCAGCGGTTACCCTGAGGCCCCAGCCAGGAGATGCCATGAGCGACACCCCGCCCCTCACCGACCCGCGCCGGATCAGCTACTACCATGCCCACCTCTACTACGAGGATGCGGCGGGGCTGGCCGAGGCTCGCCGCGTGGCCGAGGCCGCCGCCGAGCGTTTCGCGATCCGGGTGGGTCGCTTCCACGAGCGTCCGGTGGGCCCGCATCCGCTGTGGAGCTGCCAGCTGTCCTTTGCCGCCGAGCTGTTCGGCGAGGTCGTGCCCTGGCTGGCCCTCAACCGCGGCGCGCTGGATGTCTTCGTGCATGTCGGCACCGGCGACGACCGCTTCGACCATACCCAGGGGGTGATATGGCTGGGCCGCAGCCATCCGCTCGACCTGAGCCTCTTCCACGACGACCACTGACCACGCTATCGCCCATGCGCTTCCCCTTCCCCGCCGGCCCCTTGCGCCGACTGGCCCCGACCCTTGCCGCCCTCCTGCTCGCCGGCTGCGACGCCGGCAACGAGGTCGGCGACGTCTCCCTGGGCCTGTTCACCACCAAGGACATCAAGATCGAGAGCCTCTCCGATCCCAAGGTGCCCGGGGTGACCTGCCACCTCAGCAACATCGACGCCGACCTGGACCTGGCCGACCCGTCCGACACCAGCCTGGCCTGCCGCCAGACCGGCCCCATTACCGCCGAGATGCTCGCCGACATCGACACCTCGGCGGACGGCGAGCTGCTCTACCGGCGCTCCCAGAGCGTGCTGTTCAAGAGCCTCAAGCTGCGGCGGATCTTCGATGCCGAGAGCCAGACCCTGCTGTACCTGGCCTACAGCACCAAGGAGACCAGCGGCAGCTTCAAGCATGCCCTGAGCAGCGTGCCGCTGTGGGGCACCCAGGCCTGGCAGACCCCGCCATCGCGGTAGGGGCCGGCGACGCGCGGGGTGAAGAGGGGCCCGGCCGGGCCTCGACTACACTGAGGGACACATACCGCTGTCGAGCGAACGCCCATGAGTCACCGCTTCATCGAGGTCGTCAGCGACTACCCCTCCACCGAGGAGGAGTTCGTGCTGCTGCTGCATCTCGACCAGATCGCCCAGATCCGTCCCGAGATCGAGGCGGAGAACGAACCCCGCCACGAGCCGGTGGCCGTGGTCACCCTGGCCAACGGCGAGATGCTGGTCCTCAAGAACAGCTTCAAGAGCGTGGTCAAGCGACTCACCGAGGCGAAGATGGTGATGCGCCCCTGAGGGAAACCACCGGCTCCACCATACGCAAAAACCGGGGATGGCATCCGCCACCCCCGGTCATGCCTTGGTCAACCTCGATCAGCGCATGTCGAGCACCACGCGCCCCTCGATCCGACCCTCGATCATGCGCTGGAAGACGTCGTTGATGTTCTCCAGCCGGTCGCCATGCACCGTGGCCTTGACCTTGCCCTCGCCGGCGAAGTCCAGGGCCTCCTGCAGGTCCTGGCGGGTGCCGACGATGGAGCCGCGCACGGTGATGCCGTTGAGCACGGTATCGAAGATCGGCAGCGGGAAGTCGCCGGGCGGCAGGCCGTTGAGCGAGATGGTGCCGCCGCGGCGCACCATCCCCTGGGCCTGCTCGAAGGCCTTGGGCGACACCGCGGTGACCAGCACGCCGTGGGCGCCGCCGATCTCGCGCTTGAGGTAGGCGGCCGGGTCGGTGGTCATGGCGTTGACCGTCACGCTGGCACCGAGCCGCTTGGCCAGCGCCAGCTTGGCGTCGTCGATATCCACCGCGGCGACGTTGAGCCCCATGGCCTTGGCGTACTGCACCGCCATATGGCCGAGCCCGCCGATGCCGGAGATCACCACCCACTGGCCGGGGCGAGTGTCGGTCATCTTGAGGCCCTTGTAGACGGTGACCCCGGCGCAGAGCACCGGCGCGATCTCCAGGAAGTCGACATTGTCCGGCAGGCGACCCACATAGCCGGCATCGGCCAGGGTGTAGCCGGCGAAGCCGCCGTTCACCGAGTAGCCGGTGTTCTGCTGGGACTCGCACAGGGTCTCCCAACCCCCCAGGCAGTGCTCGCAGTGGCCGCAGGCGGAATACAGCCAGGGCACCCCGACCCGGTCGCCCTCCTGGAGATGGGTCACGCCCTCGCCCACGGCCGCGACGTGGCCGACGCCCTCGTGGCCGGGGATGAAGGGCGGCTCGGGCTTGACCGGCCAGTCGCCGTGGGCCGCATGCAGATCGGTGTGGCAGACCCCGGAGGCGGCCACCTTGACCAGGATCTCGCCGCGTCCCGGGCGGGGTACCTCGACCTCTTCCAGGCTCAGCGGCTCGCCGAAGGACCGCACCACGGCGGCTTGCATCGTCTTGTCCATGATTCCTGCTCCTCACCGTCGGGTTGACAGAGTCCGGTGCTGCCGCATGGCGGCACCGGGCATCGACTCATCAGGGAAGTGGCCCCGGGCAAGCGCCCGGGGCCGGGGCTCAGAAGAAGCCCAGCGGATTGGTGTCGTAGCTGACCAGCAGGTTCTTGGTCTGCTGATAGTGCTCGAGGGCCACCTTGTGGGTCTCGCGGCCCACGCCGGACTTCTTGTAGCCGCCGAAGGCGGCATGGGCCGGATACTGATGGTAGCAGTTGGTCCAGATCCGGCCGGCCTGGATGCCGCGCCCCATGCGGAAGGCCACGTTCATGTCACGGCTCCATACCCCGGCGCCGAGGCCGAACTCGGTGTCGTTGGCGATGGCCAGCGCCTCGGCCTCGTCCTTGAAGGTGGTCACCGCCACCACCGGGCCGAAAATCTCCTCCTGGAAGACGCGCATCTTGTTGTGGCCCTTGAGCAGCGTCGGCTGGATGTAATAGCCCTTCTCGAAGGCCGGGTCGAAACTCTCCTTGTCGCCGCCGGTGAGGAACTCGGCGCCCTCCTCCCGGGCGACGTCCATGTAGGACATGATCTTGTCGAACTGCTCCTGGGAGGCCTGGGCGCCAACCTGGACGTCGGTGTCCAGCGGGTTGCCACGCTGGATGGTCGTCACCTTGTCCATCACCTTGGCCATGAAGGTGTCGTAGATATCCTCCTGGATCAGCGCCCGGGACGGGCAGGTGCACACCTCGCCCTGGTTGAAGAAGGCCAGCACCAGGCCCTCGGCGGCCTTGTCGATGAACTCCGGCTCGGCGTCCATGATGTCGGCGAAGTAGATGTTCGGCGACTTGCCGCCCAGCTCCACGGTGGAGGGGATGATGTTCTCCGCGGCGCACTTGAGGATGTGCGCGCCCACCGGGGTCGAGCCGGTGAAGGCGATCTTGGCGATCCGCTGGCTGGTGGCCAGCGCCTGGCCGGCCTCGGCGCCGTAGCCGTTGACCACGTTGACCACCCCGGGCGGCAGCAGGTCGCCGACCAGTTCCATGACCTTGAGGATCGACACCGGGGTCTGCTCGGCGGGCTTGAGCACCACGCAGTTGCCGGCGGCCAGTGCCGGGGCCAGCTTCCAGGCGGCCATCAGGATGGGGAAGTTCCAGGGGATGATCTGGCCCACCACGCCCAACGGCTCGTGGAAGTGGTAGGACACCGTATTGGCATCGATGTCCGCCGCGGTGCCCTCCTGGGCGCGGATACAGCCGGCGAAGTAGCGGAAGTGATCCACGGCCAGGGGAATGTCGGCGTTCAGGGTCTCGCGCACCGCCTTGCCGTTGTCCCAGGTCTCGGCGACGGCGAGCATCTCGAGGTTGGCCTCGAGGCGGTCGGCGATCCTGAGCAGCAGGTTGGACCGCTCGGTGGCCGAGGTCCGGCCCCAGGCCGGCGCGGCCGCGTGGGCGGCGTCCAGCGCCTTGTCGATGTCCTCCGCGGTGGAGCGGGGAATCTCGCAGAACGCCTCGCCGTTGACCGGGCTGACGTTGTCGAAGTACTGCCCCTTGAGCGGCGCGACGAACTCGCCGCCGATGTAGTTGCCGTAACGGGGCGCGAAGGACACCGGGGAATCGGGACTACCGGGGTTGGCGTAGATCATGGGAGCACTCCTGCCTGTTGGACTCTCTGGGGGTCCGCCCGCCGCCGACGACGGCAGGCCGGGCGAACCGCATGCATTAGAGGGTAGTGAATTCTGCTCGTTCGCCCATCCTGCCTTGGCAGCAGCCGATGGGGGTCTTTGGTCGTAGTCCGCGGCCCCGGCCGGACGCCGGGGCCGCATCTCGACTCAGCGGCTGACCAGTCCCTCGCTGGCGGCCTGGCCGGGCAACCTGAAGGTCCACAGCATGGCGCCCTGGTTGAAGTCCTTGACCCGCTTGCCGATCTCGCCGCCCCACAGGGGCACGGCGCCGCCCCAGCCGGACATCACCGAGACGTACTGCTCGCCGTCCATCTCCCAGGTGATGGGCGTGCCGACGATCCCCGAGCCGGTGTTGAACTCGTAGAGCTTCTCGCCGCTGCGGGCATCGAAGGCCATCAGGTAGCCTTCCGGGTTGCCGGTGAACACCAGGTTGCCGGCGGTGGCCATCACCCCGCCCCACAGCGGCGCGTAGTTGTTGTAGCGCCAGACCGTCTCGCCGGTCCTCGGGTCGATGGCGCGCAGCACCCCGACGTAGTCCTCGTTGAGCGGCTTGATGGTGAAGCCGGCGCCCAGGTAGGCCGCTCCCTGCTTGTAGGCCACCTCCTCGTTCCAGATGTCCATGCCCCACTCGTTGGACGGCACGTAGAAGTAGCCGGTGTCCTGGCTGTAGGCCATCGGCATCCAGTTCTTGCCGCCCAGGAAGGAGGGCGCGACGAACACCGACTCGCCCTCGCCACCGCCCTCGCGGGGATCGCCGGGCCGGCGCTCATCGTTGTAGAGCGGGCGGCCGTTGTCGTCGAGCCCGGAGGCCCAGGTGATCTCGTCGACGAAGGGGAAGCCGCGAATGAAGTCCCCGTCGGTGCGATCGAGCACGTAGAAGAAGCCGTTGCGGTCGGCGGTGGCGGCCGCCTTCACGACCTCGCCACCCTCCTCGTAGTCGAAGGAGATCAGCTCGTTGACGCCGTCGAAGTCCCAGCCGTCATGAGGCGTGGTCTGGAAGTGCCAGGAGATGCTGCCGTCATCCGGATCGATCGCCAGCCGCGAGGAGGAGTAGAGGTTGTCGCCCGGCCGCAGATGGGAGTTCCAGGGGGCCGGGTTGCCGGTCCCGATCAGCAGCTTGTCGATCTCGGGATCGTAGAAGCCGCCAAGCCAGGGCGCCGCGCCGCCGTTCTTCCACATCTCGCCCGGCCAGGTCTTGCCGGCCTCGCCCCCGGTGATGCCGTTCTCGATGGCCTCGCCGTCCTCGTAGACATAGCCCATGTGGCCTTCCACCGTGGGCCGGGTCCACAGCGGCTCGCCATTGGTGGGGTCGTAGGCGCTGATCCTGCCGACCACGCCGAATTCACCCCCGGCCACGCCGGTGATCAGCTTGCCCTTGACGATCAGTGGCGCCGCGGAGATCGAATAGCCTTCCTCGTACTCGGCCACCTTCTGACGCCAGACCACCTTGCCGGTGTCCTTGTTCAAGGCCACCAGCCGGGCGTCCAGGGTGCCGAAGATCACCAGGTCCTCATAGAGGGCCACGCCGCGATTGATCACGTCACAGCAGGGCATGATGCCCTGGGGCAGGCGCGCCTCGTATTGCCAGAGCTCCTCCCCGGTGCGCGCATCCACCGCGTAGACCCGCGAGTAGGAGCCGGTGATGTACATCACCCCGTCCTTGACCATCGGCTGGGACTCCTGGCCGCGCTGCTTCTCGCCCCCCAGCGAGAAGGCCCAGGCCGGCTGCAGCCGCTCGACGTTGTCGCTGTTGAGGGTCTCCAGCGGGCTGAAGCGCTGGCCCCGCCAGCCCATGCCATTGGTGACCACGTCATCGGGGGTGGCCTGGTCGTTGGCGATATCGTCGTCGGTGACGGCGGCCTGGGCGGCGCCAGCCATCACCAGCGAGGCCACCAGGGTGGTCAAGGCGAAGGGAGTTCGAGTGCCGAGTCGAATCATCGTGAAAGCCCTCTGAGTCTGTTGTTGTCTTCCCGCCCCGGCGCACGAGGCCCCGTGGGTGTGGACTCAGTCTTGGCGAGGGCCGGGCTGCCCTCAACGGCACTCTGGACGCAATTGCCCTCCTTCCTTGGTCGCACGACCCGGGGGTCGAGAGACGCGCGCGGCGTGGCCCGCCGCCCGGGGGCTCAGGCTTCCGGCTCGTGGCGCACCCGGACCGCCAGGCGCTGGACCGCATTGTTGGCGACCCCCTTGAGGTTCCACCGGGGCCACAGGGGCTGCACGTTGCCGGCCGCGTCCGTGGCCCGGCAGAGCAGCTCGTGGCGGCCCTCCTCGGCCTCCCAGGTCCAGGACCACGCCTGCCAGGCGTGGGGCGCCGACGGCGGCTCGAGCTCGCTCTGATGCCAGTGCTCGCCCGCATCCGTGCTGACGTCGACCCGGGCGATGGCTCCCCAGCCCGACCAGGCACGGCCATGCAGGGTCAGCGGCCCGGGGGACAGCAGGCGCTCGCGGGTCTCGAACACCGGCATCCCCGGCGGCACCATCAAGGCGCGGGGATAGATGCGCGTCAGCTGGACACCGGGATCGTCGTCGTCCTGGGCGATGCGGTAGAAGACGTTCTGCTGGTAGCCCCAGAACGGCTCGTCGAGCACCGTGATGCGGTGCAGCCATTTCACCTGGGCCATGCCATACCAGCCGGGCACGATCAGTCGCAGCGGGAAACCGTGCTGGGGCGGCAGCGGCGCGCCATTCATCTCGTCGGCCAGCAGCACCTCCGGGCGCAGGCTGTCGGCGGCGGACAGGGCGCGCTGGTACCACTGGACGATCTCGCCCTGCTCGCCGCGGTCCAGCCCGCTGAACAGCACCTCCTTGGCGTCATCGAGCAGCCCGGCCTGCTGCAGCAGCGGTCCCAGCGGGGTCCCGGTCCATTCGCCGGTGCCCACCGCCTCGTCGAGCCAGGGCTGGCTGTGCGGCCGGGGCTCGAGCCGTGCCCGGCCGTTGCCCGCGCACTCCAGGGTCACCGGCTGGGTCACCCGCGGCCGCGCGCGGAGGTCCTCCAGCGACAGGCACAGTGACCGGGCGACCCGGCCGTCGACCTCGAGTCGCCAGGTCCCGGGATCGACCCGGGGAATATCGAAATGGGTGAGCACATAGTGCATGCCCGGGGGGGTGGTCGCGTAGGCCAGGCCCTCCAGGGGCATGCCGTGGTTGCGGGTCGCCGACTGCAACTCTTCGAGGGTGAAATCCGAGGCCATACCGACCTCCGTGCGCCCGAGGGACGGCCGCAGTGATCGCTGCCTACGATCGGGGGGTGGGTGTCCACTCAGTATAGGCCCCGGCAACGCCGGCGTGGCGGTCGGGATCGGCCAACGGGGCTGCCGGGTCGCTCAGGGCGGCGCGTCCTCGGCGGCACGCAGCGAGCGGTACATCGCCGGCACCTCGTAGCCGAGGTGGTACGCCGCGTAGAGGCGCGCCATCTCGCCGCTGCGGATCAGCCGCATGATGGTGTCTTCCAGGGCATAGGCAAGGGAGCGGTTGACCTCGTGGACCGCCAGCCCCAGCTGCCACTGCCGCTTGCCGAGCTGGGGGAAGGCCTCGTCGGCCAGGCGATAGCGGCCGTCCGGGGCATCGGCCTCGCCCAGCAGCCACTCCACCTGGGCGCGCATCGCCATCATCGCCGCCACCTCGCCGTCGTGCATGGCCTGGAAGGCCTGGCGCGGCGTGCGATAGCGGTGGGTCTGGGCGTTGAGCCGCCCCCGAAAGGCCGAGGACAGGTAGAAGTCGGGAATCTGGTCGATCTGTACGCCGATGGGATGGTGCTGGAAGAGGGCCAGGGAGGCCACCCCATCGAGACGCTCGGCATCGTAGGCGAGCTGCCAACGCTCCACCTGGTAGGGGGCGAACATGTGCACCAGCTCGTTCTCCACCTCGCCAAGGGCATTCATGCGGAAGGCATAGTCACGGTCGTAGGGCACCCGCATCATGACGTCGGCGATCTGGCCGGGGCGCAGGTAGTGTCCCTTCCAGATGGCATTGCGCAGGTCGTCGCCCAGGGTCTCGTCGGGGGCCAGCCAGTGGAGACGCAGCTCGACCCCCAGGTCGGCCGCCAGCTCACGGGCGATGGCCACGTCCACGCCGCGGGGCTCGCCTTCGACGGTGAAACTGTAGGGGGGGAAATCGCGATAGACCGCCACCCGCAGCGTCCCGGCGGCCAGGATCTGCTCCTGGTCGCGCACCTCGGTCAGGGCCTGGGCCGACCCGACCACCGCCAGCCAGATGACCAGCGGGGACAGGCATCGGCCCAGGACATGGCGGAAGGTCCGGCCCATGGGTGTCACTCCGTTTCCAGGGATTCCACATAGGTGCGGATCGCCCACAGCGCCTCCTGGCTCAGGTAGTCGGCCATCTTGGGCATCTGGCCGGCCCCGTTGACCACCCGCTCGACGAACCATTCGTCGCCATAGGGCGTGCTCTCGAGCTCGCGCAGGTCAGGGGCGATGCCGCCGGACACGGCCTCCAGTCCATGGCAGCGGGCGCAGTTCTCGCTGTAGGCGGACTTGCCGACCTCCACGGCCAGCTCGTGCTTGTCGTAGGGCGCGCGGTAGGGGTTTTCCTCGACCCATTCCTCGCCGAGCGGCTCGAGGGCCCGGGTATCGACCTTCTGGGGGGTGACGTTGCCATGTCCCAGCGCCATCCCGGCGACGAGTGCGCCGCCCAGGCCCATGGCCAGCATCAGCGTTGTTCTGTGGTTCATGCTGCATCCCTCCGGTTGTGCGGCCAGACGGCCGATAGCATCGGGTTCCAGCCTAGGCGGGGTCCCGGGGACACGGACATGGTGCTTTGGTGCGCGAAGCGCTCCTCCCATGGTCGTACCCCGGGTGGGTATGCGACCGAAGTCATGGGTCGCAAGTAGCAGCCGTTCGCGACCATGCGCATATGTCGCCGAGCCCCGCGCCAGGCCTAGGCTGGTCGCCATAGCCACCACCGATCCCCCGGGAGGACGGCATGCCCCGACGCTATCGAGCAGGCCCCCGCCGCCACGGCCCGGCCCGGCTGCTGCCGCTGCTGGCCGGCTGGGTGCTGGCCGGCCAGGCCCTGGCGCTGGAGGTTCCCATCGGTTATCTCGCCTGGCAGCCCGACCGCGGCCCGGTGCTCTCCAACGTGACGCCCGAGCCGGCCGATGCCGGCCGGCGAGGGGCCGAACTGGCCATCCGCGACAGCAACACCACCGGGCGCTTCCTGGACCAGCACTACCGCCTGATGGCGCCCGAGATCGACTCGCCCGAGGCGCTCGTCGCCGCGGCCCGGGCCCTGCATGATCAGGGCGTGCGGCTGTTCGTCACCCGGCTGCCCGAGCAGCGGCTCACCGCGGTGTCCCGCGCCCTGGACGACAGCCTGGTGTTCAACGCCGGCAGCGCCAGCGATGCGCTGCGCACCGAGACCTGCCTGGCCAACGTGCTGCACACCCTGCCCAGCCGCGCCATGCTGACCGACGCCCTCGGCCAGTTCCTGGCCAGGCGGCGCTGGCGATCATGGCTGGTCGTGGTCGGCCAGACCGCTGGCGATCGTGCCTATGCCCGGTCACTCGAGCGGGCCATGCGGCGCTACGGCCACGAGGCCATCGCCACCAAGCCCTGGACCTTCGCCACCGATCTGCGCCGCAGCGCCTCCGCCGAGATGCCGCTGTTCACCCAGACCGAGGACGCCTACGACGTGGTGGTGGTCGCCGACGAGCGCGGCGACTTCGGCGAGTACCTGCCCTACCAGACCTGGTATCCGCGTCCGGTGGCCGGCACCCAGGGGCTGTCGCCACGGGCCTGGCATCCCACCGTCGAGACCTTCGGCGCCGTGCAGCTGCAGAACCGCTTCGCGGAGCTGGCCGGACGCGGGATGACGTCGGCGGACTATGCCGCCTGGCTCGGGGTGCGTGCCATCGCCACCGCCGTGACCTTCACCGAGGCCGCCTCGGCCCAGGGCCTGCGTGACGCCCTGCTGGGCGGCGAGCTGGCCCTGGACGGCTTCAAGGGCCGCAAGCTCACCTTCCGACCCTGGAGCGGCCAGCTGCGCCAGCCGATTCCGCTGGTCCACCCGCGAGGCCTGGTCGACGTCTCGCCCCAGCAAGGCTATCTGCACCCCGAGACCGAGCTCGACACCCTGGGCTTCGATCGCCCCGAGAGCCGCTGCCGACTGCTCGACACGCCCCGCGACACCTGACCGGAGGGTCCGCCATGCGCCGTTTCCCCCTGCCCCGACACCTCGCCCTCGCCGCGCTGCTGAGCCTGGGTGCCGGCCCGGCCGTTGCCGAGCTGGCCTACGTCTCCAACGAGAAGGACGACAACCTCTCGGTGATCGACCTCGATCGCCTGGAAGTGGTCGACACCATCGCGGTGGGCAAGCGTCCCCGCGGCCTGGCACTGTCCTCGGACCGCCGCCTGCTCTACATCTGCGCCAGCGACTCGGACACCGTGCAGGTCCTCGACCTGGCGACTCGCGAGATCCTCCATGAGCTGCCGTCCGGCGAGGATCCCGAGCAGTTCGCCCTGCATCCCAACGACCGCTGGCTGTTCATCGCCAACGAGGACGATGCCCTGGCCACCGTGGTCGACACCCGCAGCCGCCAGGTACTGGCCCAGATCGACGTGGGGGTGGAACCCGAGGGCATGGCGGTGAGCCCCGACGGCCGCCTGGCGGTCAACACCAGCGAGACCACCAACATGGTGCACTGGATCGACGTCGAATCGCTCGCGCTGGTCGACAACACCCTGGTCGATCAGCGTCCGCGGGACCTGGTGTTCAACGCCGACGGCAGCCTGCTGTGGGTCTCGGCGGAGATCGGCGGCACCGTCTCGATCATCGACGTGGCAAGCCGCGAGATCCGCCACAAGCTGCGCTTCGCGATTCGCGGCGTGCATCCCGACAAGGTCCAGCCGGTGGGCGTGGAGCTCACCGACGACGGTCGCTACGCCTTCGTCGCCCTGGGGCCGGCCAACCACGTGGCCATCGTCGATGCCCGGAGCTACGAGGTGCTGGACTACCTGCTGGTGGGCCGGCGCGCCTGGCACATGGCCTTCGATACCGACCAGCGCCGGCTGCTGGTGACCAACGGCGTGAGCGGCGACGTCTCGGTGATCGATATCGCCGAGCGGAAGGTGACCAAGACCCTGCGGGTCGGCCGCTTCCCCTGGGACGTGGTGGTCACGCCATGAACGGCGACACGCGCTCGCTCCCCATGCTGGAGGCGATCGGCCTCGGCCACCGCTACGGGCCTCGCCAGGCGCTGGAGGGCGTCGACCTGCGCCTCGAGCGCGGCGTCTTCCACGCCCTGGTCGGGCCCAACGGCGCCGGCAAGAGCACCCTGATCGGCCTGATCACCGGCCTGCTGGCGCTGCAGCGCGGCACCCTGCACCTGGATGGCCTGTCGCTGCCGGCGCATCCCCGGGCGGCGCGGCGGCGTCTGGGGGTGGTGTTCCAGCAGCCCACCCTGGACCTGGAACTCAGCGTGCGCCAGAACCTGCTCTACCATGCCGCCCTGCATGGCCTGGGGCGGCGCCAGGCCCGTCGTCGCTGCGCGGAGGAGCTGGCCCGGGTCGGCCTCGCCGAGCGGGCCGACGACAGGGTGCGTCGCCTCAACGGCGGCCACCGGCGGCGCCTGGAGATCGCCCGCGCGCTGCTCCACGAACCGCGACTGCTGGTCCTCGACGAACCCAGCGTGGGGCTCGACGTCGCCAGCCGCGCGTCGCTCAACGACCATGTCCGGGCGCTGTGCCACGAGCGGGGCGTCAGCGTGCTGTGGACCACTCACCTGCTCGACGAGATCCGCCACGACGACCCGGTGGTGATGCTCGGTGGCGGCCGGGTGCTCGCCCAGGGCCCCTCCCGCCAGCTGTGCCGTCGCACCGGCAGCGACTCCCTGCCCGAGGCCTACGCCCGGCTCGCCGCGCTCGAGGAGACACCGGCATGACCCCCACCGCCTATCTGCACTGCCTGGTCGGGATCGGCGCCCGGGAATGGCGACGCTTCGTGCAGCAGCGCAGCCGCTTCTTCAGCGCCCTGGTGCGTCCGCTGCTGTGGCTGGTGGTGTTCGCCGCCGGCTTCCGGGCGGTGCTCGGGGTCTCGATCATGGCGCCCTACGACACCTATATCCTCTACGAGGTCTACATCACCCCGGGGCTGTGCTGCATGATCCTGCTGTTCAACGGCATGCAGGGCTCGCTGTCGATGGTCTACGACCGCGAGATGGGCAGCATGAAGGTGCTGCTGATGAGTCCGCTGCCGCGTCCCTTCCTGCTGCTGTGCAAGGTGCTGGCCATCGCCCTGGTCTCGCTGGTGCAGGTCTACGCCTTCCTCGGCATCGCCTGGCTGTACGGCATCCAGCCGCCGGCGATGGGCCTGCTCACGGCCCTGCCGGCGCTGCTGCTGGTGGCCATGATGCTGGGCTGCCTGGGGCTGCTGCTGGCCAACGGCATTCGCCAGTTGGAGAACTTCGCCGGGGTGATGAACTTCGTGATCTTCCCGCTGTTCTTCCTGTCCTCGGCGCTCTACCCGCTGTGGAAGATGCGCGAGGCCGGGCCCTGGCTCTACTGGCTGTGTGCCCACAATCCCTTCACCCAGGGCGTCGAGCTGGTGCGCTTCGCCCTCTACCGGGAGCTGGCCGCCGCCCCGCTGGCCTGGTGCCTGGGACTGACCCTGGTCTTCGCCCTGCTGGCGGTACTGACCTTCGATCCCCGGCGGGGTCTATGGCGGCGCCCGGCGGGGGCCTGAGCCCGGGCGGTGCCGACGGAAGTCGTAGTTCACCCGACGCCGTTTGGCGTCATCATGGGGAGAGGAGCCGCGTGGCAGGCAGCTGCCCCTCGCCCCGCGCTGGGCCAGCGCCGACAGCGGCCAGGCCGATCGCTGGCGATGGGAGGCTCCCTATGGACACGATGGCGATGCCCATCGACGACAACGACAAGGCCATAGCCATGTACAAGCTACTGATCGCCGACGATCACCCGCTGTTCCGCGAGGCCATCGGCCGGGTCATCCGCGACGGCTTCGACGAGGCCGAGGTGCTCGAGACCCAGGACCTCGACGCCACCCTGGCGATGACCGCCGAGCACGATGACCTGGACCTGATCCTGCTCGACCTCAACATGCCCGGCATGCATGGCCTGGGAGGGCTGATCCAGCTGCGCAACGAGGCGCCGACCATCCCGGTGGTGATCATCTCCGCCGAGGAGGACAAGCAGGTCATCCTGCAGGCCGTGACCTATGGCGCGGTGGGCTTCATCACCAAGTCGTCGCCCCGCGAGCAGATGACCAAGGCGATCGCCCAGGTCCTCGATGGCAACATCTACCTGCCCTCGGACATCATGCGGGCCACCGGCAGCCCGTCGACGACGCGCGGCGCCGAGCCCGGCATCACCCCGCAGCAGCTCGAGACCCTGACCCGCAAGCAGCTGCAGGTGCTCGAGCGCATGACCCGCGGCGAATCCAACAAGATGATCGCCTACAACCTGAACATCGCCGAGACCACGGTCAAGGCCCATGTCTCGGCGATCCTGCGCAAGCTCGGGGTGCACAACCGGGTGCAGGCGATCCTCTCGGCCGGCGACATCGACTTCAGCGCCTACCTCAAGCGCTGAGTCTCCGGCGCCCCTCGCCGAGGCGTGCCGGCCCCTCACCCCGTCTCGGCCAGCAGGCGTGCCAGCACCATGCGCAGCTTGAGCGGCTTCACCGGCTTGTGCAGCAGGCCGTGGCCCCGTTCGCGCAGCAGCTGGCGGAGTTCGTGGCTATGGTTGGCGGTGATCACCACCACCGGCAGCGGGTCCCGGCGCGCGGCGTTGAGCCGTTCGGCCAGCGCCACGCCGGTGTCCCCCTCGTCCAGGTGGTAGTCGACGACCAGCACGTCCGCCGGGGCGGTGGCCGGGTCGAGCTGGGCGGCCAGCGCCGCCTCGCTCTCGGCGACCCACACCCGGCACCCCCAGCGACCCAGCAACAGGCGCATCGCCTCGCAGATGTCGGCGTCGTTGTCGACCACCCAGACGCGCCGGCCCTGCAGGGCCAGGTGGCCGCCCGGGCTTGGCGCCGGCGCCAGGGGACTGTGCGGAGCTGCCTGGCCGTAGGGCAGCAGGATACTGAACCGCGAGCCACGGCCGGCGACCGAGGCCACACCCAGCGGATGGTCGAGCATGCGGGCGATCTTGTCGGCGATGGCCAGGCCCAGCCCCAGGCCCCGGTCCTGGCGCTTGCCGACGGCGTGGGAGCGGCGGAACTCCTGGAAGATCACCCCCAGTTCGGCCTCCTCGATGCCCATGCCGGTGTCGACCACCTGGATCTCCAGGCCGTCGGGGCGATGTCGGCAACCGAGCAGGATGCGCCCCCGCTCCGTGTAGCGGACGGCGTTGGTCAGGAAGTTGCGCACCACCCGGGAGAGCAGCTGGATGTCGCTTTGGACCACGCCGTCGCAAGGCACGTAGTGCAGCGTCAGACCCTCGCTGGCGGCCACCTGACGATACTCCCGGGCCAGGCCGTCGAGAAGCTCGGCCACCGGGAAGGCGGCGACGTCCGGGGTCACCACCCCGGCGTCGAGCTTGGAGATGTCGACCAGGGTGCCGAGCAACGTCTCGACGTCCTTCAGCGAGCGGCCGATCTGCTCGATCAGCGCCTGGCCATCCGGTGTCACCTCGTGCTCGCCGAGGGCGCCCGTGAACAGGCGCGCGGCATTGAGGGGCTGCAGCAGGTCGTGGCTGACCGCCGCCAGGAACTTGGTCTTCGAGAGGTTGGCCGTCTCGGCCTCGGCCTTGGCCTCGCGCAGGCGCTGCTCGACCGCGGCGCGCTCGGCGATCTCGCCGCGCAGCTGGCTATTCACCCGGGTCAGCTCGGTGGTGCGCTCGCGCACGCGCTGCTCGAGGTTCTGGTAGGCCTGGTGCAGTGCCTCGGCGGTCCGCCGCCGCTCGGTGATGTCGCGGATCAGCACGAAGAGCCCGAGCACCTCGCCGTGCTCGCCGACGTGGGGCACATAGGCCCGCAGCAGGACCCGTTCCTGGCCATTGGCCCCGTGCTCGGGGAACTCGAAGGACACGCTCTCCCCGGACAGCGCCCGGTCCAGGAAAGGGGCCAGTCGCGCGCAATGCTCGGCGCTGTGCAGCGCGCTGAGCTCGCCGCCGAGCAGCAGGTCCCGCGGCCAGCCGTACCACTCCTCGTAGACCCGATTGGTGAAGACGTAGCGCAGGTCGCGGTCGAGGTAGGCGATCATCGCCGGCAGTTCGTCGGTGATGGTGCGGATCCAGCGCTCGCGCTCGCGCAGCGTCTCGGCGTGGTGGATGCGCTCGGTGACATCGGTGTAGGTCAACACCTGGCCGCCGCCGGGCATGGCATGGCCACGCACCTCGACCACCCGGCCGTCGGGCAGCTGCCGCTCGCAGGGCACGGTCACGCCACGGGCGTCGCCGGCGACGATCAGCGCGCTGTCCCCGGCCAGGGTCGCCAGGGCGTGGGGCACCTCGAGGGCGGTGAGCCCGGTCAGGGTCCGGAAGCGCTGGTTGCACATCTCCAGCTGGCCTCCGGCACCGATCACCGCCACGCCCTGGGACAGGCTGTCCAGGGTGATCTGCTGCAGGCGACTCTTCTGGGCCAGGGCATGCTCGCGGCGGGCATGCTCCTGGCGCTTGAGCGCGGTGATGTCGACGTAGAGCATCACCCGACCGCCACCCCGGGTGGGCCGCTGGTGCACCTGGACCCAGCGATCGTCGTGGAGACGATAGAGGGTACGTCGGTCGCCATGGCCGAGCTGCTCGCTGAGCACCAGTCCCGAGTTCACCGCCAGGCGGCGCAGTTCCTCCATGTGCATGCCGCTCGCGATGCGGATCCCCGCCGGTCGCCAGAACTCGGCGAAGCGGCTGTTGAAGCGCTGGATGCGCTGGTCGGCGTCGAACAGCACGAAGGCGTCGGTGATGCTCTCGATGGCGTCGACCAGGTGCTGTCCGGCGGTCTCGGCGCGTTCCCGGGCCTCGACCAGCAAGCGGTTGCTGGCCCGCAGCTCGTGCATGGCCTGGTTGAGCTCCTGGGTCCGCTCGCGCACCTGCTCGGCCAGCAGGGCGGCATGCTCGAAGGCCGCATAGGGGGCACTGCGCGGCAGGTTGCTCGCCTCGACGCGCTCGATCAGGGCCGCGTTGATGCGCTTGAGCTTGGCGACCTCGCGCTCCAGGGCCCGCTCGCGGTCGCCGCGCTCAGGATCCGCGGCGTCCATGACCGATGGCGACCCCGGTGAAGGTCTGGTTGAGGTGCAGGCCATTGCATTGCTCTCCGTAGGTATTGAAGCCCACCACGTGATAGCGGCTCAGCAGCCGGGAGGCGGCCTCGCCGAGCCCGTCCAGGTCGATCTCCAGGCGGCGCAGGAAGCAGTCGCAGCCGATGACCAGCAGCGGTGGTCCCAGGCGCGCGACGATATCGTCGAGCACGCGCTGGAGGTCGTCGAGCAGCGGCGCGGCGGCCATGGCGGTGAGCACGATGCCGTTCTCCACCGCACAGTAGAAGCTCAGGCTGAGATCGTCGTTGACCCGCTGGATGGAGCGCACGTAGGTCTGGTCGTGCAGGCGCACGGCCAGCGGATGGCGGGCGAAGACCTCCTCGCCGAGTGCCTCCACCGCACAGCCCACCAGCCGGGCGTACTCCTCGGCGGCGGGTTCGGCGTTGAGCTCGATCACCCGACGTTGCTCAGGGTCGGCGGCGGTCACCACCAGCTTGTCGGCGAGCGGCCGCAGGTGATGGGTGGTGAACACCTCGAAGTCGAGCACGCTGTTGACCATCACCACCACCGCCGCTCCGCTGCGAAAGCGGCCCTCGCCGTAGACATGGGTGCCGGCGAGGCGATTGTCGTCGCCGGCGCTGCCGCCGAAATGGGGAATACTGCCGAGGGCGGCATTGAGGGTCGCCAGCACCCGCTCCTCGCTGGCCGAAAGGCCGTCGAGCAGGGTCAGGGCGAAGGTATGGCCCTTGATCGGGGCGATGCCCGCCTGACGACAGCGGTCGAGCAGCCGATCGCTCAGGCGCTGGGCCGCGAGCAACGAGACGCCGTCGAGATCCTCGATCAGCGCATGGGCGAAGGCGAAGTAGCGATGATCGAAGCCGATGGCGGTGATGCCGCCGCGGCCATAGCCGGCCTCGCCGATCTCGCCGGCGGTGGTGCAACCACACAGCGAGACGCCGCCGAAGTGCTCCTCCAGGGCGCGCCCCAGGGCCTCGAGATCGTATTCCGCGGAACAGAAGAACAGCACCCCGCCGAGGCAGGGATGCAGCAGGCGGCTGGCCAGGTCCTGGGCGGCCATGTCGGGCTCCCGGGACAGCGACTGGGCGACCAGGACGGGGGCGTCCCCGGGGGGGGCGCCGGCGGGAGACAAGGGTGACGGGTCGATCTCCATGCGGGGTCACTCATCGGCAAGGGCGGCCCCTCCAGTCTAGAGAGAAGTGCCGCGGCGAGGTATGCGACTTGGGTGCCGGCTGCGACGCCAGGCGTGCGACTTGGGTAGTAGCCGCATCGATCCGGCGCCCCTCAGGACCCGGCCGACAACCTCACCAGGGTCCCCACCTCGCGGCCGGGCTCACCCAGCGGCTGGCGCTCCTGGCTGGCCAGCCACGCCGGCGGCGCCTGGGGCGCCCCCGACGCGCCCCGGTCCAGGGCCGACACGCGGGTCTGGGGCGTCAGCGCCATGTCGGCGTCCAGGCGTCTCAGGGCCTCATGGGCCGGGGTGTTGGCCTTGACCAGCCGCCCGCGACGATCGAAGGCCAGCAGGCCCTCGCCCGACCAGCGGCGGAAGGCAGCCCGGCTCGCCTCGATCACCCGTTCACGGCTCTGGAAGTAATTGGCCATCAGGTTGGCCTCGATCATCCGGGCGGCCGACATCGCGAAGTCCAGGGCATGGGGCCGGTAGTTCTGGGTGCGGCCCGTGAGGTCGATCACCCCCAGCACCCGGCCATCGTGGGGATCACGGATCACATCGGCCGAGCAGGTATAGGGCTTGATGCCGGTGCAGAAGTGCTCGGCCCCGTAAAGCTGTACCGGCTCGGCGGCGGTCAGGGCCGTGCCGATGGCGTTGGTGCCCACGTCGCGTTCCGACCAGAGCCCGCCCGCCATCAGGTTGACCGTCTCGGCCTGGCGTCGGGCGCGATGGTCCCCGGCCACCTCCAGGACGAGCCCCTCGGGATCGGCCAGCAGCACCAGGCTGTCCTCCTCGAACAGCAGCTCACCGGCCCGCGACAGGACCGGTTGCGCGGCCTCACGGAGGTCTGCCTGGCGATCCCGATGCCGATCGAGCGCCTCCTCGTCGGCCACCAGCGGCGCATGGCGCCGCTCCGGGTTGACCCGGCAGGCGTGACAGCGCTGCCAGGAGGCCCCGACGACAGGGCGGAGCTCGTCCGCCGCCACCACCCGGTCCTCGACGAAGCGCTCCCATAGCGACAGCAGGCGGTGGTGATCCCGGGGATTGCTGAAGCGATCGGCGGAATCCTCGGGCGGTGCCGTGGCCATGGCCGCCTGCTGGCGGGTGAAGAACTGGCCGTGACGCACGAAACCCGCCACGATCCCCGGCTTGATGGCCTCGACCCGGCCATTGGCCAGGCGCGAGACCACCAGGTCATCGGGCAGGCCATCGAGCACGTGCATCGGGGCCTCCAGGCCGCTGGCGAACCGGGAGGGGTGCACGCGGCCGGTGTCCATGTCATAGAAGGCGGGGCGGAACCCCTGTGAACGGTTGCCCTCGCTGACCCCGCCGCTGCCGCGGAAGGTCGCGTTCTGCTCTCGTAGGGCCGTCAATGTCAGCTCGGCCAGCGTCCCGCTGGGCGAGAAGGGGGGAGGAAACTGGATTGCCATGGCCTGCTCCGCTCACAATGACCTGCACATCGGTGCCAGCCGTAGAAGCACCCCGCTCGAGCACCGGGTCGCGTAGACGCTCCGCCTTGCCCACTGATAAGCGGGACTCCCAGCCTGCGTCGGGTACCCACCTACGCTGGCCCTTGTTGCCCTACGCTTTGTCTGAAAACTGCCTGCGCTCGCCCATCCGGCGTTAAAAATCGGCTAAAAGTACTCATTTACACCGCGTAAACTCCGTCTTTTCTCCGATTTTTGCCTTGTCTGGCCATCGCTCGTCGACGTTTCAGACAAAGCTTAGGCTAGGCTCCACGGCCAGCCTTGAGTTTACCGCTTCTCCGGCCCCGGCCAAGCATCAAAAACCCAAAACAGCGCCATCACATTGCCGGTCATCGCGCTCCGGCCGTCTCAACCGAGCCGCTACGCCTGCGGCGTGCCTCGCCGCCTGGCGGTTACCGACGCGGCAGGTCATCCGTCGAACTCGAACCCGCCCGCCCGACCCACCACCAGCGCCGGCTCAGGCGGCCGTCGAGGAGCGCCTCGGCGCGGGTCTCGAGCCCCGCCGCGTCGAGTCGTGCCAATGCGGCGCGGGTCGCCTCGCCGGGAGGGGCGGGATCGTCCCGGCGCAGCGCCTGCCAGCGGGCCAGCCAGGCCTCGACGGGGGACTCCGGCAGGCCGCACTGCCCCGCCAGGGCCCGGCGTCGACGCTCGAAGCTCGCGCCATCGAGGGTTGCCAGGCGCCGTCCCTGGTCGGCGAGGAAGGCCGCGACGGCCGCCTGCAGCCGGTCAACGCCGGCGTACGGCGATTGCACCACGTAGCCCAGCCTCGGGCGTCCCGCCGCCTCGCGGTAGCGCACCGCCGCCACATAGCCGAGGCCGCGCCGCCGGCGCATCTCGTCGTGGAAGGGACCATCATGGCACAGCGCCAGCAGGCGCAGGTAGAGACGCTCGCGTGGATCGTCGTCGCCCTCGACCTGCAGCATCACCGCCGCCTGGCCACTGCCGGACGAGTGCTCAAGCAGGTCGGGAGGATGGGGTGTCCCGACAGCCGATGACGTCGACGGCAACGCCTCGGCCAGGCGCGCCACCATGGCTCCGGCCTCCTCGGCCGACAGGCCATCGACCCAGGCACAGGCCGCCAGGGGCGCCCCCGCGTCGGCCGGTGTCTGCTCGAGACGGGCCAGTAACCGCTGGGCGAGCAGGCCCGCCCGCTCAGGCGCCTCCCGCCCTCCGAGCTTGCGGGGCCAGGCCGCCAGGGCGCGTCCCGCCACCCACTCCAGCTGCGACGGTGCACCGGCGAGCGCCACCCAGTCACCCCGGGCATCCGCCTGGAACTCGCAGCGTATGCCGCGCCACGCCGCGCCCTGGGTCAACGCCAGGGTCCGCCGCCGCCACTCCGCCAAGCGTGATGCCCGGTGGTGGGCGGCGGCGGGCCAGCCCAGGCACAGCGTGGCGGCGAGCCCCGCCGGTGCGCCGCCCCACCAGGTGACCGGCGCGTCCGCTGCCACCAGCCGACGTGGCGAGGCGCCGATGGCCGGTGCCGGAGCTGACGGGGCGGGGGCCTCCGGCGGCGGGGCCGGTGCCGGGGGGAGCGCCGCCGGTGTCGCGGACAGCGGACCCTCGCGGCGGTAGCGCGTGCCGGTCACGGGGACCCGGGCCTCACCAGCGGCCAGGCTATCGACCGCCGCCAGCCACCGACAGCGCCGGGGCGCCAGCCAGCTCGACAGGGGGCGGCCATCGGCCACTGCCGCCCCACGGGCGGCGTGGCGGCAGGCGGCACGCACCCGCTCGCGGGACCAGGTCTCGAGGTCGAGCGGCGCCTGCGTCGCCGCGGGCAGGGTGTCGACGCGGCCAGCCAGCTCGGCCACCACCCCGGCACAGCTGACGAGCACGGCATCCCGCTCGGACGGGTCGGCATCCTCGAGGGTCAACCGCAGGGACAGGCCGTCGCCGCCCCCGGCGATCGCGGGACTCGCGGCGAGCGCCGACAGTCGGTGCCTGGCGGCGAGGCTCGCCGCCAGGCGCCCGTCGGTCAGCGCCGCGGCGACGCGCCCAAGGGCGTCATGCCGGCGGCGGGCCGCCCCGAGGTGCAACGGCCAGGTCAGCTCCAGGTCGCCACCGCCGGCCGGCGAGATCCAGCGCACGCCGGCGGGCGCCCCCCACCAGGGGGAGGAGGCCCGTGGTGTGCCACCGCCCGGGAGGCGCGCGACCAGCGTCTCGACCCGGGCGCGCTGCTCGGCGAGGGAGTGTGGGGCCAACACGGCCAGGCTCATGGTCCCGGCCCGGAAGTGACGACGGTGCAAGGCGAGAAGTGCCCGCCGCAGGGTCGCCGGGGACGCCGACAGCGTCGCCGCATTGCCGGCATGGCAACCGCGGGCCGGATGCCCCCGGCGGCACAGCCGCGACAGTGCCGCCAGGCGGTGCAGCGCCGGGTCGGCCAGGCGGGCATGGAACTCGGCGTCGATCACGGCCACCTCGCGGGCGACCGCCTCGGCCGTGAAGCGCGGCTCGGCGACCAGCGTCACCAGGCGCGAGAGCCCCGCAGCGAGCGCCTCGGGGGGCAGCGTCAGGTGGAAGTCGGTGACCCGGTCATCGGTACGCGCATTGTAGCTTCCGCCCTCGGCCGCGACCCAGTCAGCGAACGATGGGGCATCGCCCGGCCCGAGGAAGAGGGCATGCTCGAGGAGATGGGCGAGCCCGGGGTAGCGATCGGGCTCGTCCAGATAGCCGGCCCCGACGCCGAGGGCCAGCCGCACCCGCTGTGCCCCGGGGACCTCGGCCAGCCAGACCGCCAGGCCGCCGGCCAGCCGGCCCTCGGCCACCCGACTGCCCGGCGGCAAGCCGTCGGCGGCCGCCTCACGCCAGCGGGTCATGGCTCAACAGCGCGTCCAGCAGGGCGCGCAGCTTGCCGGGCTTGAGCGGCTTGTTGAGGACCGGCAGGTGCGCCTCGTCCAGCCGCTGGCGCCATGCCTCGCCGCGCTCGGCGGTGAGGATCACGGCGGGCAGCGCGGGACGCTCCCAGTAGTCGCGAAGCTGCGTGACCAGGGCGTCGCCGGTGACGCCGGCATCGAGATGCAGATCCACCAGCAGGATATCCGGTGGCATGGTGGTTGCCTCCCGGGCCTCCTCGGCATCCAGGGCCAGCAGGCAGCGCATGCCCCAGCCCTCCAGCAGCGCCTGCATGCTGGCGAGGATGCTCGGTTCGTTGTCGATCACCAGCACGCGCCGGTCGACCAGGCTGTGACCCGGCAGCGCGGCGGGCGGCGCGACACCCGGCGACGGGCACGACTCGCCCAGCGGCACCCCTACCGCGAAGCAGGAGCCATGTCCGGGACGCGAGCGAACCTCCACGGGATGGCCGAGCTTGGTCACGACCCGCTCGACGATGGCCAGGCCGAGGCCCACGCCCCGGCGATCCCGCGCCCGGGGGGCGTCGAGCTGGTGGAACTCGCGGAAGATGCTCTGGCGCTGGTCGGCGGGAATCCCCGGGCCGCTGTCCCAGACCTCGAGCCACAGGGTGTCCCCGCGTCGCCGGCTACCCAGCAACACCCCGCCCCGGCTGGTGTAGCGGCAGGCGTTGGACAGGAAGTTGCGCAACACGCGGCCCAGCAGGCGAAAGTCGCTGACCACCCGGGCATCGACGACCCGCTGGCGGAAGCGCAGCCCCTTGCCCTGGGCCAGCGAGGAGAACTCGGCCTCCAGGCAGTCGGTGAGTTCGCGCAGCGAGAAGTTCTCGAGTTGTGGCTGGATGCGATCATGGTCCAGCCGGGCGATGTCGAGCAGGTCGGTGAGCAGCTCCTCGGCGCTCTCCAGCGACAGCTGCAGGCGTTCGGCCAGGTCACGGGGCTCGTCCGCCAGGGGGCGCTCGAGGAGACTGGTGACCAGCAGGCGCGCGGCGTTCATGGGCTGCAGCAGGTCGTGGCTGGCGGCCGCCAGGTAACGGTCCTTGCTGCGATTGGCCTGTTCCGCGGCGTCGCGGGCCTGGCGCAGCTCCTCCTCGATGCGCCGGCGCTCGCGGATCTCCTGGCGCAGCTCCGCGTTGACCCGCTCCAGGGCGAGGGTACGCTCCTGTACCCGCCCCTCGAGCCGGGCATTGAGCTGCAGGAGGCGCTCCCGGGCCCGCTCGCGCTCGGTGATGTCGGCGACGAAGGCCTCGACCAGGGGCTCGTCATCGTCGGAGGGTTTCTGTACCAGGGTCATGGCCACCGGCACCTGGCGGCCATCGCGTCCCTGCAATCGGGTCGTGTAGCCGGCGACGCGTCCCTCCGCAACGACCCGCCGCTGCATCTCGACGGCATCCTCTGGATTCACGAACAGGGCCGCCAGGGTGGTGCAGCGCGCCAGGGTGGCGTCGACCGAGCCATCCCCCAGCATGCTGGCCAGGGCGGGATTGGCGGCGCGCAGGCCGCCGGTCAGCGAGGCCTGGAAGATACCGTGCAGGGCGTTCTCGAACAGCCACTTGTAGCGGTTGCGCTCGGTCTCGACATCGGCCATGCGGGCGCTGAGTTCGGGGTAGTAGCTCTTGCGCGCCGAATGACTGCCCAGGCCGAGCAGTTCGCTGACCGAATAGCCGTCGGGATCGGATGCCTTCTTCATGGAACGCTAGAGTGCCTCCTCGTAGACCACCGCCACGTCGCGCTCGTTGGAGCGGCGAGGGTTGGTCAGGATGCAGGGGTCCTCCATGGCATGCCGGGTCAGGAAGGGCACATCGCTGGTGTGGACCCCGGCGCCGCCCAGGGTGCCCGAGAGGCCCACCGCCCGCTTCAGCTCCACCAGGTGGGCCACCAGCCGCCGCTTGACGTCGTCCTGCGACAGGCCGCGGCAGTCGATGCCCAGCGTCTCGGCCACGCGCCGGAAGCGCTCGGGGGCCGAGGCGAAGTTGTAGGCCACCACATGCTCGAGCAGCATCGAGTTGCACAGCCCGTGGGGCAGGTCGAGGAAGCCGCCGAGGCTGTGGGACATGGCATGCACCGCCCCCAGGATGGCGTTGGAGAAGGCCAGCCCCGCCTGCATGCTGCCCAGCATCACCTGACCGCGCAGCTCGCCGTTATGGGGGTCGGCGACCAGCGCCACGAGATGCCCGTTGATCAGGCGCATGGCCTCGAGGGCATGGGTGTCGGTGAGCGGGCCGCTGCCGGTGGAGACGAAGGCCTCGATGGCATGCACCAGGGCGTCGACCCCGGTGCAGGCGGTGAGGAAGGGATCCATGGTCAGGGTGACCTGGGGATCGATCAGCGACACGTCCGGGACCACCGCCTTGCTGACGATGGAAAACTTCATGCGTCGCTGCGGGTCGGAGATGATCGCGAACTGCGAGACATCCGCCGAGGTCCCCGCGGTGGAGGGGATGAAGATCAGCGGCGGAATCGGCACCCGGATGGTATCGACGCCCTCGAAGTCGAGGATGTGGCCGTCATGGGCGACCACGATGCCGATGCCCTTGGCGCAATCCATCGGGCTGCCGCCGCCGATGGCGACGATGGCGTTGCAGCCGTGGTCGCGGTAGGTCTCGGCTCCGGCCATCACCTCCTCGACACGCGGATTGGGCGAGACCTGCACGAAGCGTCGACAGGGAATGCCACAGGCGGCCAGGTCGGCCTCGACCTCGGCGACCCAGCCGGCGGCCAGCACCCCGGGGTCGGAGACCAGCAGGATCTTGTCGGCGCCGAAGGTCTGGGCATAGTTGGCGACCGCATGGCGGGAGCCGTCGCCGAAGATGATCTCCGGGGCCACGTACTTGCGCAGCGTGGTGATGGCCTGGGACATAGCGTGCTCCCCCTGGTGATGATGCGGGCAGGAAGGCGTCACCTCCATGCCCGGTGGTGTCCCCCACGCAGTAGACTACGCCAGTGCCAGGGCGGTTTCCCTACGGCTATCGTCGTGATGCGGGGCAGGCGTCGCCCGGGCAAAGAAGGCCAGCTCGCGGGCGATCATCCGTCGGCGCTGGGCCGGGTGGCGGATGCCGTGGCCCTCGCCGGCGAACAGCATCACCTCGGCGGTCCGTCCGGCACGGCGCAACGCCGCGGCCATGCGCAGCGTCTGGTCGGGCACCACCACCCGGTCGCGGCAGCCCTGAGCGAACAGCACCGCGCCGTGCAGCACCGCCGCCCGCTGCAGCGGGCTGACGGCGCGCCTGGCGGCCTCGTCGCCGATCAGCCAGTCCAGGTAGCCCGACTCGAAGCGGTGGGTCTGGCCGGCCAGGCGCACGGCGTCGGTGACCCCGTAGAGGCTGGCCCCGGCGGCGAAGCGCGACGAACTGGCCAGGGCGTTGAGCACCGTGAAGCCGCCGGCGCTCTGGCCGCGGATGCACAACCGCGCCGGGTCGGCGATGCCGCGGGCGACCAGGGCGTCGGCCAGGGCCTCGACGTCGGCCACGTCGAGGCGCCCCCAGCCGCCGGCCAGGCGCTCGCGGAAGGCGCGGCCGTAGCTGCCGCTGCCACGCGGATTGATGTCGGCGACCGCGTAGCCCTGGGCGACCCACCAGGCGATGAGCGGGTCGTGGACCGGGTAGCAGGCCGCGGTGGGTCCGCCGTGCACGCGCAGGATCAGCGGCCGCGGCCCGCCCCCGGCGCCATAGACGAAGGCCGGCACCGCCTCGCCCTGCGCCGCCTTATCCTCCCCCACCGGGGCGGCGAGCGCCTCGGCCGCCAGCGGCGCCTCGACCCGCGGGCCGCTCGTCGCCAGGACCCGCATCCCGCCGCCGTCGTGGCGGACCCGGGCCAGCCGCGCACCGTGGCCGGGCCCCTGGGTCAGGGCATAGACCCAGCGCGCGTCGCCGGCCACGCCGATGACTCGGGTGGCATCGGGCAGCAGCGCCGCGCGCTGGCGGCCCGCGGCGTCGACCCGGGCCAGCCGGGCGGCGCCCGCCTCGAGACGCATCACCACCCCGCCGTCGGCGTGCCAGAGATGCTGGCACTCGCCGAGCTGCCAGGGGGTCGAGGCGTGATCGGCGGCGGCCGTGGCCAGCGGCCTCGCCGCCGCGCCGTCCACCGACCAGGGCTGCCACCAGCCGGCATGGTCGCTCAGGCACACCAGCCGGCCGTCGGCGGCGAAGGTCGGCTGGGTCACCGCCGCGCCGGGATCCCAATAGCGTATCGTGCCGACGCCGCCATCCGGGGTGAACGCGGCGATGCACAGCCGGGCGCGCTGCCAGGGCATATGCGGCAGCGACCATTCCACCCAGGCCAGCCGGCGGCCGTCGGGGGACAACGCCGGCGCGCCGTAGAAGTCCGCCCCCTCGGCGAGCACCCGCCGCCGCCCCGGGGCCAGCGCCACCAGGCGCTGGCCCCCCTGCCGGCCCTCCCCTTGCTCCTCCACCGCCAGCACGCGCTGCCGGCCCGGGTCGGCGACCAGGCCGCCGTAGGCACAGCCCGGACGCGACCACCAGGGGACGAGGCGCCCGCTGCCCACCTCGAGCGCCAGGAGCGCCTGGTCGGTTGCGGCGACCAGCACCACCCATGGCCCCAGCGGCACCTGCGCCCCGCCGCCATAGCCGTTGACGCGGCTGGCGATATCCAGCGAGGGCGGCGTCAGGCGACGGGCGCGGCCATGCGCCTCGCGCCAGCCCCACAGGGCCCACCGGCCGCTGTCGGCGTCGCGGGCCAGCCAGGTCACCCCGGCCGGGCCCAGGCGCAGCTCGCCGAAGCCGTCGGCCGGGCGGGCCGCGGCATGCAGCGCATCCGCCGCGCTCATTGGCGGCAGAACACCCGCGACGCGCGAACGTTGCGCGCCACCAGGCCGTCGAGGCCACGGCCGTCGCGCGCGGCCTCGTCGCGGGCGGCCTCGATCACGCCGTGATCCGGCGACCGCGCGCACACCGGGTCGGTGGCCGCCGGGTCGCCGGTGAGCAGGTAGGCCTGGCAGCGGCAGCCGCCGTAGTCGTGGTGGCGCTCGTCGCAGTCGCGGCACGTCGGGGACATCCAGGCATCGCCGCGGAAGCGGTTGAAGGCGGCACTCTCTTGCCAGATCGCCGCCAGCGACTGCTCGCGCACCGTGGGGAAGGCCATCGGCAGTTCCCGAGCGCTGTGACAGGGCAGCACCGCGCCGTCCGGGGCGACGGTCATGAACAGCGATCCCCAGCCGCCCATGCAGGCCTTGGGCCGCTCGGCGTAGTAGTCGGGCACCACGAACAGCAGGCGCATGTCGCGGCCGCGCGCCGCCAGGCGCTCGCGCCAGCGCCCGGTGGCGGCCTCGGCGGCCTCGACCTGGGCGCGGCTGGGCAACAGCCCGGCGCGATTGAGCTGCGCCCAGCCGTAGTGCTGGCAGGTGGCCAGCTCCACGGCATCGGCGCCGAGCTCGTCGCACAGCGCGATCAGCCGGTCGATGTCATCGATATTGTGGCGATGCAGCACCACGTTGAGCACCATCGGGTAGCCGGCGGCCTTGACCGCCCGAGCCATGGCCAGCTTCTTCGCATGCGCCCGGGGCGCGCCGGCCACCGCGGCGGCCAGGTCGTCGTCGGCGGCCTGCAGGCTGATCTGGATGTGGTCGAGGCCGGCCGCCTGGAGGGCCGTGATGCGCGCGCTGTCGAGCCCCAGCCCCGAGGTGATCAGGTTGGTGTAGAAGCCGAGCTCGCGGGCCTCGGCCACCAGCGCCTCCAGGTCGTCGCGCACCAGCGGCTCGCCACCGGAGAAACCGAGCTGGGCGGCGCCCAGGGCGCGGGACTGGCGCAGCACGTCGCGCCATTCGTCGGTGGTCAGCTCGTCGCGGTGGGCGGCGAAGTCCAGCGGGTTGGAGCAGTACGGGCACTGCAGCGGGCAGCGATAGGTCAGCTCGGCGAGCAGCCACAGCGGCGGCCCGGGGGTCACGTCATGCTCAGTATCAGGGGCCATCATGTCGCCTCCGTGTCGCGGATCCAGCCCTGGGCCAGGGCCTCGGCGAGGAACTCGTGGACGTCGTCGGCCAGTGTCTCGGCCTCGGGAAAGCGCTCGCCCAGCGCGGAGAGGATCGCCGCCAGGTCGCGGCGGCCGTCGACCAGGCCGAGCACCGCTCCGGCGCTGTCGTTGAGCTGCACCATGCCCTCGGGATAGAGCAGCACGTGGCGGCCCTGGGCCGGCTCCCACTGCAGCCGCCAGCCGGGGCGCAGGCGAAACACGCGGGCAGCGTTCATGACAGCCCCCGGTGGTAGACGCGCTGCGTGGTGACGGTGTGATAGGGCGCGCGGTCGAGCTGGTAGGCCAGGGTCATGGCGTCGAGCATGCTCCACAGCACGTCGAGCTTGAACTGCAGGATGTCCAGGGCGCGGCGCTGGGTCTCGGCGGTGGTGCAGACCGTCATCGCCACCTCCAGGCCGTGCTCGACGTCGCGGCGCGCCTCGCCCAGACGCTTGCGGAAATAGGCATAGCCCGCGGCATCGATCCAGGGGTAGTGGCCCGGCCAGGTGTCCAGGCGACTCTGGTGCGCGCGCGGGGCGAACAGCTCGGTGAGCGAGGAGATCGCCGCCTCCTCCCAGCAGGCCCGGCGCACGAAGTTCACGTAGGCATCGACGGCGAAGCGGACCCCGGGCAGCACGTGCTCCTGGGACCACAGCGCGTCGCGGGTCAGCCCCACCGCCTCGCCCAGCGCCAGCCAGGCCTCGATGCCGCCGGCGTCGTCGCCGTGGCCGTCGTGGTCGAGCAGGCGCTGGATCCAGCGCCGGCGGGTCGCGGCGTCCGGGCAGTTGGCCAGCAGGGCGGCGTCCTTCTGCGGAATCATCACCTGGTAGTAGAAGCGGTTGGCGACCCAGCCGCGAATCTGCTCGGCCGTGGCACGGCCCTCGGCCATGTCGACCTGGTAGGGATGATGGATGTGGTAGTAGTCGCCCTTGGCCAGCAGCGCCTCGCGGAAGGCCGCCGGCGACAGCGGCGCGGTGTCGATGGGGGTGGGATCGGTGGCGGTCATGACAGGCTCCCCGGTGGTGTCGTTCACAGCGTCAGACGCAGGCCATCGACGGCCACTTCGATGCCGTGGCCGTCGAGCACGGCTCGCTCGGCCGAGGCGGCGTCGAGGATCGGGTTGGTGTTGTTGATATGGATGAGGATGCGCCGCGTGGTGGCGGGCAGCGCGTCGAGCTCGCGGATCAGGCCATGCTCGCCGGCCAAGGCCAGGTGGCCCATCTCGGCGCCGGTGGCCCGCCCCACGCCCAGGCGTGGCAGCTCGTCGTCGTGCCAGAGGGTGCCGTCGACCAGCACACAATCCGCCCGGGCCAGGTAGTCGTGCACCCCGGGGGTCATCTCACCGAGCCCGGGGGCGTAGAACAGCGAGGTGCCGCTGACGCCGTCTTCGATGAACAGTCCCAGGTTGTCGCCGGTGGAGGGCCAGCCGCGGCGCGGCGAATAGGGGGGCGCGTTGCTGTGCAGGGCCACCGCGGTGAAGACGAGACCCGGGCAACTCGGCACCCGGAAGGTCGTCTCGGGATGCGCCTCGTCGAGCTCGATCGGCCGCCAGTGCAGCCCCCCCTGCCAGTGGCCGAGCATCGGGAACAGCGGGAAGCCGGTGCTCAGGTCGCGGTGCACGCTGGGCGTGCACCAGACGTCCAGCGGACAGCCCTCGCGCAGCGACAGCAGCCCGCTGACATGGTCGATCTGGGCATCCACCAGCAGCACCTCGGCGATGCCGCTGTCCCGCACGCCGTGACGCGGCTGCAGCTCGGGGGTGGCGGCGATCTGGGCGCGGATATCCGGCGAGGCGTTGCACAGCAGCCAACGCTCGCCGTCGGCACTGATGGCGATGGACGACTGGGTGCGCGGCGTCAGCTCGCCGCTTCCCCGTCGCACGGCACGGCAGTGGGGACAGTTGCAGTTCCACTGCGGGAAGCCCCCACCGGCCCCCGCGCCCAGGACGATGATCTGCATGCGGGTACCCTCCCGATCTCGGCTAGGTGAGAGCGGTGGCTCGCCCGGTCCCCGGAATCCGGGACACCGGGCGGCCCATCACTCAGCGGTTGGCGATATACAGGGTGACCTCAAAGCCCAGACGCAGGTCGGTGTAACGCGGTTTGGTCCACATGATGGTGCTCCTCTGCAAGACATGGTGGCATCGGCATCTGCCACCCACAGTGAAGCACAGGGGCCGGCCCGCCCCTTCGCTACTTTGGAAGGAGCCAGAGGGGGCATTTGGACCCCCGCCGGAGGGCGGCCGACGGCGCAATCCGACCCGCTCCGCTGCCGGCAGGGAGACGGGGCACCAACAAAAAGCCCGTGGCATCTGAGCCACGGGCAAGGATCGGAACAGCAAGGGTCAGGCCATCAGGGCCGGGACGTCAGAACCAGACTTCGCTCTGCACGCCGAAGGCCCACTGGCTGCCGGCGAAGCCCTCACTGCCGAAGGCATCGTCATCGCTGAAGTCGTTGAGCTCCTCGTCCCAGTCGCTGAAGCTGGCGAAGACGCGAATCTCCGGGCGCGCCCAGAAGCCGCCCACATCGGGCTTGAAGGTCGGCGCGATGGTGAACCTGGTGTATCCCCCCTCGGCAGCATTGCGCCCCTTGAACCCGGCAGGATCGAAATCGAGGTACTGGTAGCTGGCCTCATACTGCATCTCGAAGTTGTCGGTGAGCTCGTTGGCCAGGCGCGCGTTGACCGTGGCCCACCGGTACTCGTCGCCCTCGGCGAAACGATCCTCGCTGGTCTCGGCCATCAGGGCCGGCGCGATGCGCCACTTGGGTGCCAGGTAGGTGGTGCCGTAGAGCGCCACTCGGGTGGAGGTGGCGTCCTCGGTCAGGTCGCCATTGGATCCCAGTCCCTTGACCTCGGCGCCCAGGCCCTGGCCGTGCAGCACCGCCGCCTTGTAGTTGCCCTCGCTGAGTCCGAAGAAGCTGTCGCCATGGTAGGCCACCATGGTATGGAAGCCGTCGTCGGCGGCCGTGTCGCCGCTCTCGAGCAAGCGCATGTCATTGTCGGCGGCGGTCATGCCGTTGACCATCCATTGCCAGTTGCCGAAATAATTGTTGACCGTGTAGATGAAGCTATCGGTGTCAGTCTCGTTCGGATCGGCTTCCTCGATGACGGGAAAGTCGGTGAAGCTGCGTCCATAGAGCGAGAAATTGGCCTTCCAGCTGTCGGCGAGCTGAACATCGTAGATACCGCCGCCGGTGCCGGCCAGGAACACGACATCGGTATCCAGCCAGTGGATATCGAAGTTGTCGCGATCGAAACGCTTGCCGGCCCAGATCGAGGCATCCTCGAAGGCCCCGGTGAAGCTCGGCAGCTCGCTGAACTCGGCATAGACATTGCGCACGTTGATGTTGGATTCGTTGTTCCAGTCATTGCTGGTGGTGGTGCCGTCGGCGAACATCAAGTGGTAGTCGGCGACGGCGCCATTATCGAAGCGCTGACGGTAGTTCAGCTTGGCCTCGGCATAGGTATCCGGCTCATTACCCAGGCGGCCCACGGCACCGCCGAGGCCTCCGGCAGGAGTGACATAGGGGCCGCCTTCGGTGCTCTTGCCGTCCTCGCCGATCAGCAAGCCCGAGCGCGCATAGGCACCGAAGGTGAAGCCTTCGTCGCTGTCGGCCTTCTCCTCGACCCTGGCCAGACGAGCCTCGATCTCGTCTTCCGACAGGCGATCCTCGGCCTGCCGTTCGGCCAGGTCGGCGCGCTGCTCGGCGGCGTCGGCGCGCCGCTCGGCGGCGACGATGCGCTGCTCCAGCTCGGCGAGGCGCGCCTCGAGGTCACCCTGGCCCTGGGCACTGGCCAGGCCGCTGGCCCCCAGACCGGCGGCGGCGATGGCGATGGCGAGCGGTGACTTGATCTTGCAGGAAGCGGGGAAGGTCATGGTGAGTATCGCCCTTTGTTGTTGTCACGGGAGGTCATGTCGAACATCGTGTCCATGCGCCAGGGATGAGGCGTCTCGCCGTCCTGCCTGCGGGGCCCTTGCCGCGGGAGCGGTCGACCGGGGCACGGGGGCATGCAACACGCCCTGAAACTTAATCGATTAAGCATCAAGGGACAAAAAAAAATGGTTGTTTTACGACCTATGTCTAACGAAGTGCCCGGAACCTCTCGAATATAAGTAACATTACTTAAAAATTGGCCGGCGAGTGATTCACGCGCTCATTGTCCTCACGATGTCTGTGACGAAAGTCTAGGTTGCAGTCCGTCGTCACCACCGCTTAACTGAGCGGCAAGCTCATCTTAATCGTTTAAGAGGCCTTAAGGCCCGCCCGCCATGAGCGACGGCAAGGGTGTCGACGACTCACACCCGGTCCCGGACAACAACAAGCGACGAGGAAACCCATGCACAAGAAGTCATTTCAGAAGACCCTGATCGCCTCCGCGCTCTCCCTGGC
This sequence comes from Halomonas maura, assembly GCF_030409305.1. Classification (GTDB taxonomy): domain Bacteria; phylum Pseudomonadota; class Gammaproteobacteria; order Pseudomonadales; family Halomonadaceae; genus Halomonas; species Halomonas maura. The sequence continues at coordinate 44,064 of NZ_JAUFPQ010000026.1, forward strand.
CGGAGCCGCGAGCGCCGTCGGCCCGGCCCTGGCCGCCGAGCTGACCATCTCCTGCGGCGCGGTGGGCGCCGAACTGACCCTCTGCCAGCAGGGCGTCGCGGCGTGGGAGGAGAAGACCGGCCACCAGGTGGATATCGTCTCCACCCCCAACTCCTCCACCGAGCGCCTGTCGCTCTACCAGCAGATCCTCTCCGCCCAGTCCAGCGACATCGACGTGATGCAGATCGACGTGGTGTGGCCGGGGCTGCTGGCCAACCACCTGCTCGATCTCAACGAGACGCTCGGCGAGGACGCCGCCGAGGGCCATTTCGAGACCATCGTCGCCAACAACACCGTCGACGACCGGCTGGTGGCGATGCCCTGGTTCACCGACGCCGGCGTACTCTACTACCGCAAGGACCTGCTCGAGAAGCACGGCTTCGAGGCCCCCGAGACCTGGACCGAGCTCACCGACATCGCCACCGAGATCCAGGCCGCGGAACGCGAGGCCGGCAACGACAGGATGTGGGGCTACGTGTTCCAGGGCCGCGCCTACGAGGGCCTGACCTGCAACGCCCTGGAATGGGTGGCGAGTCACGGCGGCGGTACCCTCGTCGATGCCGAGGGCGAGATCACCATCGACAACGACAAGGCCGCCGCGGCGCTGGACCTGGCCGCCAGCTGGCCCGGCGAGATCTCGCCTGCCGGCGTGCTCAACTACACCGAGGAAGAGGCGCGCGGCATCTTCCAGTCCGGCAATGCGGTGTTCATGCGCAACTGGCCCTATGCCTGGTCGCTGGCCCAGAGCGAAGACAGCGACGTGGCCGGCAAGGTCGGCGTGGTCAAGCTGCCCCACGGGCCCGACGGCGACAGCGCGGCGACGCTGGGCGGCTGGAACCTGGCGGTCTCCAAGTATACCGAGAATCGTGAAGCCGCCGCCGACCTGGTGGCCTTCCTGACCTCCGAGGCCGAGCAGAAGCGCCGCGCCATCGAGGGCGCCTACAACCCCACCCTCACCTCGCTCTACCAGGATGAAGAGGTCCTCGAGGCGGTGCCCTTCTTCGGCACCCTCTATGACACCTTCACCAATGCCGTGGCCCGCCCCTCCGCCCCCACCGGCAACCACTACGGCCGGGTCAGCAACGGCTTCTTCAACGCCGTGCATGACGTGCTGTCAGGCAACCAGAGCGGTGCCGAGGCCGTGTCTCAGCTGGACAGCGAGCTGTCCCGCATCAAGCGTCGTCGTTGGTAACCCAGGAGGCCTCCATGTCAACTCCCGCAACCGAACGCGCCCCTCAGGTGGGGCGCGCCTCCCCGGCCGGCTATCGTGGCACCAAGGTCCGCCGCCAGCGCGTCCGCGCCGCCTGGACCTTTCTCGCGCCGATGCTGGTCGCGCTGGTTCTGGTGGCCGGCTGGCCGCTGCTGCGCACCTTCTATCTGAGCCTCACCGATGCCTTGCTATCGGATACCGCGGGCGCGGCCTTCATCGGCTTCGAGAACTACCTGGTCTATGACGACGGTGCCTGGTATGGCCTGCTCACCGACCCGGTGTGGTGGAACTCGGTATGGAACACCGTCTACTTCAGCGTGGTGTCGGTATCGCTCGAGGTGGTGTTCGGCATCATCGTCGCCCTGCTGCTCAACGCCGAGTTCAAGGGCCGCATGCTGGTGCGCGCCGCGGTGCTGATCCCCTGGGCCATCCCCACCATCGTCTCGGCCAAGATGTGGGCCTGGATGCTCAACGACCAGTTCGGGATCATCAACCATATGCTGATGGCCCTGGGCCTGATCGATGCGCCCCTGGCCTGGACCGCCGATGCCGACCTGTCCATGTGGGCGGTGATCATGGTCGATGTGTGGAAGACCATTCCCTTCGTCGCCCTGCTGGTGCTGGCCGCCCTGCAGATGCTGCCCAAGGACTGCTACGAGGCCGCCGAGGTCGACGGCATCCACCCGCTCAAGGTGTTCTTCCGCGTCACCCTGCCGCTTATCACCCCGGCGCTGCTGGTGGCGGTGATCTTCCGCCTGCTCGACGCCCTGCGGGTGTTCGACGTCATCTACGTGCTGACCTCCAACTCCACCAGCACCATGACCATGTCGATCTATGCCCGTCAGCAGCTGGTCGAGTTCCAGGACGTGGGCTACGGCAGTGCGGCCTCGACGCTGCTGTTCCTGATCATCGCCCTGGCCGTGGTGATCTACCTCTACCTGGGTCGCCGTCAACTGGGAGTCGACCAATGAACCAGTATCAGCTGATCAAGCTCGCCAAGCGCGTCGGGCTCTACGCCCTGATCGCCGTGGTGATGGTCTACGCCATCTTCCCCTTCTACTATGCCGTGATCACCTCGCTGAAGCCCTCCAGCGAGCTGTTTCGGGTCGATTTCTGGCTGTCGTCGCTGGACTTCGGCAACTACGTGCAGATCTTCACCCAGAAGAGCTTCGTACGTGCCATCTTCAACTCCATCATCATCTCGCTGTCGGTGGTACTCATCGCCCTGCTGCTGGGGATCACCGCCTCCTATGCCCTCGGCCGGGTACGCTTCCGTGGCCGCACCACGGTGATGCTGGTGATCCTCGGCGTGTCGATGTTCCCCCAGGTGGCGGTGCTCTCCGGGCTGTTCGAGGTCATCCGCGCGCTGAACCTCTACAACAATCCGGGTGGCCTGATCCTGAGCTACACCATCTTCACCCTGCCCTTCACCGTCTGGGTGCTGACCACCTTCATGCGCCAGCTGCCCATGGAACTGGAGGAGGCGGCGATCATGGACGGCGCCACCCCCTGGGTGACCATCACCAAGGTGTTCCTGCCGCTGATGTGGCCGGCCATGGCCACCACCGGGCTGCTGGCCTTCATCGCCGCCTGGAACGAGTTCCTGTTCGCCCTGACCTTCACCCTCACCGACGACCAGCGCACCGTGCCGGTGGCCATCGCCCTGATCTCCGGCGGCAGCCAGCACGAGCTGCCCTGGGGCCCGATCATGGCCGCCTCGGTCACCGTCACCGTGCCTCTGGTCATCCTGGTGATGATCTTCCAGCGCCGCATCGTCTCGGGGCTCACCGCCGGTGCCGTCAAGGGCTGATCCGCATGACTTCAAGGACTATCTCGATGCAAGACAACCTGACCTGGTGGCGTGGCGGCGTCATCTACCAGATCTACCCGCGCAGCTTCATGGACCGCAACGGAGATGGCATCGGCGACCTGCCGGGCATCACCGAGAAACTGGACTATGTGGCCGGCCTGGGCGTGGACGGCATCTGGGTGTCGCCCTTCTTCACCTCGCCGATGCACGACTTCGGCTACGACGTCAGCGACTACCGCGACGTCGACCCGATGTTCGGCACCCTCGACGACTTCAAGGCGCTGCTGGCCCGGGCCCATGCGCTGGGCCTGAAGGTGATGATCGACCAGGTGATCAGCCATTCCTCGGATCAGCATCCCTGGTTCCAGGAGAGCCGCGCCGACCGCACCAACGCCAAGGCCGACTGGTACGTGTGGGCCGACCCCAAACCCGACGGCACCCCGCCCAACAACTGGCTGTCGATCTTCGGCGGCGCGGCCTGGACCTTCGACTCCCGGCGCCGCCAGTACTATCTGCACAACTTCCTGACCAGCCAGCCGGACCTCAACTTCCACCATCCGGCGGTGCGTCAGGCACAACTGGACAACCTGCGCTTCTGGCTGGAACTCGGCGTCGACGGCTTCCGCCTGGACACCGTCAACTTCTACTTCCACGACCGCGAACTGCGCGACAACCCGCCGGTACCGGCGGGCGAAGCCAAGACCCTCGGCGCGCCGGACGCCAACCCCTACACCTGGCAGCGCCACGTCTATGACCTGAGCCGCCCGGAGAACCTCGACTTCCTTCGCGAGCTGCGCTCGCTGATGGACGAGTTCCCCGGCACCACCACGGTGGGCGAGATCGGCGACGACGAGCCGCTGGCGCGCATGGCCGAATACACCGCCGGTGGCGACAAGCTGCACATGGCCTATGGCTTCGACCTGCTCAACGAGCCGCACTCGCCGGCCTACATCCGCCAGGTGATCGAGCGCTTCCAGCGCCTGGCCGGCGATGCCTGGCCGTGCTGGGCGCTGTCCAACCACGACGTAGTGAGAAGCGCCACCCGCTGGGGTGCGGGCGAGGACCCCGTGGCCTACCCCAAGGTGGCGCTGGCGATGCTGTTGTCGCTGCGTGGCAGCGTCTGCCTGTACCAGGGGGAGGAGCTGGGGCTGCCCGAGGCCGAGGTGCCCTACGAGCGCCTCCAGGACCCCTACGGCAAGGTGCTGTGGCCGGAGTTCAAGGGCCGCGACGGCTGCCGCACGCCCATGCCCTGGACGGACGGCCCCGACGCCGGCTTCTCCCGCGCGGAGCCCTGGCTGCCGGTGTCGGAACAGCATGTGCCCCTGGCGGTGAGCCGTCAGCTGGACGACGGCGACTCGGTGCTCAACGCCACCCGCCGCCTGCTGGCCTTCCGCCAGGCCCACCCGGCGCTGGTCGACGGCGAGCTGTCGCTGGTCGACGTCGGCGAGGAGCTGCTCGGCTTTATCCGCGAGAAGGACGAGGAGACGCTCCTCTGTGTCTTCAACTTCGGCGGCGAGACCCGCAGCACGACGCTGCCGCGCTCCGGCATCCCGCTCCAGGGGCACGGCTTCGCGGCGGCGCTCGACGGCGACACCCTGACCCTGCCGGCCTACCAGGCCGCCTACTTCAAGCTCGATCGCTAACACCGAATCACAACAATGCCGGTCCCGGTGGCCGGCGAGGAGTCGCAAGATGGCAAGCGTGACCCTGGAGAAGCTCAACAAGGTCTTCGGCCACACCCATATCATCAAGGACGTCGACCTCACGGTCGCCGATGGCGAGTTCGTGGTCTTCGTCGGGCCCTCGGGCTGCGGCAAGTCCACCCTGCTGCGCCTGATCGCCGGCCTGGAGTCGATCACCGATGGCGACCTCAAGATCGCCGACGGCGTGGTCAACGACCTGCCGCCCCGCGAGCGCGGCGTGGGCATGGTGTTCCAGTCCTACGCCCTCTACCCGCACATGACGGTCTACGAGAACATGGCCTTCGGCCTCAAGCTGGCCAAGATGGCCAACGAGACCGTCGACGACCGGGTGATGGCCACCGCGCGCATCCTGCAGCTCGAGGAGCTGCTGCACCGCAAGCCCAAGGAGCTCTCCGGCGGCCAGCGCCAGCGGGTGGCCATGGGCCGCGCCATGGCCCGCGAGCCGCGCATCCTGCTGTTCGACGAGCCGCTCTCCAACCTGGATGCCTCGCTGCGCGTGCAGATGCGCAACGAGATCGCCCGCCTGCACCACCGCCTGGGCTCGACCATGATCTATGTCACCCACGACCAGGTCGAGGCCATGACGCTGGCCGACAAGATCGTGGTGCTGCGCGCCGGTCGCATCGAGCAGGTCGGCAGCCCGCAGACCCTCTACCAGCAGCCGGCCACCAGGTTCGTCGCCGGCTTCATCGGCTCGCCGACCATGAACTTCATGCCGGCGCAGTTGCTGAGCAGCGACGGCGAAGGGTGCAAGGTCAAGGCCCCGGGGCTCGGCGAGCTGGCCCTGCCCCAGGACGCCAGCGGCGAAAGCCGCGGCGCCGACCTGACCCTGGGGGTGCGCCCCGAGCACCTGCGCCTGGCCGAGGCCCAGGGCGACAACGCCTTCGAGATCGTCAACGTCGAGTACCTGGGCAACGAGGTCTATGTCTATCTCGAGCCCAAGGCCGGCGACACCCTGTTGATCCATCGCAGCGAGGCGCCGAGCCGCTGGGACATCGGCCAGCGGGTGGCACTGGTGCCCGAGCTCGAGCACGTCCACCTGTTCGACGTCGAGGATCGGGCGCTGGGCCTCGCCAAGCAACGCCAGGCGGCCTGAGCCCTACCCTACCCACTCCTACCCGTACTGCCGACGGGAGCCGCGGCTCCCGTCGCCTGGAGACCCGGATGGCGTTCTCTCGACCCCCACTCGACGAGCCACACGACTGGTGGCGTGGCGCGGTGATCTACCAGGTCTACCCGCGCAGCTTCCTCGACACCGACGGCGACGGCATCGGCGACCTGCAGGGCGTGATCGACAAGCTCGACTACATCGCCTCATTGAATGTCGATGCCATCTGGCTGTCGCCGTTCTTCACCTCGCCGATGAAGGACTTCGGCTACGACGTCAGCGACTACCGGGGCGTCGATCCGATGTTCGGCACCCTGGCGGACTTCGACCGCCTGGTGGAGGCCGCCCACGCCCGGGGGCTCAAGGTCACCATCGACCAGGTGCTCTCCCACACCTCCGACCAACATGCCTGGTTCGCCGAGAGCCGACAGAGCCGCGACAACCCCAGGGCCGACTGGTACGTATGGGCCGACCCCCGGCCCGACGGCGCCCCGCCTACCAACTGGCAGGCGATCTTCGGCGGCTCCGCCTGGCAGTGGGACACCCGCCGCTGCCAGTACTACCTGCACAACTTCCTGGTCGAGCAGCCGGACCTCAACTTCCAGAACCCCGCGGTGGTCGAGGCCATCCTCGGCGAGGTGCGCTTCTGGCTGGAACGCGGCGTCGACGGCTTCCGCCTCGATGCGGTGAACTTCTGCACCCATGGCGAGCTCAAGGACAATCCGCCCCGCGAGGAGATCGTCGAGGGCTTCATCGGCGTGCGCCCCGACAACCCCTACGGCTATCAACGGCATCTCCATGACAAGACCCAGCCGGAGAACCTGGTCTTCCTGGAGCGGCTGCGGGCGCTGCTCGACGCGTACCCCGGCACCACCAGCGTCGGCGAGGTCGGCGACGACGACTCGCTGGGCGTGATGGCCGAGTACACCCAGGGCGGCAAGCGCCTGCACATGTGCTACTCCTTCAACCTGCTCACCGACAAGGCCGCGCCTGCCGACCTGCTGGCGCCGCTGACCGAGATGGAATCACGCATCGGCGACGGCTGGCCGTGCTGGGCGCTCGGCAACCACGACATCACCCGCCTGGCCACCCGCTGGGGCGCCGGGGGCGATGCCGCCAGGCTGCGTCTCTACCTGGCCTTCCTGCTCACCCAGCGCGGCAGCGTCTGCCTCTACCAGGGCGAGGAACTGGGCCTCAGCGAGGCCGAACTGACCTTCGAGCAGCTGGTCGACCCGGCCGGCATCACCTTCTGGCCGTCCTACAAGGGCCGCGACGGCTGCCGCACCCCCATGCCCTGGCAGGCCGACGCCCGCCACGCTGGCTTCTCCACGGGAAGGCCCTGGCTGCCGGTGCCCGACGACCACCTGGGCCTGGCCGTGGACCGGCAGGAGCGAGACCCGGACTCGCTGCTCAACGCCACTCGCGCCTTCCTGGCCTTCCGCCGCCGGCATCCGGCACTGGTCAAGGGCGAGATCCGCTATCACCCGCTGCGCGATGACGTCATGTGCCTCGAGCGCACTCATCAGGGCAGCCGCCTGCTGGTGGCGCTGAACTTCGCCGATGAGCCCCGCGAACTGCGCGCCCCCCGGGACGCCCGAGCCCTCGACGATGCGCCGGCGATGGTCAACGGCAGCTGGCAGGACGGGACGCTGCGGCTGCCGGCCTGTGGCATCGCCATCGCCCGCTGTCCAGATGGCAAGCCTGAACAAGCAGCCTGGCACCCCTGAGCCCGCGCCTTACAACGACAACGCTCACAACAACATCAGGAGTCCACTCCATGATCCTCGACAACGCCAAGCAGCAACGCCGCGCCCTGATCGGCGCCCTGGCCCTGGGCGGTTCGGCACTGGCCGCCCAGAACGTCATGGCGGCCGAGATCGCCATCGCCTGCGGCGCCGGCGACGCCGCCGACTACTGCCCGATCGCCGCCCGGCAGTGGGCCGAGGAGACCGGCAACAGCGTGCAGGTCGTCTCCACCCCCAACAGCGCCACCGAGAAGCTGTCGCTCTACCAGCAGCTGCTGAATAGCCAGTCCAGCGACATCGACGTGCTGATGGTCGATATCGTCTGGCCGGGCATGCTCGACGATCACCTGGTGGACCTCTCAAAGTACCTGCCCGAGGATGCCACCGAGGGCTTCTTCCCGGCGCTGGTCGACAACAACACCGTCGACGGCCGGCTGGTGGCCATGCCCTGGTTCACCGACGCCGGCCTGCTCTACTACCGCAAGGACCTGCTGGAAAAATACGGCCATGAGGTCCCCGAGACCTGGCAGCAACTGACCGACATCGCCACGGACATCCAGGCCGCCGAACGCGAGGCCGGCAACCAAGACTTCTGGGGCTTCAGCTTCCAGGGCCGCGCCTACGAGGGCCTGACCTGCAACGCCCTGGAATGGGTGGCCAGCCACGGCGGCGGCACCCTCGTCGATGACCAGGGCGAGGTCACCATCGACAATCCCCGCGCCGCCGCCGCGCTCGACCTGGCCGCCTCCTGGGTCGGCAGCATTTCGCCGGAAGGCGCGCTGAACCACACCGAGGAGGAGACCCGCGGCATCTTCCAGTCCGGCAACGCGCTCTTCCTGCGTAACTGGCCCTATGTGTGGTCGCTGGCCAACGGCGAGGGCAGCGCGGTGGCCGGCAAGATCGGCATGGCGCCGCTGCCCCACGGCCCCGAAGGAGAGGCCAAGGCGACCCTGGGCGGCTGGAACTTCGCCGTGTCGCGCTACTCCGAGCATCCCGAGCTGGCCGCCGAGCTGGTCGCCTTCATCACCTCCCGGGAGCAGCAGAAGGCGCATGCCATCCAGAATGGCATGAACCCCACCATCGAGGCGCTCTACCAGGACGAGGAGGTGCTGGCCAGCAACCCCTCCATGAGCGAGCTCTACGAGACCCTGACCAATGGCGTGCCACGTCCCGCCACGGTGACCGGCGACAGCTATGCACGGGTCTCCAACGCCTTCTTCAACCGCACCCACCAGGTGCTCTCCGGTGATCTCGACGGCGCCAGCGCCGTCCAGCAGCTGGGCCGCGAGCTCGAGCGCCTGGGCCGGCGCGGCTGGTAAGGCCATGTGTGTCGCCCGGCCGGAGCGGTTCCGGCCAGGCCCTCCCTCGCACCCACCGACAGGAACCCCAGGATGACGCTTTCCCAATTGCGCCAGGACGCCCGGCATGACTGGTGGCGGGGCGCGACGATCTACCAGATCTACCCGCGCAGCTTTATGGACGCCAACGGCGACGGCATCGGTGACCTGCCCGGCATCACCGCGCGTCTCGAGCACGTGGCGAGCCTCAATGTCGACGCCATCTGGCTGTCGCCGTTCTTCACCTCGCCGATGGACGACTTCGGCTACGACATCGCCGACTACTGCGACGTCGACCCGATGTTCGGCACCCTCGACGACTTCCGCGCCCTGGTCGACCGCGCCCACGAACTGGGCCTGCGGGTGATCATCGACCAGGTGCTGTCGCACAGCTCCGACCGGCATGCCTGGTTCCAGGAGAGCCGCCAGGACCGCACCAACCCCAAGGCCGACTGGTATGTCTGGGCCGACCCCCGGCCCGACGGCACGCCGCCCAACAACTGGATGGCGGCCTTCGGCGGGCCGGCCTGGACCTTCGACGCCCGGCGCCGCCAGTACTACCTGCACAACTTCCTGCCCAGCCAGCCGGACCTCAACTTCCACCATCCCGAGGTGCGCGAGGCCCATCTCGACAACCTGCGCTTCTGGCTGGAGCTCGGCGTCGACGGCTTCCGCTTCGACGTGGTCAACTACTATTTCCACGACCGCGCCCTCACCGACAACCCGCCGATGCCCCGCGAGCGGGTCCACCCCGGCAACCCCCAGAGCTACCAGTTCCAGCGCCACAACATCGAGCAGCCCGAGAACCTGGCCTATCTCGAGCGCATCCGCGCCCTGCTCGACGAGTACCCGGGGTCGACCACCGTGGGCGAGATCGCCGGCAACGACCAGCTGCCGACCATGGCCGCCTACACCCAGGGTGAGTCGCGATTGCATATGGCCTACACCTTCGACCTGCTGGACTCGACCGGCGACGCCACCGAGCTCTACGGCGTGCTGGCGCGCTCTAGCGAACTGGGTGAGGACACCTGGCCGTGCTGGGCGCTGTCCAATCACGACGTGGTGCGCAGTGCCACCAGCTGGGGCGAGCAGCGCGCCCTGCTGGCGTTGACCGTGCTCTGCTCGCTGCGCGGCAGCCTGTGCCTCTACCAGGGCGAGGAGCTCGGCCTGCCCGAGGCCGAGCTGGCCTTCGAGGACCTCCAGGACCCCTTCGGCATCAACCTGTGGCCCGAGGTCAAGGGCCGCGACGGCTGCCGCACGCCGATGGTCTGGGACGAGTCCGCCAACGGCGGCTTCTGTGCCGAGTCCGGCGCGCCCTGGCTGCCGGTCGACGCGCGGCATCTGCCGCTGGCGGTGACACGCCAGGAGGCCGACCCCGACAGCCTGCTGAATCGGGTACGCGAGCTGCTTAAGCTGCGCGGCGCGAGCGAGGTGCTGCGCCAGGGCGACCAGCAACTGATCGCCCCCGGCGAACTGCCCGAGGACGTCTTCGCCGTGCTGCGTCATGACGGCGACAAGCGCGTGCTCTGCCTGGCCCACCTGGGCCGCGGCACCGCGCCGGCGACGATCGCCCCCGATGCGCTGGTGGACGGCATCGCCGGTTGGCACAGCCTCGCGCTGCCGGGCATGCCGGTCCCCGAGATGGCGGGCCGCGCCCTGACGCTGACGCCGGGCCGTGCCGCCTGGCTGGAACTGCGCTGACGTCTCCCCCATGGAGGGCGCCGCCACGACCGGCGCCTTCCTCACGACACCACAACCACAACCCTGGAGACTCCTGGAATGCCTAGCCTCGTCATATCCTCGCCGCGTCCCGCCATGCGCCTGCTGAAAGCCGGCGCCGGCACCCTGCTGCTCGGCGGCGCGGCCCTGGCCACCCCCCAGGTGCTGGCGGAGGACATCGCCATCGCCTGCGGCGCCGGCGATTCCTCCGACTACTGCCCGGCCCTCGCCGAGCAGTGGGCCGAGAAGACCGGCAACACGGTCGACGTCATCTCCACGCCCAACGACGCCACCGAGAAGCTGTCGCTCTACCAGCAGCTCTTGGGCAGCCAGTCCAGCGACATCGACGTGCTGCTGATCGATATCGTCTGGCCGGGGCTGCTCGACGATCACCTGGTGGACCTCTCCGAGTACCTGCCAGCGGATGCCACCGAGGGCTTCTTCCCGGCGCTGGTCGACAACAACACCATCGACGGGCGCCTGGTCGCCATGCCCTGGTACACCGATGCCGGCGTGCTCTACTACCGCAAGGACCTGCTGGAGAAATACGGCCATGAGATCCCCGAGACCTGGCGAGAGCTGACCGACACCGCCGAGGCGATCCAGGCCGCCGAGCGCGAGGCCGGCAATGGCGACTTCTGGGGCTTCAGCTTCCAGGGCCGCGCCTACGAGGGCCTGACCTGCAACGCCCTGGAGTGGGTGGCGAGCCACGCTGGCGGCACCCTCGTCGACGAGGAGGGCGAGGTCACCATCGACAACCCCCGCGCCGCCGCCGCGCTGGACCTGGCCGCCTCCTGGGTCGGCAGCATTTCGCCGGAAGGCGCGCTGAACCACACCGAGGAGGAGACCCGCGGCATCTTCCAGTCCGGCAACGCGCTGTTCCTGCGCAACTGGCCCTATGTGTGGGCGCTGGCCAACGGCGAGGGCAGCGAGGTGGCCGGAAAGATCGGCATGGCCCCTCTGCCCCACGGCCCGGAAGGCGAGTCCCGCGCCACCCTCGGCGGCTGGAACGTCGCCGTGTCGCGCTACTCCGAGCACCCGGCGCTGGCCGCCGACCTGGCCGCCTACATCACCGCCGCGCCGCAGCAGAAGGCCCACGCCGTCAAGATGGGCCGCAACCCGACCATCGAAGCGCTCTACCAGGACGAGGAGGTGCTGGCCAGCAACCCCGCCATGGGCGATCTGTATGAATCCCTGGCGGGCGGGGTGCCACGCCCCTCGGCGGTCACCGGCGATGCCTATGCACGGGTCTCCAACGCCTTCTTCAACCGCACCCACCAGGTGCTCTCCGGCGATCTCGACGGGGCCGGCGCGGTCCGGCAACTGGGACGCGAGCTCGAGCGCCTGGGCCGGCGCGGCTGGTAAGGCCATGTCTGCCGCCCGGCCGGATCGCCTCCGGCCGGGCCCTGCTACGCGCCAACCGATAAGGAAACCCAGGATGACGCTTTCCCAGTCGCGCCAGGACACCCGCCACGACTGGTGGCGTGGCGCCACCCTCTACCAGATCTACCCGCGCAGCTTTATGGACTCCAATCAGGATGGGATTGGAGATCTGGCGGGTATCACCGCGCGTCTCGAGCATGTGGCGAGCCTGGGTGTCGACGCCATCTGGCTGTCGCCGATCGGTACCTCGCCGATGGACGACTTCGGTTACGACGTCAGCGACTATCGCGACGTCGACCCCATGTTCGGTACCCTCGACGACTTCCGCGCCCTGCTCGAGCGCGCCCACGCCCTGGGCCTCAAGGTGATCATCGACCAGGTGCTGTCGCACAGCTCCGACCGCCATCCCTGGTTCGCCGAGAGCCGCCGCGACCGCTCCAATGCCAGGGCCGACTGGTACGTGTGGGCCGACCCCCGGCCCGACGGCACGCCGCCCAACAACTGGCTGGCGGCCTTCGGCGGGCCGGCCTGGACCTTCGATGCGCGGCGCTGCCAGTACTACCTGCACAATTTCCTGCCCAGCCAGCCGGACCTCAACTTCCATCACCCCGAGGTGCAGCAGGCGCAGCTCGACAACCTGCGCTTCTGGCTGGAACTCGGCGTCGACGGCTTCCGCTTCGACACCGCCAACTTCTTCTTCCACGATCGCAAGCTGACCGACAACCCGCCTTCGCCGGACGGGTATCGGCGGCGCGGTCATCCGCGCAGCTATCAGCTGCTCACCCACAACACCGACCAGCCCGAGAACCTGGCCTATCTCGAGCGCATCCGCGCCCTGCTCGACGACTACCCGGGCAGTACCAGCGTGGGCGAGATCGGTGGCAGCGATCCCCTGCCGACCATGGCCGCCTACACCCAGGGCGACATCCGCCTGCACATGGCCTACACCTTCGATCTGCTGGACTCGACCGGCGAGGCCGCCGCGCTTTACCGGGTACTGTCACGCTTCGCCGAGTTCGGTGACGACGCCTGGCCGTGCTGGGCGCTGTCCAACCACGACGTCGCCCGCAGCGCCAGCCGCTGGGGCGAGGACCGCGCGCTGCTGGCGCTGACCGTGCTGTGTTCGCTGCGCGGCAGCCTGTGCCTCTACCAGGGCGAGGAGCTGGGCCTGACCGAGGCCGAGCTGGCCTATGGGGACCTGCAGGATCCCTTCGGCATCAACCTCTGGCCGGAGGTCAAGGGCCGCGACGGCTGCCGCACGCCGATGGTCTGGGACGAGACCGCCAACGGTGGCTTCTGTCCCGAGGGCGTCACGCCCTGGTTGCCGGTCTACGCGCCCCATCGGCCACTCGCCGTCGATCGCCAGGCGGCCGGCGCCGACAGCCTGCTGGCCCGCGTCCGTCGACTGCTGCGGCTGCGCGGCACCAGCGAGGTGCTGCGGCAGGGTGAACAGACCTTGATCGATCCCGCCCCCCTGCCCGACGATGTCTTCGCCGTGCAGCGCCATGACGACGGCAAGCGCCTGCTGTGCCTGGCCCATCTCGGCCAGCAGGGGAGCTTTGCGGCACGGATGCGGCTCGACGCCCTGGTGCCTGGCGCCAACGGCTGGGCGAGCCTCCCCCTGCCCGGCATGGCCGCGCCGCAAGTGGAGGGACGCGAGCTACGCCTCGCACCCGGCCAGGCGGCCTGGCTGGCCATCACCTGAGCCACCAGCAGTCGGCGGCGGCCAGGGCGGCGTCCGACCCCATTGGCCCCTCGCCCCTCGATAGGCTATGCTAGGCTGCTAACTAAATCGTTAAAGATAACCACCCGGAGCCGAGTCATCCAGTGCCCACCTCACGCCGCACCACCCTCAAGGACCTGGCACGCGAGCTCGGTGTCTCCACGGCGACCGTCTCCAACGCCTTCAATCGCCCCGACCAGCTGTCGCCGAAACTGCGCGAGCACATCCTCAGCGAGGCCAGGCGGCTGGGCTATCGCGGCCCCGACGCCAAGGCGCGCAGCCTGAGGACCGGGCGCTCGCGGATCATCGCGGTGGTGCTCGCCGAGAGCCTGACCTACAGCCTCAACGACGCCGTGGCCAGCGAGCTGCTGTCCGGCGTCGCCGAGGTCCTCGATGCCCATGGCCATACCCTGCTGCTGCTCTCGGGCCGCCAGCACGAAGCTCAGGTGAACGGCTCGTCGAGCATCGCCGATGGTTTCATCGTCTACGGCCTGATGCCCAGTCTGATGCTGCTCGAAGAGCTGCCGTTGCCCGGCCAGCGCCCCCTGGTGGCCGTCGACTTCGACCTCGAGGGCCAACCCACGGTGCATGTCGACGACGAGCCGGCCTGCTACGCCATCGCCCGACACGCCCTCAAGACCCCGCCACGGCGCCCTGCGGTCATCAACCTGCGCCTCACCAAGCACCCCTGCAATGCCCGCATCGCCAGCGACCAGGAACTGCTGCCCGCCGACCGCACCATCACCCGCGCGCGGCTCGCCGGCTTCCACCAGGCCTTCGCCGAGCACGCCATCGACCCGGCGTCGGTCCCGATGTGGAACATCGAGGAGAACACCCACGAGGTCTGCGCCCCGGTCGTCGCCGAGATCCTCGACCTGCCCGACGAGGAGCGCCCCGACCTGCTGCTGTGCATGTCCGACCGCATCGCCCTGACCGTGGTGACCCTGGCCGAGCAGCGCGGCCTGCGCATCCCCGAGGACCTGCGGGTCACCGGCTTCGACGGCATCGCCGAAGGGCAGTACCGCGCGCCACGGTTGACCACGGTACGCCAGGACAGCGTCGAGAAGGGCCGCATCGCCGCGCGCATGGTGCTCGGGCTGGAGCCCGCCGAACCCAGGCTGCTGCGCACCGAGCTGCTGATCGGCGACTCCTGTCCCTGACATCGCCGACGGATGATCCCCCCGAAGCGGCATGGCCAGCCGGTGACCGGAGCCAGCCGATGATCGGCGCCGGCCCCAGGACCGGCGGATGGCACAGGGGGTCAGGGGGTCAGGGGGTCAGGGGGGCCTGCGCGAGGGCCGCCAGGGTGGCCTGCAGCGTTGACCTCAGGGTCGCCAGGGTCGCCTCGGCACCGTCCAGCCGCCCGGCCCGGGCCGCCTGCTCGAGCCGCGTCGCCAGTCCGGCGACCTTGACGGCACCCAGGCTGGCGGACTCCCCCTTGAGTTGGTGGGCCAGGCGCTCGCTCCCGGTCGTGTCGCCGTCGGCCACGGCGGCCTCCAGCGCCGCCAGGTGCTCCTCCGCCTGATCGCGGTAGCGTTGCACCAGGACCTCGACCCCGGCACGCCCCAGACTCTCGTGCAGGGCCACCAGGACCTCGGGGTCCACCAGCTGGTCGGCCCCGACCATGGCCCCGCGTCGTGCCAGGGCAGTCCGTGCCGGACTCGGCTGACGCTGCCGAAGGTGGCGCTGCAACACGTTCCGCAGGGCATCCTGCATCAGCGGCTTGACCAGGTAGCCGTTCATGCCCGAGGCCAGGCAACGCGCCTGGTCACCTCCTGGACCGCCTGCGGTCATGGCGACCACCGGCACCTCCGCCAGCCAGCCCCCCTGTGCACGCAGCCGGCGCGTCACTTCGAGGCCATCCATGTCGGGCATCTGCACATCCATGAAGATCAGCTCGAAACACTCCCGGTTGGCCGCGGCCAGGGCCTCGCTCCCGGAACTCGCCAGGCTGACCCGGCATCCCAGCTTGGCGAGCATGGCCTGAGCCACCTGCTGGTTCACGGGATTGTCCTCGACCACCAGCAACCTGGCGCCGCTCAGCGGCTGGGCGGGACCCTCGCCGTGCGCCCAGGGAGCCAGTTCCGACGTCGGTGCGGCCTCGACCAGGGGCAGATGAAACCAGCAACGGCTACCCTCGCCCGGCCGGCTCTCGATGCCGATCCGGCCCCCCAGCGCTTCCACCAGCCGCTTGCTGATGGCAAGCCCCAGGCCGGTGCCACCGAAGCGCCGCGCCGTGGAGGGGTCGCCCTGTTGGAAGGGCTCGAAGAGCTGTGCCTGCTGCTCGGCCGGAATGCCGCAGCCCGTATCGATGACCGCGATGCACAGCGCCTCCTGCCCCGCCCGATCGACCTCGACGTGCACCGCGCCATGTTCGGTGAACTTGATGGCATTGGACAGCAGGTTGAGCAGCACCTGACGCAGGCGGCCGGGATCGCTGACCACGCGCTCGGGCAGTGACGGCGACAGCTGCGCCGTCAGCGACAGGCCACGGGCCTCGGCATGCGGCGTGAACAGCGAGACCGCGCCGTTGACCAGCTCGCGGAGCGACAGCGGCCGGTGCTCCAGGTCGAGACGGCCGGCCTCGATCTTGGAGAAGTCCAGGATGTCATTGATCAGCTCGAGGAGGCGCTGGGCACTCTCGTGCATGGTATCGGCGTAGTAGCGCGCCCGTTCCGGCAGGCGCTGGTCCACCAGCAGGTCGCTCATGCCGATGACGCCGTTGAGCGGCGTGCGGATCTCGTGGCTGACGGTGGCCAGGAACTCGGACTTGGCCTGGTTGGCCGACTCGGCGCGCCGCGCCGCGACCTCGAGCTCCCCGCTGAGCGTCTCCAGGGTACGCCTCGCGGCGGCGTTGTCCCGCGCCTCCCGGAACAGGAAGGTCACCACCATCATCGCCGCCACGCTCATGGCCAGGATCAGCACCAGCAGGAGACCATAGAGCCACTGCAGGCGCTCGCGCTCGCGGGTCGAGGCCTCGGCCATATGCCCGTTGACGGTGATGATCAGTCGCTCGGAGGGGGTGCTGAGCTGGCCCAGACGCTCCATGAGTGCCTGCCGTGCCGCGGCATCCAGGCTGTCGAGGCTCTCGATCCTCGCGTCGAGCGCCCTGAGATGGGTCTCGATCTGGTCGATCAGATCGGCGGTGCGGGGAATCGCACGGACCAGCTCGGCGACCTCGCCACGGCGCAGCAGGGCCAGGCGGCTGTAGAGCAGCTCGAAGCGCAGGCGCGCCTCCTCCAGCGGCGCCTGGCCACCCTCGCTCAGGGCCAGGAAACTGCGCAGCTCCACGGTATCACGATCGAGCTTGTAGGCATGCCAGACGGTGTCCTCTCCGACACGCCAGATCAGGCTGTCCTGTCGCCAGGCGACCAGCCCCACCACCAGCAGGGCGCCGGCGAGCAACAACAGCGCGGCGATGGCACCAAACGTCAGGCGCAGGGGGTAGTGCGGCACCGAACTCCTCCTTGATGAACGGCCGTGCCGGCGTCAGTAGACCTCGATACGGCTGACCTGCCAGACCGAACGGAAGCGAATGGCTTCCGTGACCAGTTCGGGGTGGGCATCGAAGGGGTACAGCACGAACAGCGGGCCGAAGTCCCGGATCGGCATGGGCGTTCCGTTGCGCTGCATGGCGAGGATGACGTCGTAGCGCTCGAAGTCGCTGACCGGGATCATCGCCTCGAAGCCATTCAGGGCAGTCACTCGCACACGGCGCCCCTCGGCCCCCACCGCGCGGAGAATCGCCTCGGCCAGCGGCCCTTCGAAGCGGGTGCTCTCGGGGTGCCAGGGCGTGCTGGTGACGATGGTGCGGGCGGGCAACGCCTCGAGCATGGCCCGATCGAAGCGTGCCTCATCACCGACATTGGTGCGGGTGATATCCCCGCCCACGGTCAGCATGACCGGGCCGTCGGGCGCCGGCAAGTCGGCGGTGCCGGCGCCCGCCTGAACCGAGGGCATCGCCAGGCAGGCCAGCAGCAGCCCGCCGACGAGGGTGAGGAGGATGCGGGGACGCATGGCAGGGCTCCCGGTTGCGGTCGTGTCGGCGCCCAAGGGTACGCGATTGGTGTCACGAGGTCAGGTCGGTCTGGCCCGAAAAGCAAACGGGGACGCAGCGCGCCCCCGCAGCCTCGACACCGGCATCGCTCGGCTCAGTGGGAGAGTTCCTCGACCTGTTCGATGCGCACCAGGTCCTCGTAGGCATGCCAGCTGGCATGGCCGAGCACCGGCAGGATCAGCGCCAGGCCGATGTAGAAGGTCGCCACCCCGACCAGCACGCAGCCGGTGAGGATGACGGCCCACAGCAGCATGGGGCGGAAGTTCTTGGCCACCGAGCGGATACTGGCCTCGATCCCCTCCATGAAGGTCAGTTCCTGATCCATCAGGGTCGGAATCGCCACCACGCTGATGGTGAAGGCGCCGAACGCCAGCACCGCGCCGATGGCCGTGCCCACCAGCAGCATGCCCAGCCCCTGGGGCGTGGTCAGCAGCGTCAGGTAGAGGGACTCCGGGTCGGGCGCACCGAGCCCGAAGAACAGGGCGAACAGCAGGGTCGCCAGGCGGATCCAGGCGAGGAAGAAGATCATCATCATCACGCCCATCATCGCCAGCTGGCCGGCATGGCCCCTCCAGCCACCGAAGGCGTCGCCCAGGGTGGGATCGCGTCCGGCCTCCAGGGCTCGGCTGATGCCATAGGAGCCGACCGCCACCAGCGGGCCGATGAACATGAAACCGGCGATCAGTGGCAGCAGCCAGTGCCACAGCCCCAGGGTGAAGGCTCCGGCCGTGATGGCGATGCTCAACCCGACCCAGAACATGCCATAGGCCAGGCTCACCGCCGTGGCGCGGCGAAAGTCCTCGAAGCCGGCCGCCAGCCAGGCACGGGGCTTGTCCATGCCGACGGGGCGGATGGTGATCTTGACGTTGATTGGCGCCTTGTCACGGTTTTTCGTGGCTGCTGCACTCATGGAGTCACCCCTGTTGCCGCCGATGGAGTCCCGGTGCTGCCGGGTCGGTCAGAGGGCGTGTTCGGCCTGCAGGTCCGATACGCGCTTCGCCTCTATGACACTTGATCAATGTAGACGACGGCCTGCCATTCCGCCGACGCCGACATCACCGCCCCCTCAACGCTGCACACGCCGAAACGCCAACGCCCCCGGCGGAGCGGGGGCGTTGGCGTCGGCCAGGACCGCGGGTGGCTCAGCGCACGATCATCACCGACATCTTGCTGTGGTGCACCACGTGCTCGGCATTGGGGCCCAGCACGTAGTCGGCGAACTTGCGCTTGTTGTGGGACGCCATGACGATCAGGTCGACCTCGAGCTTCCTGGCCGCCTTGATGATCGCCTCCCAGGGCGAGCCGTCGACGATCACGCTCTGGACGGTGATGTCCTCCGGCACGTTCTTCTGGATGAACTCGTGCTGAGCCTTCGTCATCGCCTCATGGGCCTTGGTGGCGAAATCCTCGGGGAAGTAGGCCCCCACCAGCGGCATCTGGTAGTCGGGCAGCACCGTCACCACATGCAGCGAGGCACCGAAGCTGCGACACAGTGTCAATGCCGTGGGCAGGGCCTTGCTCCAGGAGGCCTCCTCGTTGAGATCCACGGGTAGCAGTATCTTGCTGTACATGAACGTTACCTCCTTCAGGCCGAAACCGGCTCAGCGCTGCGCTCCCGACGCCGGCGCTGCAGCAGCACCACCAGGCCGAACACCAGGAAGGCAGGAATCCACATCAGCTCCTTGGTCCAGCGATCCACCGGGGCCTGGACCTGGACGATCTCCTGGTCGAAGTCGAAGCCCATGTCCGCCGCCTGACTGCCGAAGGCGACCATGTCGACCACGGCACGGTCGTCCTCGATGAGCAGTTCGAGGCCCAGGTTCTCGAGGCGTTCCTGGCCATCCGCCCCGTCCGGCACCGGCAGGGTCATGTAGGTCGTCATGGGATCCCCGTAGGCATCCAGCCCGCTGATCTGCACCCGCAGGGTGGAGTCGGGCTCGGCCTGGCCCAGCGCCTCGACGAACTGCGCCGGCGGGATGTCCTGATAGGGATCGTGGATCATGTCCATCCAGAACCCCGGCCGGAACAGGGTGAAGGCCACCAGCAGCAGCAGGATCGATTCGTACCAGCGACTGCGGGTGATCATGAAGCCCTGAGTCGCGGCGGCGAAGATCAGCATCGCCACCGTGGCCACCACGAAGATCAGGATCCCCTGCAGGAAAGACACCTCGATCAGCAACAGGTCGGTGTTGAAGATGAACAGGAAGGGCAGCGCCGCGGTGCGCAGGCTGTAGTAGAACGCCTGGAAGCCGGTGCGGATCGGGTCGCCCCCGGAGACCGCGGCGGCGGCGAAGGACGCCAGGCCCACCGGCGGCGTCACGTCGGCCATGATGCCGAAGTAGAAGACGAACAGGTGGACCGCGATCAGCGGCACCAGCAGGCCGTTCTGCTCGCCGAGCTGGACGATCACCGGCGCCAGCAGCGCCGACACCACGATGTAGTTGGCCGTGGTGGGCAGGCCCATGCCGAGGATCAGGCTGAGCACCGCGGTGAACAGCAGGATCAGCATCAGGTTGCCCATGGAGAGGATCTCGACCACGTCGGCCAGCACCAGGCCGACGCCGGTCTGGGAGACCGCCCCCACGATGATGCCCGCGGTGGCCGTGGCGATGCCGATGCCGATCATGTTGCGGGCACCGCCGACCAGGCCCTCCCAGAGATCGACGAAGCCCTCGCGGATGTCCTCGCCGAGGCTGCTCCGATGGCGGAAGAGCGCAGTGATCGGCCGCTGGGTGACCATGATGAAGATCATGAAGACGGTGGCCCAGAAGGCCGACAGCCCAGGCGAGAGGCGCTCCACCATCAGACACCAGATCAGTACGATGACGGGCAGGATGTACTGCAGGCCGACCATCACCGTGGGCTTGGTCTGGGGCAGCCTGTAGACCGGCTCGTTGGGGTCGTCGAGCTCGAGCTCCGGGTAGCCGGCGGCCACCTT
This sequence comes from Halomonas maura, assembly GCF_030409305.1. Taxonomy (GTDB): domain Bacteria; phylum Pseudomonadota; class Gammaproteobacteria; order Pseudomonadales; family Halomonadaceae; genus Halomonas; species Halomonas maura. The sequence goes on from NZ_JAUFPQ010000026.1 coordinate 64,836, forward strand.
GAGCAGCCCCACGTAGACCGCCGCCAGGGCCACCGCCACCACCCAGGGCGTGGCGTCGCCCAGCACCGGCTTGAGCCAGCCCAGCCCGTAGTAGACCACCAGGGCCGTGATCATCATCAGCAGCAGGCCGGCGAGGAAGCCGACCACCTTGCGCACCAGGGGCTTGGGCGGGTTGCTGCTCTGCAGTCCCTGCAGGTTCGCCTTCAGCGCCTCGAGGTGGACGATGTAGACCAGCGCGATGTAGGAGATCAGCGCCGGCAGGAAGGCGTGCTTGATGACCTCCACGTAGGAGATGCCCACGTACTCGACCATCAGGAAGGCCGCGGCCCCCATCACCGGCGGCATGATCTGGCCGTTGACCGAGGACGCCACCTCCACGGCCCCGGCCTTCTCGGCCGGGAAGCCGACCCGTTTCATCATCGGCACGGTGAAGGTGCCGGTGGTCACGACGTTGGCGATGGAGGAGCCGGAGATCAGCCCGGTCATGCCGGAGGCCACCACGGCCGCCTTGGCCGGCCCGCCACGATAGTGGCCGAGCAGCGAGAAGGCGACCTTGATGAAGTAGTTGCCGGCGCCGGCCTTGTCGAGCAGGGCACCGAACAGCACGAACAGGAACACGAAGCTGGTCGATACGCCCAGCGCGATGCCGAACACCCCCTGGGTGGTCAGCCACTGATGGTTGATCAGTCCGTAGAGGCTGACGCCCCCGTGCGACAGGATGCCGGGCATGTAAGGGCCCGCCAGGCTGTAGACCAGGAAGACCGACGCCACGATCATCAGCGGCGGCCCCAGGGCACGCCGCGTGGCCTCGAGCAGCAGCAGGATCCCCACCACGCCGACGATCACGTCCTGGGTGATCGGGGCGCCGGGACGCTGGGCGAGTTGCTCGTAGAACAGGAACATGTAGGCGCCGCAGAAGGCCGCCGCGGCAGCGAGCACCCAGTCCTGCAGGGGGATGCGGTCACGCGGGGAGCGCTTGAGGGCCGGATAGGCCATGTAGGCCAGGAACAGCGCGAAGGCCAGGTGGATGGAGCGCGCCTCGGTGGCGTTGAAGACCCCGAACCCCAGCACGAAGGGGATCGGCGAGGCGATCCATAGCTGGAAGAGCGACCACACCGCGGCGATGCTGACCAGCAGCTTGCCCGGCGTTCCGGCCGGCTTGCGGGCCCCGGTGTCGCTGGAGGCGACCATGTCCTCCAGGTCGACCTCGGATTCCGGAGCCCTCTTGTTGTCCTCTGTCATAAGCATGCCCTGCTCTGCGTCGGTTGCCACAAGGTTGCGACTGCGGTGCTGCCGGCAGCGCAAACGCAATGCGCGGCCCTCGGCGAGGGCCGCGCATCATTCCGCGAAATGCGGTGATCTCAGGCGTCTAGGATCACTCGTCGATCCAGCCCTGTTCGCGATAGTAGCGCGCGGCCCCCTCGTGAAGCGGGGCGGACAGACCGGAGGTCACCATCTCCTGCGGATCGAGGTTCTCGAAGGCCGGGTGCAGGCGCTTGAAGCGATCGAAGTTGTCGAAGATCGCCTTGACGGTCTGGTAGACCACCTCCTCGTCGGTATCGGCATCGGTGACGAAGGTCGCGGCGACCCCGAAGGTCTCGACGTCATCCGGGTTGCCCTTGTAGAGACCGCCGGGGATGACCGACTTGGAGTAGTAGGGATGCTCCTCGACGATGCCGTCGATCGCCTCGCCGTTCAGCGGGATCAGCCGGGCATCGACGGTGGTGGTCGCCTCCTGGATGGAACCATTGGGGTGGCCGACCACGTAGACCATGGCATCGACGTTGTTGTCGGCGAGCGCCGCGGCCTGTTCGGCGGCATCCAGCTGGGAGGCCAGCGCGAAGGAGTCCTCGGTCCAGCCCTTGGCGTCCATCACCACTTCCATGGTGTTGCGCTGGCCGGAGCCGGGGTTGCCGATGTTGACGCGCTTGCCCTCCAGGTCGTCGAGGGACTCGATGCCGGCGTCGGCACGGGCCAGCAGGGTCAAGGGCTCGCCATGCACGCGAAAGACGGCGCGCAGATCCTCGTAGGGCTCGCCCTCGAAGTTGCCGGTGCCGTTGTAGGCCTGGTACTGCACGTCGGATTGCACCACGCCCATGTCCAGCTCGCCGGACTTGATGCCATTGACGTTGGCCACGGAGCCACCGGTGGACGGCGCGTTGCACTTGATGTCGGCATCCTCGAGGCGGTTGACCAGGCGGCAGACCGACTGGCCGACCACATAGTAGACCCCGGTCTGTCCGCCGGTGCCGATGGTGATGAACTGTTGCTGGGCCACGACCGGCGTGGAGAACACCGCGGCGCCGAGCAGAGCCCCGGAGAAGGCGGCGGCGGAGAAAGCATGGCGTTTCATTGACACACCTCTTGACATGTTGGGCATAGCGTTCGGGCGACGGTCCATCGTCAGCGACCGCCTGCGGCCGAACCGTACTCTTCTACTTTAGCGAAGAAACGTCTGTCTGATGAGGAATTTTTCTTTCCGTGTCAGTCTAGTTGCCGCCAACGTTTAAGGCGCGTTAATTTTCCCGCCGCCCGGACGGCCCGGGCCCGGCATGTCAGCCGGGCCCGGGAGCGGGGGTCGTCGCGGTCGCCTCAGGAGGCCTTGGTGATCAGCGCCTGCTTGGCGTCCTTAATGGCCGCGAACTCGGCCTCATAGAAGAAGGCCTCCTCGCCCAGCGCCGGTTCCAGGTGGTTGAGCCAGGTGGCCGCCTCGTCGTACCTGGCGAAGAAGGGCCGCTGCACCCAGTCCGCGTCGCGGCCCTGGATGAAGCGCAACACGAACACCTTCTCGCCATGGATCTCGGTCACGCCCTGGATCTCCACCTTGCCCGGATCGGCCGACATGGAAGGCCCGCGGGCGGTCCGCGCCAGGCCCGGCACCCGCTTCATCGCCTCGCGATAGATCTCCCACGCCTTGACCAGCGGCACCTCGAAGTAGTGACGAGCACCGGTATCGCGTTCCACGAACAGGTAGTAGGGGACCATCCCCAGACGCACCTGGGTGGTCCACATGCGTGCCCACTGCTCGGCATCGTCGTTGATGTGCTTGAGCAACGGCGCCTGGGTGCGGATCTCCGCCCCGGTGGCCCGGATGCGCCGGATCGCCTCGCGGCAGATCGGCGTGTCCATCTCGCGCCAGTGGTTGAAGTGCGCCATGAAGGCGACATGCTTGCCGGCAGCCACCAACTCCCCGAACAGCTGCAGGATATCCTCGGCGTCGGGGTCGGTGACGAAGCGATAGGGCCAGAAGGTCAGGCTCTTGGTGCCGATGCGAATGTCCTGCACATGATCCAGCGCCGGGGTCATCAGGCCTTCCAGGTACTGGCGCAGGTGCTTGGCCTTCATCACCATGGGATCGCCGCCGGTCATCAGCAGGTCGGTGACCTCGGTGTGCTCGGCCAGATAGCGATGCAGCGCCGTCGCTTCGCCGGAGGCGAACTTGAGGTCCTTGTCGCCGACGAACTGGGCCCAGCGGAAGCAGAAGGTGCAGTAGCTGTGGCAGACCTGCCCCTGGCTGGGGAAGAACAGCACCGTCTCGCGGTACTTGTGCTGCATGCCGGGCAGCGGCTCGCCATCCAGCAGCGGCAGGTTGAGATCCATCTGGCCGGCGGGATGGGGATTGAGCTCCTCGCGGATGCGCTCGATCACCGGCTTGAGCTCGGCGGGCGAGGCCTCCCGGGCCATCAGCGCGGCGACCTCGTCGTAATGGTCCGGCTTGAGCATGCCGCGCTGGGGAAAGGTGAGCTGGAAGACCGGGTCGTCGGGTACCCGGTCCCAGTCGATCAGCTCGTCGATCACGTACTCGTTGACGCGAAACGGCAGCACCTGGCTGACCACCCGCATGTCGAAGCGCAGCGCCTCGGGCAGTTGCTCGAGCGCCTCGATCTTGTCGAGCTGGCGATGGGTATAGACCTTGAACTGCCGGGCCTCGAAGGCTTCGGCACGGGGATCGCCGGGTTCCAGGGTCACACGCTGATTCATGCCATCTCCTCCGTTGTTCTGTCACGGCCGGCGCGGGATGCGTCCCATCGCGTGCCCCATCACGGGGGCGTGCCGTGGCCTGGGCAAGGGGCTGGTAGTGGTACAGCGCGAGAGGAGGAGTTGCAAGTATTTGCGCACAATTGCAACGAATGTCGCGGAAACATCGCCGTTTCGCAACTAATCGTTCAGGCCCCGCACAGCCGGGACACCTCGGCCGGGCCGCGCTCGGCGAGACGGGGAGGTGACGCGAGGCCTCGCGCCGGCACCAACCGCGATACGCTGGAAGGACACCCTGACGGACCCGTTGCGCCGGAGACGCCGCCATGAACCTGCTGGCTTGCCAGATCGCCATTCCGCGTACCCGCTGCCGCGACGATCAGCTCACCCACCTGCGCGCGCTGTGCCGCCGCCTGCGGGCGGCCTGTCGGGAGCGGGTACCGGACCTGATCGTGCTGCCGGAACTCTCCGCCCAGGAATACGGCAACGGTGCCTTCGCCTGCCTGCACGACCTCGACGATGACGGTCGGGGGCCGGTGACCGGGACCTTCGCCGAGCTGGCCCGCGAGCTCGGCTGCCACATCGCCGTGGGCGTGGCGCGGCGGGACGGTGATCGTCGCCATATCAGCCAGCTGCTGCTGGGTCCCGACGGGGACCTCGCCGGGGTCTACGACAAGCTGCATTGCGCCCAGTTCGGCGCCTCGGCGGAGGCCGCCCACTTCACGCCGGGCCAGCACCTGCTGGTCACCGAGATCGCCGGCTGGCGCCTGGGGGTGATGATCTGCTATGACCTGCGCTTCCCCGAACTCGCCCGACGGATGGCCGAGCTCGGGGTCGAGTTGATGCTGCATCCGGTGGCCTTCACCCGGGACTTCTCCTTCGCCAGCTGGCACGCCTTCGTCATCGCCCGGGCCATGGAGAACCAGTGCTACTGGCTGAGCCTGAACCGGGCCGGCGAGGCCTGGGGCCATTCCCTCCTCTGCCCGCCGCTGGTCGACGAGCAGCACCCGGTCACGGCGTTCGGCGCCGAGCAAACGCTGCGCTGGCTGCACCTGGACCGCACGGCCCTGGACGATGCTCGCAGGCGGCTGCCCCTGGCCCAGGACCGCCGTGACGACCTTGCCTCCCTGCGGACCTGGACACCAGACTGAGTGATGCCCCATCAGCGACACCGCGAGGCGATCGCGCCCCGACGTCAGCCACCGGGGGGCGCGGTGCTGTCGCGGATGACCAGCTCGTGTGGCAGCACGACCCGCGGTTCGACGTCACCGCGCGCCTCCAGGATATCGATCAGCATGTCGACCGCTCGCTGCCCGAATTCCTCGGCAGGCTGGGCGATGGTGGTCAGGGGCGGGTCGCTATAGGAGGCGAAATCAATATCGTCGAATCCCGCCACCGAGACATCTCCGGGCACGGCGAACCCGGCCTGCTTGAGGCGACTGATGGCCCCTATGGCCATCTCATCGCTCTCGCAGAAGACCGCCGTGGGGCGCAGGTCCCGCGCCAGCAGGGCTCCCGCCGCGTCATACCCCGCCCGCGGCGTGAAGTCTCCGGGGTACAGCAGGTCGTCGCTGGACGGGATGCCGGCAGCCTCGAGGGCATCGCGGTACCCTGCCACCCGGTCACGCGTCAGGGGGCTACGCCGCGGGCCCTGAATCATCGCGATCCGCCGGTGGCCCAGCGCGATCAGGTGCTCGGTGAGGGTACGCGCCGCCGCCCGGTTGTCGATCCTGAGCGTCGGGCAGGGGGCGTCGTCGAGCACCTCGCAGGCGTTGACCATGGGCAACGGCCGGCCCGGCTCGACGGCATCGGCGGGAAATGGGTTGAAGGCGCGCAGCTGGATGACCCCGTCGGCCTGGCGGCCGGCCACCATGCCGGCATACTGGATTTCGAGCTCCTCCCGGCCCAGCGTGTTGCACAACAACACGCCGTATCCTTGCGCCTGGGCCGCCTGCTGGATGCCGCCAATGACCCGGGCGAAGAAGGTATTGGCGATGGTCGGCACCAGCACCGCGAGGTTGTTGCTACGCCTGGAGCGGAACTGCACCGCCATCTGGTTGGGTCGATAGCCCGCCGTCTCCACGGCTTGACGCACCCTCTCGCGTGTCGCCGGCGACACGATATCCGGCGACTTCAGGGTCCGCGATACCGTCGCCACGGAGACTCCCGCCAACTCGGCGACCTTGCGTATATTGGACATGTGTCCTCATCTCGACCCCACACGCTCCGCCGCGCCCGGAGCGACTCGGCGGAAGTCACAGCTTATCGCATACGCCTGGCGAGTTCAGTGGCCCCCTTGGAGTTCCCTCACCCAGCTGTTGCGACAACTCACTTCCGCATCGTGATCCAGCCAGTTTCATCGGGGTAGCGAGTGCCGAAGACCACCCGCGAGTGATCGTCGATCGCGATATGAACCTACTCCCCCCCGCGCCAGGCGTGGCCTGCTGGCGATCGCCGGTGACCCGATGTCCGGGCGCGCGAAGCGGCCGAGTTTCTTGATGTCCAGGTACAGGAGCTCCCCCGGCGCATCATGCTCGTAGCGATTGTCGGGCCGGGCAGGCTCGAGGGCTGCCAGACGGTTCAGCCCCCCACGCGCCAGGAGTCGCGCGACCGTGCTGTGTCAGCAGCCCTGCCAATCATCAGCAATCAACTGCCTCACGTGGTGTAGTGATAACACAGGCATCGGGCAAGGAGTCAGCCTCTGGCGAAACCGCTATGACGGTGAATTCATCTATCTTGGGGAAGGCATCATTTAACCGCTCACTTAACGAAACCGCGGTAACCGCTTCAAGCTCGTCCATACTATTTTGCACGCGACCAGGATCTCCGCCGTCAAGTGTGTTGTGTAACTCGACACCCGCAAGATCAATCACGAAGTCATTGATTTCAGACAAATAGGCATTCAATGGTGCTTTTCGCTCGGCAACATCGTCCTCCAGCCCGGTTTTCTGGAACTTACTATACGCCTCGCGAACGACGCTCTCGGCATCTGCCATCTTACTCGTATCTACCTCCCCAGCCATGACGATAATCCGGTGATCACGAGTAAAATTATCCATCCCCGCTCCAAAAGAATAGCTTGCACGAAGATTCGTTCGCATTGCGTTGAACAATACACTTTGATCATCCCCTCCAAGTGCATTGATTAATAATACATCTTCAACCTCCCCTCCTTGCCGGGTGGGTGGAACTGGCGCCATGAAGGCAATGCTCGAAACTTCAGCTTCAGGCATATGAAGTAGAATACGTCGCGGCTTAAAGTCCGGAGCAACGTCCCTTGTCATACTCCGACCTTTCTCCGGCAGCCCTTCGAATAACGAATCAAGCGCCAGACCAGCTGCCTTAGTATCTATTTCACCTGCCACCGTGACCGCTTCAGGGGTAAGCGTAAACGTCTCGGCATGCCAAGCAAGGATGTCATCTCGTGCAAGTTCTTCAAACGCATCCAACTCGTACAGCGATAACGCATTACGCAAGGGCTGCTCACCGAATACCGCCCAGCGAGCCGCCTCGAACCCAGCAGCAGCAGGTTGCGAACGTTCTTCAGTAACGTTCTGCTCAACACCATCGCTGATTCGATTCAACCATGCCTGATCCAACAACGGCTCACGCAAGTGGGCATTGGCAATTTCGACCACTTCGCTGATGGCATCACGCTCAAAGACCAGTTCACCCACGATATGGTCGCTAGCCAAACCGTAGAGACTGCCATCCGCATTCAGGTCAGCCAAGCGCTCGCCTACCTCTCCTGCCGGGTACCCCTGAGCACCACCGGCAAGCATCAATTCGGCGCCAACCAGCGCCGCCGCCTTATTGGTATCCTCCCGGTAGGCCCAGTCAGTAGGCCAAGCCACATGAATAGCAACATCATCTCCTTCAGGCACATGAATCAACGTGTAAGGAATCCCACCAGGGCTGACTTCGCTGCTGGCAGAAGGAGTGCCTTCATTGCTTTCTTCCGAAGTACAAGCAGCAAGGCTGACAATGACGGCAGCCAGTGGAATGAGTCGAATCATTCGAATCTCTCCTCGGGGCCGATGAAAGCAACGGCAGTTCGCCCTTCCCCGGCTATTTCGTTGAGTAAGGTATTGATCGTTTGGTGAGAAAGGTTGCGCTTGAGGCGCTTCACATCAGATAATTGCAGTGGTTTGCGAAGTGCTGCGACTCGGTCAAGGACATAGTCAGCCATCCAGCGTGCACTTTCATCGCTGTCATCCCAGTCAGGCCAAAAATGTTCAAGACGGTTGAAAACACGGTTATAGGTCTCTTCAGGAATACCTGCGGCTGCGATCTCAGCAAGTGTTTCCTCGAATGCGTCTCCCATATCGATCAGTGACACTTCACGGTCAGGAGCGGCGGTAAAGCTTAACTCAATATGACGCTCGTCGATTGGCCAGACTCGCACATCAAAACGGCGTGCAATGGTGGCATCAAAGCGCAAGGGGCCAGCTAACCCTCCCGGCAAGTTGGTATCGAGGATATCCCGCAACAGCGTTGTGTGCGCCTCAAGCAGATCGAACGGTACAGGCTCGGGCAGCGCGACTACCTTTCGCAAGGTCAAACGCGGAGATGCACTCGCCTGGGGATAGCGCAGCATCGTCTTGGCTGGTGAGGCGAGCTCAAAGATTGGCGGCGCGATATCAGCATTCTCTTTTTCCAACTCAGGCCAGCCAACTCCTTGCAACGCTCGACTAACCTGCCGCTCGCTTACACCACCGGTCACCACCAGGGTGGCATTATCCGGCTGATGGGTAGCCTCGTGCAGCGCGCGAGCTTCGTCATAATCCAGTGTGCTGATGTCGTCTGGCGTGCCAATCACCGAGGACGCCATGGAATTATCAGCATAGAGAAACGCATTCATCGCTTCAGCCGCTTGTGCATCCGGCTTATCGACCATGTGTGATTCATATTCGCGCAAAATGATATCCCGCTCTGCGTCAGCAAACGCCACCGGAACCTCAAGAGGATCAAAAAGCCCCGAAAGGGTTTGCAATATTTCGTCCAGCTCTGCGGGCTTACCGGAAAGCCAATAGCCAACGGCATAAGGGCTCGTCCAGGCATTCGAATGCCGGTCTGCACCGCGCTGTTTGGCACCCATCGTGTTTAACCAAGCAAGATGTTCGACATAATGTGCAAGTCCAGGTGCCGAGGCTCCGTGCTCGATAATGACATGGGCTTGAACTTCCCTGTCCTCGGTGCTTTGGATATAGACGCTGCGCTCCTGACTTGAAAAAAAGACATTAAGAATCCAGAAGAGCATAGCCAGAGCGACAATGAAAACCACCCATAATCGTCCTCTTAGCACCTCCCTCATATCTTTCATTTATTAAACCATTTCCCCAAAAAGCCAAGAGCCACATATGTTGAGCACACTATCAAAAAAATTACAAAATTCTCTAAAGATAAAACCTGTTCGCCATTTTTATAATCAAGCAACATGAAAAATAACGTACAGAACAAAGCAGCCTTCAATCCACCACTTATATTTAAACTCATTTAACCTCCGGCTAGGAAACCATTAATCAATTGGTTATCTTTCGGTTAGAAGAACCGACCCAACCGCTGCGGTGTGGAGGGCAGCACTTCCTAATTGCTAGATAGACGAGAGAGGTGCCCCTCTCCCTTGGCATGTTTGGCTAAGAAATTAATTATCTATCTGCGCCGCCACCGTCAAATGCATCAAAACCTCCACCAATCGCTGCGCCAACAGCTGCCCGTGTACCACCAGCATATCCACCTATCGCTGTTGAAACGGCAATACGCCCGACTGTTCGCTGTGCCGGCGATGGCGGTCCGATGCGAGGAGCGTTATTTCCACCTTGGTTACCTGGATCACTCCCACCACCTGGGCCGCCATAAGGTCTACTGCTATACCTGCTCCTACTACTGCTACTACCGGCACCCGCACCTCCGAAGCTAGTCGTGCTATATAGGTCAGTCATAGATGTCTGATAAATATCTTTCATCTTTCATCTCCTTCTGGTTGCGGGTCGGATATGTCATCGTCGCCGCTGTCGTGATTTACTGGGTTTGGATACCCAGCGGCTGCACTGAGTGGAGAGACCACTACACCTTTCCACTCACTCCCTCGTACCGCTGATGGGAGAACTTTGAAGTCCCTCTTTTCTTTCGACGAAAATTCACCCCCGTCCACCGATTGATGCTATGCACCGAGCCATCATGGCGGCGGCGCAAGCTAGTGGCAACCTCGTTGGGAAAATGATGATGCGTCATATCGTGGAGTACTTCTCTTATATTTCCGTAAGGCGTTACCCAATCGTTAAAAAACAATCGGTCACCGCTAGCCCACTCTTCCTTGCCTAACGCACGCCCAGTGGCATGCACATCACGCTCAACTTGCTCCGAGAGCCAAGCCCAAGTCAACATAGCTGTTGGCCAACCCTCAGGAGTTACATAAAAACGCACCTGATTGCAGGAAAGTGGAGGTAAAATTTCCGTGCAGAAATAGTCGCCCAGTTCAAATTGCCGATGGCATTCAGACTGGGCCAGTAGTTCGAGCACATAACCGAGGCTTGTATAGTCGTCAACGCTTACCATATAAGCATCTCCTTGGAAGCGTTTCGCGTGTAACTAGCTTTAACACCTTTCGACGTGCTGATGTACTGCTTAAGCGCCCATCGCATATTAAAGCGTTGCCCCAATAGGGCAGTCTGGCGAGTAATCGTCACATTATTATCTACATCTGAACGCATCCATGTTGCGTATCCCACTGGCTTCCGCTCATTGTCCAGTGCAATAAAGGCGGTGCAATTTTCTAGATGTTTTAGAAGCTCCAGATAATAATCGCCAATATTCGCTCTAAATTCATTCTGGCCATAGCCAATATCAAGCAGCGCCATAACACCCAGGCTTCGATACGCATCGACTGCAGGCCATGCAGCATCAGGCTGCAACAAGGGTGGAAAGGAATTCCTAATATCCACGGCACTTTTGGCCAAGGCATCTATAGGTAGATATACCATGGCATCTCGACCACTTGAAAGAAAACTAAAAAGCCAATCCTTTTGCCCACTGCAATACATTTGCATGGCAGCCAAACGCGCGAGTGGGTAGTTTTGGTAATAGTGATAAGAAATATCCGGATGGTTCAGGGAATCCTCCAGCGCGTCGACACAACTCCCCAAATAAAAGTCGTTCTCGCCATACCATACATCCACTAATGCAGGATACAGATCAGGCAAATGCTCCTTAACGTGATCGAGGAGAAGCAACTCGCCTATAAACGCACAGGTTTCACGTCCAACCGGCGGCATCGTTTCGTGGTTCGATAGTAGTATCTGTAATGCGTGAGTTGTTTCGTGTGCAAGGCACATCAGGTCTTCAACTCGACCGTTCCAATTCATTAAGATGGTCGGTGGATCACCTCGACCTTTATCAACGGTATGGGGAACAACGCCCCGGCTGCTAAGGCTTTGATGTTCAACATTTTTGGACAGGAGGTGTTCTATTTCGCTTTTGTTGGCGAACGCCACTACGAAAGCAGGAACAACAATATCCCTGTAACACTCACATTGAAATTTCAATGCACTCATCGAATGATCTTGATCAGCAACTGCCACTCTACTGTGAAAGAGAGAGTGCGAGGGGGGAGGGATTTCAAGATTGTCAGTAAAACAATCGCAGATCACGCCTTGTACTTGGGAGGCGCTCAATCCATGAAGCGCAAGCCACTCGACACTTGTGTGCATTCTCTCTCCTTTACTCGTCCTTGAATAAATGAGATACAAATTGACAAGCTGATGTTTTTGCTTTTGTTTATCCACCCAGCTAGGTAAACAACAATTTCAAAAGCTAGCACTAATATAATAGATGCTCAAGAAGTCGATCCATAAAAATTTGCGGGTGGGCGGCTTGCTCCTCCTCCCGCACAGGAAGAACGCGCGAGCAACCGCTCTACGACGGGCCTCGTGGGGCTTTACCAATGGGATCTGCTGTGGTCATTCCGCATGGCCGACAGATTTATTCCCTATATGGACTGGATCTTCCATTTTCATGACATTGTGAAATCAATCATCGGCCGAGACGCGGCCACCTTCGTCGGCCGTGGGACTCCGCCGATCATCTTGCTGCGCGCAGGGTCAGCGACCTCGTGATGTCAGGCCAAGGCCGTCATGGAGTGCCCCCCTTCCGAGCCGCACAGACTATAGTGCAGCCATCATGACGACCGGATGACGGACGACAACCCGACCAAGCGATGGAGCGCCAGGGCCCCAACGCTCCGCAGCCCAGTGATGGCGACACGCCGCTGGATATCACCGATACGCCAAGACATTGGTCGCATAGCCCTTGGTCGGATTGACCGCACAGACACCGAATCTCTATTTTTGTCGAAATCCGGATGTAACCGGTTACATTGCCTCATCACCCATCACTTCGAGAGCTATCGATGTCCTCCACCCCAAGACTCCGCCTGGGCATGGTCGGCGGCGGCGAAGGCGCCTTCATCGGCCAGGTCCATCGCCTGGCCGCCAACCTCGACGGCCACTTCGAGCTGGTCTGTGGCGCCTTCAGCCGCGATGCCGACAACAACGCCCGCACCGGCACCGCCTGCGGCCTCCCCGAGGAGCGCCGGTATGCCGACTGGCAGCGCCTGCTGGACGGTGAACGCGCCCTGCCCGCCGACCAGCGCATGCAGCTGCTGGTGATCGTCACCCCCAACCACCTGCACGTGCCGATCGCCGAGGCCGCGCTCGCCGCCGGCTTCCACGTCTTCTGCGAGAAGCCCGCCGCGCTGTCGCTGGACGAGGCCCGCGGGCTCGAAGCCGCCTGGCGCGAGCACCGCGGCCTGTATGGCCTGGCCCACACCTACCTGGGCTATCCGATGGTGTGGCAGGCCCGCGCCATGGTCGAAGCCGGCACGCTCGGCCGGCTGCGCAAGATCCACGTCGAGTATCCCCAGGGCTGGCTCGGCGAGACCCTCGAGGCCCAGGGCAACAAGCAGGCCGGCTGGCGCACCGATCCTGCCCTGGCCGGGCCCAGCGGCTGCATGGCCGATATCGGCACCCACGCCTTCGGCCTGGCCGAGTTCGTCTCCGGCCAGCGCGTCGAGACCCTGTGCGCCTCGCTCGGCAGCCACGTCGACGGGCGTCGCCTGGACGACGACGGCGACGTGCTGCTGCGCACCGCCGAGGGCGCCAGCGGCACCCTGATCGCCAGCCAGGTCAGCACCGGCGAGGAGAACGCGCTGAAGCTGCGCCTCTACGGCGAGGACGGCGCCCTGGAATGGCGCCAGATGGAGCCCAACAGCCTGATCCACCGCTCGCGAAACGCCCCGATGCGCGTGCTGCGCGCCGGCATCGACCAGCCCGAGCTGGTCGACGAGGCCATGACGCGGCTGCGCCTGCCCGGCGGCCACCCCGAGGGCTATCTCGAGGCCCTGGGCAATCTGTATCGCGACGTGGCTGCGGCGATCCGGCGCGGCGACCGCGGCGACATCGCCGGCGTGCCCGGCATGGCCTCGGGGCTGCGCGGCATGGCCTTCATCGAGGCGGTCACCCAGAGCCAGGCCGGCGGCAGCCGCTGGACCCCCCTACCCTCCACCGACTGAACGGGAGCCTGCCATGAGCGACACCCCCTCCGGCATCCGCGGCCCGGCCATCTTCCTCGCCCAGTTCATCGGCGACGAGGCGCCCTTCGACGGCCTCGACGCCATCGCCCGCTGGGCCGCCGAGCAGGGCTACCGCGGCCTCCAGGTGCCGACCCACGATCCGCGCTTCATCGACCTCGAGCGCGCCGCCGAGAGCCAGGCCTATTGCGACGAGCTCAAGGCCCGCTGCGCCGCGGCCGGCGTCGAGATCAGCGAGCTCTCCACCCACCTGCAGGGCCAGCTGGTGGCGGTGCACCCGGCCTTCGACGAGCTGTTCGACGGCTTCGCCCCGGCCGGGCTGCACGGCGATCCCGAGGCCCGCACCGAGTGGGCCATCGCCCAGCTCAAGCTGGCGGCCAAGGCCAGCCGGCGGCTCGGCCTCAAGGCCCACGCCACCTTCTCCGGCGCCCTGCTGTGGCCCTTCTTCTACCCCTGGCCGCAGCGCCCCGCCGGGCTGGTCGAGGAAGGCTTCGCCGAGCTAGGCCGGCGCTGGCGGCCGATCCTCGACGCCTTCGAGGAGGCCGGTGTCGACCTGTGCTACGAGATCCACCCTGGCGAGGACCTCCACGACGGCGCCTCCTTCGAGCGCTTCCTCGAGGTCGTGGATCATCATCCGCGGGCCAAGATCCTCTATGACCCGAGTCACCTGCTGCTGCAGCAGCTCGACTACCTGGGCTTCATCGACCGCTACCACGCGCGCATCGGCATGTTCCACGTCAAGGACGCCGAGTTCACGCCCGACGCGCGCAGCGGCGTCTACGGCGGCTATCAGGGCTGGGTCGAGCGCCCCGGTTGCTTCCGCTCGCTGGGCGACGGCCAGGTCGACTTCAAGGGCATCTTCAGCCGCCTGACCCAGTACGGTTTCGACGGTTGGGCGGTGCTCGAATGGGAGTGCTGCCTGAAGGACGCCGCCCAGGGCGCCGCCGAGGGCGCGCCCTTCATCGCCGAGCACCTGATAACCCGCGCCGGCCGCGCCTTCGACGACTTCGCCGGCCAGGAAACCAGCCCGGCGCGCAATCGCCGCATCCTGGGCCTGGACCGCTAGAGACCTCTCCTGACAGGGCCACGACAACAAGCCTCACACGAAGGAAATCGCCATGTCTCTGCTACGCACGCGCTTGAGCCTGATGATGTTCCTGCAGTTCTTCATCTGGGGCGGCTGGTTCGTCACCCTGGGCACCTTCCTGGCCAGCAACCTGGAGGCCAGCGGCGGCCAGATCGGGATGGCCTTCGCCACCCAGTCCTGGGGCGCCATCATCGCACCCTTCATCATCGGCCTGATCGCCGACCGCTACTTCCACGCCGAGCGCCTGCTCGGGGTGCTGCACCTGCTCGGCGCGGCGCTGATGGCCGGGCTCTACCTGGCCGAGGACTTCGCGGCCTTCTACCCGCTGGTGCTGGCGTACATGATCCTCTACATGCCGACGCTGGCGCTGGTGAACTCGGTCTCGTTCCACCAGTTGCGCGACCCGACCACGGAGTTCGCGCCCATCCGCGTCTGGGGCACCCTCGGCTGGATCGTCGCCGGGCTCGGCATCAGCTACGTGTTCGCCTGGGACTCGGCCGCCGGCATCGACGCGGGCCTTTTGCGCAACACCTTCCTGATGGGCGCGATCGCCTCATTGGCACTCGGCGCGTACAGCTTCACCCTGCCCGCCACGCCACCCAGGGCCAGCGGCAAGACCGGCCTGCGCGATGTGCTCGGCCTGGACGCCCTGGCGCTGCTCAAGGACCGCAACTACGCGATCTTCTTCGTCGCCTCGGTGCTGACCTGCATTCCGTTGGCCTTCTACTACCAGAACGCCAACCCCTTCCTGGCCGAGGTCGGCGTGGCCAACCCCACCGGCAAGATGACCCTGGGGCAGGCCTCCGAGGTGCTGTTCATGCTGCTGCTGCCGCTGTTCATCGGCCGCTTCGGCATCAAGAAGACGCTGCTGATCGGCATGCTGGCCTGGGCGCTGCGCTACGCGATGTTCGCCTTCGGCGACGCCGAGGGACAGCTCTACCTGCTGCTGCTGGGCATCGCGCTGCACGGCATCTGCTATGACTTCTTCTTCGTCACCGGGCAGATCTACACCGACGCCAAGGCCGGCGCGCGGTTCAAGAGCGCCGCTCAGGGCATGATCACCCTGGCCACCTACGGCGTCGGCATGCTGATCGGCTTCTGGATCGCGGGCCGGGTTACCGACCACTATTCGCTGGCCGGCGGCGGCCACGACTGGCAGGGCATCTGGCTGTTGCCGGCGGTGTTCGCCCTCGCGGTGCTGGCGTTGTTCCTGATCGCCTTCCGCGAGCGCCGCTCGCACGCCACCGACGCGGAGAGGGCCTCCCGGGCCTGAGTCTCCTCCTCCCTTCCATCACGACCGGCACCCGCCCGCGGGCGTCGGTCGTTTCGCGCCTGGCGCGCCATGCGAGGGCCAGCCTGCCGAGCCCACCTTGACGAGGCCTTTGCAACCGTCGGGACCCTGTCGGGGTGCCTCAGCTTGCCACTCGGCGGCAGCCGCCGCCAAACTGGAGGGAGAGACGCTACCCCTGCAGCGCGGAGGCTATCATGACGACCCCTATCATCGAGTGCCGCCAGGGCGATATCGCCCGCCAGGACGACATGGTCGCCGTGGTCAACGCGGCCAACGCCCAGCTGCGCCCCGGCGGCGGCGTGGCCGGTGCCCTGCACCGGGCCGCCGGTCCCGAGCTGGCCGAGGCGGGCCGCCCCCTGGCCCCCCTCCAGCCGGGGCAGGCCGTGGTCACCGAGGCCTTCGGCCTGCCCAACCGCCATGTGATCCACTGCCTGGGCCCGGTCTACGGCGTCGACGAGCCATCGGACGCGCTGCTTGCCGCCTGTTATCGCCACGCCCTGCAGCTGGCCGAACGGCACGGCATCGAGAGCCTCGCCTTTCCGGCGCTGTCCACCGGCGCCTTCGGCTACCCGGCCGCCGAGGCCGCCCGCATCGCGCTCGCCACGGTGATGGAGACCCTCCCCGACTGTCCGTCGGTGCGCCGGGTGCGCTTCGTGCTGTTCGATGCCGAGAGCGCCGAGCTGCATCGCCGTACCCTGGCCAGCCTCGAGGATGGCGCCGGCTAGCGGCGAGCCGCCTGACCGGAGGGGCCCCGCCCTCCCGCGGGCCTAGACGTTATAGCCGAGCACCCCGGGCAACCACAGGGCGATGGCCGGGAAGGCCACCACCAGGGCCAGGGCGGCGGCCATGGCGACCACGAACACCAGCGCCCAGCCCAGGGTCTGCTCCAGGCGCACCCGGGCCACCTCGGTGGTGACCATCAGGTTGACCGCCACCGGCGGCGTGAACTGGCCGATGGCGATGTTCATCGCCATCAGGATGCCGAACCAGACGGGATTCCAGCCGAAGTGCTGCATCACCGGCACCAGGATCGGCATCATGATCAGGTAGATGGAGATGGCATCGAGCAGCATGCCGGCCACCAGCACCGCCAGCATGATCAGCAGCAGCAACAGGGTGCCGTCGTCGGACAGCCCGATCACCCCCTCGGCCAGGTGGCGGAAGGTGCCCAGCAGGGTGCCGGCCCAGGCGAAGATGCCGGCCAGCGAGATGATCAGCATCACCACGCCGGAAATCACCGCCGCCTCGCCGAACAGCTGCCAGAGGTCGCGCCAGCCGAGCTCGCGGGTCAGCCACAGGCCCACGATCACGCCATAGGTCACCGCCACCACCGCCGCCTCGGTGGGCGTGAAGAGCCCGCTGCGCAGCCCCCCCAGGATCAGCACCGGGGCGAACAGCGCCGGGATGGCCTGGCGAAAGCTCGCCCCGAGCGGCGGTCGGGCGAGCTCCTCCGGCGCCTCCCAGCGGTAGTGTCGTGACAGCCCCCAGGCCGGCACCAGCAGCGCCGCCCCGGCCAGCATCCCCGGGAACAGGCCGGCGGCGAACAGCGCGCGCAGGTCCACCCCCGGCACCACGATGGAATACAGGATCAGCGCCACCGACGGCGGGATCAGGATCGCCGTGGAGGCGGAGGCCGCGATCAGCGTCGCCGAGAAGGGCCGCGGGTAGCCGGCGCGGGTCATGCTGGGCAGCATCACCATGGCCACGGCCGCCGCATCGGCGGGGCCGGAGCCGCTCATGCCGCCCATGATCATGCACACCAGCACCGCCACCAGCGCCAGGCCGCCGTGGCGCGGACCGATCAGCGCCTGGGCGAAGCGCACCAGGCGCGCCGCCACCCCCGCGCGCTCGAAGATCAGCCCGGTGAGGATGAACAGCGGAATGGCGATCAGCGGGTACTTGGCAACGCTGTTGTAGGTGTTGGTGCCCAGCGTCGCCAGCATCGCGGGCGACAGCCCGGCGACGATGCCCGCGGCCCCGGCCAGCCCCAGCGAGAAGGCCACCGGCACCCCGGCGATCAACAGGCCGGCGAAGGCCAGCAGCATCCACAGGTCAGGACTCATCGTCGAGCCCTCCGCGCAGCCGGTCGAGGGTCTGCTGGCACTGGCGCCACAGCATCAGCCCGGCCAGCAGCGGCAGCCACACCAGATACCACCACTGGGGCAGCCCCAGGCCCGGCGACAGCGTCTCCCACTGGTACTCCTGCCAGGCGAGCTTGGCGCCGAACCAGGTCATCAGCCCCAGTACGACCAGGCCACACAGGCCCTGGAAGAGAATCAGCGCGCGCCGCGGCCCCGGCGGCAGGGCCCGCTCCAGCAGTCCGATGCGGATATGGCGATTTCGCCGCAGCGCCACCGAGGCCCCGGCGAAGGTCAGCAGCACCAGCAGGAACACCGAGAACTCCTCGGTGAAGGCGAAGGAGGCGTCGGTGATATAGCGCACCACCACGTTGGCCAGGCTGATCAGGCCGATGACCAGGATCGCCAGGGTCGCGAGCACGCGCTCGCCTCTTGCATCGGGACGTTTCATGACGAGGGATCTTGAGCGGTAGGGGAAAGACGACGGCGCCCGGCCGGGCCGGGCGCGCGTGGGCAGGGGGCCTCAGGGCGTGGCGATGTCGCGGCGGGCCGCCTCGACGATCGACTCGCCGATGCGCGGCACCCAGTCGTCGTGAACGCGCTCGGTGGCCTCGACGAAGGCCCGGTGCTGCGCCTCGGAAAGCTCGGTGACGGTGACGCCGCGCTCGCGGATCGCCGCCAGGCGATCGGCCTCCTCGGCGCGGGTCTTGGCGATCTCCCAGGCGCCCGCCTCGATGGCCGTCTCGCGCAGCATCTCGCGCTGCGCCTCGGAGAGCGAGTCCCACACCTGACGGTTGGCGGCGAACACCAGCGGGTCGTTCATGTAGTTCCACCGCGTCAGGTGGGTCTGACCGACCTGATCGATGCGCGCCACGTCGAACACCGACAGCGGGTTCTCCTGGCCATCCACGGCGCCGGTGGTCAGTGCCGGCTTGGCATCGGCCCAGCTCATCTGGGTGGGGTTGGCGCCCAGGGCGGTGAAGGTGTCCTGGAAGAGCGGCGAGCCCACCACCCGGATCTTCAGCCCGTCGAGGTCGGCCGGCTCGTCGATGTCGAGGCGGGAATTGGACAGCTGGCGGAAGCCGTTCTCGCCCCAGGCCAGCGGCACCACCCCCTTGTCCTCGATGGCGGAGAAGATCATCTCGCCGGCCTCGCCGCCGGTGACCGCGTCGACGGCGGCCTCGTCGGGCAGGAAGAAGGGCAGCGAGAAGAGGTTCAGCGCCGGCACCTGGGGCGACCAGTTGATGGTCGAGCCCACCGCGAGATCGATCAGCCCGGAGCGCATGGCCGAGAACTCCCGGGTCTGGTCGCCGCTGACCAGTTGGGCATTGGGGTAGACGCGCAGCGTCAGCTCACCGTCGGAGCGCGCCTCCACCAGATCGGCCCACTTCTGGGCGGCCTGGCCCCAGGGGAAGGCGTCGGGGAGCACGCTGGAAACGGACAGCTCGCGGGCCTGGGCGGTCAGCGCCGAGGTCAGCAGGGCGGCGCCGGCCAGGGTGGCGGCGAGTCGGGGCAGGGAGCGCATCGTCGGCATGGCGTGTCCTTGGTGGCCGCGTGGACGCGGCATTCGGGTTATCGGTTATTCGTAACACTCGAATATGCATGCAAGGCACCGGCCTCCACAAGGGGAGCGGCGCCCTGCCCCGATTGGCGCCGTTCCTCCACCACAAATGTATACAAACAACTATTGAAACAGTGCACATCAGTCTCTATAAATGTGTACGGCCGATGAAAATGGGAACACTCGACAACGCCCATTGTGTACAAACTCGAGGCAACACCGCCCGGTCCCGCGCCGCGTCCGGGCCAGCCTCGGGACGTCGGCCGCCTCCAACGACAACAACATCGGAGAACAAGATGCGCACCAAGACCACCCTCGTCCTCGCCACCGCCGCCGCCTCCCTGCTGCTCGCCCAGGGCGCCAGTGCCGCCCTCTACAGCACCACCAAGGTCGAGGCGCTCTACGGCTGGGACTATGAAGCCGAGGCCGGCGCCGGCTTCCCCATCGACACCGAGGAGCACGCCATCCTCACCGTCGCCAATGCCACGGGCTGGACCTACGGCGACAGCTTCTTCTTCGCCGACTTCACCAACCTGGACCAGGGCCACGAGGACGAGCAGGACTTCGGCAGCACCCATGCCGAATGGAACCTGCGCGGCAATATCGGCAAGGCTACCGGCCTCGATCTGGCCTTCGGCCCGGTGACCGAGCTCTACGTGACCGGCCAGCTGGATCTGGACCGCAACGCGGCGACCCGCAAGACCACCCACCTGGCGGGCCTCTCCGCCGACCTGGCGGTGCCCGGCTTCCGCTTCTTCAAGGTCTACGCGATGTATCGCAACGACGAGAGCGCCGCCGCCGACGGCAGTTCGGCGCAGTACACCGCGGCCTGGAACCTGCCCTTCCAGCTCGGCGGGGCGGACTTTTCCTTCGAGGGCTTCGTCGACTACATCACCGAGGAGGGCGACCTGGAGGCGCAGCTGCTGACCCAGCCCCAGCTGGTCTGGCATGCCACCGACAACCTCGGCATCGGCCTGGAGTACCAGCACTGGGAGAACAAGTTCGGCCTCGAGGACACCGACGAGTCGTTCCCCCAGGCCATGCTGCGCTGGACCTTCTGACCCGCACGCGACAGGGGCGGCCTCGGCCGCCCCTGTCGCTCTCCCCTCTTCTTGCCACGGCGCCGACCCGGCCTCGCGGCCCCGGGGTCAGCCGTCGCCCAGGGCGCGGTAGCGCGCCACGATGCTCGCGGGGGAATAGGGCTCGACGATCGTCGCCGGGATCGCCGGGGGATCGGCCAGCAGGTCGCTCACCGCGGCGCCGAAGGCCTCGACATCGTCGAGGGGCACCAGCCCGCGCCGGAGCTCGCCCTGCAGGATGTCCGACGGCCCCGAGAGACAGTCGGTGCTGACCACGGGGGTCCCGCAGGCCAGGGCCTCCAGCAGCACGTTGGGCAGGCCCTCGTAGTCCGAGGACAGCATCAGCAGGCGCGCCCGGCGCATGTAGGGGTAGGGATTGGCACGCGCGCCCAGCAGGGTGACCCGGTCCTCGAGCCCCAGGTCGCGGATCTCGCGCTCGACACTCGCCCGGTCGCCATCGCCGATCAGCACCAGCGGCAGGTCGGTACCGCTGGCCAGGTAGCCTCTCAGCAGCCGGTCGAGGCGTTTCTGCGTCATGGCCAGCCGGCCCACGTAGAGACAGAAGTCCCGCTCGGCCCATTGCGGCTCGGCGATGGGTTCCCGCATCAGGCCCTGCAGGCGCTCCAGTTCCATGACATTGGGAATCACCTGGACCTCAAGCGGGCGGCAGCCGATCGAGGCCAGGGAATGTCGGTTGGTCTCCGAGAGCACGATCAGCCGCTTGTTGCCATACAGCCGGCACACCTTGCGTCGCTTGATCCGGCGTCGCCAGCCCTGCTTGTTGGAGAGCAGTTCCTGGCGGGGATCGGAGCGAATGCACAACCAGGCCCGATCCGCCAGGCAGGAACGACTGACGACCTGATGCGCCTGGTGCAGGTTGGCCACCACCAGGTCGAAGGACGCCTCGTACTCGGCGAGGAAGGCATCCAGCCGGCGCGCATGCAGCCGGTAGCGATGCAGCTTCTCGCGCCGTCCGCGTGGCGTGAAGGGCACCACCCTGACCTCGGCGCCCTCGGGCACGTCCAGGCCCAGGCGCTCGGACAGGGCGATCAGGGTGACCGACACGCCCTGGGCCAGCATGGCCCGGGTCAGCTTGAGCACCGAGCGGGGCGCCCCGCCACTGGCCAGCTGATCGATCACGAAAAGCACTCTTTGCATGCCACTCCACTCCTCTGCTCATGCCACAGCCGCCCATGGTAACCCACCGCGCCGGCCAGCCCGACGGTGATCGGCCCGCGGCGTCCGCCCCGCAACACCGCGCGGCCCCCGGCGGCCATCTTTTGCTATGCTGGCGCCCTCTTCTCGCGATCGATCAAGGATGCATCTTGCCATTACGGGATCTGGCCCTGGGCCTCGGCGTCGTCGCCATCTGGGCGTTGAACATCATCGTCATCAAGCTCGGCGTGGCGGAACTGCCGCCGCTGCTGCTGACCACCCTGCGCTTCCTGCTGGTGGCCGCACTGCTGGTGCCCTTCCACCCGGTGGCCCGCCACCAGCTGCCCTTCCTGGCGCTGCTGTCGCTGACCTTCGGCACCCTGCACTTCGCCATGCTGTTCATCGGCCTGGAACAGGCCGAGGCCGGCACGGGAGCGCTGCTGGTCCAGATGGGCACGCCCTTCGCCACCCTGCTGGCGGTGCTGTTCCTCAAGGAACGGCTGGGCCCGCGTCGGCTGGCCGGCCTGGTGCTGTCCTTCGCCGGCATCGTCGTGCTGGCCGGCGGCCCGACGCTGCCGGCGCCGCTGCCCACCGCGCTGCTGCTGGTGAGCGCCCTGGGCTGGGCCATCTCCCAGCTGTTGATCAAGCAGGGCCCCAATGTCCCGCCCATGGCACTGGCGGGCTGGGTGGCGCTGTTCGCCACGCCCCAGGTGGCGCTGGGCTCCTGGTGGTTCGAGCAGGGCCAGGTCGTGGCCCTGGCCGAGGCCGGCTGGGCGGGCTGGGGCGCGGTCTTCTACACGGCGGTGATGTCGTCGATCCTCGCCTACGGCGTCTGGTACGGCCTGCTGCGCCGCCACCCGGTCAACCGGGTGGTGCCCATGGTGCTGCTGGTGCCGGTGCTGGCCGTGGGCCTCGGGGTCATGCTGCTCGGCGATGGCCTGGGGCCGCACAAGCTGGTCGGCGGCGGGCTGGTGGTGGCCGGTATCGCGCTGATCGTGCTGCGCCTGGGCCCCCGCAGGACACCCGCCGAGGCGTCGTCCTGATCCCTCAGCCATCCGCCGCCATGCCGGCGCGGCGACACTCGCCGCCATCGCCGGGCCAGCTGACGCAGTCGCCCGGCCTGACGCCCTTCTCCTCGAAGTAGCCGGCATTGACCTCCAGGGCGGCCCGATAGGCGGCGCCCGGCCGGGTCACCGGACAGTCCCGGGCCGCCTCGGCCATGCAGGGCTCCATGCGCTGGATCTCGAGGATTCGCCCGGTCTCGTCGATGAAGGCGATATCCAGCGGGATGCGGGTGCGATACATCCAGAAGCCGTTGCGCGAGGGCTGGGTCCGCTCGTAGAGGAACAACATGCCGGCGTCGGGGGGCAGGTGCTCGCGCTCCATCAGGCCCCGGCCGCGCTCGGCGAGGCTGCGCGCCACCTCCGCCCTCAGGCGAAGCGGGCCCGCCTCCCCATGCAGGGTCACCGGCACACTCGGCAGGCGCGGCTCCTGCGCCAGGGCCGGCGCTCCCCAGAGCGCCGCGGTGGGCAGCAGCAGCAGTGCCTGCAGCAGGCGGCGGCGGGTCGGGTCAGGCATCTCGGGCATGGGCAGGCTCCTCTCTGGACAGGCTGGCCTGAGGCATCAGGTGGATGCCGGAGGCCAGCAGCGACACGGTCGCGGTCTCGCCCCGGGCCAGGCCGTTGCGGCGGGCGGCATGGGTGGCGATCTCGAAACGCAGGGTATCGTCGCAGTGATCGAAGGCCAGCGCCACGGACGCCATGCCCCCCAGGATCGCCATCTCGCTGACCCGGCCGGTGACCGGGTTCTCCCGCTCCCCGCGGGACGGCCGGCCGCGGCGATGCAGGACGATGTCGGAATTCGGCAGGTACCAGGCCAGGCGTTGCCCCGGGGACAGCCCCTCCAGCCCCTCGGCCACCTCGAGCCGCCAGGGCCCCCACTGCAGCCGTCGCCGGCCCGCCTCGTCCGCCACCACGGTGCCGGCGAAGACGTTGTGGCGATCCAGCAGGCGCGCCACCTCGGGGGAAGCCGGCCGCCGGAACAGCGCCTCGGCGGGGGCCTGCTGCAGGCTGCGACCGGCATGCAGCACGCACAGCCGGTCGGCCAGGGCGGCGGCCTCGTCGAGGTCGTGGGTGACCAGCACGATGGGAATGCGGATCTCCTCGCGCAGCAATGCCAGCTCCCGCTGCAGGCGCCGCCGCGTGACCTGGTCCACCGCCGAGAAGGGCTCGTCGAGCAACAGGACGCGCGGCTGGCGGGCCAGCGCCCGGGCCAGGGCGACACGCTGGCGCTGGCCGCCGGACAGTTCGCCGGGCAGTCGGCCGCCCAATCCCTCCAGGCGCACCCGCGCCAGCCAGGCCTCCGCCACCGGGCGGCGCTCGGCGACGGGCAACTGGCCGAGCGCCACCATGACGTTGGCCCGGGCGTCGAGATGGGGAAACAGCGCGTAGTCCTGGAACACCAGCCCCACCCGGCGCTGCTGCGGTCGCGTCCAGCGCTGGCCGGCCGAGGCGAACCAGGTCTCGCCGGCACACCGGATGTCGCCCTCGGCCGGCCGGTAGAGACCGGCGATGGCGCGCAGCAGCGTCGTCTTGCCGCTGCCCGAGGGACCCACCAGCGCCAGCAGCTCGCCGGGCGCGCAACGGAAGGCGGCGTCGAGCGGGATCGGCCCCGCCTGGGTGACCCGCACCGTCAGGTCGCCGGTCTCAGTGTCCATGCCGTCGCCTCCTGCTGCGCCCGCTGAGCCCGTAGACCACGCCGATGGTCATGAAGGACACCAGCAGCAGCATGGCCGACATCAGTGCCGCGCCCTGCTCGTCGAAGGCCTGGACGCGGTCGTAGATGGCGATGGCGAGCGTGCGGGTCTCGCCATCGATGGCCCCGCCCACCATCAGGATCACCCCGAACTCCCCCAGGGTATGGGCGAAGGTCAGCGCCAGCGCCGAGACCAGCCCGGGCCATACCAGCGGCAGCTCGATGCGCCACAGGGTCTGCCAGGGCGAGAGGCCGCAGCACCAGGCGGCCTCGCGCAGGTTGGCGGGAATGGCCTCGAAGGCCCGCTGGATGGGCTGTACGGCGAAGGGCAGGTTGGCCACCAGGGAGGCCAGCAGGATGCCGCTGAAGGTGAAGTTGAGGGTCGTGCCGGTAAGCGAGGCCCAGACGGCCCCGAAGGGCGCCTGCTGGCCGAAGCTCTGCATCAGGTAGAAGCCCAGCACCGTGGGCGGCATGACCAGCGGCAGCGCCACCAGGGCCTCGCAGAGGGGACGGGCGCGAAAGCGGGCCAGCGCCAGGGCGCGCCCCAGCCACAGGCCCAGCGGGATCAGCAGCAGGCTGGTCAACGCCGCCAGGCGCAGCGACACCCACAGCGCCGGCCAATCCATCAGGAGGCGTCATCCCGCGCCGGAGGCTGGAAGCCACGGCGCGCGAGGATCGCCCGCGCCTGCACCCCCTGGAGCCAGGCGTAGAAGGCTCGGGCGCCCTCCCCGGCCCCGTCGATCAGGGCCATGCGCTGCACCAGCGGAGCGTGCCAGTCGGCGGGAATCAGCACATGATCGGCATGCTCGGCCACCCTCGGGGCCAGCGCCAGGGAGTAGGCCACCAGACCACCCCGGGCCTCGTCGGCCAGGGCGAAGCGGGCCGCCTGGGAGACGTTCTCGCCCAGCACCCGCAGGCCCGCCGTGGGTGCCCAGAGGCCGGCATGACGCAGCGCCTGGCGGGCCGCCACCCCATAGGGGGCATGCTCGGGGTTGGCCAGGGCAAGCCGCGGCCGCCCCGCGCCGTCCTCGAAGGCGGCGAGCGCCTCGCGTACCGCCTCCAGGGGTGCCTCGGCCGAGGGCAGCGCACCACGCCCCCTGGCCTGCAGCCAGACCAGCCGTCCCACGGCATAGACCCGGCTCGCGCCTTCGGTGAGGCCCGCCTCCTCGAGCACGCGCACGTTCGCTTCGTCCGCCGAGAGGAACAGTTCGAAGGGCGCCTGCTGGAGGATCTGGCGACTCAGGTTGCCCGAGGCACCGAAGTTGACCCGGACGTCGTTGCCGGTCTCGTCGCGGTAGGCCGCGACGAGTTCGGGGAACACGAACTGCAGCGACGAGGCCGCCGCCACGCTGGGCACCTCCATGGCCTGCACCAGGGGCGCCAGCCAAGGCAGCAGGAGCAAGGCCAGGCGGGCCGCCCAGCGTCGGGGATGCATCATGGTTCGCGCCTCTCGAATGACGTGTCGCCCAATACTGACCAGGCGGTCAGCCTTGTCAAGGCGGCCGACACGGCCTGCCCGCTGCCGGATGACCTCCGCGACCCGACGATCCGGTCACGGGGCGGGCGACGTGCCATGGCATGGCGAGAAGACGGCCGGGCCGAACGACTCGGCAGGCATTGTCATCCAGACGCGACGGAGGGTAAAGGCACCGACGGGGAAACCCGGCTCCGTCGTGATCCGGATCAGGCCTGCTCGGGGGCGCGGCCGAGGATCGACTTGAGATCGATGCGCGCCTCCCGGGGGCTCAGGTCGAGCAGCGCCTCGAGGCCGTTCAGGTGGTCGTGGATATCGCCACGCGCCGCCTCGGCATCGCCGGCCTCCAGGTGCGTCAGCAGGCGGCTATGGTCCCCCTCGAGATAGCAGGAGGCCAGTCCGGCGCGCTTGTAGAGGGCGATGACGATGGAGGTGCGCAGCACCAGGTCGGTGAGCATCGCGCCCAGCACGCGGTTGGGCGAGTGCTCGGCCAGCAGGTGGTGCAGGGTCAGGGAATGCTCGATCCGCGCCGGCTCATCCCCCCGCTCGAAGGCCGAGACCTCGCCGCGCGCCTGTTCGGCCAGGGCCGCCAGGGGCTCGGCCGGCAGGCGGCCGGCGAGCAGGGCGACCACCTCGCCCTCGACCAGGCGCCGCGCATCGAAGGTCTCGCGGGTCTCCTCGATGCTCGGGGCGCGTACCCGGGCCACCTGGTTGGGACGCTGGTCGATGACGTGCTCGGATGCCAGGCGGGTCAGGGCCTTGCGCACCACCGACCGGCTGACGCCGAACACCTCCCCGAGGGTCACCTCGGGCAGCTTGGTGCCCGGGGGCAGGCGCTGCATCAGCACCGCTCGGCGCACCTTGTCGACGATATCCCGGTCGCCGATGCGACGGTCGCTGACGCGTCCCTCGGCCAGCATCTCCGTGTGCCAGGCGTTGTTCATGGCATGTCTCTCCGCGTGGTTCTGGAAGAACCATCGCATGTTTTACACCACCTGACCACAGCATGACGAAACTTTTGTATACAATAAGCCCGCCATTCCCTCAGCGTTCCTGGTGTTCGGCCGTCACATCCAGGATCTTCAGGGTGTTGGTGCCGCCGTGGGCGTTCATGTGGTCGCCGCGGGTGAGGATCACGTGATCGCCCGGCTCGGCGATGCCCTGCGCCACCAGCAGCGCCAGGGCGCGGTCGTTGAGCTCGGTGGCGCTCATCGCGCTGGTGTCGAAGGGCA
>NZ_JAUFPQ010000027.1 GCF_030409305.1 Halomonas maura
GGTCAGATTCTACCCCGCCGGCGCCGGTCAGGCAGCTGCGGCAGGATTTATGCAGCGTTTCCCTTGGTCGACGTCAACCTTGCCGACCACCTTGACAAGGCTGGCCTCCTAGATCAGGTCCACTACGACATCACCGAAGCCGTCAAAGCGTTCCGGCGAGGCCACAAGGAGGAGGAGAGGGAAGAACCAGCCCGACACTTTGAGATCCTCACTCATCAGCGCGACGCTTCCGTGATCATCCATTTTAAGATCGTCTGTGACGAACTGCGCGATCGCTAACCTCCGCGTTCCCCTCGCTGCTTCGGCATCGGGATTCAGTCCTGACTTCGTCGAGCATGCCGAGTCGCATCCGGGGTCTTTCCCAAGTGTAGCGGACCGCATGACTCACTCTGTCGTAGCGGCGGATGCACTCCTGCCAGGCCAAGTGCTCAATGGTAGAGCCACAGCCGCCGTGGAATCCCTTCCCCCATCAGCGCCCTGCCCGTCCCTCTGACTCACAATCCTTGGATTGTCTCACGCCTCCATCGGCAGCCGTTGAGAGAACCAGCACAATCGACACGACGAGACACTGTGCGAACATCCGACTTCGCTCCCATCGAGTCGACCATCATGAGGCCCCCACGGGCTTCTACACTCCCGGCATTGGCTGCCGGGGAGCATAGGGATGCGCCTACCGTTGGGCGCGCCTTTGGCTGGCTCAAGGAACTCCGGCGAATCGCCACGCGCTATGGCAAGTTGGCCCGTAGCTTTCACGCCATGGTATGCCTGGCTTGCAAAGGCCGCTGCCCACGTGCCGGCTTTTCGTACACAACCCAAGAAACCGTCTCTACTTTGTGGCCTCACGGCAGGATAAGACAGGCATCGGCAAGCAACGCGCTACGCCCGCCCTCGGCGAAGGGATTACGGAGCGTCCACGTTCAGCCGCTCAGCGCCTCGAGAACCACGGCCCTCGAGGCCCGCTCGCGCTCGGCATAGAGGGCCAGCTCGTCGGTCACCGACGCGCCCAGGGCGGCCTCGAAGGCCTCGCGGTTGGCATTGCCGTCATAGGCCGCGTTCTCGCCACCGCCCAGGTTCGACTGGAAGATGCCCGCCGCGCTGACCGGCAGGAAGTCCTCGTAGGTGATCGGTCGGGCGACCACCAGGCCCTTGCCGATCAGCGCCTCCAGGTCGGTCTCCTCGCCCCGCCCGGCGGCACGACCGGCCTCGGTGAGACGGTACTCGAAGAAGGCCAGCCCGTGGCGGCGCAGCGCCTCCTCGCTGTCCGGGAAGTCGGCGAAGACCGCCGCCAGGCGCTGCTGGTGCTCGGCATTGCCGGGCCCGGCGGCCTGGCGCCGGGACTCACCGAGCAGGCTGTCGTAGAGGGCCCGGCCCTCTGCGGTGAGTGCCACGCCGCGCTGCTCGATCTCGCCGAAGCGGGCGGTATGGGTGCCCTGACGCTCGCCGAGGAAGCGGGTCGCCTCCTCCAGCGCCTTGAAGCTGGTCTGGCGCAGCAGGATCGGGCAGTCGCGACGAGGCGGCCCCTCGATGATCGCCTTGGGGTTCATGCCGGCCGCCGGCATGCGGCGCTGCACCTCGTCGATGTCCAGGGTGCGCGGGGTCAGGTGATTGATATGCGGGCCGCGGAAGCAGACCACGTCGGCGATCAGCCGGTGCTCGGCGTGCAGGGCGTCGTAGGTGTCCAGGTCCACCGTGGCATCGCGGTGCCAGCGGAAGGTCTCCAGGGCCTCGGCGACGAAGCGCTCGGCCTGATCACGGGTGAGCCCGCCCTGGGCCTCGTGGCAGGCAATCAGCTCCCGGGCGCCGGGGGTGAAGATATCGCGCTCGGCCAGGATCGCCGCGGCGCGCTCGCGAAGCGCGGGTGACTCGATCAGCTCCAGGCGCAGAAGCGAGGTGAAGATGCGGAAGGGGTTGCGGGCCAGGGCGGCGTCGTCGACGGGGCGAAACGCCGTGGAATGCACCGGCACGCCGGCCGCGGAGAGGTCGTAGTAGCCCACCGGGTGCATGCCCATCACGGCGAACAGGCGGCGCAGCATGGAAAGCTCCGCCGCGGTGCCCACCCGGATGGCGCCGTGGCGCTCCACATCCAGGCGCGCCAGCTCGTCGTGGGCCTCGAGACGCTCGGTCAGGGCGCGGTCGCGTTCGAGGGTCTCGCGGTTCACCTGCTCGACCAGCGCGAGCAGGGTCTCGTACTGGGGCACCTCGGCCTGGTACATGGCCGACATGGCCTTCGAGAAGCGGTCGCGAATGTCATCGGGAGAAACGAGCGGCGTGTGGGTCATGGTCATGCCTCCTTGGGGGTCTGGTTGACGGGGTCAGGATGGGGTCGGGACGGGGTCGCTCGACGCGGTGCCTCGAGTTGTGCCTGCAGCGGATCCCGGGGCCGGCGCCGGTAGAGCGCGTTGTCGGTGGCCAGCACCGTGCGGTCGGCGTGGTCCGGGGCGATCTCGCCCTCTAGGCCGTCGTCCGCCAGGGCCTCGAGGAAGTGCCGGTAGGCCCCGGCGGCGGCCTCCCCCGCGTCGAGCCGGGCGATCACGGGTGCAGCGTCTCCAGGGACCGGGTGATGCGCGCCAGGCCCTCGCTTAACACCTCGGGCTCGGCGGTCAGCGGGGCCAGCAGGCGCAGCACGTTGCGCCGGCGACCACTGGGCATCAGCAATACGCCCTCCTCACGGCCGGCGGCCAGCAGCGCCGCCAGATGCTCGGCCCCGGTGGCATGCGCGGTGTCTTCAAGGACGATGCCACGCATGGCGCCGATGCCGGTCAGGGCGCCGACCATGGGGAAGCGCTCCCGCCAGGCGCGGTGGGCAGCGACGATGGCCGCCTCCTGAGCCTCGCCCCAGCGCTGCAGGCTGTCCTCGCTCATCAGGTCCATCACCGCCCGGGCGGCGGCGCAGGCCACGGCGTTGCCGGAGTAGGTGCCGCCAAGCCCGCCCTTGGGCAGGGCATCCATGAGCTCGGCCCTGCCGGCCAGGGCCGCCAGCGGCAGGCCGGCGGCGATGCTCTTGCCCATCAGCAGCAGGTCGGGCTCGATGCCCAGCTGGGAGAAGGCGAAGCGCCGACCGGTGCGACCGAAGCCGGACTGGATCTCGTCGAGGATCAGCACGATGCCGTGCTCATCACACAGGGCCCGCAGGTGGGCGGCGAAGTCGGCATCGAGCAGGCGAAAGCCGCCCTCCCCCTGCACCGGCTCGACGATGATCGCCGCCACCTCGTCGCTCGGCACCTCCACTTCGAACAACCGCGCCAGGGCCGCCAGGGCCTCGTCGGCGCTCACGTCGCTGTCGCGGCTGGGAAACGGCAGGTGGAACACCGGTCCGGGCAGTGCGCCGAGGCGGGTCTTGTAGGGCTTGACCTTGCCGTTGAGGTTCAGCGCCGCCAGGGTGCGGCCGTGGAAGCCGTCATCGAAGGCGATGATCGCCTGCCGGCCGGTGGCGGCGCGCGCCACCTTGAGGGCGTTCTCGGTGGCCTCGGCGCCGCTGTTGGTCAGCATGCAGGACAGCGGATAGCCGACCGGCACGAAGGCATCCAGGGCCTCGACCACCTCGAGGTAGCCGCGGTGCGGCAAGGCGTTGAAGGCGGAGTGCATCAGGGTCTCGGCCTGGGCCTTGACGGCCTCGACGACGGCTGGATGGCCATGCCCCAGGTTGAGCACGCCGATACCGCCGATGAAGTCGATGTAGCGCCGCCCCTGCTCGTCCCACACCTCGGCATTGCGCCCTCGCGCGATGCACAGGGGGTGCACGATACCCAGCGAGCCACTGACGTGAGGAAAGTCCATGTCCGGTTCCTGTCGGTTCATCGGGGGAATTGTCATGGCCACGATGAAACCAGCGCCCCGCCGGGGCTTCAAACGAAAAAAAGCGCGCTATCCATTCCAGCAATTCATGCAAAACCCGAGACACACCGATATCCTGCCGCCCCTTTGGGGTGATAAATGCCTGGAAAGAATGGGTCAGCAGAGACACGCGGCGGCATGCCGGCGCCGGATTGGCTAGAATGGCGGTTTTGCGCGGGAGCCGAGACACCATGACGGCACGCCACCTGCCATCGACCACCACCATGCAATGCTTCGAGGCGGCCGCGAGACACATGAGCTTCACCCGGGCCGCCGAGGAGCTCAGCATGACCCAGAGCGCCATCAGCAAGCAGGTCGCCCAGCTCGAGGACTACCTGCAGCACAAGCTGTTCCGCCGCGTGCGCCGCAGCCTGGTGCTCACCCCGGAGGGCTCGCTGTACCTGAGCGAGGTGCGCAAGATCCTCGCCCAGATCGAGATGTCGGCGAACGCCATCATGACCTACAGCGGTCACGAGGAGGTGCTGCGGGTGGCGACCCTGCCGACCTTCGGCAGCCATTGGCTGAGCGCCCATCTGCCGGCCTTCTTCGCGGCCTACCCACGCATCAACCTGAGCATCACCGACCGGGTGCAGGCCTTCGACCTGGAGGAGCAGGACATCGACGTGGCCGTCTTCCATGGCCATGGCCGCTGGCCCAACCTGGAGTGTCACAAGCTGTTCGACGAGCAGGTGGTCGCGATCGGCGCCCCCGGCTACCTGGCGCGCCAGGCGCCGTCGTGCGCCGCGGACCTGGCCGACTGCCGCCTGCTGCACCTCTCGACACGCCCCGACGCCTGGCATCGCTGGTTCGCCGATCAGGGGGTCGGCAGCGACCGCAGCTATCACGGTACGCGCTTCGAGACCTTCCAGATGCTGATCCGCACGGTGATGGCGGAGGGCGGGCTGGCGCTGGTGCCGCGTTTCCTGGTCGACGACGAGCTCGCCGCGGGACGCCTGCGCCTCGCCTGGCCCCATGTGCTGCGCAGCCCCGATGCCTATTACCTGGTGTACCCCGAGCCGCTCGGCGAACTCGCCAAGGTCCGCCATTTCGTGACGCATGTCCTGGCCTGCGCCGAGGCCGGTCCGCGGATCGGCTAGCTCGCCGGCCGGGCACCGTCCACGCGGGCCGGTGCGTCCCGGTGCTCGAGGATCCAGTCGATGAAGCCTCTCACCTTGGCCACCTCGCCCTTGTACTCGGGATAGGCCAGGTAGTAGGCATCCCGGCTGGTCAGCGAGAACGCCCAGGGGATCGTCAGCTGGCCGGCGGCCAGCTCCTCCTGGACCAGGAAGTGGGGTACCAGGGCCACGCCACAGCCCGCCCGGGCGGCACTCATCGCCATGTAGAAGGTATCGAAGCGCGGCCCGTGGTAGCTGTGGGCGGTGTAGCAGTCCTGGGCGGCGAACCAGTCGTGCCAGGCTTCCGGCCGCGTCGCGCTCTGCAGCAGCACCAGGTCGGTCAGCGCCAGCGGGTCGCCGATGCCGCCGTCGGGTACCACCGAGGGCGCGCACACCGGCACCATGGTCTCGTCGAGCAGCTTGATGCATTCCGCCTTCGGCCAGGCACCGTGGCCGAAGAAGAAGGCCACGTCGACGCGCTGCTCCTCGAGGTCGAAGGGTTCCACCCGGTTGGCGATGTTCAGGTACACCCCGGGATGACGGAAGCGGAAGCCGTTGAGTCGGGGGATCAGCCAGCGGGCGCCGAAGGTCGGCAGGGTGGTGACGTTGAGCACCTCGCTCTGGCCCCCGTAGGACTGCATGTAGCGGGTGGACATCTCGACCTGGGCCATGATCTTGCGTACCTCGGTCAGGTACAGCGAGCCCTCCGGGGTGACCTGCAGGCGCTTGCGCACGCGCCGGAACAGCGGGTGCTCGAGCACCGACTCGAGCTGGGCGACCTGCTTGCTCACGGCGCTCTGGGTCAGGCTGAGCTCCTCGGCGGCGCGGGTGAAGCTGAGGTGACGCGCCGAGGCCTCGAAGCACTGCATGGCGGTCAGGGTCGGCAGGTGACGACGGCTCATTTCGGCCTCAACAAGAATAAATGGAATGACCTCGGTATAAAACGTCGTTTGAGCCCCGTCAATCACCCCCGCAATACTGCTTGTGTTCTTAGCACACGCCTATCAGCAGTAGGAGGAAGAATGATCGAGTCCATCATGCAGCGCCTCGGGGTCACCGACACCCTGTACCGTGGCGGCGACCATGCCGTGACCTCGCCCACCGACGGCAGCGAGCTCGGCCGGGTGCAACTGGAGAGCGGTGAGCGGGTCCAGGCGCGCATCGATCGCGCCCAGGCCGCCTTCGAGGCCTGGCGCCGGGTGCCCGCGCCGCGCCGTGGCGAGCTGGTGCGGCTGTTCGGCGAGCAGCTGCGTCGCCACAAGGAGGACCTGGGCACCCTGGTGACCCTGGAGTGCGGCAAGATCTACCAGGAAGGCCTCGGCGAGGTGCAGGAGATGATCGACATCTGCGATCTCGCCGTCGGCCAGTCCCGCCAGCTGTACGGCCTGACCATCGCCTCCGAGCGCCCCGGCCACCACATGCGCGAGAGCTGGCATCCGCTGGGCCCGATCGGCCTGATCACCGCCTTCAACTTCCCGGTGGCGCCCTGGGCCTGGAACGCCGCCCTGGCGCTGGTCTGCGGCAACAGCCTGCTGTGGAAGCCCTCCGAGAAGACCCCGCTTTGCGCACTGGCCTGCCAGGCACTGCTCGAGCGCGCCATGGCCGCGTTCGGCGACGAGGCGCCGGCGGATCTCAGCCAGGTCATCATCGGCGAGCGCGAGGCCGGCGAGGTGCTCACCGACGATCCCCGCGTGCCGCTGATCAGCGCCACCGGCAGCACCCGCATGGGGCGCGAGGTCGCCCCGCGCGTCGCCGCCCGCTTCGGCCGCAGCATCCTAGAACTCGGCGGCAACAACGCCATGATCCTCGCCCCCAGCGCCGACCTGGACATGGCCGTGCGCGCCATCCTGTTCTCCGCGGTGGGCACCGCCGGCCAGCGTTGCACCACCCTGCGCCGGCTGATCGTCCACGAGTCCGTGCGCGACGAGGTCGTCGAGCGCATCAAGAAAGCCTATGCCGGCGTGACCATCGGCGATCCGATGGGCGGCAGCCTGGTCGGCCCGCTGATCGATGCCCAGGCCTTCGACCAGATGCAGTCGGTGCTCGGCAAGGCCCGCGAGCAGGGCGCCAAGGTCTTCGGCGGCGAGCGCCGGCTGGCCGACGAATACCCCGACGGCTACTACGTGGCACCGGCCATCGTCGAGGTCGACCGCCAGGACGAGCTGGTCAAGCACGAGACCTTCGCCCCGATCCTCTACGTGATGAGCTACCGCGACTTCGACGAGGCGCTGGCCCTGCAGAACGACGTGCCTCAGGGGCTGTCCTCCTGCGTCTTCACCACCGACGTGCGCGAGGCCGAGGCCTTCGTCTCGGATGTCGGCAGCGACTGCGGCATCGCCAACGTCAACATCGGCCCGAGCGGTGCCGAGATCGGCGGCGCCTTCGGCGGCGAGAAGGAGACCGGCGGCGGCCGCGAGTCCGGCTCGGATGTCTGGAAGAGCTACATGCGGCGCCAGACCAACACCGTCAACTACTCCCGCGAGCTTCCCCTGGCCCAGGGCATCAAGTTCGACTGACCCCGACCGGCCGTCCCCGCCTCGGGGACGGCCATGGCCGTTCATGCCCTGACGACTCCTGACCCTCGTGCCGTGACGCCCCGCCTCGACCGGACCCGCGTGCCCGCGCCGGGGCGCCAGGCCATGCCGGCGGCAGGAGCCGAGCCCGACAACAACAAGGAGGCGTCATGAAGGAAGGGTGCTTGTGGCACGACACGTCCCCGGAGCCAGCGCCGGAGGCGCCGGCTCTCGTTGGCCACCGGTCGGCCGAGGTGGTGGTGATCGGCGGCGGCATCACCGGGTTGTCCACCGCGCTGCATCTCGCCGAGGCGGGCACCTCCGTAAGCCTGATCGAGGCGGGGGAGATTCCCAGCGGAGGCTCGGGGCGCAGTGTGGGCCTGGTCAATGCCGGCCTGTGGATCCCGCCGGACGACATCCGCGAGGCCCTGGGCGAGGCGCACGGCGAACGCGTCAACGCCATCCTCGGGGAGGCCCCCGCCGAGGTCTTCGCGCTGATCGAGCGCCATGCCATCGACTGCCAGGCGACCCGCACCGGCACCCTGCACCTGGCGCACAACGCCAAGGGGGAAGAGGAGCTGGCGCGGCGTGCCGAGCAGTTCCAGCGCCGCGGCGCCCCCGTGGCGTTGCTCGAGGATCGGGACTGCCGGCAGAGGGTCGGTACGCAGCGGATTCGCCGCGCCCTGCTCGACCGTCGCGCCGGCACCCTCAATCCCACCGCCTATACCCGGGGGCTGGCCCGGGCCGCCATCGCCGCCGGGGCCAACCTCTACACCCATAGCCCGGCGCTGGGCGTGGCCCGCGAGGGCGACGACTGGCGAGTCACGACACCCCAGGGCAGTGTCCTGGCGCCGCGGGTGGTGGTGGCCACCAACGCCTATACCGAGGACGACTGGAACCGGGTCAAGGACCACTTCTTCCCCGGCCATTTCTTCCAGGTCGCCTCGCCCCCGCTGCCCGAGGAGCTCGCCGGCGACATCCTGCCCGAGCGCCAGGGCGCCTGGGACACCCGGATGGTGCTCAGCAGCATGCGGCGCGATGGCGAGGGACGTCTGATCCTGGGCAGCCTGGGACGCGGCGATCGCCGGCCGAGGGCCTATGTCCACTGCTGGGCGGATCGCGTCCAGCGCCACTACTTCCCGCAGCTTGGCAAGCTCGAGTGGCAGACCACCTGGACCGGCAGGATCGCCTTCACCCCGGACCACACGCTGCGGCTCTTCGAGCCGGCGCCCGGCATTCTCGGGGTCTCCGGCTACAACGGCCGCGGGGTGACCACCGGCACGGTGGTCGGCAAGGGCTTCGCCCACTACCTGACCACCGGCGAGGATGCTCTGCTGCCATTGCCGATCCGCTCGCCGGCACCGATCAGGGTCAAGCCGCTATGGAGCGGCAGCTATGAAGGCGGCTTCACGCTCTATCACACGGGCCAGTGCCTGAGGGTATTGATCTAGGGGGGCACCCGTTGCAAGGCCCCTGCCCGGTGCTTCAAGGAGCCGTTCACCGCACACGACATGGTTGTCTGAACAAGAGCCATCCATCACGATCGAGGACTTCAAGATGACAGATCCAACAACAACAACCCGCTATCGCAAGCCGGGCCTGCTTCTGGCCCTGACCCCCGTGGTTCTGACCCTGCTGGTGCTCGGCATCCAGCTGTTCTATTTCGGCGACTTTACCCCGCATATTCCCCTGGCCATCGGCCTGGCGATCACCTCTCTGGTGGGCATCAAGCTCGGCTTTCGATGGAAACGCATCGAGGAGGGAATCTTCCACGTCATCCATGTCTCGCTGCCCTCCGTGTCCGTACTGATCTGCGTGGGCATGATCATCGGCGTGTGGATCGCCAGCGGCACCGTGCCGAGCCTGATCTACTACGGCCTGACGCTGCTTTCGCCGACCATCTTCCTGGCCGCGGCCATGCTGCTCTGCTCGGTGGTCTCGCTCTCGCTGGGCACCTCCTGGGGCACCGTGGGCACCGTGGGCCTGGCGCTGATGGGCATCGGCGCGGGCTTCGACATCCCCATGTACTGGACCGCCGGCGCCGTCGTCTCGGGCGCCTTCTTCGGCGACAAGGTCTCGCCACTGTCGGACACCACCAACCTCGCCCCGGCCGTCACCGGTACCGACGTCTTCTCGCATATCAAGAACATGATGCCGACCACCATCCCGTCGATGCTGATCGCCTTCGTCATCTACCTGGTGGCGGGCTTCACCCTGATCGATGACCAGGCCGCCTCCTTCGACAAGATCACTGCCATCACCGCCGCGCTGGAGGCCAACTTCACCATCTCGCCCTGGCTGCTGCTGCCGGCGCTACTGGTGATCGTGCTCGCCGTGAAGCGCATGCCCCCTATCCCCTCGCTGTTCGCCGGCGCGCTGGCCGGGGCGGTCACCGCCATTCTCGTGCAGGGAGCCGGCGTCCATGAGGTGATCACCTACGCCAACAGTGGCTACGGGATCGAGACCGGCATCGCCACCATCGACAGCCTGCTCAACCGTGGCGGCATCCAGTCGATGATGTGGACCATCTCGCTGGTGCTCATCGCCCTGGGCTTCGGCGGCGCGCTGGAGAAGACCGGCTGCCTGGAGGCGATCATCCGCGCCATCATGACCCGGGTGCGCAGCTTCCGCGGCGTGCAGACCTCGGCGGTGCTGACCTCGGTCTCCACCAACCTGGTCGCCGGCGACCCCTACCTCTCCATCGCCCTGCCCGGTCGCATGTACGCGCCCACCTACCGGGGCCTGGGCTACTCGACCTTGAACCTGTCCCGGGCGATCGAGGAAGGCGGCACCCTGGTCTCCCCGCTGATTCCCTGGAACGCCGGCGGGGCCTTCGTGATCAGCGCACTGGGGCTGGGCATCGTCGAGGGCAATGTCGAGAACCTGCTGTACATCCCGCTGGCCTTCGCCTGCTGGCTGTCGCCGGTGATCGGCATTCTGTACGCCCAGTTCGGACTGTTCTCGCCCAAGGCCAGCGAGGCGGAGCGCGAGCTGTGGCAAGCCCAGGACGAGGCCATCGCCAGTCGCGAAGCCCTCGGTGCCGCCGCCGAGGCCGCGCTCCCCGAAGCCAAGACCGACGCGGCCAGCGCCCCCAGCCCGAGACCGATGGGCTGATCGTCCGGCCGCGAGGCGCGCCTCCACATGCGGCCGACTGAGGTCGAAGACCGCCTGATGCCTGGCCACTGGGAGGGCGATCTCATCATGGGGGCCGATATTCGCTCTGCCGTCGGTACGCCGGTGGAGCGCACCACGCGCCTTGTGATCCTGGCGAAGAGTGCCGAAGACGGTCGACAAGCGACTCGGGAAGGGAGTCCCGCCGATGCCGGCAGACGCGGTGCGGGCCGCCGGATGCTCACTCGCCGGGCGGCAGCGCCTCCACACCAGCCAACGCGACGGCTGCCGCCGGGCGATAGCCCGGGCCGCGGCGCAGCCGTTGCGTCACCTCCCAGCGGTCGGCCTCGGGCAGCGCCTCCAGGCAGTGCACTTCGCCATTCTGCAGAATCGCCTCCGGTACGCCGTCGCGATACAGCAGTCGGTTGCCCGCCACCGCCGGCAGGCGATTGCCGGGGGTGAGCACGCCCAGCAGGTTGAGCGGGTCGGCGGCGGCCACCACCAGCCGGGTGCCGTCCGGCTCGCGCCGGCGCATTGCCTTGAGTGCGCCTACCCCCTCCGGCAGGGCGAACTGCTCGCCGGCGAACTGTTCCACGAAGCGTCCGCCGCGAATCTCGCCGCGTGCCTCCAGGCGCCGATAGGCGTAGAGCAACTCGCGCCAGGGCGGCAGCGCCGCTTCACGCACCAGCACCTGGCGGAACACCACCCCGTAGCGGCCGAGCAGCACCCAGGCGATATGCTCCAGGCTCGCCATATCGGTGGTGATACGTCGCTGTTCGGTGGCCTCGACGGCTGGCGGGGACGACAGCCAGGACCAGCGACCGGCGGCCGCCACGCCCGGTGCCTGGTGGCGACGCCGCCGCCGGCGCACGTCGATCGGCGGTCGCTTGTGAGCCGGGGCGATCAGCGCGCGCAACCCGGTGAAACTGTCCGAGGTCACCAGCCCCCAGGCGGCCAGCTCGCCCAGCGCCTCCTCCACCTGGGTGCGCAGCAGGTGGGTAGTCGCAGGCAGGTCGGCGAAGAACATCGCCCCACCGGCCTGCAGTTCCTCCAGGACGCGGCGGGCACCGCCCGACAGCGGTAGCTCCTGGGGCTCCGGCGCCGGTGCCACGGCGCGCCAGTCGACCAGCGCCTCGCGGGTCAGCAGGGCGATCGGCGTGTTGCGCAGCGGCCCCGGGCGCTGGCGCTTCTCGTCCGTCGCTCGCCGTGGCGGCACCAGGCGCAGCCAGACCACCTGGCCACTGGCGAGCAGCCGATCGAGCCCCTGGGGCGCATAGTCCGCCACCCGGGCCGGCAAGACCTCCTCTTCCCAGGCCCCCGCCGCCATCGGGAAGCCCTCCAGGCGCTCCACCGCCCCGGCCAGGGCCTCCGGCCCCTCCGGCCGTTCCGTCAGGCCGTGCCAGTCGAGCAGGAAGCGCAGGTAGGTCTGGACGCTGACCGGGGCGATCTCGGCCCGCTTGCGCTCGATGGCATAGCGATGCAGGCGTGACAGCAAGCGCCGCGTGCACCATTCGACCTCGCCCCCGGAATCGGGGTCGGCATCGCTATAACGCCCCTGAAGCACGAAGCCCTCCCCCTCCAGCCGGGCCAGCGCCGCCCTGCCCCGCGGCGGGGCCAGCCCCAAGGGCGCGACCAATGCCGCGGCGGTCACCGGGCCGAGCGCCTCCAGCCGCGAGCGCAGCAGCTCGACCAGGGCCTCATCGGCGCTGTCGGGAGGCGGATCCAGCGCCACGATGGCGGGGGCCGGCGTGATCCCGGGGCACACCGCGCGGACCTCGGCCAGCCGCTCCGCGGCGACCCACAGCGCCGCGCCGGGAGGATCGGCGCACGACAGGTCGAGGCGTGTCGCGCGCCGTGCCTCGATCAATTCGCCGAACCAGGCCTGCCACTCGCCTTTCCCCTGCGCCCCCTGGCGCTCGACCTCCTCGGCGGTGATGAAGCCGCACAGCACCAGGGCCTCGTGCAACTCGTCGGCATCGCGCGGCGACGGCCAGGCCTCGTCACGCACGCGGCGGATGACCTCGGGGGCGTAGCACGCCGTGGCCGCCGCCTCGGTCACCTCCCGTGCCTCGCCGGTGCGCACGCTGAGCGTGCGACGCTCCTCCTGGGCCCCGTCGTCGAGGAAGGCATAGGGCCGCGCGTTGACCACTTCTTCCGCCAGCGGCGAGGGCGCGGCGAGATCCCGAGCGCTCACGTCGATCTCGCCTCGGGCCAGGCGCGCCAGCAGGTCTTCCAGGCCGGCCAGGTCCATGGCCTGGAACAGGCAGTCCTGCAGGGTCTGCTCGACCAGCGGGTGGTCGGGAATCTCCCGGACGCCGGCCAGGTTCTCGGCGCAGGCGAGCTGGTCGGGGAACACCAGCGACAGCAGGTCCTCCGCGTCCTGGCGCTGCAGCTGGGGCGGCCGGCGCCGGCCATTGCGGGTGCGAGGCACCGCCAGCGCGACGGACGCGTTCCAGCGCCAGCGCAGGCCGAACATGGGCGCGTCGAGCAGCGCCTGGGTGAGGACGTCGCGCACCGTCGCGGCACTCAGGTAGTGCCATACCTCCTCGAGGGGAAAGCTGTGGGTGGGCCCCAGCGACAGCACGATGCTGTCCTCCAGGGCCGCCGCCTGCAACTCGAAGTTGAACTTGCGACAGAAGCGCTTGCGCAGCGCCAGCCCCCAGGCGCGATTGAGCCGCGAACCGAAGGGGGCATGCAGCACCAGGTGCATGTCGCCGGCCTCGTCGAGGAAGCGCTCGAGCACCAGGTGTTGCTGGCTCGGCACCACGCCCAGGGCCGCCCGCGCCACGGCGAGATAGGTCGCCAACGGCTCGGCGGCCTCGAAAGGCAGGCCATAGGCCGTTGCCAGCCAGTCACGCACGGCCGCGGCCCCGCCCTGCGCCAGGCGGGTATCGGCGCCGGCGCGCAGCCGCGACACCGCCGCGGAAAGCTCGGTGCTGCGCCCCGGCGCCTCGCCGAACCAGAAGGGAACACTCGGCGGCGCACCCTTGGCGTCCTCGACGAACACCCGACCGGTGGCCACCCTGAGGATGCGGTAACCCTGGTTGCCGAGCTGGAAGACGTCCCCCGGCAAGCTCTCGAAGGCGAAGTCCTCGTTGACCGTGCCCACCCTGAGCTCCTCGGGCTGCAGGATGACGTCGTAGTCGAAGTGGTCGGGAATGGCCCCGCCATTGGTCAGCGCCACCAGCCGGGCGGCGCGACGTGGCCGCAGGCGGCCGTTGACCCGGTCGCGGTGCAGATAGGCGCCGCGCCGCCCGCGCCGGGTGGTGTAGCCATCGGCGAGCATCTGCAGGACCGCCTCGAAGCGCTCACGAGTCAGCTCGCGATAGGGCCAGGCCACGG
Organism: Halomonas maura; assembly: GCF_030409305.1. Lineage (GTDB taxonomy): Bacteria > Pseudomonadota > Gammaproteobacteria > Pseudomonadales > Halomonadaceae > Halomonas > Halomonas maura. Next base: position 13,916 of record NZ_JAUFPQ010000027.1, read on the forward strand.
TCAGCCGCCGATAGAGGGCGCCCTCCTCGCACTCCCCGGCGCCAGCGACCTCGGCCACCAGCTGCTGGGCCAGGACATCGAGTGCGCCCGCCGGGATGTGAAGCCGATCCAGCTCGCCGTCGCGCACCGCCGCCAGCAGCGCCGTGCACTCCAGCAGGTCGTCGCGGGTCAGCGGGAAGAGCCGCCCCTTGGGCAGGCGGCCGACCCCATGGCCGGAGCGCCCCACCCGCTGCAGGAAGGCGTTCAGGGAACGCGGCGAGCCGAGCTGGCAGACCAGCTCGATGTCGCCGATGTCGATGCCCAGCTCCAGCGAGGCGGTGGCGACCAGGGCGCGCAGCTCGCCGCCCTTGAGGCGCCGCTCTGCCTCCAGTCGGTGCTCGCGAGCCAGACTGCCGTGATGGGAGGTGACGGCGTCCTCGCCCAGGCGCTCCGCCAGGTGTCGCGCCACCCGCTCGCAGACTCGCCGGGTGTTGGCGAAGATCAGGGTGGTGCGATGGGCCGCCGCCAGGCTCGCCAGGCGGTCGTAGACCTCTTCCCACACCTCGTTGGCCATCACCGCGGTCAGCGGCGAGCCGGGTACCCGGATGGCCAGGTCACGCTGGCGACGATGGCCGATATCGATCAACTGGCAGGCGCCACCGCCGGTGAGGAAGTCGGCGACCGTTTCCACCGGCTCCTGGGTGGCCGAGAGGCCGATGCGCTGGGGAGCCACCCCGGTCAGGCCGGCCAGGCGCTCCAGCGACAGCGCCAGATGCGCGCCGCGCTTGGTGGCCGCGACGGCGTGGATCTCGTCGACGATCACCGTGTGCACGCCGGCCAGCATCCGCCGCCCGGAGGCCGAGGTCAGCAGCAGGTAGAGCGATTCCGGGGTGGTGACCACGATATGCGGCGGTCGCTTGCGCATCCGCTCGCGCTCCGCGGGCGGGGTATCGCCGGTGCGCACCCAGGCGCGGATCTCCGGCGCCGACAGGCCGCGCACGGCCAGGGTTTCGGCGATGCCGGCCAGCGGTGCCTGGAGATTACGCTGGATATCGTGGGAGAGCGCCCGCAGCGGCGAGACATACAGCACGCGCGTCTCGTCGGGCAGGCCCTCTTCCAGGCCGCGCCGCACCAGGGCGTCGATGGCGGCGAGGAAGGCCGCCAGGGTCTTGCCGGACCCGGTGGGCGCGGCGATCAGCACATGGCCGCCGGCGGCGATCGCCGGCCAGGCGCGGGCCTGGACCTCGGTGGGCGAGCCGAGCTCATGCTGGAACCAGCTCTCGACGGCGGGATGGAAGGCGGCAAGCGGCATTGGCGATCCCCCACGGCGACGTCCTCCCAGTGTAGCGCCGCCACCCGCCAGGAGGCGTCATCGCTGCAACTCGCCGCCGATGCCGCGCTCCTGGCCGCGGCCTGGGACGCTCACCCGCGCGCCCCCGGCGGGGACCTTGACGTCACGAGGGGAAGGTTCGGTCCTGGCGACTCCATCTCGTCGCGTTCCCGATCACGACCCCAATCGATCGAGTATCACGACCGACAACCGCCGCGCGAGCAGCGCCGCCAAGCGGCGTGACGCCACCTCATCGGGCTCCCCCGGCGGTCACCGCGGCATGCCGCTCCCACTCCGATTTGGGTATCGTCTCGACCACGAAGCCAAACCCCGGGCGATGCACGGGGCCGGTCTGGAAGGGCCACCAGGGCCTCGACGGCGAGAGCCCGGGAGTATAGTGGCTGGCCACTTCCCCCAGCGCCGCAATGGCCTGTTCCCGACGACCACCTTGTGCCAGCTCGCGGGTCAATGTCATGAGGCGCCCGATATCGGCGAGGAGCCCCCTGGCTTCCTGGCCGCGGGTCGCATACAGCTGCTCCAGTTGCTCCACCGCCCGACGATAGCGAGTGGAGGCCCAGCGGCGTCGATGTACCGCGAGCCGGCGCTGCTCGGTGCTCTCCAGCAGGCGCGTGAGATGGCGCTCTTTGTGGGACAACCGCCCGAGCGTCTCCGCCAGATGCTCCTTGAGAAGCGACGGCGGGTCGCGCCAGAGCGCGGCGAGAAGCGCGCCCTGGCACTGCAGGAATTCGTGCCTCAGGGTCATGACCCTGTCATTGAGCCGGTCCAACGAGCGATGGTACTGCATCCGCTTCTGCCTGGGCGTGGTGATGGACAGTCCCAGGCCTTGCCGGAAATTGCGCATGATGACGTCCCTGCTGACAGAATGTCGAAATATCTATATTAGACAGTGCCGGAGACGATAGCGTTCGATAACAGGATCTCCGTGGTCCCCGGCCAGATCATCGTGCCCCTGGCCAGGACGAGATGCCCCCGATGGCCACGGCATGCTCCTCGAGCGACCGAGAAGCCAGGCAAGAGCATGACGCGCGAGGGAAGCGAGGTGGCCATCCCTGGCCGAATGCCCATCCGTGAATCATCACGCTACAGTGCTCACACCCTCCATGGTGGCGACGACCGAGGGAGGCGGCCATCACGTCCGATATTGCACTGCACAATTCAATGTAGCAGCCTGTGCCCGTTGCAAGCGTTGAAGCGGTCGTTTGACTTATCGCTAGAGGATCGGCCCGACGGGGTGTTGCAAGCGGTGTTATCGGGCTTGGCGATCGTCGAACATCACTTCTCCCGCCCCTCATGCCCGATAGCAGTTTTTGCTTACGCGCCGGCAAGCATGGCAAAGCGCCCCCTGCCCCTCCTACCCCCCTGTTCAGAACGGGACTTTCCCGGGAAGCGCACCCGAGGCGGCTTGGGGCGAAACAAGAGGACAGCAGAAGAAAGCACGCCCCACCCGACCGAAGGTCGGATGGGGCGGGATCGACATCAGGCAGTCTTGTTGCGCTTGCGCTGACGGTACTGGTCGGTGATCACGGCCGCGACGATGATCGCGCCCTTGACGATGTCCTGGTAGTAGGCATCCACACCGAGGAAGGTAAAGCCGCTGAGCATCACGCCCAGGATCAGCGCGCCGATCACGGTCCCGGTGATGCGCCCCACCCCACCGGCGAGGCTGGTCCCGCCGATGACGGCGGCGGCAATGGCGTCGAGCTCATACATGAGCCCCATGCCGGCCTGGCCGGTGCCGGCCCGGGCCGAGGCCACCACACCGGCCAGTCCCGCCAGCAGGCCGCCGATGGTGTAGACCAGCACCAGGTGACGACGCACGTTGATGCCCGAGACGCGGGCCGCCTGGGGGTTGGCCCCGATGGCATAGGTGTACTTGCCATACCGGGTGTGCTTGAGCGCGATATGGAAGAGCACCGCCACGGCGAGGAAGATGATCACCGGGTTGGCGCCGGAGCCGATCCAGGTGAACTGCTCGGTGAGCATGCTGACCGGCTGGCCGTCGGTGTAGGCGCGCGCCAGGCCGCGGGCACTGACCATCATGCCCAGGGTGGCGATGAACGGCGGGATCACGGCAAAGGAGATCAAGGCGCCGTTGACCAGGCCGCATAGCGCACCGACCAGCATGCCGGCCGCCAGCGGGATCAGCCAGGGCAGGTCCGTCAGCGCCGGATAGACCGCCCGCATGTAGTCGGACGACTGGGCCAGGCTCGCCGTGACCATGGCCGTCAGGGCCAACACCGAGCCGGACGAGAGGTCGATACCGCCGGTGATGATGATCTGGGTGACGCCGATGGCGATGATGCCGATGATCGACATCTGCAGGATCATGATCAGCAGGCGCTGGGGATTCATCAGGAAGGAGTCGCCGCGTACGATCCAGCCTAGGATCTCGAACAACACGGCGATGCCGATCAATACGATCAGGATGCTGACCTCGGTAGGCAGCTTCTTGCGACGCGCCTTGGGCGTCACCACTTCATGGGTCTTGTCGGTTGTAGTCGTCATGACGGTGTCCTTCGGATTGCGGGCATGGGGACCTGTCTCAGGCACTGGCGGCCGGCGAGGAGGCGAGTTCCATGATGCTGACCTGGTTGGCCTCGTCGCGGTCGAGGAAACCGGTGACTCGCCCTTCGTGCATGACCATGATCCGGTCGCTCATGCCGAGCACCTCGGGCAGTTCGGAGGAGATCATGATCACCGCCACCCCCTCGCCGGCGAGCTTGGTGATCAACTTGTGGATCTCGGCCTTGGCGCCCACGTCGATGCCACGCGTGGGCTCGTCGAGGATCAGGATGCGGGGCTTGGTCATCAGCCAGCGGCCGATCAGGACCTTCTGCTGGTTGCCACCGGACAGGTTGCCGATCCGCTCCTCCAGGGAAGGCGTCTTGACCCGCAGCAGTTCCGTCATCTCGTCGCACTGATGATCGAGGCGATGCTGCTCGACGAAGGGGCCCTTGGTGTAGCCATCGCGCAGGACGGCCATCTGCATGTTCTCCAGCACCGAGAGCCCCAGGAACAGGCCGGTTTCCTTGCGGTCCTCGGTGAGCAGTGCCAGGCCTCGCAACATCGCCTGGTGGGGCGAGCTGATCACGGTCTCCCGGCCGTCGAGGGCGATGCTGCCCGCGGTCGCGGGTGTCACCCCGAACAGGGTCTCGGCCACATTGGTGCGGCCAGAGCCCACCAGCCCGGCGATGCCGAGGATCTCGCCGCCGCGCACGTCGAAGCTGACGTCCTCGAAGACGCCCTCCAGGCCGAGGTTCCTGACCGAGAGCATCACATCGCCGATCGGTACCTCTTGCTTGGGGAACATCTGGGTGACCTCGCGGCCGACCATCAGCTTGATGATCTCGTCGGAGGAGAGCTCGCTGGCCGGTGCCGAGTGGATGAACTGGCCATCGCGGAACACCGAGATGTCGTCGGAGATCTCGAAGACCTCGTCCATCTTGTGGGTGATGTAGATGATGCCCTTACCCTGGGAACGCAGATCGTTGATGATCCGGAACAGATGCTCCACTTCCCGGTCGGTCAACGCCGAGGTCGGCTCGTCCATGATCAGCACATCGGACTCGTAGGACACCGCCTTGGCGATCTCGATCATCTGGCGTCCGGCCACCGTCAGGTGACGGACTTCCATGTCGGGATCCATGTCGATGCCCAGGCGCCGGAAGAGCGACGAGGTCATCTCGTGCATCCGCTGGTGGTCGACCAGACCGAAGGCGTTGAGCGGCTCCCGGCGGATCCAGATGTTCTCGGCGATGGTCATGTAGGGCATCAGGTTGAGTTCCTGATGGATCATGGCGATGCCGGCCTCGAGGGCATCGAGCGGGCCATTCAGGGTCAGCGGCCTGCCATGCAGGCGCACTTCCCCCTGATCGGGGATGTAGATGCCGGCGATGATCTTCATCAGGGTCGACTTGCCTGCGCCGTTCTCGCCCATCAGGGCATGCACGGTGCCCGGCCGAATCCTGAGCTGGACATTGTCCAGCGCCACGACCCCAGGAAAGGTCTTGCGGGCATCGACCACCTCCAGCAGGTATCGCGGGGAGGTGTCGGCGGCGGGTCGTTGGGTGTTGTTCGTTGTCATTGCGCACACTCCAGTGAAACTCGACGGGTCCCGCCCCTGGCAACGGGCGGGACGGGCGGCATCAGTTGAGGAAGTCGTCGAGATTCTCGGGAGTGACCAGCTGGAAGGGGACCAGGTTGATATCGTCGACGGGCTCGCCGTCGATCATGCCGATGGCGGCCTGGACGGCGCCGCCACCCTGCCCCTCGGCGTCCTGGAAGACGGTGACCGCCAGTTCACCACGCTGCATGGCCTCGAGGGCATCACGGGTGGCGTCGATGCCCCCCACCAGGATGTCGTCGGGCGAGATGCCCGACTGCTTCATGGCGATCAGGGCCCCCAGCGCCATCTCGTCGTTGTTGGCGGCAATCGCATCGATCTGCTGGCCGCCGACGACCCAGTTGTTCATCAGGTTGATGGCCTCGGTGCGCTGATAGTCGGCGGGCTGCTCCTCGACGATCTGGATGTCCGGGTACTCGGCCGCGACCTCCTTGACCCCCGCGGTGCGCTTGTGAGTGGCGCCCGAGGAGAGTTCACCGAGCATGATGGCCACATTCCCCTCACCACCGAGCTGCTCGGCGATGGCCTCCATCTGCAGGGTCCCGGAGCGCTTCTGGTCCGAGCCCACGAAGACCACGTCGTCGTTGTCGAGGTCGTTGCCCTCCGGCTGGCGGTTCACGTAGACCAGCGGGATGCCGTTGTCGACGGCGACCTTGGTCATCATCTGGGTGGCGGCGGTGTCCACCGGGTTGATGATGATGGCATCGACCCCTTGGGCGGCCAGGGACTGGGTCTGGCTGAGCTGGCGACCGATGTCGCCCTGGGCGTCGAGGAACTGGATCTCGTGCCCCTGGGCCTCGGCCTCGGCCTGCATGGCGTTACGCATGGTGGTGAGGAAGTTGTCGTCGAACCAGGCGACGGAGGCACCGATGGTCGCGGCCATGGCAGAGGACGTGCAGGTAGTGAAGATGGCGGCGCCGAGTAACAGGCGTTTCATTGAGCGGACTCCTCTTCAGACATTGTTGTGATTGTTCAGCCGAACCGGCCGGCGAGGCGGGAGGCTTCGGCCGCCAGGGAATGGATCGCTTGTGCCTGGCGGGACCGTGTTTAGAATTTAGATTCCATTTTGCTCTTTTGCAAAAGGATTGTTCTATACTTTGGTATAAGTGGAATTTTTGTTCCGATCCATCACGGCCTTGTGCGGGCGCCGCGCGCCGTCGAACGGCTCACCGAGGCTGCATGCCGCGCTTGACGACGGAGTGCGATGAACCAAAAAAAGCCCCGCGCAAGGCGGGGCAAGGAGAGACGATCGCGGCCGCCCGGGTGAGACCGCCCAGGCGGTGGATCACGTCATTGCTTGACGATCCATTCGTGGGCCGGGTCGTTCTGGAACTTCCATTCGCGCTTGGGACCGGCCATCACGTTCAGATAATAGAGTTCATAGCCATGGGGCACACCGGCCGGATGGTAGCCGCGCGGCACCATCACGCAGCAGCCGTCTTCCACGGCCATGGTCTCGTCCAGCGAGCGATCGTCGGTATAGACCCGCTGGAAGGCGAAGCCCTGGGATGGCTTCAGCCGGTGGTAATAGGTCTCCTCGAGGATCGATTCCTCGGGGAGGTTGTCGACGTCGTGCTTGTGGGGCGGATAGCTCGACCAGTTGCCCGCAGGCGTATAGACCTCGACCACCAGCAGGCTGTCGGCCGGCTCGGAATCGGGCAGCACATCCTGGATGTGCCGGGTGTTACTGCCGGTGCCTCGAGAGCTCTGCTTGATCTGGTCGGGGGTAATCAGGCGAGCCGCATGGTTGCCGTGTCCCGGCGCACTGCACACGGCTAGCTCCATGTCGGTGGTCGCCTCGACGCTGAAGCTGACGCCATCGGGCAAGTAGACCGCATAGGGAGGCACCTTCTCGAAGATGTCCATCCGCTCGCCGATGTCTTCCCAGCGATTGTCGCCGCTGGTCACGGTGGCACGACCGGAGAGCAGCACCAGGCAGTGCTCGCGATCGCCGGTATGGCCCTCGAGCTGCTGGCCCTTGGCGAGCGTGTGGACTCGGAAGCCGACATGCTCCCAGCCGGCAGATTCCGGGGTGACCTCGAGCACCTTGCCTTGGGGATCGGGCTGCTGGGGCCTGACCAGAAGTGAAGTCATCGTGTGTTCCTCCTCGTGATTCGGAGTGCGTCGGTGGGTGTCGCGGGCGGTGCCGGCCGTTCAGGGGGAAGCGGTTCCCTTCGGGGCCCCCTCACTCGCCTCGTCCTGGCGAACCCCCAGGGCGATGGCCAGCGTCTGGGACAGGCACAGCGAGGCCGTCAGGCCGCGGAAGCTCTTCACCTCGGCCTCATGCACGACCAGCGAGACATCGGCGAGACGGGCCAGAGGGCTGAGGTTGGAGTCGGTGATCACCACCAGCGGAATCCCCCGCTCCCTGGCCTCGGCCGCCACGTCCCGGGCCTCCTGGGCATAGGGTGAGAAGCTCACCAGCATCAGGGCATCCCCGGGACCGACCGCCTTCATCTGCTCGCCTTGCATGCCGCCGAGGCCATTGATCAGGCAGGCTCGCTTGTCGATGTGATGCAGGGCATAGGTGAAGTAGCTGGCCACCACGAAACTGCGCCGGGCGCCCATCACGTGGACGATCTCGGCCCGTTCGAAGATATCCAGGGCCCGCTCCAGCAGTTGGGGATCGATGCGCCCGGGGAGCTGCTCGAGGACCTCGCGGTTGGCCTCGGCGAACTCCCAGAGCAGCTCGTCACTGCCCGGCGTCTCGCCGGTGGCCGCCCTCACCGCCCGGATACGCTCGGCATAGTTGGGCAATTCGTCCACCAGCCGCGAGCGGAACAACTGCTGCATCTCCGAGAAGCCCTTGAAACCGAAACTGTTGGCGAAACGGATCAGGGTCGACGGCGTCACACCGGCCTGTTCGGCCAGCTTGGCGACGGTGGCGAACGCGACCTCCTGGGGATGGTCCAGCAGGAAGCGAGCCGTTTGCTGGAGCCGCCGACTCAAGGAGGCATACTCCTCCGTGATGAGGCTCTCGAGTTCGTTGTAGTCCTGAGGTGTCTGGCTCAAGGTTCTGCTCTCCTTACGAGGCCACAGCAGCGCCCGACAGCGGGATGGTGTCTGCGCAGTCTAGCCGCCATGGAATGAAAATTCCATTCATACAAAAGTATAGAACATTGAATTTCGTCCGCGTCCGCGGACCGCACGCCGCCAAGAGCGCGTCGCTCGCCCTACTCCTTTGGTCGCACGGCGTCGCTGGAGGCGCTGCCGGAACGTCCGAGCGAGCGGCGCAAGATAATCACATCTCATTGATTTCATGGAATAACGACGAGACGTCAGCACATGACTGGCGCTCTAGAAATAGAAATTTCCCGTTATTGAATCCATGGAATGTTTGTTCTAGCCTTCGAATCACTCCGCCGCCAACGGCTCCGCTGCCCCACCTGTCGGGGCTCGTCCGTCCCGGGAAGGTCAGACGTCACGTCATGCGGTGCTGCTGCGGCAGCGATGGCGGCACCCATGGATCGGAGGACGTTCGAGGCGGACGTCATCCAAGACAGTCTTCAAGCAATGGTGGATTCTCCATGTCCCAGCAGCCCCTCAAGTTTTCCCTCAATCACATGGCCTGCCCGCATCTGAGCCCCCGGCAACTGGTCGAAGCGGCAGCGGAACTCGGCCTTGGCGCCGTCGAACTGCGCAACGATGTCCACGACAACAGCGTAACCGATGCCGATCAGGCCAGGGCCATCGGCGACCGGGCCAAGGAACTGGGCATCGAGATCCTCAGCATCAATGCCCTCTACCCGTTCAACATCTGGAACGCGGAGCGTGCCGCTCAGGCCGAGAACCTGGCCCGACTGGTCGCGGCCTGCGGCGGCCGCGGCCTGGTGCTCTGCCCGCTGGTGGATGGCGACTACCCGGGCTCGGAGGACGACAAGACTGCCGGCCTGAAGCAGGCCTTGACCGCGCTGGACGGCATCCTGGGTCAGCATGACCTGCAGGGCTTCGTCGAGCCCCTGGGCTTTCCCATCTCCACCCTGCGGACCAAGCAGGCGGCCATGACGGCCATTCGCGAGCTGGGCCTCGAGCAGCGCTTCGGCCTGGTCCACGACACCTTCCACCATGTCGGCGTCGGCGAGCAGGCCTTCTTCGCCGCCAACACCGGCCTGGTGCATATCTCCGGCGTCGAGGACCCGGCGATCGGCTTCGCGGACATGCTGGATGCCCACCGCCTGCTGGTCGGCCCCCGGGATCGCCTGGACAACATCGGCCAGCTTAGGCAACTGCTGGCCGACGGCTACGGTGGCCATGTGTCCTTCGAGCCCTTCGCGGAGGAAGTTCATCAACTGGCCGATCCGCTGGCCGCCGTAAAGGGCAGCATGGACTATCTCCGCGAGCACCTGGCCCGCTGAGGCAGCGTACCGGCCACTACCACCCCAGACTCCCGATGCACGCCAACGACTTCCGGAGGAGCGCAGCATGAAGATCGCACTCGACCCCCATATGCACCGCCACCTGTCCCTGGAGGACACCTGCCGGCTGACCGCCGAGCTCGGCTACGACTATATCGAACTGTCCCCGCGCCCCGACTTCCTGCAGTGGTGGACGCGCCCGCGCGTCTTCCCCGAGCGCGTCCGCTCGTTCAAGAAGGCGATGAAGGACCATGGCGTCAGTCTCGCCACCCTGCAGCCGATGTACCGCTGGTCCAGCCCCTACCCCGACGAGTGGGAGATGGCCATGGACAACTGGAAGCGCGTCATCCAGATCGCCGTGGAGATGGAATGCGACACCCTGGTCTCCGAGTTCGGCCGCGGCGGCTCCGACGAGCGCTCCAACGCCGACCGCGAGGGTCGCCATTCCCCGGAGGCCTGCGAGAACGCCTTCTGGCGCTCGATGGACGTGCTGGTGCCGCTGCTCGAGCGCGAGGGCCTGACCCTGAGCGTGGAGCCGCATCCGGAGGACTGGGTCGAGACCATCGAGCCGGCGGTGGACATCATCAAGACCATCGACTCCAAGGCGGTCAAGGCCTCCTATATCGCCCCCCACTCCTTCTACTACGGCGACGACCTGGCCGAGTCGATCCGCTGCGCCAGGGACGTGCTGGTCCACGCCCGGGTGGCGGACACCTTCAACCACAAGGCCTCCTCCGGGCTGCGCTACATCGTCAATCCGCCGAGCTCCACCGCCCGCGTCCACCAGCACCTGGACATCGGCGAGGGCGAGATCGACTGGGACGTCTTCTTCAAGACCCTCCACGAGATCGGCTTCGACGGCGTGCTGTCGAGCTGCGTGTTCGGCTGGGAGGAACGCGCCGTGGCGTCCTCGCGCTTCATGCGCGAGGAGATCCAGCGCTACGTGGACAAGTACTGGAACCAGTAACAGCCGACGGGGAGCCCCCGCGCTCCCCTCACCTCCTTATAGCCAATGCACAAGGACATCCTCATGACCGTCAGAATCGGTGTCATCGGAACCGGGATGATCGGCGAGGAACATTCCCGCCGCATCACCCAGTCGCTCACCGGCGGCGAGATCGTCGCCGTCAGCGACGTCAACGCCGACCAGGCGCGTGCCGTCGTCGACCGTCTCGGACTCGACGCCAGGGTCTACGATAGCGGCCTCGAATTGATCCAGGCCGACAACGTGGATGCCATCCTGGTCACCTCCTGGGGCCCCACCCACGAGGAATACGTGCTCGCCGCCATCGCCGCCGGCAAGTCCGTGTTCTGCGAGAAGCCGCTGGCCACCAGCGCCGAAGGCTGCCGACACATCATCGACGCCGAGATCGAGGCCGGCAAACGCCTGGTCCAGGTGGGCTTCATGCGTCGTTACGACAGCGGCTACAAGCTGATGAAGGACGCCATCGACGCCAATCGCCTGGGCGAGCCGCTGATGGTCCATGCGGCCCATCGCAATCCCGAGGTGCCGGAGCGCTATGTCACGCCGATGGCCATCCACGACACCCTGATCCACGAGCTGGACACCTTTCGCTGGCTGCTCGACGACGACTATGCCAGCGCCCAGGTGATCTTCCCGCGCAAGACGCGCCACGCCCACGGCAAGGTGGAAGATCCCCAGATCATCCTGCTGGAGACCACCCAGGGCGTGCGCATCGACGTCGAGGTGTTCGTCAACTGCCGGTACGGCTACGACATCCAGTGCGACGTGGTCGGCGAGGACGGCATCGCCCGCCTGCCCGAGCCGCAGAGCCTGTCCTTCCGCCAGGCCGGCCAGCGCTCCAACGAGATCCTCCAGGACTGGAAGAAGCGCTTCGGCGCGGCCTTCGACGTCGAGCTGCAGGCCTTCATCGACGGCGCGGCCGCAGGCGAGCTCGCTGGCCCCTCCTCCTGGGACGGCTATGCCGCGGCCATCGCCAGCGATGCCTGCGTCAAGGCCCAGGAAAGCGGACAGATCGAGGCGATCGCCATGCCCGAGCGCCCGGCCTTCTATGGCTGATGGCCGACCACCGCCGATGACCGCCAACGGTTGACCCTGTGCCCTGTTCTCCGCCGGCGTGGCCGGAGGCAGGGCATTTTTCTGCAAGGGCGGCATGCCGGCCAGCTGGCCGAGCGGACAGTGTCCGGCCGCCTGTTGGAACGTGCATTCCGGTCGAGGTCGATGTCCGATGGGTCGCGTCGGGTCGTCTGCCCTCCCGGCAACGCGCGGGCGAGCGGTGGTGGAGGGCATTCGCCTCAAGAGGAATCATTATTCCAACTATAGTTCTATTGGAATTTTTATTCTTTAATTTCTAGAATAGCACCATCAGAACCCGTTCACGGAACCCATGGCCGGCTGAGCCCGCTCACTCGCACGCAGCAACGCAGTCACCCGGGTTTCGGTCTCAAGCAGGAAGTGACTTATGAACAATGCCAATACCCTGGATCTGATCTGTCTCGGCAGGGTCGCCGTCGACCTCTATGCCGAACAGATCGGTAGTCGCCTGGAAGACGTCTCGAGCTTCGCCAAGTACCTGGGCGGAAGCTCCGGTAACATGGCCTACGGCACCGCACGGCTGGGCCTGAAGTCGGCCATGCTGTCGCGAGTCGGCAACGAGCAGATGGGCAGCTTCGTCCGCGAGGAGCTCGAGCGCGCCGGCGTCGATGTCAGCGCCCTGCAGACCGATCCCGAGCGTCACACCGGCCTGGTGCTGCTGGCCCTCAAGGACCGCGACAGCTTCCCGCTGCTGTTCTATCGTCGCGACTGCGCCGACATGGCCATCGACGCCGAGAGCATCGACCCGGCCTTCATCGCCCGTGCCAAGGCGCTCGCCATCACCGGCACCCACCTGTCCACCGAGACCACCGCCCGAGCCTGCCGCAAGGCGCTGGACGCCGCCGCCGAGCATGGCGTCAAGCGGGTGCTGGATATCGACTACCGACCGGTGCTGTGGGGGCTGACCACTCCCGGCGACGGCGAGACGCGCTTCATCGCCGACGACAAGGTGACTACCGACCTGCAAGCCTGGCTAGGTGACTTCGACCTGATCGTCGGCACCGAGGAAGAATTCCATATCGCCGGCGGCAGCACCGACACCCTGGAGTCGCTGCGTGCGGTGCGCCGGGGCAGCGATGCCACCCTGGTCTGCAAGCTCGGCGCGCTGGGCTGCGTGGTCCTCGAGGGCGAGATCCCGGCGCGCATCGAGGACGGCATCCTGGTCGAGGGCGTCAAGGTCGAGGTGCTCAACGTGCTCGGCGCCGGCGACGCCTTCATGAGCGGTCTCCTGAGGGGATGGCTACGTGGGGAAGACTGGGAGACCAGCGCCAGCTATGCCAACGCCTGCGGCGCCCTGGTGGTGTCGCGCCACGGCTGTGCCCCGGCCATGCCCACCGAGGAGGAGCTGTTCGACTACCTGGCGCGTCGCGCCTCGGTGCCGCGCCCCGACCAGGATGCCCAGCTCAACCACCTGCACCGGGTGACCACGCGCACCCCGGCCGAGTGGTCCCAGGTCTGCGGCCTGGCCTTCGACCATCGCCGCCAGCTCACCGACATGGCCCGGGACGTCCAGGCCGACCCCGCCCGGATCCCGGTGCTCAAGCAGCTGCTGGTCCAGGCCGCCGAGGAAGGCGCGCGCCGCACCGGGCTCGCCAAGCCGGCCATCCTGGTCGACGACGTCTTCGGCCAGGACGCGCTGAACGATGCCACCGGCAAGGGCTGGTGGATCGGCCGTCCGGTGGAGCTGCCCAGTTCCCGGCCGCTGCGTTTCCAGCACGGGGACGACCTGGGCAGTCGCCTGCGCCACTGGCCGCGGGAGCACATCATCAAGTGCCTGGTGTTCTACCACCCCGACGACCCGGTCTCCCTGCGCCTCGACCAGGAAGCCCACCTGCGCCAGCTCTACCAGGCCGCCTGTGGCAACGGCCTGGAGCTGCTGATCGAGGTCATCCCCCCCAATCATCGGGAGGTCGACGACCATACCCTGGCCCGCTCGCTGCAGCGCTTCTACAACCTCGGCATCCGTCCCGACTGGTGGAAGCTGCCGTCGATGTCGGACGCCGCCTGGGCCGAGGTCAGCCGGGCGATCGAGGAGCAGGACCCGCACTGCCGTGGCGTGGTGCTGCTGGGCCTGGACGCGCCCATGGACGAGATGAAGCGCGGCTTCGCCGCCGCGGCCCGCAACGCCCAGTGCAAGGGCTTCACCGTGGGTCGCACCCTGTTCGCCGGCCCCAGCCGTGACTGGCTCGCCGGTCGCATCGACGATGCCCAACTGGTCGACAGCGTGGCCAGCAACTATGCGGAACTGATCGACGAATGGCAGCGGCTGCGCCAGGCCGAACCCACCACGGAGGAAGTCCTGTCATGAATACCATTCGACTGACCATGGCCCAGGCCGTCGTGCGCTACATGATGGCCCAGAAGGTGGACATCGACGGCGAGATCCAGCCGATGTTCGCCGGGGTCTGGGCCATCTTCGGGCACGGCAACGTCGCCGGCCTGGGCGAGGCGCTCTACCACGTCCAGGACGAGCTGCCGACGTATCGCGCCCACAACGAGCAGGGCATGGCGCATGCCGCCATCGCCTACACCAAGACGTTGAACCGCCGGCAGATGATGGCCTGTACCGCCTCCGCGGGACCGGGCTCGACCAACATGGTCACCGCCGCCGCCGTGGCCCACGTCAACCGCCTGCCGGTGCTGTTCCTGCCCGGGGACACCTTCGCCACCCGCATGCCGGACCCGGTGCTGCAGCAGGTCGAGAACTTCCACGACCACACCCTGACCTCCAACGACTGCTTCAAGCCGGTCAGCCGCTTCTTCGACCGCATCACCCGGCCCGAGCAGCTGCTGACCTCGCTGCCGCAGGCGATGCGCGTGCTCACCGATCCGGTGGAATGCGGACCGGTGACGCTGGCCCTGCCCCAGGACGTGCAGACCATGGCCTTCGATTACCCGGCGCACTTCTTCGCCGAGACGATCCATCGCCTGCGTCGCCAGGCGGCGGACCGCGACGAGCTGGCCGCCGCCGTGGAGCTGATCCGCCAGGCCAGGAAACCGCTGGTGGTCGCCGGCGGCGGGGTCCACTACGCCGGCGCCCTGGCCGAGCTCGACAGCCTGGTCTCCAGCTATCACCTCCCGGTGGGCGAGACCCAGGCCGGCAAGGGCGCCCTGCCCTGGGACCACGCGCAGAACATGGGCACCATCGGCGTCACCGGCGCGGCCTCCACCAACGCGCTGGCCGCCGAGACCGACCTGATCATCGCCGTGGGCACCCGGCTGGGCGATTTCGCCTCCGGCTCGCGGGCCATGTTCAACCCCGAGGCCAGGCTGCTGTGCCTCAACGTGGCCTCCTTCGATGCGGTCAAGCACAAGGGCCAGGCGCTGGTCGGCGACGCCCGCCTGACGCTGCCCGAGCTCACCGATGCGCTGGCCGGCTGGCAGCCCGAGGGCGCCTGGATCGAGCAGGCCGCCCGACTGCGTGGCGAGTGGCATCAGGCGGTGGACATCGCCACCACCGACCGCGGCACCGACCTGCCCAGCGATGCCGAGGTCGTCGGCGCGGTCAACCGCGCCGCGGGCGAGCGCGACATCGTGGTGTGTGCCGCCGGCGGCCTGCCCGGCGAGCTGCAGAAGCTGTGGCGCACCCGCCATGACCGCGGCTACCACATGGAGTACGGCTACTCCTGCATGGGCTATGAGCTGGCGGGCGGGCTGGGCACCAAGATGGCCAAGCCCGACGCCGAGGTGTTCGTGATGGTCGGCGACGGTTCCTACCTGATGCTCAACTCCGAGATCGCCACCTCGGTGATGCTGGGCCACAAGATCGTCGCGGTGGTGCTCGACAACCGTGGCTACGGCTGCATCCACCGGCTTCAGCAGTTCTGCGGCGGCCCCGGCTTCAACAACCTGCTCGACGACTGCCGGACCGTCGAGGGCGGCGCCCCCAGGACCGACTTCGCCGCCCATGCCCGGGCCCTGGGCGCCAAGGCCGAGAAGGTGGGCAACATCGCCGAGCTGGAACAGGCGCTGGAGCGCGCCAAGGCTGCCGACATCAGCTACGTGATCACCCTCGACACCGACCCGCTGCTCGACACCGGGGAGAGCGGTTCCTGGTGGGACGTGGCGGTCCCCGAGGTCTCCGAACGCTCCCAGGTCGAGGAGGCGCGCCGGCGCTACGAGAGTCACAAGGCTCGCCAGTGGCAGAACCTCTGATACGGCGACACAGCACAACGAACCACAGGATTCCCCATCAGGAGCACGTCATGAGCGTTAGACTCGGCATCAACCCCCTGACCTGGACCAACGACGACCTGCCGAGCCTCGGCGGTGACACCCCGCTCGAGGTCTGCCTCGCGGAGGGACGAGAGGCCGGCTTCAGTGGCTTCGAGCTGGGTCACAAGTTCCCGCGTACCCCGGAGGCGCTGTCCACGGTACTCGGCGAGTACGACCTGTCGCTGGTCTCCGGCTGGTACTCCAGCCAACTGCTGGAACGCAGCCCCGAGGAGGAGATCGAGGCGGTCAAGGACCACCTCGCCCTGCTCAAGCAGTGCGGCGCCACGGCAATGGTGTTCTGCGAGGTCAGTCGCTGCGTCCACGGCGACCAGCGCACCCCGCTGTCCCGGCGGCCGCACCTCAGCGATGCCGACTGGCAGCGCCTCACCGAGGGCCTGAACATCGTCGGCGACTACCTCAAGCAACAGGGCGTGCACCTGGCCTATCACCATCACCTGGGCACGCTGGTCGAGAGCCAGGCCGATGTGGAGCGGCTGATGGACAACACCCGCGACTCGGTGGGGCTGCTGCTCGACCTCGGTCACCTGGTGGGGGCCGGCGGCGACCCGCTGGCCATCGCCGAGCGTTACGCCTCCCGCGTCAAGCACGTGCACTGCAAGGACATGCGTTTCGCGGTACTGGATGAGCTGCGCAACCGCGACAAGAGCTTCCTGGACGGCGTCCTCGACGGCCTGTTCACCGTGCCCGGCGACGGTGACATCGACTTCCTGCCCACCCTGACGCAGCTCAGCGAGAGCGGCTACCAGGGCTGGCTGGTGGTGGAGGCCGAACAGGACCCCAAGGTGGCCCATCCGCTGACCTATGCCCGCCTGGGCTATCGCAACCTGCGCGATCTCGCCGAGCGGGCAGGCTTTGCCGTCACCAAGTGAATCGACGACGTCCCGTCTCACGTACCACATCGAATACATCGAGGCTTACTCATGAACCAGATCCATCACTACCTCAATGGCAGCATCGCCGAGGGCCGCAGCGAACGCTTCGCGCCGGTCTACAACCCCGCCACCGGCGAGCAGAGTGCCCGGGTGGCCCTGGCCACCGCCGACGAGACCCGCGAGGCGGTACGCATCGCCGATGAGGCCTTCGCCGCCTGGTCGAAGGTCACGCCCCTCAAGCGCTCGCGCATCCTGTTCAAGTTCAAGGCGCTGGTCGAGCAGCATGCCGACGAGCTGGCCCGCCTGATCTCCCGCGAGCACGGCAAGGTGTTCTCCGACGCCAAGGGCGAGGTGACCCGCGGCCTGGAGGTGGTGGAATTCGCCTGCGGCATTCCCCACCTGCAGAAGGGCGAGCACTCGATGAACGTCGGCACCGGCGTGGACAGCTATTCGATGATGCAGCCGCTGGGCGTCTGTGCCGGCATCTCGCCGTTCAACTTCCCGGCCATGGTGCCGATGTGGATGTTCCCCATCGCCCTGGCCTGCGGCAATACCTTCGTCATGAAGCCCTCCGAGAAGGACCCGTCCACGCCGATGCGCCTGGCCGAGCTGCTCAGCGAGGCCGGCCTGCCCGACGGCGTGTTCAACGTGGTCAACGGCGACAAGGAGTCGGTGGACGTGCTGCTCACCGACGAGCGGGTCCAGGCGGTAAGCTTCGTCGGCTCCACGCCCATCGCCGAGTACATCTATGCCACCGCCTCGGCCCACGGCAAGCGGGTCCAGGCCCTGGGCGGCGCCAAGAACCACATGGTGATCATGCCCGACGCCGACCTCGACCAGGCCGTCGGCGCGCTGATGGGCGCCGCCTACGGCAGCGCCGGCGAGCGCTGCATGGCCATCTCCGTGGCCGTACCGGTCGGCGAGGACACCGCCCGCCGCCTGCGCGAGAAGCTTGTCGCCGAGCTCGGCAAGCTGAGTGTCGGCCCGGGGCTCGTCGACGGCCCGGACAACGACATGGGGCCACTGGTCACCCGCGAGCACCTCGAGAAGGTCAAGGGCTACATCGCCACCGGCGTCGAGGAAGGCGCGGAACTGGTGGTCGACGGCCGCGAGGCGACCATCGAGGGGGCCGGCGACGGCTACTTCGTCGGCGGCTCACTGTTCGACCACGTCACGCCGGACATGCGCATTCACCGCGAGGAGATCTTCGGCCCGGTGCTGGCCATCGCCCGGGCCGCGAGCTTCGACGAGGCCGTGTCGATGATCAACGATCACGAATTCGGCAACGGTACCGCCATCTTCACCCGTGACGGCGATGCCGCCCGCCAATTCTGCGAGCAGATCCAGGTCGGCATGGTCGGGGTCAACGTGCCGATCCCGGTGCCCATGGCCTTCCACAGCTTCGGCGGCTGGAAGCGCTCGCTGTTCGGCCCGCTGCACATGCACGGCCCCGACGGCGTGCGTTTCAACACCCGCATGAAGACCATCACCCAGCGCTGGCCCAGCGGCATCCGGGAGGAAACCAACCACTTCACCATGCCGACCCACTAAGCGCTGCTTGCCAAACGTCCCGCAGTGATGGGCGCCGGGGACAAAGGCTTGCCGCCGGAAACGCCCATCTCAGCTGCAACACGACGCCCGCGCCGGACCCCGACGGGGCCGGCGTCTTGCCTTTGGGAGGACGCCATGCCCTCGTCACCATTCCCCTGACCGACCAACGCCCGCCGTCGTGATGATCGTGATCACCGAGAAAGCACGCCGACTGGTCGTTCGGCCACGGCGAGGCGCAGTTCCTCGGCGGTGCCAGGCGCGGGTGACAGTTTGTGCGGAATACTTATTCCATTATACAAATGCATAGAATGGTAGATTTGTAATCACGATAAATGGAACATATATTCCGTTCTGCGGTCGGCACGACCCCGTCGACCTGCATCGGCAGGGGCGCTGCCCTGATCCCGACCTCAACAACCCTCAACCGTCCAAGAACAACGGGAGAGCGTCATGAGTACACAAGCAACGGATGTATCGTCTTCCCCGGCCGGGGAAGACGTCGCGCAGAGCGATGAACTCGAGTACCAACGCATCCCGCCCAGCAAGCAGCTGAGCGGTAAGTACTTCCTAGGGGCCTATTCCGGCGAGCACGTGGCGGGTACGGAGTTCGTCATCGGTGCCGCCCTGGTATCGCTGGGCGTCTCGACCAGCGACCTGATCTGGGGCCTGATTCTCGGTAACCTGATGGCGGTACTGTCCTGGGCCTGGGTCTGCAGCCCGGTGGCGACACGCTCGCGCATGACGGTCTACTGGTATCTGGCCCGGCTGGCGGGCAAGAAGGTCTCCTACATCTACAACATCGTCAACGGCATCTTCTACGCCGTGGTGGCCGGCGCCATGATCACGGTGTCGGCCTCGGCGTTTCGGGCCATGACCGATATTCCGCCGCAGACCGGGCTCTACCCGACCAGCGTCAGTTTCGTGGTGCTGGCGCTTGGCGTGGGGGCCTTCACCGTCTTTCTGACCCTGAAGGGCTTCAAGCTGATCGCCAATTTCTCGACGGTCTGCGCGCCCTGGATGGCGACCATGTTCCTGGTCAGCGGCATCCTGTCCGTGCCGATCGTCACCCAACTGGGCGCCCAGCAGGGCCTGAGCGGCCTGGGTTCGGTGCTCGACGGCCTGGTCTGGACCGGGCAGACGCCGGACGGCGAAGCGGGGATCAGCATCTGGGTGATCGCCGCCTGGGCCTGGGGCGTCAACCTGCCGATGCACCTGGGCATGAGCGACATGAGCATCCTGCGTTTCGCGCGCAAGTCCTCCTATGGCTACTTCTCCGCGGCAGGCATGTACATCGGCCACTTCATGGCCTGGGTGTGTGCCGGCATCTTGGGGGCCACCGCCTCGCTGCTGCTCAAGGAACAGCTGATTGGCCTGGATCCAGGCGCCATCGCCTATCGCATCCTCGGCGCCATGGGCCTGGTGGCCGTGGTGGTCGCCGGCTGGACCACCTCCATCCCGAGCCTGTATCGGGCGGGCCTGGCCTTCCAGTCCGTGTTCCATCGCCACAAGCCCTTCAACGTCAGCCTGACGGTGGGTGCCGCCACCACCGTGATCGCCTGCTTCCCGTTCGCCTTCACCTCGCTCCTGGACGTCATGTCCTACCTGATCATGGCCATGGCCCCCATCGGCGCCATCATCGCCGCCGAGCACTTCGTGCTGCCCCGGCTTGGCATCCGCCCGCTGTGGCGTGAGCATCGGAACCTCGAGGACAACCGGCCCGCCATCCTGACCTGGGTCACCGGAGTGGGAGTGGGTATCCTCATGATCGTCCTGCCCCAGGTCCACCTGTTCACGGTGTTCATCCCGGTGTGGCTGACGTCCTTCATCGTCTATCCGCTGCTGTGTCGCGTCATGGGGGTCGAGACCGAGTCCGTTATCGACTACTACGAAGCGGCCTACGGACCGGTGGAGCCACCCGAGCTGCCCGGCGTCACCGCCCAGCCGCAGTCGCCGGTCAACCGCCGCGATCCCTGGTACTTCCTGGCCTTCGGCTGCCTGGTGGTGATCCTGCTGGCGAGTTTCTGGGCCTGGGCCGGCGGCGGCGCCGGTGCCATCGACTATGTCGAGACCTACAAGTGGCTGGTAGTGCCGTTGACGGGGCTCTACTTCGTCGCCGCCACGCTGTGGATGAAGAATCGCCGTGAGCCGCATACGGCTTAAGAGAGCCTGCAGCTGGCACGCGACGGGCTGGCCGCTGGCCGGCCCGTTTCGTGTCGCCACTTCGAGAACCACACCCAGGGACCTCGCCCTGGAAGGCGTCATGGCCAAGGGGCTCCCGACACCGGGCTCCCCTCCGGCCTGGCGCGACAGGAAACGGCTCGAGGCCATCGAGCCCCCTCCTGGTGGCAGCACTCATCTGCCAAGATAGCGCCGGCGATAGCTGCCGGGCGTCACGCCCACGACCTTCTTGAAGGCGGTGTTGAAGTAGCTGGGGTGGCGATAGCCCACCCGCTCGGCGATCTCGGCGACGCTGAGTTCGGTGTTGATCAGCAGCGACTGCGCCTCGCCGACCCGGCGCCGGATCAGGTAGTGGATGGGCGAGCAGCCCACCGTGGCCTTGAAGCGATGGGCGAGGTGGTAGGGACTGACCTTGAAGCGCGCGGCCATGCCTTCGAGGCCGAGCGCCTCGGCGTAGCGCTCGTCGATGTAGCGTCTGACGTCCTGGCCCAATTCATAGCGGGGGGCCGCGAGACGCGGGTCCGGCCGCTCGAGCAGCCGCCCCATCAGCAGGATCAGCGCCTGGAGCAGATGGTGGCAGATCTCGGCCGTGCCGTCCTGACGCGTGGCGACCTGTGCGTGAAGCAGCCCCATCAGGCCCTCGAAGTCATCATGGTGCTCGCCGCTGGCCAGCACCGGACTGCCCTGCTCGGGCACCAGGTGATTGACCGGCAGCCCGCGCAGCTTGAGGCCGCGAAAGCCGCAACAGTAGACGCCGATGCCTGCCCCGGGGCAGGCCGATTCGTCGTGCAGGGTGCCGCCATTGTAGATGAGCAGGTCACCCCGACGGGTGCGGTACTCGCGTCCGCCGATGATGTGGGTGCCCTGCCCTTCACGGATGAAGACGATCTCGGCACAGTCGTCATGGCGGTGCATGGCACGCGGCATCTCGCTGTGACGGCCTTCGACCCGGCACATGTAGAGCAGCTCGGCAGGCCGTTCCACGACCAGCGAGCTGCTGGCACCCGGCTGCAGGAAACGCTGAAGCACCGGCGACCCTCCGCAGTGGCGATGTTTTCCGGCCATCATCCCCGATCCCCGGCGTCGCCTGCCAGTCCGACGGCGGCGAGCCGGTAGCATCAGGCTCCGGCTGTCAGACGTAGTCGACCCATACCGCCCCGTCATCGGCAGACCTGACGCAGTTCTCCACCCAACGCACGCCTTCGACACCGGCATCGATGCCGGGAACGCCCAGCGCGGCGACTGCCGCCGCATCGCCATGATCCATCGCCTCCATGGCCAGCGCGAAGCGATAGTAGAGGTTGGACCAGGCCTCGAAGAGCCCCTCGGGGTGGCCGGCGCCAATGCGATCGTCCTCCAGGGCCTCGGGGTAGAGGTAGTCCATGCCGCGCTCCAGCACCTGCGCCGGCCGTCCCTGCACCTCGTAGCGCAGCTGGTTGGGCTGCTCGTCCCACCATTCCAGGCTGGCCCGGCTCCCCACCACCCGCACCTTCTGGCCATGCATGCCGCCGGCATTGACGGCGGAAGCCCACAGATGGCCCATGGCCCCGCCCTCGTACTCCATCAGCACGTAAGCGTTGTCCTCCAGCGGCGCCCGGCTCGCCACGAAGCTCTGGCGCGAACAGAGCAGGCGCCGCACCCTCAGTTCCGGCAACATCGCTTCGGCGAGGTAGTAGGGATGCGTCGCCAGGTCCGCCAGCACATAGCTGGGGCCGGCCTGCCTGGGGTCGACCCGCCAGCGGGTGCTGGGGTTGGCCTCTTCGACGGCCTCGCTATGGAAGCCGTGGGCGAACTGCATATGCACCATGCGGATCTCGCCCAGATCGCCGCTGGCGATCATCGCCCGCGCCTGGCGGATCATCTGGTGCCCCGAGTAGCCATAGGTCACGCCGACGAAACGCCCCTGGCGTTCGGCCAGCGACCGCAGTTCCTCGGCCTCGGCCACGGTGAAGCACAGCGGCTTCTCGCACACCACGTGCAGCCCCGCCTCCAGCGCCGCCATGCAGATGGCGAAGTGGGTGCCGTTGGGGGTGGCGATGGAGACCGCCTGGATGCCATCCTCGCGCCTGGCCTCCTCGGCGAACAGCGTCTGGTAGTCCGGGTAGCAGCGTTCGGGGGCCACCCGCAGTGTCTGGCCGAACGCGCGACCGCGTGCCGGGTCGAGGTCGAAGGCACCGGCCACCAGCTGGAAGCTGTTGTCGCGCAATGCCGCGCAGCGGTGGATATAGCCGATCTGGCTGCCGCGGCCGCCGCCGACCATGGCCCAGCGGATCGGGGCATTCGTCTTCAGCTCACCCTGGATCATGTCAAATCTCCTTTGTGAAAAGCTCTGCTTCATGTAGCGAGCGATGAGCGGCTGGCCGCCGTCGGAGCGCAGCAACCGGCGTTGACTGGATGCTCGATGAGGATTGCGGCGGTCCGACGATTCGGCACCGCCGTCGGCCAGGATGGCCAGGTTCGCTCCCTACGAACCAACGCACTTCCCACCTCCATGTGGGTCATCGAGCGCAGCCATCAATCAGTGCGTCTTAGACGTCGGCCTGGAAGCCTCGTCGTTTCAGATACTCGAGACTCGCCGTGACATCGGCGAGGCTGCCATCGGCGTCGCGCGGATCGCGCTCCTGCTCGATGGTGATGTAGCCCTGGTAGCCGATCTCGACGAGCCGCCGATAGATGGCGTCGTAGTCCACGACGCCCTGACCGATGGGGCACATCACGCCGCGGGCGCAGGCAGCGAAGAAGTCCACCTGCTCGGCCATGACCTCCTCGAAGACCGTCGGCGCGATGTCCTTGAAGTGCAGGTAGTCCGTGCGCCCGGCGTAGTCGCGGAGCCAGGCCACCGGGTCCATGCCGGAGTAGTAGAGGTGACCGGTATCCAGGCAGAGCCCGGCGGTCGTATAGGGGATGTCCGCCAGCAGGCGGCGTATCTCGTCGTCGAACTCGATATAGCCGCCGGCATGGGGGTGAATCATCGCGCGGATGCCATATTCGCGACTCGCCAGTTCGGCGATGGTGCGGATATGCGTCATCAGGGTGGCCCACCGGGCGTCGTTCAGGCGTGGCGCCCGGTCGGGATGACCCGCGTAGCGACTGCGCTCGGCATGCACGTGATCGATCAGCACCAGGTAGGGCGCCGAATGGTGCTGGCCGGGCTCACGCGGCGGCGCCGGCAATCGGTTGAGGAAGGCGCAGATCTCATGGGTCTGCTGGATCAGGTGGTCCCGGTTGGCCGGGTCGACCAGGTCGTCGAAGATGGTGCCGGCAACCACCTTCAGGCCACGCTCATCGAGGGCCTGACCGAGCACTGACACATCGAGGGGCAGATAGCCGTAGGGGCCGAGCTCCACGCCCTGGTAGCCCGCCTCGGCGGCCTCGTCCAGGACCTTCCGCCAGGGCGGCAAATGAGGGTTGGTGACATCATCGACGCCCCAGCAGCAGGGTGCGCTGGCGATTCGCATGCTCATGGGGGAGCCTCCGTTGTTGGGTATCGGCAGGCCTGGGCGGCGGCCCAGTCACCCACCATTACACCAGCGACACGGAAAGCAGGATTTCACTTTCTTGCGATTGTTGTTCCTCGACGGTCCACACCGCGACCCTTCATTGCGACCTTTTCGGGCCTGCGAGGCTGGGGGAAGGCCCATTTTTGGTGAATACTTTCAAATTCTTGCCCCTCCCAGCGCGGACACAGGCCGAATCCCCTTAGCTAGCCGACACGCATCGCTGCCTCACAGCAGGGCCTTGAGCATCAACTGTACGCCGACGATGGCCATGGCCAGGATCACCAGCCGATAGAACAGCACCTCGCTGACGCGATGCTGCAGCCAGAGTCCGCTTCTCACCCCCAGCCAGGCCACCGGCACCAGCAGTGCGGAGGCCCAGAGGCTGGTCAGGTTGATCTCGCCGAGCCAGATATAGGGTCCCAGCTTCATCAGGTTGACCGTCGCGAACAGCATCGCGCTGGTGGCGATGAAGGTTTCCTTGGGCAACCGCCGGGGAATCAGGTAGAGGTTGGCCGGCGGCGCCCCGGCATGGGCCAGGAAGCTGGTGAAGCCGCAGCCGGCCCCCGCCGGCAGGGCCCAGAAGGGCGCGATGGGCCGGCCGGCGGCCGGTCGAGCCACCATGTAGACGGCGAACAGCAGCGAGATCACGCCGAGCAGCAGGCGAACGCCATTCTCATCCAGACGCCCGATCAGCAGGGTGCCGATCACCACGCCGAGCGCCAGGCCCGGCGTCATCCGCCTGAGCTCGGCCCCGTCCTGTCGCCCCCACCACGCCTTGACCGTGAAGGCGTCCATGACCAGCAGCAGCGGCAGCAGCAGGCCGGCGGCCTCGATGGGGCCGATGGCCAGTGCCATGATCGGCACGGAGAGGCTGCCGAAGCCCCCGGCGAAGCCGCCCTTGGAGACGCCGGTCAGATAGGTGGAGAGCAGGATCAGCGTCCAGGCGATCCAGGTGTAGTCGGGTAACATCATGTCTTCCTGACGTGCGTCGCTCGAGACCAGCCACTCGATGCCGGCAATCCGCCCGCGATCCGCCTGGCGGAACGGCGCCTTACGTCGACCGACGAGCCCACTCGGCCCTCCCCGCCGACACCAACGACGTCGCCACGCAGAGATGACGGCCTTGGCTAGGGGGTGGCGCGTTCCTCAAGGACCGGGGATGACATCGACCGCTCTGGCGGGCAGGGGTAGAGCCAGGTCGCCGGCAACGCGGCGCTCGCGATGGGGTGCCGCGGCGCCTTCTCGTGGCAGGCACCAAGGCTGGCGGGTAAGCGCCAGCCGAGGTCATCACCGGGGAGGGAGATCAGCAATTGCCCTTCTTGGCCTGGCCCGGCGGGCAGAAACCGCCGCCGCCACCGTGACCATGACCGTCGTCATCGAGGATGACCAGGGGCTCGGTGGAAATCCGCGCGGGATCGTAGCTGCACCCCGCCAGTCCCACCAGGACGGCGACACTCAACAACAGGAACATCGGACGCATCGTGTTCTCCAGCAATGACTTGAGCCCTGCATCCTAGCAAGTCATGGCCTGGAGTCCATTAGTGAATGCCTGGGGATGCCGGACCGCGACGCTCCGGTAAGCGAAGCGCCGGGAGTCACGCCCTCCCCTGACGAGACCGGGAGCGACAAGGGGCTCCCGGCCTCGTCCGTCGCGGTGGGCGAGGAGATCAGCCGATATGGGCGACGATGGCGTCGCACGGGAGGTCCAGTACGCGAGGACTTCCCGGATGAAGACGGGCTGTGGTGCGGTCACGATCGACTGCAGTCAAACGTATGTTCCGACTCCGCCCGCTTCCGCCTGCAGCGGGCCGACACCATTCGCCTTTCGGCGACGCCATTGCGATACTGATGACGAACCCTCGAATGGAGGTCACCCCGGTGCGGCAATACGAGAAGACCATCATCGCCTTCGACGAACAGGGCAACGAGTACGTCATCGACCAGTACCACGACATCAAGGATATCGATACCCTGCAGCATGGTGGGGCGATCAATCGCGGCCTGCCCGCCTTCAAGACCCGTGACGGCCATGAGGTCACCCTGCTCGGGCCGGGCGAGTTCTCGGTGGTGGTGCCCGGCGAGGAGGACGGCGTGAAGGTCTGGACACACGATCCCGAACACGTGTGATACTGCACGGCAATGTCCCTTGATGGCGGCACCGGACGTTACCGGTCGGCCGACGACGGCATCCGGCCGTCACCGCCATCGACACTCACGCTTTCCCCGGAGACATGCCATGCCCCGCCCCCATCGCGTCCTCCTGCTGGCGACGCTGCTGCTGACCGCGACCGCCGCTGGCTGCACGACCTACACCTGGCCCGACGGCAGCCGCGAGACGGTGTGGGGCGTGCCCGCCGAGGACGAGACCAAGACGCGCGAGGAGCGGCAGGCCGAGGGCGTGCGCTACCGGGTGCCCGGCGAGATCCCCGAGTAGCGACTCACGGGCCGAAATAGGCCAGCCGACTCAGCAGGACGTGGTTGCCCTCGATGGCCATCAGCAGCATCAGGAAAACCAGCACGCCTGGCGGCACCAGCACGACGCAGATGATCGCCAGGCGCTCCCAGACCATGTGCATGAACACCGCGATGATCAGGCCGGCCTTCAGCAGCATGAACAGGGTGATCAGGGTCCAGCGCAGGTAGCTCTCCAGGCCGACGACGTCCACCAGATAGGAGCCCACGCTGAGCACGAACAGCAGGAACCAGACCCACAGATAGATCCCGATGGGATGTTGCTGTGTCTCGCCATGTGCCATGTCTGCCTCCCCCGCGCCGCCTACCAGAGGTAGAAGAACGCGAAGATGAACACCCATACCAGGTCGACGAAGTGCCAGTACAGGCCCAGCGTCTCGACCATCTCGTAGCGTCCCCGACGACGGGTCAGGAAGCCGGGGTGGCCCGCCGCCAGGGAACCACGCATCACCTTCACCGCCATGATGATCAGGAAGAGCACCCCGATGCTGACATGGGTGCCATGGAAGCCGGTGATCAGGAAGAAGGCGGCACCGAACTGCTCCGCCCCCCAGGGGTTGGACCAGGGCCGGACACCCTCGCCGATCAGCTTGGTCCACTCGAAGGCCTGCATGCCGACGAAGGACGCCCCGAGCAGCGCCGTCAGGATCAGCAGCCCCCCGGTGGCCAGGCGCCGCTGTTCGTAGCCGAACTTGACGGCCAGGGCCATGGTCCCGCTGCTGCTGATCAGGATGAAGGTCATGATCGCGATCAACAGCAACGGCACGTGCCGCCCACCGAGCTCGAGCGCGAAGACGTCGCTCGCGTTCGGCCAGGCCACCGTCGTGGTGATCCGCACCTGCATGTAACCGACCAGGAAGCAGGCGAAGATGAAGATGTCGCTGAGCAGGAACAGCCACATCATCGCCTTGCTCCATGGCACGTTCTTGAAGGCACGCTGATCGGAGGCCAGGTCCGTGACCAGCCCTCGCAGGCCGGGCTCCAGGGTCGGACCTCGAGTCGTCTCCACCATGGTGTCGTCCTCCCCTCAGGTCGCCAGCACCAGGCCGAGGATCACGACCCAGACCAGCAACAGGAAATGCCAATAGAGCGCGCAAAGCTCGATGCTGGGGCGCAGCTGTGCGGCCGGCACCCCGCTCCGCGCACGCACCAGCACCCGCCCCCAGGCGACCAGGCCGCCCAGCAGGTGCAGCGCATGCAGGACCGTCAGCAGGTAGAAGAAGGCATTGGCCGGGTTGGCCGATAGGTAATAGCCGGCGGCCTCGAGTTGCCCCCAGGCGACGCCCTGGCCGGCCACGAAGGCGAGCGTCAGCCCGCCTCCCGCCAGCAGAGCCCGCCTCAGCCGCCCCTCCTGCCCGTGTCCGGCGGCCCGCCAGGCGCGCTGCAGGGCCAGGCTGGCCAGCACCAGCAGGGCGCTGTTGAGCCATAGAACCCCCGGCACCGCCAGGGAACGCCAGTCGGTGCCCATCTCCCGTCGCATCAGGTAAGCGCTGATCGTCAACGAGAACACGGAGGTCACCACCGCCAGGAACACTCCCAGGCCGGTGCGTGGCGCGGTCATCGGGGCCGGCACGCTGCGCCCGGGCCCCGACTCGGCCACCCAGGGCCGCACATGCAGCGACTGACGGAACAGCCAGAGGGCGATCCCCGCCATCAATGCCGCCATCAGCACCAGGGAGACGGTCATGACCCGCCTCCCCGCCCCACGGGGGCCTCACGCTCCACGGCCTCGGGCGGCACGTTCTGCGGGATGAAGTCCGCCTTCACGCCGGGAACGCTGTAGTCATAGGGCCAGCGATAGACCACCGGCAGCTCCTCGCCGAAGTTGCCGTGGCGCGGCGGGGTGTGCGGCGTCTGCCACTCGAGGGTGGTGGCCCGCCAGGGGTTGGGGCCCGCCTCGCGTCCCCGGAAGTAGCTCCAGGCCAGGTTGTACAGGAACAGCAACTGGGCCAGGGCCACCACGAAGGCCGCTATGGTGATGAAGGCGTTCAGGCTCTGGACCGAGTCGGAGACGAAGGCGGTCTCGCCGTAGGCATAGTAACGCCGCGGCACCCCCTGCAGCCCCATGAAATGCATGGGGTAGTAGATGGCATAGGTGCCCAGGAAGGTCATCCAGAAGTGGATCTTGCCGAGCGTCGTGTCGAGAAGGCGGCCGGTCACCTTGGGATACCAGTGGTAGATGGCACCGAAGATCACCAGGACCGGGGCCACCGCCATTACCATGTGGAAGTGGCCGACCACGAAGTAGGTGTCCGACAGCGGCACGTCCACGGTGACGTTGCCGAGGAACAGTCCGCTGAGGCCACCATTGACGAAGGTGAACAGGAAACCGATGGCAAACAGCATGGGCAAGGTGAGATGGATGTTGCCCCGCCACAGGGTCAGCACCCAGTTGTAGACCTTGATCGCCGTGGGCACGGCGATCACCAGCGTCGTGGTCGCGAACAGGAAGCCGAAATAGGGGCTCATGCCACTGACGTACATGTGGTGCGCCCAGACCACGAAGCTCAGCGCGCCGATGATGATGATCGCCCAGACCATCATGCGATAGCCGAAGATGTTCTTGCGGGCATGCACGGCGATCAGGTCCGAGACGATGCCGAAGGCCGGCAGGGCGACGATATAGACCTCGGGATGACCGAAGAACCAGAACAGGTGCTGGAACAGCAGCGGGCTGCCGCCGCGGTGCTCGCCGCCCTCGCCCATCGACAGCATCTCCGGCATGAAGAAGCTGGTGCCCAGCAGACGGTCGAGGAGCATCATCAGCACCGCCACCAGCAGGGCCGGGAAGGCCAGCAGGGCCATCACCGTGGCCATGAAGATCCCCCACACCGTCAACGGCAGGCGCATCAGGGTCATGCCTCGGGCCCGCCCCTGGAGCACGGTCACCACATAGTTCAGCCCCCCCATCGTGAAGCCGATGATGAACACCGCCAGCGACACCAGCATCAGGATGATGCCGGCGTCGGCCCCCGGCGTGCCCGGGGTGATCGACTGAGGCGGGTACAGCGTCCAGCCGGCGCCGGAACTGCCACCGCCCACGAAGAAGCCGGCCACCAGGATCAGTACCGACGCCAGGTAGACCCAGTAACTGAGCATGTTGAGGTACGGAAAGGCCATGTCCCGGGCGCCACACATCAACGGGATCAGGTAGTTGCCGAAGCCCCCCAGGAAGATCGCCGTGAGCAGGTAGACCACCATGATCATGCCGTGCATGGTCACGTACTGCAGGTAACTGCCCGGGTCGATCAGCGCGAGACTGTTGGGAAAGCCCAGTTGCAGGCGCATCAGCAGCGACAGCACCAGGGCCACCAGGCCGATGGCGGTGGCGGTGAGCGCGTACTGCACGGCGATGACCTTGGCGTCCTGGCTCCAGATGTACTTGCCGAGGAAGGTCCTGGGATGGACCAGTTCCATCTCCTCGACCTCGGCCGGCGGAGCGTGGGAGCTGGCATCGTATTCGCGTTCGCCCATGGTTCATTCCTCCGTGGCCAGGCCACCGATGTAGGCCACCACGCTGCGCACGGCGGCGTCATCCACCAGCACCTGGGCCATGTCGACCATCTGGTTGCCATAGGCATCCTGGGGATGCCGCCCGCGGATGCCGGCGCGGAAGTGCTCGAGCTGACGCACCAGGTACCAGTCGCTCATGCCCGCCAGGCGCGGCGCGCGATAGGCTGCCCGCCCCCGCCCCTGGGGACCGTGGCAGGTAGCACAGCTTCGGTAGAGCCGCTCTCCCAGCCGCCGATCGCCCTCGACGGTCGCGGCGGTGGGCGCCAGCGGCAGGGTCTCGATATAGGCGGCCAGGTCGCGGATCGCCGCCTCGTCCGGCAGGGACTGGGCGAAGGGCCGCATCTGCCGACCAAAGTCGTCACCCTCCCGGGTGCCGCGGGCGCCGACGCGGAAGTTGTGCAGCTGGCGGCGCAGGTATCTGGCATCCAGGCCGGCGAGGCGTGGCGCGTTGGTGGCTTGCTGGCCCTGCCCCCGGGGCCCGTGGCAGGCCTGGCAGGCCGCATAGTGCGCCTGGCCCGCCTCGGGATTGCCCGGCCCCCGGGCGATCCGCTCGCCATGGGTGGGTTGCTCGGCCAGCCAGGCGTCGAAGCGCTGCGGCTCGACCACCTGGACGCGGGCGCGCATGGCGAAGTGCGCGATGCCGCACAGCTCGGCGCACACCGCCT
This sequence comes from Halomonas maura, assembly GCF_030409305.1. Lineage (GTDB taxonomy): Bacteria > Pseudomonadota > Gammaproteobacteria > Pseudomonadales > Halomonadaceae > Halomonas > Halomonas maura. The sequence goes on from NZ_JAUFPQ010000027.1 coordinate 44,788, forward strand.
GGAACTCGCCGGTACGCGTGGGGGTGAACCAGAAGGAGGTGACCTGGCCCGGGACCGCATCCATCTTGGCGCGGAACGCCGGCACCTTGAAGTTGTGCAGCGCATCCTTGGAACGCAGCAGCACCCGCACCGGGCGGTCGACGGGCAACAGCACAGCGGGATGATCCACCAGCACATCGTCCTGGCCATGCGGGTCATCGGCCACGAGGCCGAAGGGATTGGCCACATCGATCAGCGCATTGCGGGCGTCGCCGAAGACACCGTCCCGGCCCGGGAAACGAAAGCTCCAATGCCACTGCTGGCCGACCACCTCCACCTCGTGGGCATCGTCCGGAGCACGCACGAAATCGCCCCACACGAAGAGCCCGGGGGCCAGCAGGGCAGCGATGCCCAGGGTGGTGATGCCGGTCAGCCAGAGTTCGAGCCGCTTGTTCTCCGGCTCGTAGAGGGCGCGCCGGTGGTGCTGGTGGCGATAGCGGATCAGGGCGACGGCCATGAACAGGGAAATGGCCAGGAAGACCACGCCGGTCACCCAGAAGGTGATGATGATGGTGTCATCGATGGCGCCCCAGTTGGAGGCCAGGGGGGTGAGGTGCCAGGGGCTGAGGAAATAGAACAGTACCGAGCCCCCGGCCAGAACGATCAGTGCAATCGCGATAGCCATGGACGGCCCCTCCCCGCATGCCATGCCGAGACGGCCCGGCATGCGTACTAGTCACTCTAGTGACTCGGCGGGGAGCCCGCCACTCTCGGCGCGGCTGGCCAACCAGGGTCTCAGGGCCGGCGCCAGGCCAGGCTGAGGTTGTTGGCCGGCATCTGCACCACTCGCTCGAGACGCAGGCCATGGCCCTCGGCCTCCGCCGTGACCGCCTCCAGGTCGCGAATGCCCCAGCGTGGATCACGCGCCCGGAGGTCCGCGTCGAAGGCCGCGTTGCTGTCCGAGGTATGCCGCCCACCCCGCCGATAGGGGCCATAGAGGAAGAGCACGCCTTCCGGCTCCAGGTACCGCGCGGCCCGCGCCATCAGCGTCGCGGTCACGTCCCAGGGGGCGATATGCAGAAGGTTGATGGCCACGACCGCCTCGAACCCGCCCTCGGGCCAGTCGCCGAAGACGTCCAGATCGAGGGGTGAACGCAGGTTGGGCGGCCCGAGCGCGTCCCGCCAGGCGGCGATGGAGGCGCGCGCACGTGGCTGCGGGTCGCTGGGCAGCCAGTCCCAGCCGGGCATCGCGCGGGCGAAGTGGAGCGCGTGCTCGCCGCTGCCGGCGGCCAGTTCCAGTACCCGGGCTCGCTCGGGCAGCAGCCCGGCCAGCACCTCGAGAAGCGGGACACGATTGCGCGAGGCGGCGGGACTCTGCAGGCGGGCATCGGTCATGGTCACCTCGATTGTCGCGTCACTGGAACAGGCGATGGTAACCCGACAGACCCCGCGACGTCGTCCCGGCCGGAGGCGGTGCCAGCGGGAGCTAGTCGCCCGTTCCCAGGTGATGCTGGCGCTCCCAGGCGGTGACCTTGTCGATGGTGACCTCGGGGTGGTGGCGGTGGATGATCGAGCGGATCCGCTCCTCTCGCTGATCGGAGACGTCGACCATCATCAGGAAGGCGCCTCGCTCGAGCTCGTCCTCGTACTTGTCGACCTTGGCGTCGTGCACCGATACGCCGACCATGGTGCTGACCCACACCCCGAACAGGCCGCCACCGATGCCCATGCCGACGATGATGGGCGTGGCGCCGACACCGATATCCGGCCCCAGGATGAAATACACCAGCACACCCAGCACCACCCCCAGGGGAGCCCCATAGAGCACCCCCCGATAGGCGGCATGCACGACATCCGAGGTCTGGCGCAGCGTGGCGTTGTTGACTCCGCGCTCCTCGAGATGCTGCCAGTCGCGCCCGGTGACATGCACCTGTTCGCGGGTCAGCCCGAGGTCGTCGAGTTCCTGGGCGATGTTGACGGTCGTATCCAGGTCAGGAGTCAGGAAATACAGACGTGACATGACTCGCCCTCCACTTGCTGGAGCGGGCGACACGACGCCACAAGGTGCACGCCTCCCTGTACCTGTTACCTCCCGTCGCGAACTTCCCCGTGGAATGATTGCGGTGACGTCGTCGACCCGCGCGTCAGGGGACGCTCTAGTATCAACATTATGGAAGTTCGACGTCCCGGCAAGTGACGCCGCCATGCCGCGCCGCCGAGAGCAGGCGCCGTCGCGCCGATGCGGGCGCCATGGGGTGCCCCAAGCCACGCCCCCGGGTAGACTGTTCGGCACGACGCCATCGACACCACCAGTGAAGGATTCGCGGCCGACCATGGGCAGCACTCTCCCGCTCTACCTCAGGATCCAGCAGCACCTGCTGGAGAAGATTCGCGACGGCGAATGGCCCCCTCACCACCAGATCCCGCCCGAGGAACGGCTGGCCCGCGACTTCGGCGTCAGTCGCATGACCGCCAACAAGGCGATCCGCGACCTCGTGCAGCAGGGCTACCTGACGCGCCAGCCGGGGGTCGGGACCTTCGTCACCGACCACAAGGCGGAGTCCTCCCTCGTCGAGGTCCACAACATCGCCGCCGAGGTGGCCGGCCGCGGCCATGGCCACACCAGCCAGGTGCTGTCCGCCGAGGCCCTGGAGGCCGGCGACGAGGTCTCGATGCGCCTCGGGGTCCGCCTGGGCACCCGGGTCTTCCACACCCTGATCATCCATCGCGAGGACGGCGTGCCCATCCAGCTGGAGGACCGCTATGTCAATCCGCGCCATGTGCCCCACTACCTGGAGACGGACTTCACCCGCGTGACGCCCAATGAGGTGCTGGTGGCGGCCTGCCCGATCAGCGACGTGGAACATGTCGTCGAGGCCGTGCTGGTGGATGCCGCCACCGCCGACCGACTGGAGATTCGCCCGGAGCAGCCCTGCCTGCGCATGATCCGGCGCACCTGGTCCGGCGATCACCTGGTCAGCTATGCCCGGCTGCTCCACCCCGGGGACCGCTACAAGCTGCGCTCCTCCCTGCATACCGGCTGACGCCATCCCTGAACGCAACGCGGCCGGAGGCCTCTCGCCTCCGGCCGCCCGGGCCTCCCGTCCCGTCATTCTCCGCCGACCTGGCGGAGCCCCCGGCTAGCCGATCAACGGCTGGACCAGGTAGCCGGCCGGCACGGCCAGCAGCAGGCTCAGCGCCACCCGCAGGAACCAGACGATGACGATGCGCCCCACCGACAGCGGAATGCTGGTGGAGAGGATGCAGGGTATCGAGGCGGAGAAGAACAGCACCGCGGACACCGAGACCACCCCGGTGGCGAAGCGCGCCACGAAACCGGCATCGCCCATCAGCAGGGCCGGCAGGAACATCTCGGCCAGACCGGCGGCCGAGGCCTGGGCCACGCCCGCCGCCTCCTCGAGACCCCAGACGGCGACGAAGGGATAGAACAGCCAGCCGAGCCACTCGAATACCGGGGTGTACTTGGCCAGCAGCAGCCCCGCCAGCCCCACCGACATGATCGACGGCAGGATGCTGATCGCCATCACCAGACCCTCGCGAAAGTTCAGCGCCACGCTTGACGGCAGGCTCGGCGCCCTGGCCGCCACGTCCAGCCCGGTCTGCCAGGCGGTGGCCAGCCGCTTGCCGGGAGCCGCCTCGGGCTCCGGGGCGGTCTTGGCGTCATCCATGCGGGACAGCGGCGGAATCCGCACGGTGATGGCGGTGACCAGGAAGGTGATGACCAGGGTCAGCCAGAAGTAGGCGTTCCACACGGCCATCAGGTCCAGGGTCTTGGCGACGATGATCATGAAGGTCGCCGAGACGGTGGAGAAGCCCGTGGCGATGATCGCCGCCTCGCGAGCGGAATACTCGCCGGCCTGGTAGACCCGGTTGGTGATCAGCAGGCCGATGGAATAGCTGCCCACGAAGGAGGCCACGGCGTCGATGGCGCTGCGCCCCGGCGTCCGCCAGATCGGGCGCATCACCGGCTGGACCAGCACCCCGATCAGCTCGAGCAGCCCGAAGCCGATCAGCAGCGCCAGGAAGATGGCGCCGATCGGCACGATCAGCCCCACCGGGATCACCAGCTTCTCGAACAGGAAAGGCAGCATGTCCGGCGTGTGCAGGAAGGCCGGCCCCCAGCCGGTCAGCGCCAGCACCGCGGTCGCGATGCCGGCGAACTTGAGCACGGTGAAGATCCGGTCGGTCAGGCTGCGCCGCCAGCTGCCCGTATAGAGCGGGTAGAGGGCCCCCGCCACGATCAGCGCCAGGGCGTAGACGCCACTGGCCTCGCCCAGCAGCGCCTTGGCCCCGGTGACCATGTGGTCCAGCGGGATGGTGGTCTTACCCGCGAGGGTCAGCGGCACGAAGAAGATCAGCACGCCCAGCAGGCTGGGCAGGAAGAGTTTCAGCACGGTGGCGGCCGAATGCCGTCGCTCGGCCTGGGGAAGGGAGGGGGGAACAGACATGGAAGGCTCCTGGGTTGTCGTTGTGAGGACGGCCTCGGGGTGCCGTGTAATGTATATACAATATGTTGTCTCACGGCGCCAACCAAGACCCGCGCCACCCCCTTATACTTTGGTCTACCCGAGACCCTCCTCCGCGTGCCCACTCAAGCAAATCACATCTTATACATTTGTTTTTACAGGTTTTAAATATAAGGCTAGCGTCCTACTGCGCCTCGCCAAGCCCGATCCAGGTTCTCGCCACGAGGGGGTGACGCGGACCGAGAGTTCGGCTAGCATTTGTATATACAAAGCAACCCGGAGACCTTCTCATGACTCAGGCAACGCCGACCCGCCTGCTCTGGCGCGACGTCACCGTCTTCGACGGGCTGGCGACGCGGCCCGAGCCCATGGCAGTCATCGTCGAGGGGGAGCACATCGCCCGATTGATCCCGATGCGCCAGCTCGACGCCGCCCTGGCCGAGGGCTGCCGGGACATGGGCCACGGCGGGGTCATGACCCCCGGCCTGGTGGACTGCCATACCCACCTCGTCTTTGGCGGCGGCCGCGCCGGGGAGTTCGAGGCCCGCCTCGAAGGAGCCAGCTACGCGGAGATCGCCCGTCGCGGCGGCGGCATCCTGAGCACCGTGGCGGCCACCCGCCAGGCCGACGAGGATGCCCTGTTCGCCGCCGCCCTGCCCCGCCTGGAGGCGATGCTCGCCGACGGCGCGACCACGGTGGAGATCAAGTCGGGCTACGGCCTCACGGTGGCCGATGAGCTGAAGATGCTGCGCGTCGCCCGCCGCCTGGGCGAGGCCCTGCCTGTGCGGGTCGTCACCACCCTGCTAGGTGCCCATGCCCTGCCGCCGGAATACCGGGACGACCCGGATGGCTACATCGACCTGGTCTGCGACGAGATGATCCCGGCGGCCGCCGCCGAGGGTCTGGCCGATGCCGTCGATGTCTTCTGCGAGACGATCGCCTTCTCGGTGGCCCAGTGCGAGCGCGTCTTCCGGGCCGCCGAGGCCCACGGCCTGCCTATCAAGGCCCATGCCGAGCAGCTTTCCAATCTCGGCGGCAGCGCCATGGCGGCCCGCCACGGCGCCCTGTCCGCGGACCATATCGAATACCTGGACGAGGCCGGGGTCCGGGCCCTACGCGAGGCCGGCAGCGTGGCGGTGATCCTCCCCGGCGCCTTCCACACCCTGCGCGAGACCCGGGTGCCGCCCATCGCCGCCCTGCGCGAGGCCGGGGTGCCCATGGCCGTGGCCACCGACGCCAATCCGGGCAGCTCGCCGCTGTTCATGCCGACCCTGATGCTCAACCTGGCCTGCACCCTGTTTCGTCTCACTCCCTCGGAGGCGCTGGCCGGGATGAGCGCCCACGGCGCCGCGGCCCTGGGCCGGCCGGAACTGGGGCGGCTCCGCGAGGGGGCGCCGGCCGATCTCTGCGTGTGGAACATCGACGCCCCGGCCGAGCTGGCCTACGCCGTCCAGCCGGGCCGCCTACGTCAGCGTGTCTTCAACGGAGTCCTCAGCCATGACGACTAAGCGCGACAACACCGCGACCCTCGACATGACCCCGTGGCAGGGCCGCACCGACCCGGAACCGGACAGCGAGCGCTGGCATCAGCGCATCCGTCCGATCGAGGCCGGGGCCGCCCCCGGCACCGTGCTGGTCGGCTTCGCCAGCGACGCCGGCGTGGCTCGCAACCAGGGACGGACCGGCGCCGCGGCCGGCCCGGCGGCCATCCGCCGGGCCCTGGCCCCGCTGGCCTGGCACCGCCAGGGCCCCGCCTTCGATGCCGGCGACGTGAGCTGCGAGGGCGATGCCCTCGAGGCCGCCCAGGAAGCACTGGCCGCGCGACTGGCCCCGCTGCTCGACGGCGGCCACCTGCCCATCGTGCTGGGCGGCGGCCATGAGGTCGCCTATGCCAGCTGGTCGGGCCTGGCCCGGCACGTTGCGGCGCGGGAGAGCGCCCCGCGGATCGGCATCGTCAACCTCGATGCCCACTTCGACCTGCGCGACCCGTCGCAGGTGCGCTCGTCCGGCACGCCCTTCGCCCAGATCGCCGAGCAGTGCCGGGCCCGGGGCTGGCCCTTCCGCTATGCCTGCCTGGGCGCCAGCCGGGCCGCCAACACCCGGGCACTGTTCCGCCGGGCCGAGGAACTCGACGTGCTGATCCGCGAGGATCGCGACTTCGTCCCGCAGCGCCTCGACGCCATCGTCCGAGACCTCGGGCGCTTCGCGGCCCGTTGCGACCACCTCTACCTGACCATCGATCTGGACGTGCTGCCCGCCGCCGAGGCGCCGGGGGTCAGCGCTCCCGCCGCCCGTGGCGTGTCGCTGGCGCTGCTCGAGCCGCTGATCGAGGTGATCCGTGACAGCGGCAAGTTGCGCCTGGCCGACCTGGCCGAGCTCAACCCCGCCTACGACATCGACAACCGTACCGCCAGGGCGGCGGCACGGCTTGTCCATCTGCTGACCCTGAACGGCTAGGCCGATTCCGCACCTCTACCCGATATCCCTACCCCGAGAGGACACTCGCCATGACCCAGCACCACCCCCTGCCCACCGATCCCCGTCACGACCCCGGCCGCCGGATCGCCGCCCCCACCGGGCCCGAGCTCTCCTGCAAGAGCTGGCTCTGTGAGGCGCCGCTGCGCATGCTGATGAACAACCTGCACCCGGACGTCGCCGAGCGCCCCGAGGACCTGGTGGTCTACGGCGGCATCGGCCGCGCCGCCCGCGACTGGGAATGCTTCGACCGGATCGTCGAGACCCTCCAGCGCCTGGAGGACACCCAGTCCCTGCTGATCCAGTCCGGCAAGCCGGTGGGCGTATTCGAGACCCACAAGGATGCCCCCCGGGTACTCATCGCCAATTCCAACCTGGTGCCGGCCTGGGCCACCTGGGAGCACTTCAACGAGCTGGATAGGAAAGGCCTGATGATGTATGGCCAGATGACCGCCGGCTCGTGGATCTACATCGGCTCCCAGGGCATCGTCCAGGGCACCTACGAGACCTTCGTCGAGGCCGGCCGCCAGCACTACGCCGGCGAGCTCACCGGCCGCTGGATCCTCACCGCCGGCCTCGGCGGCATGGGCGGCGCCCAGCCGCTGGCCGCCACGCTCGCCGGCGCCTGCTCGCTGAACATCGAGTGCCAGCAGTCGCGCCTCGACTTCCGCCTGCGCACCCGCTACCTGGACGAGCAGGCCACGGACCTGGACGACGCCCTGGCCCGCCTCGAGCGCTACACTGCCGAGGGCAAGGCGATCTCCATCGGCCTGTGCGCCAATGCCGCCGACGTGCTCCCCGAGCTGGTGCGCCGCGGCGTGAGGCCGGACATGGTCACCGACCAGACCAGCGCCCACGACCCGCTGCACGGCTACCTGCCCGCCGGCTGGACCTGGGACGAGTACGTGGCCCGCGGCGAGGCCGAGCCCGAGGCGGTGGTCAAGGCCGCCAAGCACTCCATGGCCGTCCACGTGCGTGCCATGCTCGACTTCCAGGCCCAGGGCATCCCGACCTTCGACTACGGCAACAACATCCGCCAGATGGCCCTCGAGGAAGGTGTCGAGCACGCCTTCGACTTCCCCGGCTTCGTGCCGGCCTACATCCGCCCGCTGTTCTGCCAGGGCATCGGCCCCTTCCGCTGGGCGGCGCTGTCCGGCGATCCCGAGGACATCTACAAGACCGACCAGAAGGTCAAGGAGCTGATCCCGGACGATCCGCACCTGCACAACTGGCTGGACATGGCCCGCGAGCGGATCTCCTTTCAGGGCCTGCCGGCGCGCATCTGCTGGGTCGGCCTCAAGGACCGCGCCCGCCTGGGCCAGGCCTTCAACGAGATGGTCGCCAGCGGCGAGCTCAAGGCGCCGGTGGTCATCGGCCGCGACCACCTGGACTCCGGCTCGGTGGCGAGCCCCAACCGCGAGACCGAGGCGATGCAGGACGGCTCCGATGCGGTCTCCGACTGGCCGCTGCTCAACGCCCTGCTCAATACCGCCGGCGGCGCCACCTGGGTGTCGCTGCATCACGGCGGCGGCGTGGGCATGGGTTACTCGCAGCACGCCGGGGTGGTGATCGTCGCCGACGGCAGCGACGACGCCCACGCCCGCCTGGGCCGGGTACTGCGCAACGACCCGGGCACCGGGGTGATGCGTCACGCCGACGCCGGCTACGACATCGCCAGGCGCTGCGCCGTCGAGAACGGTCTCGACCTGCCGATGGTCAACCAGTAACAGCGTCTTCCCCTAAGGACCGCCGGGGCAAGACGCGCCGGGGCGGGTCGATGCGCAGGGTCCTGGCGCCCTCGCGACGACCGGCCCCGGCCAGGTTCCGACCCGGCACAGTCAAGGAACTCCCCTATGAACCATCTCGAAATCCATCCCGGCCAGATGATCCTGGCCCAGGCGCGCCAGGCCTTCGAGGCCCCGGTGCAGGTCAGCCTGCCCGCGAGCGCCAATGCCGACATCCAGCAGGGCGTCGACTGCGTCAACCGGGTGGTCGAGGAAGACCGTACCGTCTACGGCATCAACACCGGCTTCGGCCTGCTGGCCCAGACCCGCATCGAGAGGGACCACCTCGAGGACCTGCAGCGTTCGCTGGTGCTGTCGCATGCCACCGGCGTCGGCGAGCCCATGAGTGATGCGCTGGTGCGGCTGATCATGGTCCTCAAGGTCAACAGCCTGGCCCGAGGCTACTCCGGCATCCGCCGCGAGGTGCTGGACGCCCTGGTGGCCCTGGTCAACGCCGAGGTCTATCCGCATATCCCGCTCAAGGGCTCGGTCGGCGCCTCCGGCGACCTGGCCCCGCTGGCCCACATGAGCGTGGTGCTGCTCGGCGAGGGCAAGGCCCGTCACCAGGGCGAATGGCTGGCGGCCACGGAGGCACTGGCCGTGGCCGGCCTCGAGCCGCTCCGACTGGCGCCCAAGGAGGGCCTGGCGCTGCTCAACGGTACCCAGGTGTCCACCGCCTACGCCCTCAAGGGCCTGTTCGAGGCCGAGGACCTGTTCGCGGCGGCCACGGTGTGCGGTTCGCTGACCGTGGAGGCGACCCTGAGCTCGCGCTCGCCCTTCGATGCGCGCATCCACGAGGTGCGCGGCCAGCGCGGCCAGATCGACGCCGCCGGTGCCTATCGCCACTTGCTGGGCAGTCGCAGCGAGATCAGCGACTCCCACGCCCATTGCGGCAAGGTCCAGGACCCCTACTCCCTGCGCTGCCAGCCCCAGGTGATGGGCGCCGCCCTGACCCAGCTCCGCCAGGCCGCCGAGGTGCTGGCCGTCGAGGTCAATGCGGTCTCCGACAATCCCCTGGTGTTCGCCGAGCAGGGCGACATCATCTCCGGCGGCAACTTCCATGCCGAGCCGGTGGCCATGGCGTCCGATAACCTGGCACTGGCCATCGCCGAGATCGGCTCGCTCACCGAGCGCCGCGTCTCGCTGATGATGGACCAGCACATGTCCCAGCTGCCGCCCTTCCTGGTGGAGAACGGCGGGGTCAACTCCGGCTTCATGATCGCCCAGGTCACCGCCGCCGCCCTGGCCAGCGAGAACAAGGCCCTGGCCCACCCGCACAGCGTCGACAGCCTGCCCACCTCGGCCAACCAGGAGGATCACGTCTCCATGGCTCCGGCCGCCGGCAAGCGCCTGTGGGAGATGGCCGACAACGTGCGCGGCATCCTGGCCATCGAATGGCTGGCCGCCTGCCAGGGGCTGGACTTCCGCCGGGGCCTCGCGACCACCGAGCCCCTGGAGGAGGCCCGCCGTGCACTGCGCGAGCGCGTCGCCCACTACGACCGCGACCGCTTCTTCGCCCCGGACATCGAGGCCGCCACGGCCCTGCTGGCCGAGCGCACCCTGAGCCAGCTGGTGCCCGCCGAGCTGCTGCCCAGCCACTGAGGATGCTCTCCACGCCCGCTCGTCCCCGGCCGGGGGCGGGCGGACGCTCGCTCGAGTGCCAACAACAACACCGCTCTTCCAAGGACCCTTCATGAATGCTGTCGTCCTGGCCATCCTGGTGATGGTCACGCTGAGTCTCGCCCGCGTTTCCGTGGTCTTCTCCCTGATCGTCGCCAGCCTGGTCGGCGGGCTCTATGCCGGCATGCCGATCGGCGAGATCATGGACGCCTTCAATGACGGCCTGGGCAACGGCGCCACCGTCGCCATCTCCTATGCCGTGCTCGGCGCCTTCGCCGTGGCCCTGTCGCGCTCGGGGATCACCGAGCTGCTCTCCCGTAAGGCCATCGCCGGCCTCCGGCTCGATGAAGGCATCCCCAAGCGTCGGCTGATCAGCTTCGGGCTGCTGGGGATGCTGCTGGCCGCCGCGGTGAGCTCCCAGAACCTGATCCCGGTGCATATCGCCTTCATCCCGGTGCTGGTGCCGCCGCTGCTCAAGCTGATGAACCACCTGAAGCTCGACCGTCGCGCCGTGGCCTGCGTGATCACCTTCGGCATCACCGCGCCCTACATGCTGCTGCCGGTAGGCTTCGGCTCGATCTTCCTCCACGACATCCTGCTAGCCAACATCAACGAGAGTGGCGCCAGCCTCGGCCTCGAGGTGTCGGCGAGCATGGTGCCGATGGCCATGATCGTGCCCATCGGCGGCATGGGAGTGGGACTGCTGGCCGCCCTGCTGTTCAGCTATCGCGACCAGCGGGAGTACCGGGACCTGGACCTGGCCCACGGCGACGAGAGCCAGGCCCAGGCGGCCGGGCACCTCAAGCCCTGGCAGCTCGGCGTGCTGGCCATCGCCCTGGGCGGCACCGTGGCCACCCAGCTGGTCACCGGCTCGATGGTTCTGGGCGGCATCTTCGGCTTCGCCCTGCTCTCGGTGAGCGGCGTCTTCCGCTGGCACGAGCAGGACGGCATCTTCACCGAGGGCATGCGCATGATGGCGCTGGTCGGCTTCATCATGATCTCGGCGGCCGGCTTCGCCAGCGTCATGCAGGAAAGCGGCCAGGTCGAGACCCTGGTGACGAGCTCCACCGAGCTGATCGGCGACAACAAGGGCCTCGCCGCCCTGGTGATGCTGCTGGTCGGCCTGTTCATCACCATGGGCATCGGCTCGTCCTTCTCGACGATCCCGATCATCGCCTCGCTCTACGTGCCGCTGGCCATCAACTTCGGCTTCTCGCCGATGGCCACCATCGCCCTGGTGGGCACCGCCGCGGCGCTGGGCGATGCCGGCTCGCCGGCCTCGGATTCCACCCTCGGCCCCACCGCCGGCCTCAACGCCGACGGCCAGCACGACCATATCTGGGACAGCGTGGTGCCGACCTTCCTGCACTACAACATCCCGCTGATCGCCTTCGGCTGGCTCGCCGCCATGACCCTCTGAGACGCCAGACGCCGGCCTGCCCGAGGGCAGGCCGGCCGCGTTCCACCCCCGCCTCGCTCGACTACGCTGGCCGGATCGCCGCCGGACGCCGGGTGACGACTGGCACCCAGCCACAGCGCCGTTACAATGTGCGGCTTTTGCAGTCGCCCCGCCCACCCTTCGAGCAAGGACCCCACATGAACGCCATCGTGCTCTCCATCCTGATCATGGTCACCCTCAGCCTGATGCGGGTCTCCGTGGTCTTCGCGCTGATCGCCGCCACCCTGGCCGGCGGCCTCTACGCCGGCATGCCGATCGGCGAGATCATGGACGCCTTCAACGAGGGCCTCGGCAACGGCGCCACCGTGGCCATCTCCTACGCCGTGCTCGGCGCCTTCGCCGTGGCCCTGTCGCGCTCGGGGATCACCCAGCTGCTCTCCCAGAAGGCCATCGCCGGGTTGCATCTCGACGAGGGCATCCCCCATCGCCAGACCATCGTCCTCACCCTGCTCGGCGTGCTGCTGGCCTTCTCGATCAGCTCCCAGAACCTGATCCCGGTGCATATCGCCTTCATCCCGGTGCTGGTGCCACCGCTGCTCAAGCTGATGAACCACCTGAGGCTCGACCGTCGCGTCGTGGCCTGCGTGATCACCTTCGGCATCACCGCCCCCTACATGCTGCTGCCGGTGGGCTTCGGCTCGATCTTTCTCAACGACATCCTGCTCACCAACCTCAACGACAACGGCCTGGACGTCACCGCGGACATGGTCCCGATGGCCATGGTGGTACCCATCGCCGGCATGGCACTGGGTCTCGCCGTGGCAGTACTGGTGAGCTATCGCGGCAAGCGGGACTACGCGGACCGCGACCTGGCCCACGGCGATGAGACACCCGCCGAGGCCGCAGGCCACCTCAAGCCCTGGCAGATGGTCGTGCTGGGGCTGGCCCTGGTGGGGACCGTGGTGGTGCAGCTGCTGAGCGGCTCCATGGTGCTCGGCGGCCTGTTCGGCTTCGCCCTGCTGTCGGTGAGCGGCGTCTTCCACTGGCACGAGCAGGACAGCATCTTCACCGAGGGCATGCGCATGATGGCGCTGGTCGGCTTCATCATGATCTCGGCGGCCGGTTTCGCCAGCGTCATGCAGGCCAGTGGCCAGGTCGAGACCCTGGTGACGAGCTCCACCGAGCTGATCGGCGACAACAAGGGCCTCGCCGCCCTGATCATGCTGCTCGTCGGCCTGTTCATCACCATGGGCATCGGCTCGTCCTTCTCGACGATCCCGATCATCGCCTCGCTCTACGTGCCGCTGGCCATCAACTTCGGCTTCTCGCCGATGGCCACCATCGCCCTGGTGGGCACCGCCGCGGCGCTGGGCGATGCCGGCTCGCCGGCCTCGGATTCCACCCTCGGCCCCACCGCCGGCCTCAACGCCGACGGCCAGCACGACCATATCTGGGACAGCGTGGTGCCGACCTTCCTGCACTACAACATCCCGCTGATCGCCTTCGGCTGGCTCGCCGCCATGACGCTCTGAGCCCCCGGACGCCACGAAACGCGAGAGGCCCCGCCGGCTTACCGGCGGGGCCTCTTGCTTTCAGGGAAAATGCTCAGCGGAAACGTTGATTCATGTCGCGAGCGACGAGAGGCTGGGCGCTGCCGGAGCGGAGCAACCGCAGTTGACTGGGGTTCAATGAGGATTTGAGCGGTCCGGCGTCCCGGCACCGCCAGCGCCCAGGATATCGAGCGCAGCAATGAATCAGCGATTTCCTAACGCACGCAGCAGGCCTTGCCCTTTCGCCCGCTGCCGCAGGGACAGGGATCGTTGCGCCCCGGCTTGAGGCGCGTCATCGAGGGGTCGCCGTCCACGTAGCGCCAGCGCCCTTCCTCGCGGCGAAAGCGCGAGCGCTCCTCCAGCACGCCCCAGCGGCGCCCCTCGCGGAAGGTGGCGCGAAAGTGCACCGTGCCGGCATCGCCCGACTCGCCATGCTCGAGGATCTCCAGGCGCACCCAGCGGGTGGCCTCGTCGGGGGGCAGCTCGGCCGGCCGGCTCTCGGGAGCCCAGGTGGCCAGCAGGTAGTCGGTGAGGCCCAGGGCGAAGGCGCTGTAGCGCGAGCGCATCAGCGCCTCGGGGGTCGGCGCCGGCTCGCCCCGGTGGTAGGGCCCGCAGCAGTCTGCCAGCGGCAGGCCGCTGCCGCAGGGGCAATTGTGGCGTTTCGTCATCGGGTGATGGTGTCCATGGTGGATGTAAGTTACTGCCCCAGGCTCACCGAGAAATCGACGAGCGCAGGCACTGTTCGGACATGGCCTAGCGGCGCTTGGTGCGCGCAGTCGCCTGGGCCGACCAGGGGTCTTCCGGCCAGGGGTGCTTGGGGTAGCGGCCGCGCATGTCCTTGCGCACCTCCGGATAGCCGTTGGTCCAGAAGCTCGCCAGGTCCGCGGTCACCTGCAGCGGCCGCCGCGCCGGGGACAGCAGGTGCAGCAGCGGCGCGACCCGCCCGCCGACCAGCCGCGGCGCCTCGCGCCAGCCGAACACCTCCTGGAGCTTGACCGCCAGCACCGGCGTCTCGCCCCGGTAGTCCAGGCGGATCCGCGAGCCGCTGGGCACCGCCAGGTGGGTCGGCGCCAGCTCGTCGAGCCGGGAGCGCAATGGCCAGTCGAGACGATCGAGCAGGATCCGGGCGAACGGCAATCGCTCCACCGCCTCGAGGCGCGTCAGTCCGTCGAGGTAGGGGGCGAGCCAGGCCTCGAGGTCCTCGAGCAGCGCGGCATCGGACCAGTCGGGCCAGGGCGCGCCCTGCTCGCGGCGCAGCAGGGCGACCCGGCCGCGCAGCTGCTCGGCCGCCTCGTCGAGGGGCAGGCGCTCGCGGCGCCGCAGCGCCGCGAGCAGTGCCCGGCGCACCGCCTCCGGTGGCAGGTCGTGCAGGGGCCGTCGCTCGAGCACCACCGCCCCCAGGCCGCGCCGGCGTTCGCCGACCAGCCGACCCGCCTCGTCGGACCATTCGAGGTGCTCGCGCCATTCGCCGGCCTCCGGGTGCAGGGCCGTCAGCCGCGTCTCGTCGAGGGCCGCGGCCCGGAAGATCCGCCCGCCGCCGGCCTCGCCGTCGAGTTCCACCGCCACCAGCAGCTCGGCGTGGGCCAGGGGATGCTCGCCGGGCAGGGTCGCCTGGCCGCCGCCGGCCAGCCGGAAGCGCCCGGACGCGAGCCGCTGGGCGACCCGCTCGGGCCAGGCCAGGGCCAGCAATTCGCCGAGCGGGGCCAGGCCCGGCGCCTCGAGCCGGCAACCCATGCGGCGCGCCAGCCGCCGGGCGTCGCGCTGCCAGGCGTGATCCTCGCCGGGGGCGGCGAAGCGACGCTCGAGTGCCGTGGCCAGGTCGCGCTCGGCATCGGCGTCGCGGCCCTCGAGCAGCGCGGCGAGGCCACAGGCCAGGCCCTGCGCCGCGAGTTCGCCGGCCCGCTCGAGCATCACCGCCAGGCGCGGGTGGGTGGGCCAACGGGTGCAGGCCCGGCCCAGCGGGGTCAGCCGATGTCCGGCATCCAGCAGCCCGAGGCGCGCGAGCAGCTCGCGACCGGCGGCCAGCGCCGCCGCCGAGGGCGGCGTGACCCAGGTCAGGGCGTCGGGATCGGCGATCCCCCAGCGCGCCAGTTCGAAGGCCAGCGGCGCCAGGTCGGCCTGGCGGATCTCTGGCTCGCGGTCCGGGGCCAGCGGCTGCTCCTCGGCCCACAGCCGGTAGCAGACGCCGGGGCCCTGGCGACCCGCCCGCCCGCGGCGCTGCTCGGCGCTGGCCCGGTTGACGCGCCGGGTCTCCAGCCGCGTCAGCCCCGTGCGCGGCTGGAACACCGGCAGGCGCTCGCGGCCGGCGTCGACGACCAGCCGTACCCCGTCCACGGTCACGCTGGACTCGGCGATGGCGGTGGCCAGCACCACCCGGCGGCGCCCCTGCGGGTCCGGGCGCAGCGCCCGGCGCTGAGCGTCCAGCGGCAGCCGGCCGTGCAGCTCGTGGACGGCGACGTCGGGCAGGCGCTCGGCCAGGTGCCCGGCCAGCCGGCGGATCTCGCCGACCCCGGGCAGGATCGCCAGGGCGTCGCCGTCGTCGGCCGCCAGGGCCTCGGCCACCACCGCCGCCTGGTGGCGGGCCGCGTCGTCCCGGGCCCGGGGCGGACGATAACGGGTCTCGACCGGATGCCGTCGCCCCGGACAGTCGATCACCGGCGTGGCCTCGCCGAGCACGGCGGTGAGCGCGGCGACATCCAGGGTCGCCGACATCACCAGCAGGCGCAGCTCCTCGCGCACCGACTGGGCGTCCAGCGCCAGCGCCAGCCCCAGGTCCGCCTCCAGGCTGCGCTCGTGGAACTCGTCGAAGACGATCCCCGCCACGCCCTCGAGCAGCGGGTCGTCCTGGAGCATGCGCGTCAGCACGCCCTGGGTCACCACCTCGAGGCGCGTGGCCGGGCCCACCCGGGACTCGCCGCGCATGCGATAGCCCACCGTCTCGCCGACCGGCTCGTCCAGGGACGCGGCCATGTAGCCGGCGGCCAGCCGCGCGGCCACGCGGCGCGGCTCCAGCAGCAAGAGCCGTCCGCCACGACACCAGTCGGCCTCGAGCAGGGCCAGGGGCACCCGGGTGGTCTTGCCGGCCCCCGGCTCGGCCACCAGCAGCGCCCGGGCATGGTCGGCCAGGGCGGCCTGGATCTCGGCCAGCCGGGCCTCGATGGGCAAGGCCGTCGGCGAGGTTCCCTCATCGTTCATGGTGGCATCGGTCTCCCATGGTGGTGCATCGGCACCTACTTAATCGTATACAAAAATCACTCTGACTGTTGCCTAGTCGCTGCCATGTTGACTAGTCTTGAACCACCGACAACCTGACCGAAAGGTCAAGTTATCGGAATTCCGTCCCCATGCCGACCAACAACAAAGGTAAGACGCATGCAACATTCCTCCTCTGCCCGCCCCGCGGACGTCACGGCGGGCGATGTCCCGCAGACGTCCCAGGCCCCGTGGCTGGACACCTATTTCGGCGTCAGCCGTCGCGGCTCCACCCTCAAGACCGAGATCCTGGCCGGCATCGCCACCTTCCTCGCCGGCATGTACATCATCGTGGTCAACCCGGCCGTGCTCTCCGACGCCGGGATCCCCTTCTCCGCGGCGCTCTCGGCCACGGTGCTGATCAGCTTCATGAGCAGCCTGGCCATGGGCCTCTATGCCCGCAACCCCATCCTGGTGGCGCCGGGCATGGGCATGAACGCCCTGTTCACCTACACCCTGGTGCTGGGCGCCGGTCTGACCTGGCAGGTGGCCCTGGGCTGCGTCTTCTGGTCCGGGGTGATGTTCGCCGTGCTGGCGATGTTCAACGTGCGCAAGGCGATCATCGAGGCCATCCCGCTGTCGCTGCGCTACGCCATCACCTGCGGCATCGGGCTCTTCATCACCTTCATCGGCCTGCAGAACGCCGGCTTCATCGTCGGCAGCGACGCCACCCTGGTCACCCTGGGCAACATGGACGCGAGCCTCGCGATCTTCTTCCTCGGCCTGGTCGCCACCGGCGTGTTCGTGATCCTGCGCTTCAACGGCGCGCTGATCATGGGCATCGCCCTGACCACCCTGCTGGCCGCCCCCATGGGCCGGCTGTGGGGCGACGAGGTCATGGTCGCCTGGAACGGCCTGGCCGCCTGGCCGGACTTCGGCGCGGTGATGCAGGTCGATATCGTCGGCGCCCTCAAGGTGGCCTACCTGCCGTTCATCTTCGTGATGCTGTTCACCAACTTCTTCGATGCGCTGTCCTGCTTCATGGCCCTGTCGGAATCCGCCGACCTCAAGGACAAGGACGGCAATCCGCGCAACCTCAAGCGCTCCATGACGGTGGATGCCTTCGCCTCGATGATCGCCGCGCCGCTCGGCACCAGCGCCGCCCAGACCTTCATCGAATCCGGCGCCGGGGTGGCCCAGGGCGGAAGAACCGGCCTGGTGGCCGTGGTCATCGCCCTGCTCTTCCTGCCCTTCCTGTTCCTGTCGCCGCTGCTGTCGCTGGTCCCCGGCATCGCCACCGCCCCGGCCCTGGTGCTGGTGGGACTGTTCATGATGGCGCCGATCGGCAAGATCGACTGGCAGCACTTCGATCAGGCCCTGCCGGCCTTCCTGGCCATCATCCTGATGCCGCTGACCTACTCGATCACCCTCGGCATCGCCTTCGGCTTCATGAGCTTCGTGCTGATCAAGGCGGCGACCGGGCGGATCGGCGAGATCAAGCCGGCGATGTGGGTCTCCGCGGCGCTGTCGGTGCTGATGCTGCTCACCGCCCAGTAGGCACGGACGGCCATCGGCGCGGTCGGCGGGCGTTCAGCTCTCCGCCGCGCCGGGTCAGGAATGGGCCGGCTGCCCGCGCGGCGCGGCCGCCGGGTCGGGATGGCGGACCCCGCAGCCCTTGATGACCACCCGGGTCAGGAAGTCGGTGATGCGCTCCAGGTCGTCGTCGCTCAGCGCCTCGCGCCCGGTGATGCCCAGCACCTGGGCCTCGAAGTCGGCGTAATGCTGGGTCGAGGACCAGATCAGGAAGATCAGCCAGACCGGGTCGACCGGATCCATCAGGCCACGGTCGGCCCACTCCCGGAACACCGCGGCACGGCTCTGCACCCAGTCGCGCAGCTCGCCGCTCAGGTACTCCTGCAGGAAGGGCGCGCCGCCGAGGATCTCGCTGGCGAACAGCCGCGAGCCCTCGGGGTGACGCCGCGAGATCTGCATCTTGGAACGGATGAAGGCGGAGAGCACCTCGGCCGGGTCGTCCTCCGGCGAGATGTCGTCGAGCATGGCATTCCAGCGCTCCATCATCCGCTCCAGCAACCGGACGTAGAGCTTGCGCTTGCTGCCCATGTAGTAGAGGACGTTGGACTTGGGCAGGCCCGCCTGCTCGGCGATCTCCTGCAGGCTGGCCCCGCGGTAGCCATGCCGGGCGAAGACCCGCTCCGCCGCCGCCAGGATCGCCTGCTCGTTGCGCCGACGGATGGCGCCGCCTTCCTGCTCGCTTGGGTGTTCTGCCTTGGCCATGGGCCCTCGCTGTTCGAACCGATCGTGGGACGAAAGCTTGCCTGAGAGGCGCCCCACAAGGCAATCCGAGCCACCTGCCGACAAAAAAGTGCAGGGGAAACTTGCCAAAGCTGACCGAATGGTCAAGAATCAACTCAACCCCTACTCCTTCGGCCAACACAACCACAAACGGAGCCGGCCATGATCGACTTCTATCTCAACGGCAGGCGTCAGCGCTGCACCGACGTGAGCGCCGACACCAGCATCCTCGAGTTGTTGCGCACGACACTGGGCCAGACCGGCACCAAGGAAGGCTGCGCCTCCGGCGACTGCGGGGCCTGCACCGTGGCCATCGGCGAGCCGGATGCCTCCGGCGAGCTCGTCTACCACAACGCCAACGCCTGCATCACCCCCGCCTACCAGCTCGAGGGCTGCCACCTGGTGACCGTTGAGGGCCTGGCCCGGGGCGAGCGGCTGCACCCCGCCCAGGCGGCGATGGTCGACTGCCACGGCAGCCAGTGCGGCTTCTGCACGCCGGGCATCGTGATGTCGCTGTTCACCCTCTACGAGAACCAGCGCCGCCGGCCGGCCCCGCTGACCCAGGAACGCCTGGAGGAGGCCCTCGGGGGCAACCTGTGCCGCTGCACCGGCTACCGGCCGATCCGCGACGCCGCGCTGAGCATGGGCGATTACCCGGCGGCCGATCCCGAGTGGGCCGAGGATCCCATGCTGGCCAGCAACGTGGCCTGGTTACGCCGCCCCGCCGAGGGCGCGCCGGCAGCCGCCGGCCATTACGTGGCCCCCCAGGACCTGGCCGCCCTGCGCGCCCTCAAGGCCAGGCGCCCCGCGGCCCGGCTGGTGGCCGGCGGCACCGACCTGTGGCTCGAGACCACCCAGCAGCTCAAGACCCTGGACGACATCATCGATGTCCGCCAGGTCACCGAGCTGAACGCCGTCGAGGAGACCGCCGAGGGCTGGTGGATCGGTGCCGCCGTGACCCTCGCACGGCTGACCCCGCTGCTGGCCGAGCACTACCCGGCCTTCGAGCACCTGATGCACCGCTTCGCCTCGTCGCAGATCCGCAATCGCGCGACGCTGGGTGGCAACATCGCCAACGCCTCGCCGATCGGCGATACCCCACCGGTGCTGCTGGCCCTCGACGCCCGGCTGCGCCTGGACGGCCCGCGGGGCACCCGCGAGCTGCCGCTGGCGGACTTCTTCCTCGACTACAAGCGCACGGCGCTGGCCGAGGACGAGTTCATCGCCGCGATCTTCCTGCCGCGCCCGGGCGCCGAGCAGAATCTCAAGGTCTGGAAGCTGTCCAAGCGTCGAGAGGACGACATCTCGGCGGTGCTGGCCGCCTTCGCCTGGCGCCTCGAGGACGGCGTGATGCGCGATGTCCACCTGGCCTTCGGCGGCATGGCGGCCATCCCGCGTCGCGCCCCGGCCGCCGAGGCCGCCCTGGAAGGCCATGCCCCCGACGCCGCGGCCTTCGCCGAGGCCCGCGCGGCGCTCGCCGAGGAGCTGACCCCGATGTCCGATGTGCGCGGCAGCGCGGAGTACCGGCGCCTCGCCGCCGGCAACCTGCTCGAGCGGCTGCGCCTGATGATCGCGGCCGACCGTGCCCCGGCCGACACCACCAACGACGCCGATAACAATACCCCTGCGACCAAGGTGACTCTCGATGCGTACGCTCACTAGGCTTTCCACCTCGCCCGAAGCCGCTCGTGGCAGCGATTCCGCCGCCGATCAGCCTTCCTGGCAACGTAACCAGGGGGACGCCCCCCTGGCGCGGGAGACTGTCGCCCCCCAAGGGGGCTCCGGCGCCTCCCGCGCCCACGAGAGCGCCGTCAAGCACGTCACCGGCCGGGCCGCCTACATCGACGATATCCCCAGTCCCGCCGATACCTTGCACGTGGCGCTGGGCCTGTCGCCGGTGGCCCATGGCCGGCTGACCCGCCTCGACCTCGACGCGGTGCGCAGCGCCCCCGGGGTGGTGGACGTGATCACCCTCGCCGACGTGCCCGGCCACACCGACATCGGCCCGGTCTTCCCCGGCGACCCGCTGTTCGCCGATGACGAGATCAGCTACGTCGGCCAGTGCCTGTTCGCCGTGGCCGCCGAGAGCCACCGGGCCGCCCGCCTGGCGGTGCAGGCGGCGGTGGTCGAGATCGACGAGCAGCCGGCCTGCCTGGACCCGGTGATCGCCGCCGGGCGCGGCGACTTCGTGCGCCCCACCCATACCCATGAGCGCGGCGACTGGCGGCAGGCCCTGAATGACGCCCCCCACGTGCTGGAGGGCGAGCAGTTCGTCGGCGGCCAGGAACACTTCTACCTGGAGGGCCAGGCCTGCCTGGTCCAGCCCACCGAGGACGAGGGGGTGATGGTCTACACCTCCAACCAGCACCCCAGCGAGACCCAGAAGCTGGTCGCCGAGGTGCTCGGCATCCCCTTCCACGCGGTGACCATGGAGATGCGCCGCATGGGCGGCGGCTTCGGCGGCAAGGAGACCCAGGCCTCGCCCTGGGCCTGCATCGCCGCCATCATCGCCCGGCGCACCGGACGGGCCACCAGGATCCGCCTGCCCCGCGCCGAGGACAGCCGCGCCACCGGCAAGCGTCACCCCTTCCACAACCGCTACCGGCTCGGCGTCGACGACCGGGGCGTGCTGGCCGGCGGGGAGATCACGGTGATCGGCGATTGCGGCTACTCGCCGGACCTGTCCGACGCCATCGTCGATCGCGCCATGTTCCACGCCGACAACGCCTACTCGCTGGGCGCCGCCCGGGTCACCGGCCAGCGGGCCAGGACCCACAAGGCCTCGAACACCGCCTTCCGCGGCTTCGGCGGCCCCCAGGGCATGATGATCATCGAGCGGGCCATGGACGACATCGCCCGGCACCTCGGCGAGGACCCGCTGACCATCCGCCGGCGCAACCTCTATCGCGAGAAGGACCCGGATGGCACGCCCCGCGACGTCACCCACTACGGCCAGCGGGTCGAGCAGCTCTCGCTGCTGCAGGACATCGTCTCGCAGCTCGAAGCCAGCAGCGACTACTGGGCGCGCCGTCGCGAGATCACCGCGTTCAACGCGCAGAGCCCGATCATCAAGAAGGGCCTGGCGCTGACCCCGGTGAAGTTCGGCATCTCCTTCACCGTCCAGCACCTCAATCAGGCCGGCGCCCTGCTGCTCGTCTATACCGACGGCAGCGTGATGATCAACCACGGCGGCACCGAGATGGGCCAGGGCCTGCACACCAAGGTCTGCCAGGTGGTGGCCCGCGAACTGGGCCTGGACCTGGAGCGGGTGCGGATCAGCGCCACCCGCACCGACAAGGTGCCCAACACCTCGCCCACCGCCGCCTCCAGCGGCGCCGACCTCAACGGCCAGGCCGCCCGGGATGCGGCCAGCAAGCTGCGCGAGCGGCTGTTCGACTTCGCCGCCGCGCACTTCGACCGCGAGGCCGGCGGGCTGGATCGCGAGGCCATGCGCCTGGAGGACGGCCACCTGGTGGCCGGCATCGGCGAGGCCGAGACGCGCATCCCCTGGGGCGAGCTCGTCCAGGCGGCCTACATGGCCCGGGTCTCGCTCTCCGAGAAGGGCTTCTACGCCACCCCGCTGATCCACTACGACCGCGCCACCGGGCGTGGCCGGCCCTTCTACTACTATGCCCACGGCGCCGCCGTGGCCGAGGTGGAGGTCGACACCCTGTCCGGCGAGTACCGGCTGAGCCGCGCCGACATCCTCCACGACGTCGGCGACTCCCTGAACCCGGCCATCGACATCGGCCAGATCGAGGGCGCCTTCATCCAGGGCATGGGCTGGCTGACCAGCGAGGAGCTCAAGTGGAACGACGCCGGCCGGCTGGTCTCCGATGGCCCGGCCACCTACAAGATCCCGGCCTTCGGTGACCTGCCGCCGACCTTCAACGTCGACCTGCTGCAGGGGCATCCCAACTCCCAGGCCAGCATCTACCGCTCCAAGGCCGTGGGCGAACCGCCGTTCATGCTCGGCATCTCGGTGTGGTCGGCGCTGCGCGATGCCCTGGCGAGCCTCGCCGACTACCGGGTCAGCCCGGCGCTGGACACCCCGGCCACCCCGGAGCGGGTGCTGATGGTCGCCGAGGCGCTGCGGCAGGCCGAGCCTTCGCCCGCCGCGAGGCCCGACCATGCACCGGCCTGAGCCCTGGCACGCGGCCCTCGACCGGCTGCAGCGCGAGGCGCGCCCCCATGCGCTGGCCAGCGTGGTGGGCGTGGCCGGCTCCACGCCCCGGGAGCCCGGCGCCAAGATGGTGATCACCCCGGACGCCGTCCACGACACCTTGGGCGGCGGCACCTTCGAGCTGCAGGTCATCGAGGCGGCCCGGGAGGCCCTCACCCGGGGCGAGGCCGGCACGCGGCTGGAGGCCTTCCCGCTGGGCGGGCGTTCCGGCCAGTGCTGCGGCGGCTACGTGCACGTGCTGATCGAGCTGTTCGCCGGTGCCGAGATGAGCGTGGCGCTGTTCGGCGCCGGCCACGTCGGCCAGGCGCTGGTCGAGGTGCTCTCGCCGTTGCCCTGGCGGGTGCTGTGGTTCGACAGCCGCGAGGACGCCTTCCCGGACACGCTCCCCGAGGGCGAGCGCATGCGCCGCCAGTGCATCGCCCCGGGCAGCGAGGGGCCGCAAGTCGAGGCCGCCGTGAACGGCCTGCCCGCGGGCTGCCATGCCCTGGTGATGACCCATGACCACGCCGAGGACCGGGCCCTGGTCGATGCCCTGCTGCGCCGCGGCGACTGCGCCTCGATCGGCCTGATCGGCTCGCAGAGCAAGTGGGCGAGCTTTCGCCGCCGGCTGGCGGACGCGGGGCATGGAGAGGCGGCGCTGTCGACGGTGCGCTGCCCCATCGGGGTGCCGGGCGCCCAGGGCAAGCGCCCCTACGAGATCGCCCTGGCGGTGGCCGCGGAGCTGCTGACCCTCAAGCCCGAGAGCGAGCGCCAGGACCGCCGCGGCGTGTCCCCCGAGACCCTGCGCGAGACCTTTTCCCCTACACGCGACTGAGCGTCGGCCGAGCCGGCGCCCATCGGAGAGAACCATGACCGACCCACGTTCCCATATGCGCGTCCTGCGCGGCCCCCTGCTGAGCTTCGACGCCGATCCCGGCGACGGCGACACCCCGGTGCCGGACAGCGTGCGCTACCTGGAGGACGGCGCCCTGTGGCTGGTCGACGGGCATATCCGCGCCGTCGCCGACTACGCCGCCCTGGCGCCCCACCTGCCGGCGGGCATCGAGGTGGTGGACTACTCGGGCAAGCTGATGCTGCCGGGCTTCATCGACAGCCACGTGCACTATGCGCAGCTCGACATCATGGCGTCCTACGGCCGCCAGCTGCTCGACTGGCTCAACGACTACACCTTCCCGGAGGAATGCCGCTTCGCCGAACGGGCCCATGCCGAGGCCGTGGCCGAGGCCTTCCTCGACGAGTCACTGCGGGTCGGCACCACCACCGCCCAGGTGTTCTGCACCTCCCACCCGGGCTCGGTGGATGCCTTCTTCGCGGCCGCCCGGCGCCGCGGCCTGCGCATGCTCGCCGGCAAGGTGCTGATGGACCGCCATGCCCCCGAGGCCCTGGTGGACGACACCCTGGGCGGACTGCGCGACAGCGAACGGCTGATCGGCGACTGGCACGGCAAGGGGCGCCTGGGCTACAGCCTGACGCCGCGCTTCGCCCCCACCTCGACCCGCGAACAGCTCGAGGCCACCGGCGGCGTGCTGCGCAATGCCCCCGACCTCCACCTGCAGACGCACCTGTCCGAGAACCCGGGCGAGATCGCCTGGGTCGCCGAGCTGTTCCCGGAGTGCGAGGACTACCTGGCGGTCTACGAGCACTACGGCCTGGTGGGCCCGCGCAGTACCTTCGCCCATGGCATCCACCTGGACCAGGGGATGCGCCAGCGGCTGGCCGGGGCCGGAGCCAACATCGCCTTCTGCCCCACCTCCAACCTGTTCCTGGGCAGCGGCCTGTTCGACCGCCAGGCCTGCCGGGAAGCGGGCGTCGCCACCAGCCTGGCCAGCGACGTGGGCGGCGGCACCGATCTCTCGGGCCTGGCCACCCTCAAGGCCGCCTACCAGGTCGGCCAGCTGCTCGGCCAGCCGCTGACCGCCTGGCAGGGCTTCTACCGCCTGACGCTGGGCAATGCCCGGGCGCTGCACCTGGATGGCCAGGTGGGCCGGCTGCGCGAGGGGGGCGAGGCCGACATCGTGGTCCTCGACCCCGAGGCCACCCCGCTGCTGGCCCGGCGCACCGCCCACTGCAAGACCCTGGCCGAGCGCCTGTTCGCGCTGATGATGCTCGGCGACGACCGGGCCGTGCTGGCCACCTGGGCGGACGGCCGCTGCGTGCATCGCCGTGACGCCCAAAGGGCGGAGGCGACGACGCCCGTCGACGCCTGATCCACGCGCAAGATGGGGTGTAGACCTTGGGCGACCCGGCAACGGGTCGCCCCTTTTTGTGGCGGATTGTGGCCGACGGCGGGCCTGGGGGCGGCGCTTAGCGGCAGGCGGCCAGACGATCGCGCAGCTCGCGGCGGCGCGCCTCGGGCATGAAGGCCGCCTCGATGGCGTTGCCGGCCAGGTCGAGGAAGACCTCCCGGGACCAGCCGAAGGCCCGCCGACAAGCGAGGAAGTTGTCCAGCATGCCGCCGCCGAAGTAGGCGGGATCGTCGGAGTTCAGCGTCAGGGTCAGCCCGGCCTCGAGCAGCCGCGGCAGGGGATGGTCCTCCATGCGCTCGACCACCTTGAGGCGCAGGTTGGAGAGCGGGCAGACGGTCAGCACCATGGCCTCGGCGCGCAACCGCTCGACCAGGGTCGGGTCCTCGAGGCAGCGCACACCATGGTCGATGCGGCAGACCTCCAGGGCATCCAGCGCCTCGAGGATGTAGTCGGGCGGCCCCTCCTCGCCGGCATGGGCGACCCGGGCCAGGCCCAGGGCCCTGGCCCGCTGGAACACCTCGCTGAACTTCGCCGGGGGGTTGCCGAGCTCGGCGCTGTCCAGGCCCACGGCGTCCAGGGTCTCCCAGTAGGGGGCGGCCTGTTCCAGCAGCGTCAGCGCCTCGTCGGCGGGCCGGTCGCGCAGGAAGGCCAGGATCATCGCCGTGGACAGGTCGAGTTCACGCTCGGCCCGGCGCCGGGCCCGGCCCAGCCCCTCCATCACCGTGGCCAGCGCCACGCCCCGGGACAGGTGGGCCTGGGGGTCGACGTGCATCTCCACGTGCACCACCCCCTCGTCGTGGGCGCGCCGGAAGTAGTCCATCGCCAGGTCCTCGAAGTCCTGGACGGTGCGCAGCACGCTCATGCCCTGGTAGTAGAGGTCGAGGAAGGACTGCAGGTCGGTGAAGTCGTAGGCGGCGCGGATCGCCTCCACCGAGCCATAGGGCAGCGACACGCCGTTGCGCTCGGCCAGCGCCATCATCAGTTCCGGCTCGAGGGTGCCCTCGATGTGCAGGTGCAGTTCGGCCTTGGGCAGGCGCTTGAGGAAATCCCGCATGGCTCACCTCGCAAAGGTCCTTTGCCCTATCCTCCAAGATTCCGCGCCCGGGCGCAAAGGGCGCGTGGCGCTTCCGCCTCCAGCACCAGGCGGCGCGTCAGCCCCGGCAGCGGCCCCACGGGGGTGTCGGCGGCATGCGCCAGGTAGAGCACGCTGCGCCCCCTCAGCCAGACATCCAGGCGGCCGGCCAGGCGCTCGGCCAGGGCCCGGTCGAGGCCCGCGAAGGGCTCGTCGAGGATCACCAGTCCGGGGTCGCGCAGCAGCAGGCGGGCCAGCGACAGGCGCCGGGCCTGGCCGCCGGACAGCCGCCGACCGCCCTCGCCGACCCGGGTGGCGAGCCCTCGGGGCAGGCCCTCGGCCCACTCGGCCAGTTCCACCACCTCGAGCACCTCCCACAGCCGCGCCTCCTCGGCCGCCGGGTCGGCGATGCGCAGGTTGGCCGCCAGGCTGTCGTCGAACAGCTCGGTGAGCTGGGTCAGGCAGGCCGTGCGCCGCCGCAGGTCGGCCTCGGCGATCTCGGCGAGCGGCCTGCCGGCGAGCCGCACCCGACCCGCGGTCGGCGCGAGCTGGCGCGTCAGCAATGCCGCCACGCTCGACTTGCCGGCCCCGGAGGCGCCATACAGGGCGAGACGCTCCCCCGGTGCGAGGGCCAGGTCGAGGCCGTCGAGGGCCGGGGTCAGGGCACCGGGATAGCGCAGGCCGACCCGTTCCAGGGTCACCGCCAGCGGCCCCTCGGGCAGCGACGCCGTGGCCGGGGCAGACGGCGGGCGCCGGGCCGCCCTGAGGGCATTCAGCCGCTCGGCGGCGGCCCGGGTGGCACCGGCCTGGGTGAAGGCCGCAGGCAATGCCGCCAGCGCCTCGTTCAGCGCCAGCACGGCCAGCGGCAACATCACCATCACCGGCCCGGCCAGCTGGCCGTCCTGCCAGGCCCGGGCCGCCAGCCACAGGGCGGCCAGCCAGGTCGCGCCCGTGGCCAGTCCGGCCAGGGCGTTGCCCAGGGCGGCGACGAGCCCCAGCCGCCGGTGATCGGCGGCGAGCCGGGCCTCGACGGCCTCGAGTCGCCGACGATGGTCCGCCAGGCTGCCGTAGGCCTCGAGTTCGGCGAGGCCCTGGAGCTGCTCGATCACCCGCCCACGCAGGCGTTCCAGTTCCTCCACGCGGCGACGGCTGGCGGCCAGGCCCAGCCGCGCCTGGCCCAGGGTCAGCCACAGCCAGGCCAGGCCCAGCAGCGTGGCCACGCTGCCCCCCGCCGCCGGAGACCACAGCGCCAGGAAGCCGGCCAGGGCGAGGATCGCCGCCAGGGCCACCGCCGCCGGCGCCAGCAGGCGCAGGAACAGGCTGTCCAGGGTATCGATGTCGGCGGTCAGGCGATTCAGCCAGTCGCTGGCCCGCCGCCGGGCCAGGCGGGCGGCATCGAGATCGGCGAGGACGGCGAACATCCCGGCCCGCAGGTCGGCCAGCAGGCGCAGTACGGTGTCGTGGTTATACAGGCGCTCCAGGTAGCGAGCCACGGTGCGGGTCAGGGCGAAGGCGCGGATGCCCCCGCCGGGCACATAGACATCGAGCGTCAGTGCGGCACCGGCGGCCAGGGCGATGCCGGCGAGTCCCGTGGCGGTGATAAACCAGCCGGAAAGGGCCAGTAATCCCAATGCCGCGGCCAGTGCCAGGCCCATCAGCCCGGCCCCGGCCATCAGTCGACGTTTGCGCCGCCCCAGCAGGCGCAGCCAGGGTCCCAGGGTGGCGCACCATCCGGGACGCGGGGACTCAGCCATGGACCGCTCCCGCCTCTCGGCCCTCGCGTAGCCGCAGCACCCGCCGGGCCAGCGCCAGTGGGGCCGGCTGGTGGCTGGCGATCACCAGGGTGCGCCCCTCCGCGGCCAGGGCGGCCAGCCCCGCGAGCACCCGGGCCTCGCTGGCCGCATCGAGGCTGGCGGTCGGCTCGTCGAGCAGCACCAGGGGCGCCGGCGAGAGGAACACCCGCGCCAGGGCCAGGCGCTGGGCCTGGCCCCCGGAGAGCCCCACGCCGCGCTCGCCGAGGGCGGTGTCGAGCCCAGCGGGCAAGGCGGCCAGTAGCTCGCCGAGCCCGGCCCGCTCGAGGGCGCGGCGCAGGGCGGCCTCATCGGCCTCGGGCGCGGCCAGGCGCAGGTTGTCGGCGAGGCTGCCGTGAATCAACAGGGGACGCTGGTCCATCCAGGCGAAGGCGTGATCCCCCGCCACCCGCCGCGCCCCCTCGCTGGGCCCGACGAAGCCCGCCAGCAGTTGCAGCAGCGTCGACTTGCCGGCCCCGGAGGGCCCGCTCACCGCGAGGATCTCGCCCCGGGCGAGCGTCAGGTCCAGGGGCCCCAGCACCCGTCCCCGCTCGGGGTGCGACACCGTCACGCCCGCGAGTTCGACGAGCGAGTGCGCGCCGTGCGGCGCGGCCGGCGCTCGGCCGGCGCGGCGCGGCGTCTCCTCGAGCAGCGCCACCAGGCCCTCGGCGGCGCCCAGGGCCGCGGCCCGGTCGTGGTAGTGCTGGGCGAGGCTGCGCAGCGGCTGGAAGAATTCCGGGGCCAGCAGTAGCACCAGCAGCCCGCTGAACAGGGTCAGCTCGTCCGCCGGCCCATAGGCGATATAGCCCAGCAGGCCGAAGCCCACGTAGATGGCCACCATGGCGATGGCCACGGCGGCGAAGAACTCGAGGACCGCCGAGGACAGGAAGGCCAGGCGCAGGGTGCGCATGCTGCGCCGCCGATAGTCGTCGGCGGCGGCATGCACCTCGCGGGTGGCCGCCCGGGTGTGGCCGAACAGCTGCAGGGTGGCGAGGCCCCGCACCCGATCGATGAAATGCCGCGACAGCCGCGAGACGGCGTCGAACTGCTCGCGGTTGAGCCGCTCGGCGCCCATGCCGACCAGGGCCATGAACAGCGGGATCAGCGGCGCGGAGAGCAGCAGGAACAGCGCCGCCAGCCAGTCCAGCCAGGCCACCACGGCGAGGACCAGCAGCGGCATGGCCACGGCCAGGCGGCGCTGGGGCAGGAAGCGGGCCACATAGCCGTCCAGCGCCTCGACCTGGTCCACGACCCGGTTGGCCAGACTGGCCGTGTGGTGGCCGGCGATGCCCACCGGCCCCAGCCGCGCCAGATGGTCGAGCAGCTCGGCCCTGGCCCGGGTGCGCAGGCGCAGGCTGGCGGCGAGCCCGGCGGCGTCCTGGCCCCACTGGGCCAGGGCCCGCAACACCAGCAGCGTCGCCAGCGCCAAGAAGCCCGGCACCAGCGCCGCCAGCGGCGTGCCCTCCACCAGCAGGGCCGTCACCAGCCAGGCCAGCAGCGCCAGCTGGGCGACGGTCAGGGCACCGGCGACGAGCCCGGCGGCCACCGCCAGGGCCAGCCACCGTTGCTCGGCGTGCGCCAGGCGCGCCAGCCAGCTGCGGGCGGTGCGCGCCTCAAGGACCTCAGTGATACCCCTCGCCCTCCCGGACCTTGCCGCGGAAGACCCAGTAGGTCCAGGCGGTGTAGGCCAGCACGATGGGAATCACGAAGAGCATGCCGAGCAGCAGGAAGAGCTGGGATTCCGGCGCCGAGGCGGCCTCCCAGAGGGTGTAGTTCGGCGGCACGATCACCGGCCACTTGCTGACCACCAGCCCCAGGTAGGTGAAGACGAACAGGCCCAGGGTGGCGATGAACGGCTGGCCCTCGCGGCGCTCCCGCACCGAGCGCCACAGCCAGGCCGCGCTGGCCAGCGCCAACGCCGGGAAGATCCAGATCAGGTGCAGCTGGCCGAACCAGCGGTCACGCACGAAGTCGTCGACGAAGGGCGTCCAGACGCTGATGACGGCGAACACCGCCAGCACCGCCAGCAGCAGTTTCGGCGTCAGCCGGTAGGCCCATTCCTGGGTGTGCCCCTCGCTCTTCATGATCAGCCAGGTGGCGCCCAGCAGCGCATAGCCGGCCATCAGGCCGACCCCGGTGAGGACGGTGAAGGGCGTGAGCCAGTCCAGGGGCCCGCCGACATAGACGAAGTCTTCCACGGCGAACCCCTGGATATAGGTGCCCACGACCGCGCCCTGGGCGAAGGCGGCCACCGCCGACCCCCAGCTGAAGGCGCGGTTCCACCAGCGGCGGTTGCGGTGGGACTTGAAGCGGAACTCGAAGGCGATGCCGCGGAAGATCAGCCCCGCCAGCATCAGGAAGACGCCGATATAGAGCGCCGGCAGGAAGACCGCATAGACCAGCGGGAAGGCCGCCAGCAGGCCGGCGCCGCCCAGCACCAGCCAGGTCTCGTTGCCGTCCCACACCGGCGCCACCGAGTTCATCATCACGTCCCGGCTGCCCTCGTCCGGGGCGAAGGGGAAGAGGATCCCCACGCCGAGATCGAAGCCGTCCATCAACACGTACATGATCACGCCGAAGCCGATGATGGCGGCCCAGATCAGTGACAGATCGAACATTTCCATGGCTCAACTCCTCCCCGGTTGGCTGGCGGCGTCTTCGAAGGGCACGTGGGCGGCGGAGAGGGGGCGCTTGGGCCGCTCGACCTCGTCCTCGTGGGGGGCCTCGGGCAGCATGCCCTGGCGGACCACCCGGGTCAGGTAGAGCACCCCGGCCCAGAAGACCACGGCATAGACCAGGCCATAGCCGACCAGGGTGAACAGCGCCATGCCACCGGTCAGCGAGGGGGTCACCGCCTCGGCCTGGCTCATGATGCCGTAGACCAGCCAGGGGGCGCGGCCGGTCTCGGTGACGAACCAGCCGGCGAGCACGGCCAGGAAGGGCGTCACCGACATCAGCCGCATCAGCTGCAGGTAGCCGCGATGCGCATGGACCCCGAAGAGCCGCCCCTTGAGACGCAGCCAGAGCCCGGCGACCGCCACGGCGATCATGGCGAAGCCTATGGCCACCATGACGCGGAACGACCAGAACACGATCCACACCGGCGGCTGTTCCGCCGGGGGCACCTCACTGATCCCCGGCAACTCGCCGTCCAGGTGATGGGTCAGGATCAGGCTGGCCAGCCCCGGGATGCCGAGCTCGAAGCGATTCTGCTGGGCGTCCTGGTCGGGCCAGGCGAACAGCAGCAGGGGGGCGCCCTGGCGTGTTTCCCAGTTGCCTTCCATCGCCGCCACCTTGGTCGGCTGGTGCTCCAGGGTGTTGAGGCCATGGAAATCACCCACCACCGCCTGGGTCGGGGCCAGCACCAGCAACAGCCACAGGCACATGGAGAAGGCCTTGCGGTTGGCCTCGACGTCACGGCCGATCAGCAGGTACCAGGCGCTGACGCCGGCCACCACGAAGCCCCCGGTGAGGAAGGATGCCAGCACCATATGGGTGAAGCGATAGGGGAAGGAGGGATTGAAGATCGCCTCGCTCCAGTCGGTGACGCGGAAGCGCCCGTCGACGAATTCCATGCCCACCGGGGTCTGCATCCAGCTGTTGGCGGCGAGGATCCAGAAGGCCGAGATGAAGGTGCCGATGGCCACCATGATCGAGGCGAACAGGTGCACGCCCTGGGGCACCTTGCCGCGGCCGAACAGCAACACGCCGAGGAACGCCGCCTCCAGGAAGAAGGCCGTGACCACCTCGTAGCTGAGCATCGGCCCGAGGAAGTTCGCGGCCGCCAGCGAGAAGTTGCTCCAGTTGGTGCCGAACTGGAAGGACATGACGATCCCCGAGACCACGCCCATGCCGAACACCACGGCGAAGACCCGGGTCCAGAAGATCGCCAGGCGCTCCCAGGCGGGGTTCTGGGTACGATAGAAGAGGCCGTTGAGCACGGCGAGATAGGATGCCAGGCCGATGGAGAACACCGGGAAGATGGCATGAAAGGACACCACGAAGGCGAACTGCAACCGCGACAACAGCAGGGGATCAAGCTCCATGAGACACTCCTCGGTCCTGCGGGCGAAAGGGCAAGGATGCATCGGGCGCTGGTCGTGCCCTGGTGCATCGGACGCGGGAGCGTCCTGCCGCATTCATCTGGCGTGCCTGAACAGCCTAGCCAATCCCGACGGAGGGCGGGCTCGCGCGTCACCCGCCCGCGCACACTCAGGCAATCCCCGCCATCATACTCCCGGTACGGGGCGAGGCGAGGCATTGCCCCTGCCCGACGCTGTGTCGCGTTGTCGCAGCCGGCCGACTCAGGCCGTCGCGCTGCCGACCACCAGGCTGATCATGAAACCGATGTAGGCCACGTACATCGTCAGCAGCGCGCCGCCCTCGAGGCGATTGATGCGCCCTGCCCGGCCCCGCCAGCCCGTGGCGAACACCACCATCAGCACGGTCATGGCGGTCATCAGGCTCCAGTCGCGCAGCAGCACCTCGCGGCCGGCGTCGATGGGCGCGATCACCGCGGCGAGCCCCACCACCCCGAGGGTGTTGAAGAGGTTGGAGCCCACCACGTTGCCGAGCACCAGGTCGTGCTCGCCGCGCCGCAGGGCACTCAGCGAGGACGCCAGCTCCGGCAGCGAGGTGCCCACGGCCACCACCGTCAGGCCGATGATCAGGTCGCTGACGCCGAAGCTCTGGGCGATGGCCACCGCCCCCCAGACCAGCAGCCGGGAGCTCGCCACCAGCAGCACCAGGCCGATGCCCGTCCAGACCAGGGACGCACGCAGCGACATGGGATGGGCCGCCAGGTCGGTCTCGGTGTCGGCGGAAAGGGGGTCGCTGCCGTCGCGCAGCCCCTTGACGACGCTGACCGCCATGAAGCCCCCCAGCAGCACCAGCAGCAGCACGCCCTCCAGGCGGGCGATGCCGCCGCCCAGCAGCAGCAACGCCGACAGCAGCGTCGCGGCCCCCAGCACCGGCAGCTCCCGACGAATCACCCCGGAATGTACCGCCAGCGGCGAGATCAGCGCCACCAGCCCCAGGATCAGGCCGATGTTGGCGATGTTCGAGCCGTAGGCGTTACCCAGGGCCAGGCCGGGATTGCCCTGCCCGGCGGCGATGGCCGAGACCACCAGCTCCGGCGCCGAGGTGCCGAAGCCGATCACCAGCATGCCGATCAACAGGGGCGACAGGCCGAGCCGTGCAGAGGTCGCGGCGGCGCCGTCGACGAAGCGCTCGGCGCTCCATACCAGCAGGATCAGGCCTGCCACCACCGCCAGAGCGGGAAGCATCATGGGATCTCCAAGGGGGAACATTCAGGCCCGCATGTTTGACTATGGTGCCTCCGGCGTCAACGTGACACACTCCGTAACAGTCCCGTTGATCGTCAGGAGGACCCCACGCCAGTGCCAAGGCCGGCCTTCCGCCATATCGCCCTGCCCCGGCAGGCGCCCCTCGTGGATCGCGCCCCGCCGGAAGTCCGAGTCTCCCGGCGGCGCCTGCGCGCGTGCCACGAGTGCGACTGGCTGATGGCCCTCCCGCCCCTGCATGCCGGCGAGCAGGCCGTCTGCCCGCGCTGCCGCCATCCGCAGGTCCGGCGCCACCGCTACCCCGCCCAGCGCAGCCTGGCGCTGTCCCTCGCCGCCCTGACGGCCCTGGCCCTGGCCCTGGCCTTTCCCTTTCTCGGCTTCAGCGTCGGCGGCGTCGGCAACCGCATCGAGCTGACCCAGACCGCCGCCCAGCTGATCGGCCACGACGCGCCCCTGGTGGCGATCGCGGTGCTGCTGACCATCGTGGTGCTGCCCGCCCTCTATCTGCTCGGCGTCGTCTGGCTCCAGGCGGGCCTGCTGCGCGGTTCCCCCCTGCCGGCGAGCCGCGGCATCGCCCGCACCCTGGCCCATCTGGAGCCCTGGATGATGGCCGACGTCTTCCTGATCGGCACCCTGGTCAGCCTGATCAAGATCGCCGGCCTCGCCCAGGTGGAACTGGGCCCCTCCTTCTGGGCCTTCGGGGCCTTCGCCCTGATGCTGCTGGCCACGTCCCAGTCGGTGGATCGCGACTGGCTATGGTTCGCCCTGGCCGGGGAACCGAGCGCCCCGGAAGGCAGCCGCACCGGCGAGACCGCCGCCGCCCAGGGCCTCACCGGCTGCCCCACCTGCGGCCTGGTCAATCGTCTCGAGGCCGACGGCCGCGGCCGCTGCCGGCGCTGCCACGAACCCCTGCATGCGCGCCATCCGCGCAGCATCCAGCGCACCTGGGCGCTGCTCGCCGCGGCGGCCATCTGCTACATTCCCGCCAACGTCTACCCGATCATGTTTACCACCAGCCTGGGACGCAGCAGCCCGTCCACCATCATCGGCGGCATCGTCGAGCTGATCGAGTTGGGCTCCTGGCCGGTGGCGCTGGTGATCCTGGTGGCCAGCGTGATCGTGCCGGTGGGCAAGCTGCTGGCCCTGTCCTGGCTGTGCCTGGTGGCGCCCCGGGCCCACGACCACTTCGCGCTGTCGCGCACCCGGCTGTATCGGCTGACCGAGTTCATCGGCCGCTGGTCGATGGTCGACATCTTCGTGGTCGCCATCCTGGTGGCTCTGATCCGCGCCGGCAACCTGATGTCGGTCACGCCTGGCCCCGCGGCGCTGGCCTTCGGCGCCGTGGTGGTGATCACCATGCTCGCCGCCATGAGCTTCGACCCCAGGCTGATCTGGGACATCCATACGCCCCCGCGACCCGCCGCGGACAAGGACGCAGCCCATGAACGACTCGCCCCGTGACGACTCGGCCGACGATGTGCATCGTGCCCGGGCCACGCCCCAGGCACGGCTCTCGCCGATCTGGATCGTGCCCATCGTGGCGCTGCTGATCGGCGCCTGGCTGGTCTACGACAACTACCTCGGTCGCGGTCCGCTGATCACCCTGACCATGGAGAGCGCCGACGGCATCGAGGCCGGCAGCACCCTGATCAAGACCCGCAACGTGGAGATCGGCCAGGTGGAGGCGGTGTCGCTGTCGGATGACCTCTCCCGGGTGGTCCTCAAGGCGCGGATGAAGCCCGAGGCCACCCCCCTGCTCGTCGAGGACAGCACCTTCTGGGTGGTCAAGCCGCGCATCGGCCGGGAAGGCATCAGCGGCCTGAACACCGTGCTGTCCGGCGCCTACCTGCAGCTCGAGCCGGGGCGCAGCGAGGAAGACGAGCGCACCTTCCGGGTCAGCGAGCAGCCGCCGGTGGCGCCTCCCGGGGCCGAGGGCCTGAGGGTCAACCTGGTCAGCGAGCTGGGCAACTCCCTGAGTGTCGGGGACCCGGTGACCTACCAGGGCTTCGCCGTGGGCCGCGTCGAGGAAGCCGACTTCGAGGTGGCGTCCCGGCGCATGCACCACCGCATCTTCATCGAGAGCCCCTACCACCGCCTGGTCACCGAGAACACGCGGTTCTGGACCGCCAGTGGCGTCGACCTGCGCCTCGACTCCGAAGGCGTGCGCGTGCAGCTGGAGTCCCTGGAGGCATTGCTCGGCGGCGGGGTGAGCTTCGGCGTGCCCGATGACCTCCCCCGCGGCCTGCCCGCCGACCCCGACACCACCTTTACCCTCTATGCCGACGAGGACAGCGCCCGGCAGGGCACCTTCGATCGCTACCTCGAGTACGTGCTGCTGATCGAGGATACGATCCGCGGGCTGAGCCGTGGCGCCCCGGTGGAATTCCGCGGCGTGCGGGTCGGCACGGTGGCCAGCGTGCCCTGGAACTTCACCGCGCCCCAGCCCAACGGGCGGGACCGGCTGGCCATTCCGGTACTGATCCGCATCGAGCCCCAGCGGCTGGGCATCGACAGCCAGGCGCTGGACCTCGAGGACTGGCGGGCCCGCTTCGACCGGCTCTTCCAGCGCGGCCTGCGGGCGTCGCTGAAGAACGGCAGCCTGCTGACCGGGGCACTGTTCGTCGACCTGACCCTCGATCGCCAGCGGGCCGGCGAGTACCAGCCCGAGACCTTCGCCGGGCGCACCGTCTTCCCCACCACCTCCGCTGGCCTGGCCCAGATCACGGCTCAGGTCACGGCCCTGCTCGACAAGCTCAACGAGCTCGAGGTGGCGCCGATCCTCGGCGGCCTGTCGCGCAACCTCGCCACCTCGGAGGCGATGCTCCAGGAAGTCCGCGAACTCACCGCCACGGTACGCAGCGTGCTCGACGACCCGGGCACCCGGGCCCTGCCCGGCAACCTCAACGCCACCCTGCAGGAACTGCGCGGCACCCTCGAGGGCCTCTCGCCCGAGGCCCCGGCCTACCGCGATCTGACCGATACCCTCGACCAGGTCGAGCGACTGATGCGCGACCTGCAGCCGATGGCCCGCCAGCTAGGCGACGATCCCCGCGCCCTGCTGTTCGACAGCCTGCAGACCGAGGATCCGATGCCTCGCGCCCCGACCCGGAGGAGCCCGCCATGACCCGCGTTCAAGGCCTCGCCGTGCTGTTGTCCCTGCTGTGGCTGGGCGGCTGCGCCGTCCGCGGCGAGCCAGCGACTCGCTATACGCTGCCCGACGATGCCGCGCGCCCCTCCGATCAGGCCTCGGGGGCGGCGGCCCGCCACCAACTGGTGCTGCGCCCGCTGCGCCTGGCACGCTATCTGGACGTCGAGGGGATCGTCTTCCAGCTCGATGACATCACCCTGCAGGAGGCCAGCGGCCACCAGTGGGTCGAGCCCCTGGGCCGACAGCTCGAGCGCGGCCTGCGCGAGCGGCTCGCCCATCGGCTGCCGGAGACCCGGGTGATGCTCGAGGCCGACGCCGGGACCGAGACGTCGCAGCGACTGCGCGTCGAGGTGGAACGCTTCCAGGGCCGCCACGACGGCCTGGCCGTCACCGAGGGCCGCTGGCAACTGCGCGACGCCGACGGCCGCCTGCTGGTCCTCGAGCCCTTCCGGGTGACCACGCCGCTGGTGGCCGACGGCTACCCGGCCCTGGTGCGCGCCCTGGGACACAGCTGGGACGGCGTCGCCGCGGAGATCGCCGCCGGGATTCGCCGGCTGCGCTGACGGCGACGCTGTGACATAATGCGCCCTCCCGCGGCTACCTCGGTCCCTTCTGCCGCGTTGACCCTTATTCCCACGCCCCGGCCCGGGACTGGCCAGTCGCGACTCCAAGACTGGCGCGGATCGGGGCGTCGTTGCGGAGACCGCATGACCTTTTCCGACCTCGGCCTAAGCGCCGACCTGCTTCGCGCCATCGATGCCCAGGGCTACACGACCCCGACCCCGATCCAGCGCCAGGCGATTCCCGCCGTCCTGCAGGGCGGCGACCTGCTGGCCAGCGCCCAGACCGGCACCGGCAAGACCGCCGGCTTCACCCTGCCCATGCTGCAGCGCCTGTCCGGCGGCAAGCGGCCGGCCAAGCGCGGCGTGCGCGCCCTGGTCCTGACCCCGACCCGCGAACTGGCCGCCCAGGTGGGCGAGAGCGTGCGCGACTACGGCCGCCACCTGCCGCTGACCTCCCACGTGATCTTCGGTGGCGTCGGCCAGCAGCCCCAGGTGGATGCCATCCGGCCCGGCCTCGACATCCTGGTGGCGACCCCGGGGCGCCTGCTCGACCTGCACCAGCAGGGCCACGTCGACCTCTCCGGCATCGAGATCCTGGTCCTGGACGAGGCCGACCGCATGCTCGACATGGGCTTCATCCACGACATCAAGAAGGTCCTCAAGCTGGTGCCCCCGCAGCGCCAGAACCTGCTGTTCTCGGCGACCTTCTCCAACGAGATCCAGGCGCTGGCCAACAAGCTGCTCGACGCCCCGACGCTGATCGAGGTGGCCCGCCGCAACACCACCGCCGAGACCGTGGACCAGGCCGTCTACCGGGTCGACCGCGAGAAGAAGCGCGACCTGCTGGCCCACCTGATCAGTGCCCACCGCTGGTACCAGGTGCTGGTCTTCACCCGCACCAAGCATGGCGCCAACCGGCTCGCCGAGCACCTCGGCAAGCAGGACATCCCCGCCATGGCCATCCATGGCAACAAGAGCCAGTCGGCCCGCACCCGGGCGCTGTCCGCCTTCAAGGCCGGCGAGCTGCAGGTGCTGGTGGCCACCGACATCGCCGCCCGCGGCCTGGATATCGACGAGCTGCCCCACGTGGTCAACTTCGAGCTGCCCAACGTCGCCGAGGACTATGTCCACCGCATCGGCCGCACCGGCCGGGCCGGCAACGACGGCCAGGCCGTCTCCCTGGTCTGCGTCGACGAGCACGGCCTGCTCAACAATATCGAGCGGCTGATCAAGCGCGACCTGGAGAAGCACATCGAGCCGGGCTTCGAGCCGGATCCCAACGCCAAGCCGGAACCGATCGAGAACGGTCGCGGCAACCGCGGCGGTGGCCGCGGTCGCAATGGCGGTGGCGGCAATGGCAGCGGCGGCCGCGGCGGCAAGCCCCAGCAGGCCCAGGGCGGCCGCGGCAGCGACGACGGCCAGCGTCCCTCGCGTCGCCGGCGCCGCGGCGGCCAGGGGCGCCAGCAGGCCTGAGGCCCGGACCGGCGGGCCATCGCGGCAGAGGCAACGGTGGCCCGACCGCCGGGCGAGACGTTCCCACCCTCCCGAGCAAGGAAAGCCCATGGATTCCAACGACCCGATCCACGACTATCAGCGCTGGCTCACCTTCCAGCGGCAGGCCCAACTGGACCGCGAGCATCGCGCCGCCTGGCAGAAGCTCGAGTCCTCGGGGGTCTCGGCGACCCGCACCACCGAGGCCTATCGCAGCATGGCCGAGAAGGCCGCCGGCCAGGGAGCCTGCTATCGCACGCTCTTCCTGCGTCAGCACGCGAACGGCCAGTCGCTGGCCTGCGAGGGCTGGCTGTTCGTGCGCCGCGTACTGGCCGAGGGGGGGGCCACCCGGGTGCGCGCCACCCTGCTGCCGAGCTTCACGCTGCAGGATGGCCACCTCGAGCCGGCCGCGGCCGACGCCGAGAAGTTGACCCTGGAGATCTTCGACCAGTTGTCGGTGGGGCGCGGCATGGCCAGCGTCGCGCGGGTCGACCGCATCGATGCCTCCGGCGACAGCCACTTCATCGCGCTGCTGGACAGCGTGCGGGGCGACCTGCGCCGCCACCTGGGATAGGCCCATGTGGAAGAAACTCTTTGGCCGGACGCCCGTGCGCGTCTGGATCATCAAGCAGATCGACCCTGACCTCATCCACCTCTGCGGCGAGGGTCGCCTCGACACCGGGCGCAAGGCCGAGGCGGTGCTGGCCGAGCTCAGCGAGGGACGCTACCAGGGGCCGGTGCAGATGGGCGACAGCGGCCTGATCCTCAACGCCCGGGTATTCGCCGCCCTGGTGCCCCACGACGGCCTGCACCTCGGCGCCGATGGCCTGGCCCACTGGCGGGGGCGCCACTGGCGGGTCGCCCGGGTCCCGCAGCGTTGCTGGGCCTACGAGGGCCGCCTGGTCCCCCAGATGACCACCCAGGGGCGCCTGCACCTGACCAGCACCGAAGACCTCTCCGGCATCAGGCGCCGGGCCGACCGCGAGCGTGCCGCCTCCGGCACGGCGAACTTCCGTGCCGCCAACGCGCTCGAGGACGAGGCCGCCTTCAACGAACGACAGCGGCGGCGCGCCCGGCCGGCCCCGCACCGGGAATGGCGGGAAGATGACCAGGGTGGCCGCTGAACGCGCTCCGTCGCGGCGGCGTCCGCTGGTGTTCATCGCACTGATGCTCCTGGTGGGGCTCAACCTGCGCCCGGCGCTGTCGTCCCTCGCGCCCCTGCTGCCGCGCATCGAGACCCAGGCCGGCCTGCCGGTGCTGGCCATCGGTGCCCTGACCACCCTGCCGGTGCTGTGCCTGGGGCTCTTCGCCCCCCTGGCCCCCTGGCTGTCCCGGCGCCTGGGGGCGGAACGCACCCTGTCGCTGGCGCTGCTCGCCCTGACCCTGGGCCTGGCCCTGCGTGGCCTGGCGAGCCCCGCCTGGCTGTTCGGCGGTACCCTGCTGGCGGGCGCGGCGATCGGCGTCGCCGGCACGCTGCTGCCGGCGCTGGTCAAGCGCGAGCTGGCCGAGAGCGCCGACCTCATGACCGGGGTCTATACCATGGCGCTGTGCCTGGGCGGCGCCCTCGGCGCCGCCCTCAGCATCCCGCTGGCCGAGGGCCTCGACGGCTGGGCGGCGAGCCTGATGGCCTGGTCCGGCCTGTCCGCCCTGGCCCTGGTGGGCTGGGCGGCGCTGATGCCGACGCCCAGGACGCTGCCGCCACCCCCCGCCCCCACCGGCAATACCCGGGCCCTGCTGCACCAGCCCCTGGCCTGGCAGGTGATGCTGTTCATGGGCTTCCAGTCGTCGCTGGCCTATATCGTCTTCGGCTGGCTACCGAGGCTGCTGGTCGAACGCGGCTACGACGAGGCCACGGCCGGCTGGATGATGGGCGTCTCGGTGATGGTTCAGCTGTTCGCCGCCCTGGCCGCCCCCGGGCTCGCCCGCCTGGGACGGGATCAGCGGCCGGCGCTGCTGCTGGTGCTGTCGCTGGTGGGCAGCGGCCTGTGGCTGCTGCTGCTGGGCCCGGCGGCCTGGCGCTGGACGGGGGTGGTGCTGCTCGGCCTCGGCCAGGGGGGCGGCTTCAGCCTGGCGCTGACCCTGATCGTGCTGCGCACCGCCGACTCGCGCCTCGCCGGCAAGCTCTCCGGCCTAGTCCAGGGCGGCGGCTATACCCTGGCCGCCCTGGGCCCGCTGGCGGTGGGGGTGATGCTCGACCGGGCGCTGAGCCTGGCTCAGATCACCGCCGCCCTGCTGGGCATCGTCGTGGCCGCCGCCGGCTTCGCCCTGCTGGCGGGGCGCAACCGCCGGCTCGAGACCGACCCGCAGGGACGCCTGGTGACCCGCTAGCCGATCCAGCGACGATGTCACCGGCGCGCTTGCCCACTGACGCCACGCCCGTATCATGACGCCAATGCCCCGGCCAGGAGACCCCATGACGAGCAGCGCCCCCGCCTCCCCCGTGCTGGTGATCTATACCGGCGGCACCCTCGGCATGGTCGACGGCCCCGATGGCCTGGTGCCCGGCCCCGACTTCGAGGCGCGGCTGCGGCGTGCCCTGGCGACCCTGCCGCCGGCTCGCCGAGCCGCCCTCCCGGACTTCGAGCTGATCGCCCTCCCGACGCCCATCGACTCCAGTGCCGCGTCGCCCCGGGACTGGCAATGGCTGGCCGGGCTGATCGCCGGGCGCTACCAGCGGCATGCCGGGATCGTGGTGCTGCATGGCACCGACACCCTGGCCTGGACCGCCGCCAGCCTGGCCTACCAGCTCCAGGGCATCGACCGAGGCGTGGTCCTGACCGGCGCCATGCAGCCCCTCGAGGCCACGGGCAGCGATGCCCTGGCCAACATCGAGGCCTCGCTACGCTTCGCCGCCGATCCGCGCCTCCAGGAAGTCGCGCTGTGCTTCGCCGGTCGCCTGCTGCGCGGGGTGCGCAGCCGCAAATGGCAGACCCGCCGGGCCGACGCCTTCGCCAGCCCCAACCATCCGCTCCTCGGCGAGTGCGTGGGCGAGGATTGCGTGCTCTACCCGACCCGCGGCCTGGAGCGCCAGCAACGCGG
The DNA here is from genome assembly GCF_030409305.1 of Halomonas maura. Lineage (GTDB taxonomy): Bacteria > Pseudomonadota > Gammaproteobacteria > Pseudomonadales > Halomonadaceae > Halomonas > Halomonas maura. The sequence goes on from NZ_JAUFPQ010000027.1 coordinate 86,422, forward strand.
AGCCCCGCGCTTCGAGCTGCCGGACTACGCCGCCCTCGGCGAGGGCGGCGTGCCCCGCATCGTGCTGTGGCCGGGTATCGCCGCCTGGCAGCTGGAGGCCTGGCTGCTCGACGACCGCGTGCGCGGCGCCCTGCTGGAGGTCTGGGGCGGCGGCAACCTGCCGGACCAGCCGGCGATCACCGGGGTGCTGGCCCAGGCCGCCGGCGAAGGCAAGCTGATCGCCGCCATCAGCCAGTGCCCCCATGGCGGGGTGACGATCGGCGACTACGCCGCCGGGCGCCCGCTGGTCGAGGCGGGGGTGCTGTCGGGGGACGACATGACGCCCGAGGCGGCGGCCACCAAGCTGGTCCACCTGCTCGCCCAGCCCCTGGACGAGGCCGAACGCCGCCGACGCTTCCTGACGCCCCTGGTGGGAGAACGCGAGACGCCGAAGCGTTGAACGTCACCGACCTCGGTCGGCATCGCGAGCGGCTAGAGTGAATGGCACACAAGGCAGCAGCCGGAGTGGCTCATGGAACACCCCGATCATCCCTTCAGCGAACTCTTCGAGCAGCTCGGACTGGCCTCGGACCCGGCATCCATCCAGCGCTTCATCGAGCGCCATGCGCCGATCCCGGAATCGGTGGCGCTGCCGGATGCCCCCTGCTGGAACGAGGGCCAGGCGGCGTTCCTCCGCGAGGCCATCGCCGAGGACGCCGACTGGGCCGAGGTGGTCGACCATCTCAACGCCTCGCTGCGCAAGCCCTGACCTCGACGGCCCGGCGGGAACGGCGGCGGAAAGGCCACCGGGGCGGCCGCTGGCCGAGGTCGGCGAGCTCGCGAACGCGCCTTGCTCCCGGCCCGCAAGATGCGTGCCACCAGCGGCCGGCAGCGATCTCGCGCCGGGCCCGACGGACGCGACGGGGCCGCCTGGGCTCGCCCTGAGCGTGACGCCTAGAGCCGGGCCTCGACCCGGTCGAGAATCTGTTGGCTGACCTTGTTGACCAGGGGCCGGACCGCCCGGTTGACCGCCTTCTCCACCAGGCGGTTCTTGATCTCGTATTCCAGCGTCAGCGCCACCTCGGTGCCCTCGGGCACCGGGCTGAGCCGATAGCGGCCGCGATTGTGGACGCCGCTCAATGACTCCCAGGCCAGCACCTCCGGGGCTCGGGACTCGGTGATCGCCACCTCGAAGGTCCAGTCCATGCCGACCGCGTGCACATGCCAGCGATAGTGCCCGCCACCCAGCGGCTCGATGGCCCGGATCAGGTCGGAGTAATCGACGAAGTCCTCGACCCGCTCGAGCAGGCTGAAGACCCGTTCGGGCGGCGCCGGGAGGGTGGCGCTGTGCTCGATGATGGCCATGCCGGTTCCTTCTGGTCGATGTCATCGGGGGGCCGGGCGGCCCCCGCCGGTCCCAGCTTCCCCGAAGGCGACCGGCGGTGTCCAGCCCGGCGTCCGCGCCGGGGCTCAGCCCAGGTCGCGCATCAGCAGCGCGAACTCGATGCGCTCCGGCGCGATGGGCGCGCCGGGCACCGGGATGCGCACCACATGGCCCGAGCCGGGGGCGGCACCCACCGATTCGCCGCGCCGGTTCTCGATATGCGCGAGGGTGAAGCGGCGGTTGCCGCCGGGCAGCATCAGCTCCATGCCGTCGCCGACCTCGAAGCGGTTCTTGACATCGATCTCCAGCACCCCCCGGTCGGGGTCGTAACCCAGCACCTCGCCGACGAACTGCTGATGCACGCCCACGGAGTTGCCCTGCTCGTAGTTCTGGTACTCGTCGTGGACGTGGCGGCGATAGAAGCCTTCCGTATAGCCGCGGTTGGCCAGGTTGTCGAGCTCGTCCATCAGCCGCATGTCGAAGGGCCGGCCGGCCACGGCGTCGTCGATGGCCCGGCGGTAGACCTGGGCGGTGCGCGCCACATAGTAGGCCGACTTGGTGCGGCCCTCGATCTTCAGCGAGGTGACGCCCATCTCGGTCAGCCGGGGCACGTGCTGCACCGCGCGCAGGTCCTTGGAGTTCATGATGTAGGTGCCGTGCTCGTCCTCGAAGACCGGCATCAGCTCGCCGGGCCGGGTGCGGTCCTCGATCAGCGCCGAGAGCTCGTCCTGGCCCTCCACGCCGCCGGCGGTGGCGGTGCCCGTCTCGGCGCTGCCTCCGGCGGAAGCGATCATGCCTGCGCCCTGCCCCGGGGTCCAGATGCCGCTGGCGGCATGGGCGCGGGCCGAATTGGCCGGCACCAGGTCGCCGGTCTCGTCCTGTGCCGCCGCCACGGTGTTGTACTTCCAGCGACAGGCATTGGTACAGGTCCCCTGATTGGGGTCGCGGTGGTTGAAGTAGCCCGACAGCAGGCAGCGCCCGGAATAGGCGATGCACAGGGCGCCGTGGACGAAGGTCTCGATCTCCAGGTCGGGGCACTCGGCGCGGATCTGGGCGATCTCCTCGAGCGACAGCTCCCGGGACAGGATGATCCGGCTGATGCCCTGCTGCTGCCAGAACCGCGCGGCCGCGTAGTTGACCACGTTGGACTGCACCGAGAGGTGGATGACCTGCTCGGGCCAGCGCTCGCGGATCATCATGATCAGGCCGGGGTCGGACATGATCAGCGCATCGGGGCGGGCCTCGATGACCGGTTCCATGTCGCGCAGGTAGGTCTTCAGCTTGCTGTTGTGCGGCGCGATGTTGGAGGCCACGTAGAATTGCTTGCCCCGCTCGTGGGCATAGGCGATGCCCTTGTGCAGGTTGTCGAGCTTGAAATCGTTGTTGCGCACGCGCAGCGAGTAGCGCGGCTGGCCGGCGTAGACCGCATCCGCCCCGTAGGCGAAGGCATAGCGCATGTTCTTGAAGGTGCCGGCGGGCGACAGCAGTTCGGGGGCTTGCATGGAGATCACCGTTGTCAGGACGATGGCGCGCGAGGGCGCAGGATGTGAAGGGGCACGGATTATAGCAGCCCCCACGCCGTACGCCGAACCATGGATGTGGGGGGTGGGGCTGGCACGCTTGGCGCTTGTCCCTCTGGTCAAGTAGACTATGCAGCCTCCCGGACCGGACCCCGGTTAAGCAAATTCTCCGACCCACAGGTATCCCATGTCGCAACCTTCTTCACCGGCCACCGTGGTGATCTACTCCGGTGGCATGGACTCCTACACCGTGCTGCACCGCGCCCTGCGCGAGGGCCGCGAGGTCCACGCCCTGTCCTTCGACTACGGCCAGCGCCATGCCCGCGAGCTCGACGTCGCCCGCGAGGTCTGCCACAAGCTCGGCGTGCCTCACCAGGTGGTCGACATCACCGCCATCCATGGCCTGATCGATGCCTCGGCCCTCACCGACGCCGGCCGCGAGCTACCCGACGCCGACTATGCCGAGGCCAACCTCAAGGACACCGTGGTCCCCAACCGCAACATGATCCTGCTGTCGCTGGCCATCGCCAAGGCCGTCAACATCGGCGCCGAGCGCGTCGACTACGGCGCCCATGGCGGCGACCACGTGCTCTACCCGGACTGCCGGCCCGCGTTCGTCGATGCCATGAACGCCGTGGCCGGCATCGCCAACTTCGAGCCGGTCAGCCTGCATGCGCCCTACCTGCGGGCCGGCAAGGCCGAGATCCTCGCCGACGGCCTGGCCATGGGACTCGACTACGCCGAGACCTGGACCTGCTATCGCGGCGAGGCCCTGGCCTGCGGGCGCTGCGGCAGCTGCCGCGAGCGGCTGGCGGCCTTCGCCGCCAACGGCGTCCACGATCCCCTGGCCTACCAGGCCGACAGCGACGAGGTCGGCGATGTATAGCGTCAAGGAAGCCTTCTACTCGCTGCAAGGGGAAGGCGGCCAGGCCGGGCGCGCCAGCGTCTTCTGCCGCTTCGCCGGCTGCAACCTCTGGTCGGGCCGCGAGGCCGACCGGGCCGGGGCCGCCTGCCGGTTCTGCGACACCGACATCCGCGGCACCGACGGCCAGCACGGCGGGCGCTTCGCCAGCGCCGCGGCCCTCGCCGATCACCTGGTCGCGCTCTGGCCCGAGGCCCCCGGCACGGCCACTCCCCAGGTCATCTTCACCGGCGGCGAGCCGCTGCTGCAGCTCGACGGTGCCCTGATCGAGGCCATGCACGGCCGCGGCTTCGATGTCGCCGTGGAGACCAACGGCACCCTGCCGGCCCCGCCCGGCATCGACTGGCTGTGCGTCAGTCCCAAGGGCACCGCGCCCCTCGTCCAGACCACCGGCGACGAACTCAAGCTGGTCTATCCCCAGCACGACGCCCCGCCTTCGCGCTTCGTCGACCTGGACTTCCGGCATTTCTTCCTGCAGCCCATGGACACCGCTCCCCTGGGCGGGGGAGACGCCCCGCTGGCCCAGACCGTGAGCTACTGCCTGGACCACCCCCAGTGGCGGCTGTCACTGCAGACCCACAAGATCGCGGGGATCGACTGATGACGCTTTTCGTCAACCGCCTCACCCACCTCGATGCCTCCCTGTGGTGTCCCGAGCGTGGCCTCATGGGCGCCAGCTGGCGCGTGGATGCCGAGCTCGACGGCGAGCTCGGCGAGGACGGCATGCTGTTCGACTTCGGCGAGGTCAAGCCGTGGATCAAGTCGCGGCTCGACCAGGGCGCCGACCACACCCTGCTGGTACCCACCGAGGCCCCCGGGGTCAGTGTGCACGACTGCGCCGAGGGTCTCTGCGTGCGCACCGAGAGCCCCTATCCCATGGAGGTCCGCGGCCCGCGCCAGGCCTTCACCCTGCTGCCCTGGCCGACGATCACCCCGGATCGCTTGGCCGACTGGCTGGCCACCGAGCTGATGCGCCAGCCACCGGCGCGGGTCAGCGATATCCGCTTGACCCTGACCGATGAACCGATCGAGGGCGCCGAGTACACCTACAGCCACGGACTGCGCCGCCATGCCGGCAACTGCCAGCGGATCGCCCACGGCCATCGCTCGCGACTGCACGTCTGGCAGGACGGCGAGCGCCGCCCCGACCTGGAGGCCGACTGGGCACGGCAGCTGGCGGATCGCTACCTGGTGGACGAGGCGGATATCGCCGAGGGGGGCGAGGCCTCCTTTCTCGGCCGCCTGACCAGCCGCTACACGGCCGATCAGGGGCGCTTCGCGCTGAGCCTGCCGCGGGAACGCTGCGTGGTGCTGCCCACGCCCACCACCGTGGAGCATATCGCCGCCTGGCTGGCCGGCGAGATCGCCCGGGACACCGGCCGCGCGACCCGGGTCCAGGCCTTCGAGGGCATCGACAAGGGGGCCCTCGCGGAGGTGCGCCCATGACCGCGCGCCGCAACGGCGGCGGCTGCCGTCCCGGCTGCGGCGCCTGCTGCATCGCCCCGTCGATCAGCTCGGCGATCCCCGGCATGCCGGCAGGCAAGCCCGCCGGAGTACGCTGCGCCCAGCTCGACGCCGACAATCTGTGCCGACTGTTCGGCGACCCGCGCCGGCCCGCCGTCTGCGAGCGTTTCGCCTTCGACCCCGACCTGTGCGGCGAGCATCGCCACCAGGCGCTGGCCCGCATCGCCGCCCTGGAAGTCGCGACCTGACGGCGCCCCCGACCCCACCGCCGCTTGGCGGCGGATCGCCGATGCGTCGGACCGGCTCTAAAGATCGCTCCTACAGGGCTCCGTGCCCCCGGGCGGGTCTTCGTGGGAGCGCCGCTTGCCAACGGGCACCAGCAATCCAACACGCTGCGCTCCCCCCCCCGGCGCCGGGCGACCTCGAAAACGGCTTACCCCTGATCGAGATAGCCCCCTGGAATGATGGCTCAGCCAACTAACAGCGCCTTCCCTGGCTGCGCGGGTTTTCGTGCAGCAGCAATCGCTTGCTGTACGTCACTTAACTCGACGGTGCCAGCGACGGCCAGCAAGTCTGGTGAAGCTGAAAGCAAATCCCATGGTTGCTCTTGCGCATTGAGTAATGAAACGTCGGCGCCACGGGAAACGATCGCCCTACGCCCTCAAGCCCATTAGCCTGAGGACACTCTGGCTTCATTCTGTAACGCCCCTGAATAAACAGAAAATCAGCTGGCTGAATGGGTCTGGCGGATACCCGGATGAGCACTTGGTCTGCATGTGGAGTGGGGATTGATAGATTCCGGAGCGCCAAAACAGTCTCCGCTTCTCCAGGAGGGTCAAAACTATGGCTCGCATGGATACCTCCAACGTTGGCCAACTGTCGAGACAGAATCCCTTATCGCCGATTTTCCTTGCGATTTCTCTCAACTCGACCTCAGGACGAGCTTGCCGAGATAGTGTTCATCGAGGGCGCGGTGCGCTTCGTCAGCCTGTTGCAGCGGAAAGGCACGAGCGATGTGGACCTCAAAGGGGCCGGATGCAATCAAGCGGTTGAGCTTGTCGAACTCCTCCGAGCGGGCATCGTCACCGACATACTGCTGGATCTCGATAGCAGGGCGCGCTTCAGGCTGGGGTTGAACACCTCGTGGATAGGCAACACGTCCGCCTTCGCGCAGTGCCTCGAGCGAGCGCTGGGCGGCTTCACCACCGGCGGTGAGCAGCGCTGTATCGATGCCGTCGGGAGCAAACGCACTGGCGGCGGCCAGCACATCCTCATTACGCCCATCGACTGCTGTATCCGCACCGAGTCGCCTGGCGAGTGCCACGCCATCCTCACCCGAGGCAACGGCAAACACACGGGCGCCCATACGTTTGGCCAGTTGCACCGCGAGGTGTCCTAGGTGTGTAAATCCACCAGGTTGTTCATCGAAATCCCTAGCCGGCTGACCGGAGGCCGATAA
>NZ_JAUFPQ010000028.1:0-1798 GCF_030409305.1 Halomonas maura
AGGCCGATCTCGGCACCGGCCTCGCCGAGCAGCGTGCGGGCTTCCTGCATGTCGGCGGCATGGCGCGGGAAGGACACCGCCAGGTAGTCCACGCCGATGGCGATGGCGGTCTCGAGGTCGGCCTTGTCCTTGTCGGTCAGCGCCGGCGCCGAGAGGCCGCCGCCCTGCTTGTTGATGCCCTTGTTATTGGACAGGGCGCCGCCCACCACCACGCGGGTGTGGATGGCGCTGCCGTCGACCCGCTCGACGTCGAGCACCACCCGGCCATCGTCGAGCAGCAGGCGGTCGCCGGCGGCCACGTCGTCGGCCAGGGCCTGGTAGTCGCAGCCGACCCGCTCGGCGTCACCGGCCTCGCCGTCGAGGGCCATGTCGATCACGAAGGGCGCGCCCTCGGCGAGCTCGACGGCGCCGTCGCGGAAGCGGGCGATGCGGATCTTGGGCCCCTGCAGGTCGCCCAGGGCGGCGACGCTGCGCCCCTGGCGGGCGGCGATCTCGCGCACCGCGGCGAGCCGGCGGCGGTGGTCGTCCGCCGAGCCGTGGGAGAAGTTGAGGCGCACCACGTCGACGCCGGCGGCGATCATCTGCTCGAGCACGCCCTCCCGGTCGCTGGCGGGACCCAGGGTGGCGACGATCTTGGTGCGGCGGACCGGCTCGTGGATCGGGGCATGGGGCGGCAGTGTCGTCATGAGCTCCTCGGCAGTACCAGGATGGCACGAAAGTCGTTGACGTTGGTGCGCGTCGGCCCGGTCATGATCAGGTCGTCCAGCGCCTCGAAGAAAGTATAAGCGTCATTGCGGGATAGATAGGCGTCCGGGTCAAGGCCGAGCGAGCGCATGCGCGCCCAGCAGGCCGGGCCGAACACGGCGCCGGCGTTGTCCTCGGAGCCGTCGATGCCGTCGGTGTCGATGGCCAGGGCATGGATGCCCTCGGCGCCCTCCAGGGTGTCGAACAGGCCGAGCAGGTATTCGACGTTGCGCCCGCCACGACCGTCCCCCTTGACCGTCACGCTGGTCTCGCCGCCGGACAGGATCACAAGCGGCCGGGTGAGGCCGTCCTGGGCAGCCAGGGCCATGCGGCCCTGGGCCCTGCCCAGCTCGCGGGCCTCGCCCTCGAGGTCGTCGCCCAGCAGACGCACCTCGACGCCATCGTCCTCGGCGGCCGCACGGGCGGCGGCCAGGGCGTCGCGGGCACGGGCCAGGATCTCGCTCTGGTCCCGGGCGAAGGCCGGGTCCTCGGGGTGTGGCGCCTCGCTGTTGGCCTGCAGTTGACGGCGCACCGCAGCGGAGATCTCGATGCCATGACGCTCGAGGATCGCCAGGGCCTCGGCGGGGGTGCTGGCATCCGGCAGGGTCGGCCCGGAGGCGATCAGCGAGGCCTCGTCGCCGGGGACGTCGGAGATCAGCCAGGTCAGCACCCGGGCCGGGTGCGCGGCGGCCGCCAGCCGGCCGCCCTTGATGGCCGACAGGTGCCGGCGCACGGTATTGATCTCGCGGATGGGCGCACCGCTTCTTAGCAGCGCCTTGTTGATGGCCTGCTTCTCGGCAAGCCGGATGCCGGGCGCGGGCAGGGTCATCAGCGCCGAGCCGCCGCCGGAGATCAGGGCGATGACGAGGTCGTCCTCGCCCAGGTCCGCGACGGCCTCGAGCATCCGCCGGGCGGCCTGCTCGCTCAGGTCATCGGGCATGGGGTGCGAGGCCTCGAGGACCTCGATATGGCGACACTCGGCGCCATGGCCGTAGCGGGTCACCACCAGGCCGGACAGCGGCGCCTCGGGATGGCGCGCCTGCCAGGCGCGTTC
>NZ_JAUFPQ010000028.1:1837-47120 GCF_030409305.1 Halomonas maura
CCTACCACCAGGGTGCGGCCGGCCGGGGGGTCGGGCAGCCGGTCGGGCAGCAGCGTATCGGGATGCACGGCCGAGACGGCGGTCTCGCCCAGGCGCATCAGCCAGGCGCGCGCCGCCTCGGGCCGCTCGCGGGAAAGCAGGGGGGAAGGGGCATTCATTCGGGGGTCTCCTTCGAAAAAGGGCCCGGTGACGAGCCAGGGGGTCTACAGGGGAAGACTCGACACCGGGCAAGGGGCCGTCAAGCGACGACCCAGGCAGACGACGACCCGACGCCTGCCATCAGGGAGCAGTCACCTCCCCTGTCCTCCGCCGGCCACCCATGATGGCCGGCGGCACGGACTCAGCGGCTGCCGATCTCGTGGTCGGCGAGCTGCTCCAGGGCGCGGGCGATGCCGGCGTGGTCCCAGTCGCCGCCGCCATGGGCGACGCAGGCCTGGAACAGCTGCTGGGCATTGGCGGTACCGGGCAGCGCGAGGTTGAGGCTACGCGCGCCTTCCAATGCCAGGTTGAGGTCCTTCTGATGCAGGCGGATCTTGAAGCCCGGATCGAAGGTGCGGTTGATCATCCGTTCGCCGTGAACGTCGAGGATCTTCGACTGGGCCAGGCCGCCGAGCAGGGACTCGCGGACCTTGGCCACGTCGGCTCCCGCCCGGGAGGCGAACAGCAGCCCTTCGGAGACGGCCTCGATGGTCAGGGCGACGACGATCTGGTTGGCCACCTTGCAGGTCTGGCCGGCGCCGTGATCGCCGATATGGGTGATGGTCTTGCCCATGATCTCGAGCAGCGGCTGGGCGCGCTCGAAGCCTTCCTGGGTGGCACCGACCATGATGGTCAGGGCGGCGTTGATGGCGCCGCCCTCGCCGCCGGAGACCGGGGCGTCGACGTACTCGCCGCCGGCCTCGGTGATGCGCTTGGCGAACTCCTGGGTGGCCAGCGGGGCAATCGAGCTCATGTCGATCACCAGGGTGCCGGGCTTGAGGCCCTCGATGACCCCGCCCTCGCCGAACAGCACCTGCTCGACGTCCGGGGTGTCCGGCACGATGGTGATGATCACCTCGGAGGCCTCGGCGACCGCCTTGGGGTCGGCGAGCTCCTGCATGCCCTTGGAGGCCAGGGTCTCGTCCAGGGTGCCGCGCTTGACGGTGGTCAGCTCATGGCCGGCGTCCAGCAGGTGACCCGCCATGGGACGGCCCATGATGCCCAGTCCGATAAAACCGATCTTGCTCATGGTTCTTCTCCTGTTCGTCTCTCGTGTCGTTGTGAACTCAAGCGTGCCGCAGCTGCCGTCATCGCTTGGGGCTGATCCGGCGGCAGGCCTACGAGGAGGCGCTGTAAACCCATCCCTGGGCGCTACCGATGCCATCCCTGGCATAGGACCTCCTCTTCGGCCTGCCCCCGGCGCCCCTCGCTTAGCGATCACGCCCTGTCTCTGGCGCCTATGATCGCGGGCAGTCAGGCAACGGGCTCCAGGTATCTTGTGCTGTCTCTGTCGTGGAAAAGCGGACCTCGAGAGCCAGGGCGTCAGCGCACGCCGTCCAGCCAGCCCAGCCCTTCCCTGGTGCCCGCATGGGGCTTGTACTCGCAGCCGATCCAGCCCTGGTAGCCCAGGCGATCGAGGTGGGCGAACAGGAAGGGATAGTTGATCTCGCCGGTGCCCGGCTCGTGGCGGCCCGGGTTGTCGGCCAGCTGCACGTGGGCGATGCGATCGAGGTGCTTCTCGATGGTCGGGGCCAGGTCCCCTTCCATGATCTGCATGTGATAGATGTCGTACTGCAGCTTCAGGTTTCGGCTTCCCACCTCGTCGAAGATCGCCAGGGCCTGCGCGGTACGGTTGAGGAAGAAGCCCGGGATGTCGCGGGTATTGATCGGCTCGGCGATCAGCAGGATGCCGGCGGCCTCGAGCCTGTCGGCGGCGAAGCGCAGGTTGTCGACCAGGGTCTGGCGGGCCTCGGCGTCGCTGACGCCCTCGGGCTGGATGCCGGCCAGGCAGTTGACCTGGGTGTTGCCCAGGACCCGGGCGTACTCGATGGCACGGTCGACGCCGGCGCGGAACTCCTCGACGCGGTCCGGGTGACAGGCGATGCCGCGCTCGCCGGCGCCCCAGTCGCCGGCCGGCAGGTTGAACAGCACCTGGGTCAGGCCATTGTCGTCGAGGCGCCGCTTGATCTCGGCGGCCTCGAAGTCGTACGGAAATAGGTACTCCACGCCCTTGAAGCCGGCCGCGGCGGCGGCCTGGAAGCGGTCGAGGAAGTCGACCTCGGTGAACAGCATGCTGAGATTGGCGGCAAACTTGGCCATGTGAATCTCCCTGTGTCTTCTCGTGTATGTCAGCGTGCGTCTCGGGCCGCCCGGCCGCCGGTCCCCACCGACGGCCGGACGGCAGCCGTCCTCAGCGCAGGGCGGCGATGGAGCTCGGGGCGTCGGCCACGTTCTCGGCCAGTGCCTCGAACTCGTTGATGCCGGCCAGGTCGGTGCCCATGGAGATGTTGGTCACGCGCTCCAGGATCACCTCGACCACCACCGGCACGCGGTACTGCTTCATCAGCTCGCGGGCCTCGGCGAAGGCCGGACCGATCTGGTCGGGCTCGGTGACACGGATCGCCTTGCAGCCCAGCCCCTCGACCACGGAGACGTGGTCCACGCCATAGCCGTTGATCTCCGGGCAGTTGATGTTCTCGAACGACAGCTGCACCTGGTAGTCCATCTCGAAGCCGCGCTGGGCCTGGCGGATCAGCCCCAGGTAGGAGTTGTTCACCAGCACGTGGATGTAGGGCAGGTTGAACTGCGCGCCCACGGCCAGTTCCTCGACCATGAACTGGAAGTCATAGTCACCGGACAGCGCGACGATATCGGTCTCGGGATCGGCGCGACGCACCCCGAGGGCGGCCGGGATGGTCCAGCCCAGCGGCCCCGCCTGACCGCAGTTGATCCAGTGGCGCGGCTTGTAGACGTGCAGGAACTGGGCGCCGGCGATCTGCGACAGGCCGATGGTGCTGACGTAGCGGGTGTTCTTTCCGAACGCCTTGTTCATCTCCTCGTACACGCGCTGCGGCTTGACCGGCACGTTGTCGAAGTGGGTCTTGCGCAGCAGGGTGCGCTTGCGCTCCTGGCACTCCTCGGCCCAGGCGCGGCGATCCTTGAGCTTGCCCTCGGCCTGCCACTCCCTGGCCACCTCGACGAACAGCTCGAGCGCCGCCTTGGCGTCGGAGACGATGCCATAGTCCGGGCCGAAGATGCGGCCGATCTGGGTCGGCTCGATGTCCACGTGGACGAACTTGCGACCCTCGGTGTAGGTGTCCAGCGTGCCGGTGTGACGGTTGGCCCAGCGGTTGCCGATGCCCATCACGAAGTCGGACTCGAGCAGGGTCGCGTTGCCGTAGCGATGCGAGGTCTGCAGGCCGACCATGCCCGCCATCAATTCGTGATCGTCGGGGATGGTGCCCCAGCCCATCAGGGTCGGGATGACCGGCACGCCGGTGAGCTCGGCGAACTCGGTGAGCAGGTCGCTGGCGTCGGCGTTGATGATGCCGCCCCCGGCCACCAGCAACGGCTTGTCGGCCTCGTTGAGCATGCCCAGCGCCTTCTCGATCTGGGCGCGGCTGGCGGTCGGCTTGTAGGCCGGCAGCGGCTCGTAGGTGTCCGGGTCGAACTCGATCTCGGTCATCTGCACGTCGATGGGCAGGTCGAGCAGCACCGGGCCCGGGCGCGAGCTGCGCATGATCTGGAAGGCCTGCTGGAAGGCACGCGGCACCTGGGCCGGCTCCCGCACGGTGATGGCCCACTTGGTGACCGGCCCGGCGATGGCCTGGATATCCACCGCCTGGAAGTCCTCCTTGTGCAGCTTGCTGACCGGCGCCTGGCCGGTGATGCACAGGATCGGGATGGAGTCGGCGGAGGCCGAGTACAGCCCGGTGATCATGTCGGTCCCCGCCGGGCCGGAGGTGCCGATGCACACGCCGATGTTGCCCGGCTGGGTGCGGGTGTAGCCCTCGGCCATGTGCGAGGCACCCTCGACATGGCGCGCCAGCACGTGATCCACGCCGCCGACCTTGCGCATGGCGGCGTAGAAGGGATTGATGGCGGCGCCGGGCAGCCCGAAGGCGACCTCGATGCCTTCCTTGCGCAGCACGTGAACGGCAGCTTCCGCAGCGGTCATGCGAGCCATGGCGGTTCCTCCAGTGGTGGCTGTTATTCTTTGGAAAATATTTCTGTATACAGAGACTAGACCCACCCCGGAACCGCCGTCAACATTTTCTGGAAAACATTTCCAGTTGATAGCAGGCAAAAAAATACCCAAGGCATAACAACACCTTGGGTAAATGGAAAAATTTACCGAAAATTCAACCACAAGGAGCCGAGGCAATCCCCGCAGGGGGTAGGCAATGGCCCGATGGTGAAACGCTCGTATGCAATCTCAGCGGGCGAGCCGCAGGACCATCTCGCCGCTGACAGGCGTCCACCGACGAGCACCGCGCCATCCTCGAGGCATTGAAGGCCCGGGACGGCGAGCGTGCCCGGCGACTGCTGGCCGACCACGTCCAGCACACCGGCGAATCCATCACCGATATCAATCGCGGCTGACGACGCCTCTCCTCTCTCCATGAACGACGACACCCGCCGGAGGGCGGGTGTCGTTGCGTACCGTTGCCGTGCCGTAGCCGATCAGCGGCGCTTGCTGAAGGGCAGCGCCATATGCCGGTTGACGTCCTTGTAGAGCAGGTAGCGGAAGGGGCCCGGCCCGCCCGCATAGCAGGCCTGCGGGCAGAAGGCGCGCAGCCACATGTAGTCGCCGGCCTCGACCTCGACCCACTGCTGATTGAGGTGATAGACCGCCTTGCCCTCGAGCACGTAGAGGCCGTGCTCCATGACGTGAGTCTCGTCGAAGGGAATCACGCCGCCGGGCTGGAAGGTCACGATGTTGACGTGCATGTCGTGGCGCAGGTCGTCCGGGTCGACGAAGCGCGTGGTCGCCCACACCTCGTTGCAGTCCGGCATGACCGAGGGCTCGATGTCGTTCTCGTTGACCACGAAGGCCTCGGGTACCTCGAGGCCGTCGACGAATTCGTAGGCCTTGCGGATCCAGTGGAAGCGTACCGGGGCATCGGCCTCGTTGCGCAGCTGCCAGTCGGCGCCCGGCGGAATGAAGGCGTAGCCGCCCGGCAGCATGCGGTGCTTCTCGCCGGCCAGGGTCAGCAGCATCTCGCCCTCGACCACGAAGAGCACGCCCTCGGCGCCGGCGTCGGTCTCGGGACGCTCGCTGCCGCCGCCGGGCGAGACCTCCATGATGTACTGGGAGAAGGTCTCGGCGAAGCCGGACAGCGGGCGGGACAGCACCCAGAGTCGGGTGTTCTCCCAGTGGGGCAGCTTGCTGGCGACGATGTCGCGATAGACCCCCTTGGGGATGACCGCGAAGGCCTCGGTGAACATGGCGCGGTCGGTGGTCATCACCTTCTGGCTCGGATGACCACCCTGGGGGGCATAGTACTGACGCTGGCTCATGGGGTTTCCTCTTGTTCCTTGTGGGGCGTGACGGCCTCGCCGTGCGGCAGGGTCACGCGAATATCGATGGGGAACTCGTCGCAGTTGTTGCCCTCGCCGCCACGATCCACCACCAGGAACTCGCCTTCGCGTTCCAGTACCGACTGGATGGCGTGCCAGGTGCCGGCGCGGTAATTCACGCCCTGGCGGCCGTCGGTGACGAAGGCGCGCACCTCGCTCGGCTCGATGGTCTCGCCGGGGGGCGCCACCACCACCAGGAAGCGCTCCTCGTGCAGCGGCACGAAGGCCTGGCTGCCCTGGGGATGGCGTTCCAGGAAGGTCAGCTCGAGCGGCACCTCGACCGGCTGACTGACGAAGATGCTGATCAGCGCCCGGGCCTGGTCACCGAGGGTCTCGACCCTGGCCAGGTCGTGGTAGCGCCGGGTGCGGCCGGCGTTGATGTGGAAGTAGTCGGACGTGCGCGTATCGATCACGTCGCCGAAGGGCGCGAAGGCCTCCGGGCTCAGGGAACGGGCCTCGAGTTCGAGCATGCAACCTCCTGTCGGGGAGGGATTCCCCCTCCCGGGAATGGTGAGACGGTCGGGACGACCTGCCCGTGGCGCCGAGGCCTCGAGGTGTCACGGCGCCCTGCAAAGGTCAGGGATTGACCTTCCGGCTATCCGGGACCATCATCTTAACCGCCGAAACTAGAATTTCAATATAGACGATACTGTGAAAAAACAATTGTGGAATTTTTTTCCACAATAGTCTTCACTCAATACGGAACGACCACGCAGCGAGGTAGACACGCAGCCGACACCCCCACCCCCGCAGAGGCCGAGGCGAATAAAGGGAACGCTTGATGAGTGAAACACGAGTTTCCGTCATCACGCCCGGCGCCGACCCGAAGCCCCCAGCCCACCCGATGATCAGCACATCGGCACGGCTCGTCGCAGACCAACAACAACCCGAGGTCCCGTATGTCTCACCACCCTCAGACCGGCGAAACTCCGGCAAGCGTCCAGAAGCACAAGGGCGCGTTCCAGATCCCCCATATCTATGTGATCCTGTTCGTCTTCATTGCGCTGGCGTCGATCGCCACCTATTTCGTGCCGGCCGGCGTATATGAACGCATCCCTGGCCCCAATGGGCGTATCACCATCGACGCCGAGTCCTTCCAGTTCGTCGAGTCGACGCCGGTCGGGCTGGTCGACTTCATGCTGGCGATACCCAACGGCCTGATGAGCGCCGGCCAGGTGGTATTCTTCACCTTCATGATCGGCGGCATGTTCATGGTGCTGCACCGCACGGGCATCATCGAGATCGGCGTCGACAAGCTGAGCCGCAAGTTCGCCAACCAGAGCCTGCTGCTGATCCCCGTGCTGATGAGCGTGTTCGCCGTCATCGCCACGATCATCGGCACCCAGGAACTGGCCCTGGTCTATGTGCCGGTCATCCTGCCGCTGATGATCGCCCTGCGCTTCGACTCGGTGACCGCCGCCGCCGTGGCGCTGTGCGCCACCACCGCCGGCTTCACTACCGGCATTCTCAACCCCATCAACACGGGGCTCGGTCAGCAACTGTCCAATCTGCCGCTCTACTCCGGCTTCGGCCTGCGCGCCCTGGCCTTCGCCGCCGTGCTGGGCGCCGGCATCTTCTTCGTCATGCGCTATGCGCGGAAGGTGCGCCGCAGCCCCGAGCTCAGCCTGATGGCCGATGATGCCACCGAGGCCGAGAAGCGTACCCACTTCCAGCATGCCGCCGACGAGGGGGCGCTGGTCGCCAACGTTCGCCAGAAATGGGCCGCACTCGCCACCTTTGCCTTCCTCGCCCTGCTGGTCTACGGCGTGCTGGCTCAGGGCTGGTTCATGATGGAGATGGCCGGCCTGTTCATCATCATGGGGATCGTCGTCGGCCTGATCGCCGGCCTGTCCACCGAGGATATCTGCGAGGGCTTCAACAAGGGCTTCCGCGATGTGCAGGTGGGGGCGATGATCGCCGGCGTGGCACGCGGCGTCGCCGTGGTACTCGAGGATGGCCAGATCATGGACACCCTGGTCTATGGCCTGGGCAACCTGGTCGGCGAACTGCCCACCCTGCTGTCGGCCATCGGCATGTACTTCGCCCAGCTCGGCTTCAACTTCGTGGTGCCTTCGGGCAGCGGACAGGCCCTGGTGACCATGCCGATCATGGCGCCGCTCGCCGACCTGATCGGCGTCACGCGCCAGACCGCGGTACTGGCCTACCAGTTGGGTGACGGCATCGGCAACATCCTCTACCCGACCTCCGGCTACTTCATGGCCACGCTGGCCATCGCCGGGGTGCCCTGGCAGAAGTGGGTCAAGTTCTTCTTCCCGCTGTTCTGCGTCTGGGTACTGATCTCGCTTTGCTTCCTGGCCTTTGCCCAGGCCACGCAATGGGTCGGCTGAGCGTCCCCGCCACCGGCTGACAGTCTCCGCCAGGCGCCGTGCCCGATGCCCGACTCCCCCTCGGGCACAGGGCACGGCGCCTGTCGTTGTGCGAGCCATCAGGACTGCCACCCGGGCTCGCCTCAGCCCTGCGATGCCGGGTGGTGCTCGGCCCAGTGACGGGCGATGTCCACCCGCCGCGTCACCCAGACGCGATCGTGGGCCTCGATATGGTCGAGGAAGCGCTGCAGCGCCCGGAAGCGGCCGGGGCGACCGAGCAGCCGGCAATGCATGCCCACCGAGAGCATCCTGGGGGTGTCCTCGCCTTCCGCGTAGAGGACGTCGAAAGCGTCACGCAGATAGGTGAAGAAGTGATCCGCGGTATTGAATCCCTGGGGCGCGGCGAAGCGCATGTCGTTGGTGTCCAGGGTGTAGGGTACCACCAGGTGCGACCGTGACTGGCCCTGGCTGTCGGTCTCGCGAGTCCAGAACGGCAGGTCGTCGCCGTAGTAGTCGCTGTCGTAGAGGAAGCTGCCCTCGTCGAGCACCAGGCGTCGGGTATTGGGGCTGTCGCGCCCCGTGTACCAGCCCAGCGGCTTCTCGCCGTAGAGCGACTCGAAGATCTCGATGGCCCGTTGCATGTGCTCGCGCTCGATGTGCTCGGGCACCTGCTGATAGTGGATCCAGCGATAGCCGTGGCAGGCGATCTCGTGGCCGAGTTCCTTGAAGGCCTGGGCCACCTCGGGATGTCGCTGCAGCGCCATGGCCACACCGAACACGGTCAGCGGCAGGCCGCGGCGCTCGAACTCGCGCAGGATCCGCCACACCCCTGCCCGGGCGCCATACTCGTAGATGGACTCCATGCTCAGGTGGCGATCGGGGTAGGCCTCGGCGCCGATGATCTCGGACAGGAACTGCTCGGAGCCGCTGTCGCCATGGAGCACGCAATTCTCGCCGCCCTCCTCGTAGTTGAGCACGAACTGGACGGCGATCCTCGCCTTGCCCGGCCAGTTGGCCTGGGGGGGAGTGGCTCCATAGCCGATCAGATCGCGGGGATAGTCGTTGCGGGTCGGTGAGGTCATGGCGGTGCATCCTTCTTGTTCTGAGAGCGCTCGACGGCCCTGAGGCTTGGCGAGCGACAAACTGTATACAGGAAAAGAATAGAGTGTACCCACTCCTTGTTCAAGGGGCATTCAGCCCTTCGCCAGGCGCATCAGCGCCAGGCTCTGCGCCAGGGCGGCGTCCAGGGAGTCCACCAGCCGGCAGCCCGGGCCTACCTCCAGGTCGGCAGCCAGGCCGGCCAAGGCGGCACCGCCGACGATGATGGCATCCGGGGCGAGCCGGGCCTGCTGATCGGCCACCGCCGCCTGGAGCCGCGCCCGGGCCTGGTCACGCTGCACGGGGAGGGACAGATCATCGATATCCACGGCGGAGATCCCCAGGCAGCGACGCGATGCCCCCATCGCGTGCAGCACGTCCTCGATCATGCGCGGCCAGCGCCGCCCGGGCGTGACGATCGAGAAGCGAGCCCCCAACTGCAGGGCGCACAGCACCGAGGCCTCCAGCATGCCGGTGACAGGCACCGAGCAGGCCTCCCGGGCAGCGGCGAGCCCGGGTTCGCCGAAGCAGGCCAGCAGCACGGCGTCGTGATCGACATCGGCACGGCCCTCGAGACTGGCCACCAGGGCACCCGCGGCCAGGGCACAATCCCGCCGAGAGGCGATATAGGGCACGCCCTGCCCCACCGTCTCGGCGCGGATCGCGACCGCACTCCCGAGAAAGGCCCTGGCCCGTGAGGCCATGGCGTCGGTCATGGCGGTGTTGGTATTGCCGTTGAGCATCAACAGGCGCATCGCTGTCCTCCTGCGAGTCACGATACCGTCACTCTAGACTCGCCCCTTGTATACAAAAAATCAATCCTTCCGCCGTGGCCCCTTCGCGCCCCCTCTGCCACAGGTGTTGCCCTGCCCACGAGCGATGGCCATGACAGAGGATGATTTCCTTCCGTCCGGCGCCTCCCTGCCAGGAGCGGGCGTCTTTCACCACACACCTGGCCGCCCTTACGGAACGCGTACACAAACAGAACACTAATGCCGACAATATAAATGACAAAATGTTCTCAGTTTATGTATACACAAAATGACGACCAAACAAAATCCTAATAAAAACTCAAGCAGTTGTTTTAAATCTCTTTTAGCCAACGACCCGGCAAACAGCACGCGCTTGATTTCAACGAGACCTACGCCTACTTTGTGTACAAAGGATTTGTTTTTTGTTCACAACAACAACCCACCCACGGGAGTCCGCATGCAAATCCGCATCATCAACCCCAACACCACCCGCGGCATGACCGACACCATCGGCGCCGCCGCTCATCGGGTCGCCGCCCCCGGCACACGCATCACCGCCACCCAACCGGCCCATGGCCCGGTCTCCATCGAGAGCCACTTCGACGAGGCCATCAGCGCCGTGGGCGTGCTCGAGGAGGTCATGGCCGGCGAACGCGACGGGATGGATGCCTATATCATCGCCTGCTTCGGTGACCCCGGCCTGCTGGCGGCGCGCGAGCTGACCCGGGCCCCGGTGATCGGCATCGCCGAGGCCGCCTTCCATATGGCCACCCTGATCAGCACCCGCTTCTCGGTGGTCACCACCCTCGGGCGCACCGGCATCATCGCCGAGCACCTGCTCGAGCAATACGGCTTCCGTCATCACTGTCGTCGGGTACGGGCCGCCGAGATCCCGGTGCTCGACCTCGAGGACGACGCCGATGCCGCTCTCTCCCGGATCATCGACGAGAGCCGCCGGGCCCGCGACGAGGACGGCATCGGCGCCATCGTGCTGGGCTGCGGCGGCATGGCCGACCTCACCGACGAGATCGGCGAGGCCGTGGGGCTGCCGGTGGTCGAGGGCGTGACCGCGGCGGTCAAGCTCAGCGAGGCGCTGGTCGGCCTGGGACTCGGCACCAGCAAGTACGGCGACCTGGCCTTCCCCCGGCCCAAGTCCTTTACCGGCGAGTTCAAGCGTTTCTCGAATCTGCAGCCCGTCCGTTGACCGACACGCTTTCTACGTAGTTCTTCCTGAAACCCATAACCACAAGACGCCACAGGCGCACGCCAAGCCGCAAGCGACCTCCAGGGCCTGGCCCCGGAGATAACCACAAGTCAAGCAGACACTTGCGAGGACACGACGATGAGCAACTCCACTCCCCACCACCCGGCCACCCAGGCCGGCACGGCTCCTCCGGAGGCCATCTCGGGCCACAAGGCACCCGGCCAGGAGTCCCTGGCGCCCCAGCAGACCCGTATCATGGGGCGGGCCTCCTACTTCCTGGCCTGGTTCGGCGGCTGCGTCTCCATCGGCACCTTCGCCATGGGCTCCAGCGTGGTCGGCACCCTGAACCTGGTCCAGGCCACCCTGGCCATCGCCATCGGCTGCTTCGTGATCGGTATCGCCCTGGCCCTGAACGGCGCCGCCGGCTACAAGTACGGCATCCCCTTCATGGTCCAGGCCCGCAGCGCCTTCGGCTTCTCCGGCACCCGACTGCCGGGGCTGGTGCGCGCCGTACCCGCCATCGTCTGGTACGGCTTCCAGAGCTGGATCGGTGCCGGCGCCCTGAACATGGTCTCGGCGACCCTGTTCGGCTTCGACAACCTGATCTTCTACTTCATCACCTTCCAGTTCCTGCAGATCGGCCTGTCGGTGATGGGCTTCCAGGGCATCAAGTGGCTGGAGAACATCGGCAGTGCCTTCATCCTCGCCTCGCTGGTCTACATGTTCTACGCCACGGTGCAGCGCTATGGCGACGAACTCTCCGCCAGCCTGCTGACCATGGAAGGCTCCTGGGGCATGCCGTTCTGGGGTGCCACCATGCTGTTCCTGGGCATCTACAGCACCATGATGCTCAACGTCAGCGACTATGCCCGCGAGCACAAGAAGGGCACCGGCACGGGCCTGCTGACCACCATCTACGCCATGTCGATCCTGCCCTGCACCCTGTTCATGGGCCTGATCGGTTTCATGGTCTCCGAGGCCACCGGCACCGCCGACCCCATCCAGGTGTTTGCCAATGCCGTGGACAACACCCCGCTGCTGATGACCACCCTGCTGTTCATCGCCTTCGCCCAGGTCACCACCAACGTGCTCAACAACGTGGTGCCGCCGACCTATGTGCTGATGGACGTATTCAAGATGAAGTTCCAGGTGGCCACCGTGATCGTCGGCCTGCTGGCCTTCGCCACCTTCCCCTGGAAACTGGTGCAGCCGGACTCCGCTGCCGGCCTGCAACTGTTCGTGCAGACCTACTCCGCCTTCCTCGGCCCGATCTTCGCCGTCCTGGTGGTGGACTATTTCCTGATCCGGCGCCGCACCCTCGACCTCGGCAAGCTGTATGACGAGAACGGGCCCTATCGTGGCGTCAATCCGGCCGCCCTGGTCGCCACCGTCGTGGGCATCGTCGCGGCACTGAGCTTCTCCGCGGTGTCCTGGTACGCCAGCCTGATCCCGGCCGGCCTGACCTATCTGCTGCTGATGAAGACCTGGGCCCCCTGCCAGCGGTTCTGCAGCTGAGGTCCTAGGCTTCAGGGTGACGGCGTCACCTCGCTCCTCCGGCCCTCCCCTCGCGGGAGGGCCTTCACACAACGACAAGACGGGCGAACCCCATGATGGAAAACGAGCTGGAGATCCAGCATCGAGACCCGACCCTCTACAACGAGGACCTGGCGCCGATCAAGCACCGCGATCGCAACTGGGGCTGGTTCGAGATCTTCAATGTCTGGTCGAACGACATCCAGAGCCTGTTCGGCTACACCCTGGCGGCCTCGCTGTTCATCTCCTACGGCCTCAACGGCTGGGCGGTGATGGCGGCGATCATCCTCGCCGGCGTCGTGGTGATGTGGCTGGTCAACCTGACCGGCAAGCCGAGCGTCAAGTACGGCGTGCCCTTCCCGGTGATGATCCGCTCCAGCATGGGGGTGCGCGGGGCCAATTTCCCGGCCATGCTGCGGGCCATCATCGGCATCTTCTGGTACGGGGTGCAGACCTACTTCGCCTCCACGGCAGTGGCACTGCTGATCACCGCGCTGATCGGCGACCCCGGCGGATCCTGGCTGGGCATGTCCGCCGTGGGCTGGGTGTCCTTCGTGATCGTCTGGATCTTCCAGATGGCGCTGTTCTGGCAAGGCATCGACAAGATCAAGCACTTCCTCAACTGGGCCGGCCCCATGGTCTATGTGGTGATGGTGGCGCTGATGATCATCGTCTGGTTCCAGGCCGGCAGCGAGCTGCTGCCCGCGGTGAGCACCATCTTCAGCGGCAGCAGCGAGTATGAAGGCAGCGCCCTGACCGCCTTCCTGGCGATCACCGGCACCATGATCGCCTACTTCGCCGCCGTGGTGATCAACTTCGGCGACTTCTCGCGCTTCGTGAAGAGCGAAAAGCAGATGAAGCTCGGCAACCTGCTGGGTCTGCCGCTCAACGTGGCCTTCTTCTCCTTCATCGCCCTGATCATCACCGCCGGCACCCTGGCGCTGTTCGGCGAGACCCTGACCAACCCCTCGGACATCATCGAGCGGGTCGACTCCCTGCCCTTGACGCTGATCGCGGCGATCACCTTCTTCGCCGCCACCGTGGGCATCAACCTGGTCGCCAACTTCATTCCTCCGGCCTACGACCTGGCCAACCTCTTCCCGGGCAAGATCAGCTTCAAGATCGGTGGGCTGATCACCGCCGTGGTGGCTTTCTTCGTCGGGGCGCTGTGGGTCTCGGTGATCAGCCAGATCGGCATCGCCGGCTTCGTCAATGCCCTGGGGGCCATCGTGGCGCCCTTCTACGGCATCATCGTGGTGGACTACTACCTGGTGAAGCGCCAGCACCTGAACATCCAGGACATGTTCACCGCCGACCCCGACGGGGCCTACCACTACGTCAAGGGCTGGAACAAGCGGGCCATCGGCGCCTTCGCCCTGGCCGCGCTGTTCTCGATCTCCTCGGTGTGGGTCCCGGCGCTCGAGGCGCTCGGCGGCTATGCCTGGCTGATCGGCGCCGCCCTGGGTGGGCTCTTCTACTACCTGCTGATGCGTGGCCACGGCACCGCAGCGCAAGGCGCTCGCCTGGCGGAATGAGGCCAGTCCGTTCGCCCGAGGTGCGCGGCAAAACAGAGCCAAGCTGACAGCCACGTTGGCCGCCGCCCCTGAAATTGAAATTTCAGGGGCGGCGCTGCTGTGTTAGGTTGAGACAACAAGGGGCGTGATGCCGTCTTCCGCGGCAACCGCAAGACGCGCCGCACCGCCTCGCTGCCAGGAAGACCGATGATGAACGAAAAGGCCTCGACCGCCCCGGAAAGACCCCGCTCCCTGGAGGCAAGGATCCAGGAACATCTCTCCGAGCTCCCCTCCAGCGAACGCAAGCTCGCCGAGCTGATCCTCGATTTCCCGGGCGAGCTATCGGCCTATACCGCCACGGAACTGGCCAAGCTTGCCGGTGTGTCCAAGGCTGCGGCCTCACGGCTCTTCAAGCGGTTAGGCTTTACCAACTTCGAGGAGGCTCGCCGCCTGGTCCGCGACATCAAGCAGTGGGGCTCACCGATCTATCTGCACGAGCGTCAACAGGACTCGTCGCCACTGCCCTCCGAAAAGCAGGCCTTCCTGGACGATCATGTCGCGGCCCTGACGCGAACCTTCGAGCAACTGAATGAGGCGGATATCGAGGCCGCCCTGCAACGCATCGTCGAGGCGCGACGCATCTGGCTGGTCGGCTTTCGAAACAGCTATTTCATGGCCGCCTATGCGCGTTGGCAGTTCATTCAGTTCCGGCAGCAGGTCCACCTGCTCCCCCATCCCGGAGAAACATTCGGTGAGCATGTCACGGAGTTTGGAGAAGATGATCTGCTGATCGCGGTGGGGATGCGTCGCCGGGTCCCGGAGCTAGAGCGCGTCATGCAGGCCGCCCACGAACGCGGGATGCCCGTGCTCTATCTGACCGACTCCCTGGCCGGTGACAAGAAACCCGTCGCCACCTGGACGCTGCGCTGCGACATCTCGAGCAGCTTCCTCTTCCACAGCTATGTCGGTCCCATGGGGCTCATCCACTACCTCAGCGTCCAGGCGGTGCGACTGACCGGCAAGTCGGGCCGCGTTCGCCTGGAGGACATCGAGATCGCCCACGAGAAGATGGGAGACTTCGACGACTGAGGCGACCGCTCCGGCCAGCTTCCCCTGGCGAGGACGGCACGCGGCAGCCTCCAGGGTCAGCGCCGACGGCTTGCGGCGAGGGCAAGGACGCCCCCGGGCGGAGGGAATGGTTCGGCAATTCAGCCCGAGAAGATCTCGAACAGGTCCGGGGCCTCGTCCTCTTCCACGTGAATGGACAGCGAGGCCTCGATGGCCTTGAGGTGGCGGCTCATGAAGGCCTGGGCACGCTCGCCGTTGCCGCTCACCAGGTAGCCCACCAGGTCGTCGTGGTCGTGGGATTCACAGCCCAGGTGGCCGGCGTTGCCGTACACTGCCAGGATCAGCGAGGAGCGCGAACACAGGCGTTCGACGAAGGCCGCCAGGGTGGCGTTGCCGGAGATCCGCGCCAGGCGGCCATGGAAGGCCGCGGAGAGCTTGATGGCGACGCTCTGCTCGCCGGCCCGGAGGGCCTCGCGCTCACGCACCGCCAGTTCGCGCAGTGACTGGGCATCCTCGGCGGTGATGCGCCTGGCCACCTCGGGCATCAGGCCGCACTCGACCATCTGCCGGGCATCGAAGACATCCTTGGCCTCGTCGGCGGTGGGCCGCGTCACGCTGGCGCCGCGGCGGGGCGTCAGGGTGACCAGCTGCTCCATAGCCAGGCGCTGGAGGATCTTGCGGATGCCGGTCCGGCTGATGCCGAAGACCTCGGCCAGGGCATCCTCGCGCAGCCGCGCACCGGGCTTGAGGCGATGCTCGATGATGGCATCGCTGATCGACTGGTAGATCGTCTCGTGACGCTCGGCGCCGTCGCCGTTCTTGCCGGGGCGACCGCCGCCGTCGCTGGACTTGCCCCCGGCAACGAGCTGACGCTGGTTCATGGACTGCTCGCCTCCGTGATAACCCTGTATGCCGCTCATTGTATACGCTTTCCGCTGCCCGACACGACCACCGCCCGCCAAAAAGGCGGGCGGTGGTCAGCGGGGGTGGCGACTCGCCGTCAGCTCACGGGGCCCAGGCGGCGATCTCCGCACGCTCCTCGTCGGTCATCTGGGTGATGTTGCCAAGCGGCATGTAACCGCTGGCGATCACCTGCTTGACCTGGTCGGCCTGGCGCAGCAGTTGGTCCTGGGTCTCGAGGATCACCCCGGCCGGTGCCGCCGAGAAGCCGGCATGCTCGGGGTTCTGGGCATGGCAGGACACGCAGCGTTCGGTGATGATGGCATGCACCTCCTCGAGCGCCCCGCCCTGGGCCACCGTCTCGCTGTCGGCCGGCAGCGCCTCGCCCCCGGCGGCCTCGGTGCTGGCCGTGGCGGCGGCCGTGGCCGTGGCGTTACCCGCGGTGGGCGCGCCGATCCACACCGCCACCAGGATCAGGGCGACCCCCGCCGCCGGGTAGGCGGGCTTGAGATGGCCAGCGTGCATCAGCACGAAGAACTGGCGGATCAGGGCGCCGGCGAAGATGAACAGCGACATGATCACCCAGGACAGCTCATGGGTGTAGGTGAAGGAGTAGTGATTGCTGAGCATCAGCAGCACCACCGGCAGCGTGAAGTAGGTGTTGTGCACCGAGCGCTGCTTGCCGCGCTTGCCGTCGATGGGGTTGGGGGTCTCGCCGGCCTTCATGGCCTTCACCATGCGGCGCTGGCCCGGAATGATCCAGAAGAACACGTTCGCCGACATGGCGGTGGCCATCACCGCGCCGGTGAGCAGGAAGGCGGCGCGTCCGGCGAAGATCTGGGTGCTCAGGTAGGCCACCCCCACCATCATCACCGCCACGGCCAGGCTCAGCAGGCCATCACGCTCCATGTTGGGGCTGATGCGCTTGCACATCTCGTTGTAGATCACCCAGCCCGAGAGCAGGAACAGCAGGGCCACCACGTTGGCCTGCCAGCCACTCAGATTGGCGGCCCATGCCCAGTCGCTGCCCGAGTTGACCAGGTAGAAGCCGGGGTTGGCCATGTACAGCAGCACGAACAGGCCGAAGCCGGAGAGCCAGGTCGTGTAGGCCTTCCAGAACGACCAGTGCAGGTCCTCGGGGAGTTTCTCCGGGGCGCTGGCGTACTTCTGGTTGTGGTAGAAGCCACCGCCATGCACCGCCCACATCTCGCCGAACACGCCCTTCTGCTTGTCCTCGGCCGCCTTGGGCGGGCGCAGGCCATTGTCCAGCATCACAAAATAGATCGACTCGCCGATCCAGGCCACGGCGGCGATCACGTGCAGCCACCTCAGCAGGAGGTTGGCGAAGTCCAGAAAGTAGGCTTCCATCGGTCAGGCCTCGTTGGAATTGTGCGATTGTTGTCTCGGTTCGGGGATGAGGGAACGACTGATTCATGTCGCGAGCGATGAGAGGCGGGGACGCCTAGTCTGGCCGCCGCCGGAACGGAATCACCGGAGTTTACAGGGCGGTAAATGAGGATGTTGACCGGGCTCGCGTACGAGTACCGCCGGCGACCAGGATATCGAGCGCAGCAATAAATCAGTGTTCCCTTCAGCTGCCACGGTAAGTGGAATAGCTGTACGGCGACAGCAGCAGCGGCACGTGATAGTGCTGGCCGGCATCGGCGACGCCGAAGCGCAACGGGATCACGTCGAGGAAGCGTGGCGTGTCGCCGGCCACGCCCTGGCGGTCCAGGTAGTCTCCGGCATGGAAGACCAGTTCATATTCACCGGGGGTGAAGGCCTCGCCCTCGAGGATGGGCGCATCGCAGCGACCGTCGTCGTTGGTGACGACCTCGGTCAGGCGCTCTCGGCCATCGCCCCCGAGGCGATAGACCTCGATGCGAATGCCCTGTCCCGGGCAGCCGAGGGAGGTATCCAGCACATGTGTCGTCAGGCGTCCCATCACGTTTCTCCTCTGTCGTCGATGCCGGCCCCGGCGAGAGGTCCGGCGGGAGTGTCTTCCGGTGGTCGCGCCCGCCGAGACGAGCGCCATCCTGTTAAGAACAGTTTTAGCTCCAAATAGAGTACATATCAAAGACTTTATTGTATACACTTTTGTCGCTACCCTGACACCGCAGGTGGCAACCGCTCAGCAAGGAGACCAGACCATGAGCAGCAAGACGCTTTCCCCGCGGCCCAGCGAGCTGGGCCGGGCCGACTTCGTCGCGCACTACGGCGACATCTACGAACACTCGCCCTGGGTAGCCGAACTCGCCTGGGAGCGGGGCCTCGACAGCGCCCAGGACAGCCCCCAGGGGCTGGGCGAGGCCATGGGCCGGGTGCTGCGGGAGGCGAGCGCCGAGCGCCAGCTCGACGTCATCCGTGCCCACCCCGACCTGGCCGGCAAGACGGCCATCGCCGGCGAACTCACCGATGATTCCACCCGGGAACAGGCCGGCGCGGGACTCGACCAGTGCACGCCCGAGGAGATGGCGCGCTTCGAACGTCTCAATGCCGACTACAAGGCCAAGTTCGGTTTTCCCTTCGTGATGGCGGTCAAGGGCAGCGACCGGCACGCCATCCTCGCGGCCTTCGCGACGCGCCTGGAGAATGACCCGGCCGAGGAGCGCCGCACCGCCATCGAGCAGATCAATCGCATCGCCGGCTTGCGGCTGGAGGACCGGGCGGTCTGACCCCGCGCGGCCCACGCCGGCGGACCGCCTCGACCGCGGGCCGCCGCCCGACGGCAGTCCCGGGGCAGGTTCCGTCGCGTCTACACTGATCAGTGAGACGGTCTGCACGAGGGGATGCCACGATGTTCCGCGATCGACAGGAAGCTGCCGAGGGACTGGTACGACGCCTTTCGCACCTGCGAGGACGAGACCCGCTTATCCTGGCCATTCCCCGAGGAGGAGTGCCCATGGGCCGGCTGATCGCCGACGAACTGGAGGGGGAACTGGACGTGGTGCTGGTGCGCAAGATCGGCGCCCCGGGCAACCCGGAGTACGCCATCGGCGCGGTCGGCGAACAGGGCCGCGTGCAGCTCGAGCCGGCGGCCGACCATTATCCGGAGTCGGCCATCAGCCGGGAGATCGAGACCCAACAGGCGCTGATCGAGGAGCGTCGCCGTCGCTATACGCCGGTGCGCGCCCCCATCGATCCCGCCGGACGGATCGTGGTCGTGGTCGACGACGGCAGCGCCACCGGTGCCACCATGGCCACCGCCCTGGCCAGCCTGCGCCCCCGCCATCCGGCCCGGCTGATCGCCGCCATGGGGGCGGCCCCCCCGGAGACCGTGGCGCGCCTGGAGCGGCTCGCCGACGAGGTGGTGTGCCTGCTCGCCCCAGCCAACTTCGGCGCCGTCGGCCAGTTCTTCGCCGACTTCGGGCAGGTCAGCGACGACGAGGTGATCCGGCTACTGGGCACCGAGCACGGCTGAACGCCGGCGGTCGCGGCGAACGTTCGCCACAAAAAAACGGGCCACCGCCGTCAGGCGATGACCCGCAAGGCCCGGCAAAAGGCCCCTTGCTTGCAGTGCCTCGGGAGGTCAGCTGGCGCGGGCGGCCTTGACCTGCTCCTCGACCAGCTTCTGCCCTTTCTGGACGTACTCCTGGCCGAGGGTCATCAGCGCCTCGGAGTCGCTCTTGACGCGCTCGCCGAGGTCCTGGAAGGCCTTCTGCTGCCCTTCCATGGCCTTCTTGACGCCATCGGCATCCTTGACCTCGAGCCAGCCGCGCGCCTGGGCCAGGCCCAGGTCGGTCAGGGCGCGTGCCGAGTCGAACTGGGTGGACATCAGCTTCTCGGCATACTCGAGGTTCAGTGCGGCATAGGACCGCACGGGTTGCACAAAGAGAGACTCGAACTGCTCGGTGGTCTTGTCGGTCGTTGCCTTGCTCATCGCACACCTCCGTGATGGTGGGGATACCGGGCCAAGCGCCCGTGTTGCATTGCAACATAGCAGGCCGTTTTGTGCATCGCAACATCCTGCGACCAGCTTTTTTGTCTCGTCCGTCACGACGCCGCCCGACCGGGGCCGGGCGCCGTCGCGAGCAGGACGTGGCGGGGAGTCAGCGATAGGCACCCTCGATGTCGGTCACGCGCATGGCCCGGCGGCCGAGGCCGTCGTGCAGGTCGAGCATGCGCTCGACCCAGGCATGGACCGGGTCGGCATTGGAGATCAGGTCGGCGCTGGACACGCAGCGCGCCCACATGAAGAAGCCGAACACCAGATAGTCGGCACCGGCGGGGGCCTCGCCATCCAGGAAATCGGCCTCTTCGAGGCGACCGCGCAACGGGGCGAGGGCCGCGTCGAGCTGGGCCAGGCCCCTGGCCGGGGAGTGGAACTCCTCGAGGGTACGCCCGAAACGCGTCTCGCGGGATTCGCGAAAGTAGCCGCGGTCATCGGGATGCACGGCATTGAACAGGTCCATGATGATGGTGCGCATCATGGCCGGCGCCAGGGCGCGCTCGGCATAGTGCTTGAAGAAGCGCCCCCGGGCCTCGGCCAGGTCGTCACCGAGCAGCGGTGCCTCGGGATAGACGCGATCCAGGTAGCCCAGGATCGCGTAGCTGTCGGTGACCACCTCATCGCCGTCGACGAGGACCGGCACCTTGTCGTGGTCGGCGAAGGCCAGCGCCTGCTTGTCGGTGAAGTGCCAGGGGCGGGTCTCGACGTCGAGCCCCTTGTGGGCCAGGGCGTAGCGCACGCGCCAGCAGTAGGGGGAGAAACGCAGCCGTTCGTCGATGCCGCAGAGGTCATAGAGCACGCGTGTCATACCGACTCCTTGCATCCGGTGAGAGAAGATCACTCCGATAGTGCCAGGCCTTGCCGGCCGCCGCCATCGCCCCGCCATCTCCCCGCCTCTTGTCCATTGGTATAACCTCCGTTCCCGCCTCGCTGCCAACAGGACTCGCCAACCACCCAGCAACTCATTGAATTACAATGATTCAAAGGGAGGTGCGCAGGACACATCGGCACAAAGAATATTGGTCATACCAATTTACCATGAATGGTCAGGCGCGGCGTCTGGACGTAAGGTTCGTCCATGCCGCCTCTGCTGGCGGCCGATGCCATCATCATCGATGAGGAACCGCTACCGATGCCCGACACTCTCCTGACGCTTCTCGCCTTCACTCCCCTGCGGCGGCTGAGCTGAGGCTCGTCCCCGCCGATCGGCGGGGCCATGCCGGCCCGCCGACTGCCGCGGTGCCGCGGCGAGATGACCGGACTCCCTTCCATTTTTATGGAAGACATTTCCATACCTTTGACCCCATACTGGATTCATTCCCGTTTCTCGGAGCCGCCATGAATATCCACTTCGACGCGCGACTCGATGGAGAGCTGCCCCACCGGGACAAGGCGGAGGTGCTCGCCAGCCTCCAGCAGAGCGTGCCCGGCCTGACCCTGCTCCATCGCGAGGAAGACCTGCATCCCTTCGAGTGCGACGGCCTGGCCGCCTATCGCGTGCTGCCCATGCTGGTGGCCCTGCCGGAGACCCTCGACCAGGTGGAGGCCCTGCTCAAGGGCTGCCGGGAGCTGGGCGTGCCGGTGGTCACCCGCGGCGCCGGCACGGGCCTGTCCGGCGGCGCCCTGCCCCTGGAACAGGGCGTGCTGCTGGTGATGTCACGCTTCAACCGCATCCTCGACGTGGACCCCGACGCCCGCACCGCCCGGGTCCAGCCGGGGGTGCGCAACCTGGCCATCTCCGAGGCCGCCGCCCCGCACGGGCTCTACTATGCGCCGGACCCCTCCTCGCAGATCGCCTGCTCGATCGGCGGCAATGTGGCGGAGAACGCCGGCGGCGTGCACTGCCTCAAGTACGGCCTGACCGTCCACAACGTGATGAAGGTCGAGATCCTCACCATCGAGGGCGAACGCCTGATCCTGGGCAGCGAGGCCCTGGATGCCCCCGGCTTCGACCTGCTGGCCCTGATCAACGGCTCGGAGGGCATGCTCGGGGTGGTCACCGAGATCACCGTCAAGCTGCTGCCCAAGCCGGAGACCGCCAAGGTGCTGATGGCCAGCTTCGACGACGTGGGCAAGGCCGGCCGCGCCGTCGGCGACATCATCGCCGCCGGCGTCATCCCCGGCGGCCTGGAGATGATGGACAACCTGGCGATCCGCGCCGCCGAGGACTTCATCCATGCCGGCTACCCGGTGGAGGCCCAGGCCATCCTGCTGTGCGAGCTGGATGGCGTGGAGGCCGATGTCGACGACGACTGCGCCAGGGTGCGCGAGGTCCTCGAGGCGGCCGGGGCCACCGACATCCAGCAGGCCCACGACGAGGCCGAGCGCGCCCTGTTCTGGGCCGGGCGCAAGAACGCCTTCCCCGCGGTGGGCCGCATGTCGCCGGACTACTACTGCATGGACGGCACCATCCCGCGCCGCGAACTGCCCCGCGTGCTGCAGGGCATCAGCGAGCTCTCCGAGCAGTTCGGCCTGCGGGTCGCCAACGTCTTCCATGCCGGTGACGGCAACATGCACCCGCTGATCCTGTTCGATGCCAACCGCCCCGGCGAGCTGGAGCAGGCCGAGGAGCTCGGCGGCAGGATCCTCGAGCTGTGTGTCGCGGCCGGGGGCTCGATCACCGGCGAGCACGGCGTGGGCCGCGAGAAGATCAACCAGATGTGCGCCCAGTTCAGTCCCGATGAGCTGACCACCTTCCATGCGGTGAAGGCGGCCTTCGACCCCGAGCGCCTGCTCAATCCGGGCAAGAACATCCCGACCCTGGCGCGCTGCGCCGAGTTCGGCGCCATGCATGTGCACGGGGGCGAGCTGCCGCACCCCGAGCTGCCCCGTTTCTGAGCCCCGTTTCTGAGGAATGATCATGGCCAACACCACGAACCCGACCCAGGACCGGGATCTCAGCGAGGTCCTCGGAGAGCGCGTCCGGCAGGCCGCTGCGGACGGCACACCGCTGCGCATCGTCGGCGGCAACACCAAGGCCTTCTATGGCCGCCCGGTGGAGGGCGAGGCGCTCTCCACCCGCGAGCACCGCGGCATCACCCGCTATGACCCGGTGGAACTGATCGTCTCGGTGCGGGCCGGCACCCCGCTGGCGGAACTCGAGGCGGCGCTGGCCGAGCAGGGCCAGATGCTGCCCTTCGAGCCGCCCCACTTCGGCGACGCCGCCACCGTCGGCGGCATGGTCGCCACCGGCCTGTCCGGTCCGCGACGCCCCTGGGCCGGCGCCGTGCGCGACTTCGTGCTGGGCGCCCGGATGATCACCCAGGCCGGCGACGAGCAGCGCTTCGGCGGCGAGGTGATGAAGAACGTCGCCGGCTACGACCTGTCGCGGTTGATGGTCGGGGCCCAGGGCAGCCTGGGCCTGCTCACCGAGGTCACCCTCAAGGTGCTACCCCGGCCGTCGGCCAGTCACAGCCTGCGCCTCGAGATGCCCCTGGACCAGGCCCGCCGTCGGCTGGCCGACTGGGGACGCCAGCCGATGCCGCTGACCGCCGCCGCCTGGCAGGCCGGCGCCCTGCAGCTGCGCCTGGAGGGCGGTCCCGGCTCGGTGGCCGCCACTCGCGAACGTCTCGGCGGCGAGGATCTCGAGGCCGACTTCTGGGAGGCGCTGCGCGAGCAGCGCCTGGCGTTCTTCTCCCGCGAGGACGCTCGCCCGCTGTGGCGGCTCTCGCTGCCCAACGACACCCCGCCGCTGGCCCTGGACGGGGTCACCGAGGATGACCTGCTGTACGACTGGGCCGGCTGCCAACGCTGGCTGCGCAGCGACCTGCCCGCCGAGCCCCTGCGCGAGGCCTGCGCCGGCGCCGGCGGGCATGCCACCTGCCTGACCCCGGGCGCCGCCGACCCCTTCACCCCGCTGGCCCCCGTGGTGGCGAAGTACCATCGCCGCCTCAAGGCCGAGCTGGACCCGAAGGGCATCTTCAATCCGGGCCGACTCTACGCGGAGCTCTGAGATGCAAACGCACTTCACCGAGGAAGACCTCCAACGGCCGCATATCCGCGAGGCCGACCGCGTGTTGCGCACCTGCGTGCATTGCGGCTTCTGTAACGCCACCTGCCCCACCTACCAGCTGTTGGGCGACGAGCGTGATGGCCCGCGCGGGCGCATCTACCTGATGAAGCAGATGCTGGAGAATCCCGCCGACGACAACGTCACCGAGGAAACCCGGCTGCACCTGGATCGCTGCCTGACCTGCCGCAACTGCGAGACCACCTGCCCGTCCGGGGTGGAATACCACAAGCTGCTCGATATCGGACGCGCCGAGATCGAGCGGCGGGTACCGCGCTCGGCCCCCGACCGCGCGCTGCGTCTCGGGCTGCGCAAGGCGCTGGTGGACCCGGCGCGCTTCAAGGCGCTGCTCAGGATGGGCCAGGTGTTCCGCCCGCTGGTTCCGGCCACCCTGCGCAGCAAGATGCCGCCGACCCCGGTGGATGCCGGTCAGCGTCCCGAGGGCAGCCGCCATGCGCGCCAGATGCTGATCCTCGAGGGCTGTGTGCAGCCGGGCCTGTCGCCCAACACCAATGCCGCCACCGCCAGGGTCCTCGACCGACTCGGCATCGGCCTGACCCCGGCCCCGGAGGCCGGTTGCTGCGGCGCCATCGACTACCACCTCAACGCCCAGGACGCCGGTCGGGCGCGCATGCGCGCCAACATCGACGCCTGGTGGCCGCATGTCGAGGCCGGCTGCGAGGCCATCGTGCAGACCGCCAGTGGCTGCGGGGCGATGGTCAAGGAATACGCCGAGGTGCTGGCCGACGACCCCGACTACGCCGAGAAGGCCGACCGCATCAGCGCCCTGGCCAAGGACCTGGTGGAGATCCTGCGCGAGGAGGACCTGGAGCGGCTGACGCTGCGCGAGCACAAGCGCCTGGCCTTCCATTGCCCCTGCACCCTGCAGCACGCCCAGAAGCTCGGCGGCAGCGTCGACGCCCTGCTGGCCCGCCTCGGCTTCTCGCTGACCCCGGTGCAGGACGCCCACCTCTGCTGCGGCTCGGCGGGCACCTACTCGGTGACCCAGCCGGAACTCGCCACCCAGTTGCGCGACAACAAGCTCGATGCCCTGGAGGCGGGCCATCCGGAGGTGATCGTCACCGCCAACATCGGCTGCCAGACCCATCTGGCCGGCGCGGGAAGAACCCCCGTTCGCCATTGGATAGAAATCGTCGACGAGGCGCTGACATGATCGTCACGGCGCTCATGCCTACAGCAGCCAGACCCAGCTGGCCGGCGCCAACCGCACGCCGGTCAGGCACTGGATCGAGATCGTCGACGAGGCCCTGGCATGACGAACCTCGAGAAGGATCGTCACCGCGCTCATGCCTTCAGCTGCCAGACCCAGCTGGCCGGCGCCAACCGCACGCCGGTCAGGCACTGGATCGAGATCGTCGACGAGGCATTAACACCAGCCACGAGCCACGAGTTGCGAGCCACGAGCAGCCCATAGCCGAAGCCCGAAGCCCGAAGCCCGAAGCCCGAAGCCCGAAGCCTATATGAAACAAGGAGATAGCATATGCAGACCAAAACCGTCCTGACCCTGGACGACGTCAACACCCTGCTCGATGCCGCCCAGAAGGAAGCCGAGGCCAACGGCTGGGCGGTGACCATCGCCGTGGCCGACGACGGCGGTCACCTGCTCGGCCTGCGCCGTCTCGATGGCGCCGCGCCCATCAGCGCCGGCATCGCAGGCGAGAAGGCACGCAATGCCTCCCTCGGCCGCAAGGAGACCCAGGTCTTCGAGGAGATGATCAACAACGGCCGCACCGCCTTCGTCACCGCGCCGCTGCAGGCCCTGCTGGCCGGTGGCGTCCCGGTGATCGTCGATGGCCAGGTGGCCGGCAGCATCGGCATCTCCGGCGTCAAGCCGGACCAGGACGTGCAGGTGGCGAAGGCCGCCGTGGCGGTCCTGGCCTAATCCCTGGCCCCGGCATGTCCCCGAACCCCGGCGCCGCCGGGGTTTTCGTTGGTTCATCCCGGCCGCTCGCCTCAATGGGACAGCACCCAGTCCAGGAAGGCCTGCTTGGCGGGACTGCGGTCCTCCGGGTGCACATCGATCACCCCATAGCCGTTGTCAGATTTCAGGCTGAGCGCCTCCAGCCCCACCAGCATGCCGCGCTCGAGCAGGTCATCGACCAACCCCCGCCAGCCCAGTGCCACCCCCTGCCCGGCAATCGCCGCCTGCACCAGCAACGGGTAGTTGTTGAAGATCAGCTCCGACGGGGCCAGGTGGGCCTGCCCCCCCAGGTGCTCGAAGTAGCCGGGCCAGTCCAGCCAGCGTTGCCCCTGGTCGGCGGTCAGCGTCAACAGCGGCACCTCACCGAGCCCGGCCAGGTCACCGATCGGGCCATGCTGGTCCAGGAAGCCGGCACTGCAGACCGGAAACACCTCCTCGTCGAGCAGCCGTGTCCCCCTCTCCAGCCCCCGCTGGTCGCTGAACACGATGGCGATATCGACCTCCTGCCCCTGCCAGTCGAAGACCCCCTGGTTGGTCATGATCCGCACGTCGATGTGCGGGTGGCGGTGGCGGAAATCCGGCAACCGAGGCAACAGCCAGTACGAGGCCAGGGAGAAGTCGGTGAGGATGTTCAACCGGGGATTGCGGTGGCGCCGCTGCAGGCGGTCGATCGTGTTCTCGATGGTCGCGAAGCCCTCCTGGACGGCGCCGAACAGCGCCTGCCCCGGCTCGGTCAACCGCACGCCGCGATAGACACGATCGAACAGCCGCAGGCCGAGCTGCTCCTCGAGGGCCCGCACCTGCTGGCTGACGGCCGACTGGGTGGAACGCAACTCCTTGGCGGCGGCGGTGAAACTCAGGTGACGGGCGGCCGACTCGAAGACCCGCAGGCCGTTGGGCGACACTCGTCTGCTCATCAGTGTCATTAGTTCATCTAATCCCAGACATAAAAAAACAGCGAGTTTACAGGATGTCAGATTAGCATAGAGACTGTCTCCCGACGCCAATCATTCCCCTGCACCCCTCGGGAGGCTCTCGCCGATGTCCAGTAAACAGCCGAATATCCTGTTCCTCATGGCGGATCAGATGGCCGCTCCGTCACTGCCCTTCTACGGCCACAAGGTCGTCAAGACCCCCAACCTGTCGCGGCTGGCGGAAGAGGGCGTGGTGTTCGACTCGGCCTATTGCAACAGCCCGCTGTGCGCTCCGTCGCGTTTCACCCTGATGGCCGGCCAGCTGCCCTCGCGGATCGGCGGCTTCGACAACGCCGCCGAGCTCTCCGCCGATACGCCGACCTATGCCCACTACCTGCGCGATGCCGGTTACCTCACGGCGCTGACCGGCAAGATGCACTTCTGCGGCCCGGACCAGCTGCACGGCTTCGAGGAACGCCTGACCTCCGACATCTACCCGGCCGACTTCGGCTGGTTCGTCGATTGGGAGAACTTCGAGGAACTCCCGAGCTACTACCACAACATGTCGTCGGTCACCCAGGCCGGGCCTTGCGTGCGTTCCAACCAGCTCGACTTCGACGACGAGGTGACCTTCCGCGCTCAGCGCTTCCTCTACGACTACGCGCGCAGCGACCGGGATCGTCCCTTCTGCCTGACGGTCTCGCTGACCCACCCCCACGACCCCTACACCATCCCGCAGGAGTACTGGGACCGCTACGATCACGACGAGATCGACATGCCCAGGGTGCCCTACTCCCGGGAGCTGATGGACCCGCACTCCAGGCGCCTGCGTCAGGTCTACCAGTGCGACGAGGACACCATCACCGACGAGCAGATCCGCAATGCGCGCCGGGCCTACTACGGGGCCATCAGCTACGTCGACGACCAGCTCGGCAAGGTGCTCCAGGCCCTGAAGGACAGCGGCCTGGAAGAGGACACCATCATCGTCTTCTCCGGTGACCACGGCGATATGCTCGGCGAGCGGGGCCTGTGGTACAAGATGAGCTGGTTCGAGGGCTCCGCCCGGGTGCCGATGATCGTCCATGCCCCGGGGCGCTTCGCCGCCGGCCGGGTCAAGCAGTCCGTCTCCACCATGGACCTGCTGCCGACCTTCGCCGAATGGGGCAACGACGGCCAGGCCCCGCAGTACGCGGTGCCCGTCGACGGGCGCAGCCTGAATCCGCACCTGACCGGCGCGGGCGGCCATGACGAGGTGATCGGCGAATACTGCGGCGAAGGCGCCATCGCGCCGCTGCTGATGATCCGCCGCGGACGCTACAAGTTCGTCCACTCCACCCCGGACCCCGACCAGCTGTTCGACCTCGAAGCCGACCCGCTGGAGCTGACCAACCTGGCCGAGGCCCCGGAGCACCAGGACCTGTGCAAGCAGTTCCGCAACGAGGTGGCAAGTCGCTGGGACATCGAACAGCTGCACCAGCAGGTGCTCGACAGCCAGCGTCGCCGCAAGCTGGTCGCCCGCGCCAACATGAAGGGCAAGGTCACGCCCTGGGACCACCAGCCGCATTTCGATGCCAGCGTCCAGTACATGCGCAACACCATCGACCTGGATGACCTCGAGGCGCGTTCCCGCTTCCCGAAAGTGGCCGACGATCGGTAATGCCGATGCCATCGCTCGGTCGCGAATCGCAGACGGGCCAGGGCAGCCAGCGACGCTGGCTGCCCTTCACGAGCTGGCGGCGTTATCGGCCCCCCGGGACGATCCGCCGCGATGCCGTGACTGGCCTGTCCGCTACCGTACTGGTGGTCCCGCAGGAGGTGGCCGATGGCCTGCTCGCCCGGCCCGAGCCCGAGGTCGCGGCCCGTCTGACCCGGGCGAGCAGGCGCCACGCTGACCCCGATGACAACGAGATAACAATGCAGGAGGCGACTCCCATGACACGACGCCCCCCACACCCCGGTGGGACGCATCGAGCGAAGCACCTCGTCTGTCCCCACTCGGTCCTGATCGATGCCAGGACCTTCACCGACCGCTACATGGCCTTCTTCCATGCCGGACTGGACCGGAGCACAACATCCAGAGTTGTTGATGCATGAGGCAACATCCTCACTGTTCTGAACCTAACAATAAGGAGCAGCATCCCATGAGTAGTCCAAGCAAATCGGCCTCTCCCCCCGTGACCAGCGACATGCAGACGGATTACGTCGTCGGCCAGGACAATATCGAAGGCCGGCTGGGCCCCATCGGCTTCGATATCCACAACCGGGTCTTCGTCGTCTCGGCGCTCGCCTCGGTCGTCTTCATCGTCCTCACCCTGCTGTTCCCGGAGCGGGCGGGGAGCATCTTCCAGTCCATCGTCGCCTTCTCTACCGGGACGCTTGACTGGTACTTCATGATCCTGGTGGACTTCTTCATCGTGTTCTGCCTGGCGCTCGTCGTCCTGCCCTACGGCAAGGTCCGGCTGGGCGGGCCCGATGCCCGTCCGGAGCACAGTTACCTGTCCTGGTTCGCCTTGCTGTTCACCGCCGGGATCGGCATCGGCCTGCTGTTCTTCAGCGTGCTGGAGCCGGTCTATCATGCCAACGTCTCCCTCCCCCTAGGCATTGCCTCGCCGTTCGGGGCCGATGGTGAACTGAACCCGGAGGCGATTGGCGAAGCCACCGCCATGGGCATCGCCGGCACCTTCCTCCATTGGGGGCTGCATGGCTGGGCCGTCTACGTGGTCATGGCGCTGGCGCTGGCCCTCTTCACCTACAACAAGGGCCTGCCCTTCTCCATCCGTTCGGCGTTCTTCCCGATCCTCGGCGATCGCGTCTGGGGCTGGCCGGGCCATCTGATCGACATCCTGGCGGTGTTCTCGACCCTGTTCGGCCTGGCCACGGCACTCGGCCTCGGCGCCCAGCAGGCCAATGCGGGGATGAATTTCGTCTTCGGCCTGGACGTCAACACCACCACCCAGGTCATCGTGATCCTGCTGGTGACCGCGGTGGCCCTGGTGTCGGTCTGGCGCGGCCTGGAGGGGGGCGTGAAGAAGCTCTCCGAGATCAACATGGTCCTCGCCGTGTTGTTCTTCTTCTTCGTGCTGTTCGCCGGCCCGACCCTGGTGGGCCTGAACGGGTTCTGGTCGGGGCTTTCGACCTACGTGACGGACTTCATCCCCTTGTCGGCCCCCTTCGGTCGTGACGATGATTCCTACCGTCAGGCCTGGTCGGTCTTCTACTGGGCCTGGTGGGTCAGCTGGGCGCCGTTCGTCGGCATGTTCATCGCCCGGGTGTCGCGGGGCCGCACGGTTCGGGAGTTCGTGATCTGTGTGCTGTTGGTGCCCAGCCTGTTCATCTTCATCTGGATGGGCGTGTTCGGCGGCATCGCGCTCGATCAGCTCTATGCCGACCCCGCCGGCAGCCTGGTCAAGGACTACGTGATCGACAATTACAGCCCCGAACTGTCGCTGTTCGGCATGCTCAATGAACTGCCGCTGACGGGCCTGATGTCGACCCTCGGCATCATCCTGGCGTTGATCTTCTTCGTCACCTCGTCCGATTCCGGCTCGCTGGTGATCGATACCATCACCGCCGGCGGCAAGATCGACGCGCCCCGGCCCCAGCGCATGTTCTGGGCGACGGTGGAAGGCCTGATCGCCATCGTGCTGCTGATCGGCGGCGGCCTCTCGGCACTCCAGGCCGGGGTGACGGCGACGGCGATCCCGTTCTCCATCGTGATGCTGGTGATGTGCTATACCATCATCAAGGCGCTGAACGGCGAGCTGCGCCGCACACCGACCTGAAGAAGGCGGGGGACATCGCTCCCCCGCGAGGATCGAGCCAGGCCCCGTCGCAACCACGGCGGGGCCTGGCTCGTCATGGGCGATACCGACTCGGCGCCCGGCTCACCCCGCTGACGCGGCCTCGACGCCCATGGCGCCGCTCCCGGCGATTTGGCATGCTGAGTCGAGGCGTCAGGCGAGCGAGAGGAGACCATCATGGCCGGTGGCTGGTCGAGAGACGGCGATGTCCAGCAGCAGATCGACGACAGCGTGCGCGACGAGCTCGAACGGGCGAGGCGTGCCCTGCCCCGCGGCGAGAGTGCCCGCCACTGCGACGAATGCGGGGAACCGATCCCCGAGGCGCGCCGACAGGCCGTCCCCGGGGTGCGACTCTGCCTCGACTGCCAGGCCGCGCTGGACAAGCGGCGAGGCCCGGCCGCCGGGCACAACCGGCGAGGCAGCAAGGACAGCCAGCTGCGCTGATGCCGCCATCGCCACGAGGGCCCGGCGACCTCCGCGGCCGCGAGGGCGCCAGGCCCACAACCGGCATGGACCCTGCGCGGTCGCGTCGCCAGGCGCATGATAGACTCGGCGGGACATTCTCGATCAGGAACCCATGCGCCATGTCCCTCGATGAGCTTCACCTGAACCTGCGCAACCTGACGCCGGACGACTACCCCGAGCTCAAGGCGCTGATGGATGCCGTCTACCACGACATCGGCGGCGCCTGGCCGGAACACACCATCGAGAAGCTGATCCAGGAATTCCCGGACGGTCAGATCGCCATCGAGGACGACGGCACGCTGGTCGGGGTGGCCCTGACCGTGCGGGTCGACTACGACGACTTCTCCAACCCCCACCAGTACGACGACCTGATCGGCCAGCGCGAGATCATCCTCAACGATCCCGAGGGCGACGCCATGTACGGCCTGGACGTGCTGATCCACCCGGACTATCGCGGCTACCGCCTGGGCCGCCGCCTCTACGAGGCGCGCAAGGAGCTGTGCCGCTCGATGAACCTGCGGGCGATCCTCGCCGGCGGGCGCATCCCCCAGTACCACCAGCATGCCGAGGAGCTCTCGCCCACCGAGTACATCGACAAGGTGGCCCGCAAGGAGATCCACGACCCCATCCTCTCCTTCCAGCTGGCCAACGACTTCCAGGTCAAGCGCCTGCTGCGCAAGTACCTGCCCGAGGACGAGAAGTCCCAGGGCTATGCGACCCTGCTGGAGTGGAACAACATCCTCTTCGAGCCGGCCGAGCGGGTGCTCGAGACCCGCCCCACCCAGGTGCGGGTCGGCAGCGTCCAGTGGCAGATGCGCGAGTTCGCCTCGGTGGAGGCGGTACTGCAGCAGGTGGAGTACTTCGTCGACGCCCTGGCCGACTACCAGAGCGACTTCGCCGTCTTCCCGGAGCTGTTCAACGCCCCCCTGATGGGCCTGCAGGACCGCGCCGCCCAGCAGGACCAGATCGCCGCCATCCGCTTCCTGGCGGGGTTCACCGAGAGCTTCAAGACCGAGCTGTCGCGCATGGCGGTGGCCTACAACATCAACATCGTGGCCGGCTCGATGATCGAGGAACAGGCCGACGGCCGTCTCTACAACGTCGCCTACCTGTGCCACCGGGACGGCACCCTGGAGTGCCAGACCAAGCTGCACATCACCCCCCAGGAACGGCGCGACTGGGTGATCGAGGGCGGCGACGAGCTGCAGGTGTTCGAGACCGATGCGGGCCGGGTGGGCATCCTGATCTGCTACGACGTGGAGTTTCCCGAACTCTCGCGGCTGCTCGCCGACCAGGACATGGACATCCTCTTCGTGCCCTTCTGGACCGACACCAAGAACGGCTACCTGCGGGTGCGTCACTGCGCCCAGGCGCGAGCCATCGAGAACGAATGCTACGTGGTGCTGTGCGGCAGTGTCGGCAACGTCCCCTCCATCGAGAACATGGAGATCCAGTACGCCCAGTCCTCGGTGTTCTCGCCCTCGGACTTCGCCTTCCCCCACGATGCCGTGCTGGCCGAGACCACGCCCAACACCGAGATGATCATGTTCTCGGACCTCGACCTGACCCGGCTGACGGTGGTGCGCAACGAGGGCTCGGTGACCAACCTCAAGGACCGCCGTCAGGATCTCTTCGACCTGCGTCTGCGGGACTGGTCCTGGAAGTCCGGGGGCCGCACCGGCCTGGAGGAGAACTGAGGGCGTGTTCGGCAGGCTGACACGCTGGCGCAACGCCTGGTTCGAGAGTCGTCATCCGTTTCCCGAGGCCGACTGGCGGGAGGCCCGGGCGCGGCTGCCGCTGCTCGCGGCCGTGCCGGAACCGGCGGCCTCCCGCCTCGGCCATCGGGCCTGGCGCTTCGCCCACGCCAAGCGCCTGAGCCGGCATCCCGCGCTGGCCGACGCGCTGAGCCTCGATGTCGCGGACCGGTTGGCCATCGCCGCCCAGGCCTGCCTGCTGACGCTGGGCTGGAGCGAGGGGGAACATCGCGATGCCTTCGCCAATGTCCACGAGATCCTGATCCTGCCCGATGCCTTCCAGCGTCGCGTGGAGGAGCTCGACGCGTTCGGGGTGATGCACGAGTACGACGACCAGCGGGTCGGCGAGACCTCCCATCAGGGCCCGGTGGTGGTGGCCTATCCCGACCTGATGGCCAGTGGCGGCCTGGATGGCTTCAATGTGCTGATCCATGAGCTGGCCCACAAGCTGGACATGGCCAACTCCCTGGACGCCGACGGCTTTCCGCCGCTGCCCGGCGACATCGCGCCCCAGGACTGGCACCGGGAGTTCACCGCGGTCTGGGACGACCTCCAGGCCCGGCTGGCCCGCGGCGAGGCCACCCCCATCGACGACTATGCCGCCAGTCACCCGGGAGAATGCTTCGCGGTGGCCTGCGAATACTTCTTCACCGCCCCCGATGTCCTGCACGCTGCCTATCCGGCACTCTACGCGCTGCTGACGCGTTATTTCCGCCAGGCCCCGCCCTGGCGACACGACGCATTTCCCCCTTCTTAAGCCTGTGATAAGAATGATCGGGTGATATTCGGACCCGGTCCGCAAGCGTAGAGAACCCGCAGTGACAGCTCCCCAGATATCCGTGATCATTCCCGCCCGGGACGAGTCGGGCAACCTGCCGAGCCTGCTCGACGAGAT
Organism: Halomonas maura; assembly: GCF_030409305.1. GTDB lineage: Bacteria > Pseudomonadota > Gammaproteobacteria > Pseudomonadales > Halomonadaceae > Halomonas > Halomonas maura. The sequence continues at coordinate 35,521 of NZ_JAUFPQ010000028.1, forward strand.
CGCCGACGCCCTGGCCGCTCTCGATCACGAGGTGCTGGTGGTGGACGATGGCTCCCGGGATGGCAGTTGGGCACTGCTCGAGGCACGGGCCGCCGAGGATGCCCGACTGCGCCCCCTGCGCCATATCGAGAGTGCCGGCCAGAGCACCGCGGTGTGGCAGGCCGGTCACGCGGCACGCGGCGAGTGGCTGGCCACCCTCGACGGCGATGGCCAGAACGACCCGGCGGACCTGCCGGCCCTGATCGGCCGGGCCTGTCAGGGCGATGTCACCCTGGTCGCCGGCCATCGCACCCGCCGCCATGACGACTGGCTCAAGCGCGTCTCGTCGTGGGTCGCCAACGGCGTGCGAGCGCGGCTGCTCAAGGATGCCACCCCGGATACCGGCTGCGGGCTAAAGGTCATCCGTCGCGAGGCCTTCCTGCGCCTGCCCTACTTCGATCACATGCACCGCTTCCTTCCGGCGCTGATCCAGGCCCAGGGCGGCCGCTGCGTCTCGCTGCCCGTCAACCACCGCCCGCGGGGCGCCGGCCGCTCGCATTACGGCCTCAACAACCGGCTCTGGGCCGGCCTGATCGACATGGTCGGGGTGATGTGGCTGCGGCACCGCTCCAGGCTGCCGGCGCCCCTGGAGGCACCTCACCGGGAGACGCTCGCCGGGCCGGCCGAGGCCGCAAGGAGCGAGACATGAACACCGAGTGGCTATGGCTGGGCGTCGGCTTCCTCGGCCAGGCGCTGTTCTCCGCCCGATTCCTGGTGCAGTGGCTAGCCAGCGAGCGGGCCCGGCGCAGCATCGTGCCCCTCGCCTTCTGGTTGTTCAGCCTGGCCGGCGGCATCACGCTGCTGGCCTACGCCCTCTACCGACGCGACCCGGTGTTCATCGCCGGCCAGGGGGCGGGACTGTTCATCTACACTCGCAACCTGGTGCTGATCCGCCGCGAGGTCCGGCTGAGCCGGACTCGCCAGTGATCGCCGGCCACCCTCACCGCGTCCTCGCCATGTATCGCCCCCGCTACGTTCGCCGGCTTGCGTCCCCCTCCTGGCCCTGGCTGCTGGCGATCGCCGCCGTCTTCCTGGGCGTGGGGCTCGGCCTGCGCGACCCCTGGCCCGCCGACGAGCCGCGCTTCGCCCTGAACGCCCTGGAGATGCTCCGGACCGGGCAGTTCTGGATCCCCCACCGGGCCGGGGAGCCCTACCCCGACAAGCCGCCGATCTTCATGTGGGCCATGGCGGGCGCCATCCAGCTGACCGGCTCGGTGCGCCTGGGCTTCCTGCTGCCGTCGCTGGTCGGCGCCCTGGGCACCCTGGCCCTGGTGATGGACCTGTCGAACCGCCTCCACGGGCGCCGGGTGGCCTGGCTGGCGGGCCTCGCCCTGCTCTCGAGCGTCCAGTTCGGCCTCCAGGCGCGCACCGCCCAGATCGACATGCTGGTCACCTTCTTCATCACCCTCGGCGCCTACGGCCTGCTGCGCCACGCCCTGCTGGGGCCCGACCGCCGCTGGTGGTGGCTGGGCTGCCTCGGCATGGGCCTGGGCATCCTCACCAAGGGCGTGGGCTTCCTGCCGTTGCTGATGCTGCCCGCCTGGGCCCTGCTCGCCCGGCGCGGCCAGGCGGAGCCGCTGGCCTGGCGCGACCTGGGGCTCGGGCTCGCCATGATCCTCGCGGTCGTCGCCCTCTGGGTGGTGCCCATGGCCGTGGTCACCAGCCTCTCCGATGACCCGTCGCTGGCGGCCTATCGGGACAACATCCTCTTCAAGCAGACCGGCGAGCGCTATGCCGATGCCTGGCACCATGTGAAGCCCTGGTACTACTACCCGCTCGAGGTGATGCCCTGGGCCTGGCTGCCCCTGGTGCTGGCGCTGCCCTGGCTGGTGCCCGCCTGGTGGCGACGCGCCCGTCGCCTCGATGCGCGCATCCTGCTGCCCCTCAGCGGCATGCTGCTGGTGGTCGTCTTCTTCTCGCTGTCGCCGGGCAAGCGTGGCGTCTACCTGCTGCCGACGCTGCCGCTGCTGGTGCTGGCCATGGCGCCGCTGCTGCCGGGGCTGCTGTGCCGCCCGCGGCTTCACTGGCTGGGCGCCGCCGTGCTGGCGCTGTTCGGCGGCGTGTTCCTGGCCGCCGGGATCCTCGGTGCCCTGGGCCTTCCTGCCCTGGCCCGGCTCGCCGAGTACCATGGGGTCACGCCCTGGGCCTGGTGGAGCCTGCTCGGGCTGGTGGCCCTGGGGTTGCTGGCCTGGGGCCGGCCGCGCCATGGCCTGGCGGCCCTGGCGGCCTGGCTCGCGGTGTTCTGGCTGAGCTGGTCGACCTGGGGCTACCAGCTCATGGACCCGGCTCGCTCGCCCCGTGACCTGATGCAGGCGGTGGCGTCCCGGACCGGCCCGTCGGCCTGGCTGGCCATGCCCGACTTCGACGAGGAGTTCCTGCTCCAGGCCCGCCAGCCCATGGTGCAGTTCGGCTACCACACCCCGGACGAGGCCCAGTTCCAGCGCGCCTTCGCCTGGCTGCAGGCGGCGCCCGCCGAGCGCTGGATGCTGGTCCCCCAGCACCGCGATGACGCCATCGCCTGCGCCGACCTGGACCTGGCCCGGGATCTCGGCGTGCAGAACGGCGAGACCTGGTGGCTGATCCCCGGCCGGGCCTTCGACGCCTGCGCGGGGGATGCCGCCGCGGCCCCCCTCTATGTGGCGCCGACCACCCTCGCCGCCCGCTCCACGACGCGCCGCGACTAGCGCGACTCCCGGCCATGGCGAGTCATCGCCGGTCGACGGCGCCCGGCACCTGCAGCCTCAGCCAGTCCCACAGCCACTGCGCCTCGGGCCGCGGCGCCCGGCGGACTGGACGTACCAGCCAGAACGCCTCGTCGGTGGGCATCGCCCGGTCGAGGGGCGCGACCAGGTCCGGGCGCGCCGCCAGCAGCCGGGTGGTGCGTCAGCGCCACGCCACCGCCGTGGGAGGCCAGGGCGAGGGCCATCGCCTGGCTGTCGCAGGTCAGCGCCGTACAGCGGGCTTCGCTGGCGCCGGGACAGATGGTCGCCTTCGAGAATCGCCGCGTGCTGCACGGGCGCCGCGCCTTCGACCCCAACAGCGGCCGACGTCCCTGCAGGAGACCTACCTGGACCTCGACATGCTCGAGTCACGCCTGCGGGTGCTGGCCCGCCGGGGCCGACACCCGCCGCCGAGCCTCGGCCTCGCGCGTCCGGGCCGGCCTCTTAACCGCGTTTCCCGGCGACCGCTTTGGCCGCCGGGCGCGCTGCCGTATGCTGTGGCGACGTCCACCAGGAAGTCCCTCGTCCCATGCCCCGTTCCCTCGGAATCCTCTTTACCGCCCTGCTCGTCCTCCTCGGCCTGGGCCTGCTGTGGCAATGGCTCGCCATGCAGGACCTGCTCACCGTCGACAGCCTGATGGCCATGGCCCGGGGCTCGGTGGCCTGGCGCGATACGCCCTGGGCGGTGCTGGTGGTGATGGCGGTGTATGCCGGTGGCTCGCTGGTGATGTTTCCCCTGAGCCTGCTGGTGGCGCTGACCGGCCTGCTGTTCGGCCCCTGGTGGGGCTTCGGCTACTCCCTGGCCGGGACCCTGGCGGCCTCGGTGCTGACCTGGTGGGTGGGCCGCAAGCTGGGCCGCGACGCCCTGCTGCGCCACGGCGGCAAGCATCTCAAGGGGCTGTCCCGCTACCTGTCCGGTCGCGGCATCCGCACCATGACGCTGGTCAACCTGCTGCCGCTGGCGCCCTTCACCCTCACCAACATGATGGCCGGGGCCTTCCACCTGCGCTTTCGCGACTACATGATCGGCTCGACGCTGGGCATCATCCCGGGACTCGCCGGGGTCACGCTGCTGGGCAGCCAGCTCGGCGAACTGGCCACCGCGGACAGTCGCCAGGAGGTGCTCTTCTCGCTGGTCGGCCTGCTCGCCGGGGTGGCCCTGCTCTACGCGCTCAAGCGCTGGGCCGAGCGGCGCCGGCGACGCTGAGGCGGGGACTCACTCGGGCGGCAGCTCCGGCTCGTCGTGGTGCCCGCCCGGCCACCAGGACGGGCGCTCCTGCTCCCACTCCTCCTGGACCAGGTGGCGCAGCAGCCGACCCCGGTAGCGCAGCATCTGCCATTCGGCGCCGAGCCGCCCGCGCACCCGGTCCCAGCCGCCATCGTCGGCGTGGGTGAAGGGCCCGCCCCGGGCGATGACGTCGCGATAGACCGCCAGGCAGCGCTCGGCGCAGAGCCGCTCGTCGAAGGCCGCCGCGGTGATCAGCGCCCCCTCGCGCAGGGGCCGGCGACACGCCGGCTCGGCGAGCTCGAGCAGTGCCGAGGCCATGCCCGGGGCGTCGTCCCCGGCCAGCAGCCGGCCGTTGTCGCCGTCCTTGACCACCTCGACGACCCCCGGGGCGCGGACCGCCACCACCGGCAGGCCGGCGGCCATGGCCTCGGCCACCACCATGCCCTGGGTCTCGCTGTGGGAAGCGAAGGCGAAGACATCCATGGCATGGTAGGCGTCGATCAACCCCTGGCCCTCGAGGCGCCCGGTGAAGTGCAGACGCCCGGCCACGCCCGCGGCCTCGGCGATCGCCTGCATGCGCATGGCGGCATCGCCGTCGCCGACCACCAGGAAGTGCGCCCGGGGCAGCGCAACCAGGGCGCGGGTCACGGCCTCGGCCAGGAAGATCAGGTTCTTCTCCCTGGCCAGCCGCCCCAGATGGCCGATCACGTAGGCCCCGGCGGGAATCCCCAGGCGGCGCCGGCAATCCTCGCCGTTGCCCAGGGCGAAGCGGGTGGTGTCCACGCCGCTCGGCACCACGCGGATCGCCGGATTGGCGTCTCGCGCGATGAGTAGCGCGCGGATGCTCTCGCTGGGCGCGATGACCTCGTCGCACAGCCAGGTGTACTGGGTGGCCAGGGCGATGGCGAAACGCTGCATGCGCGGCGAGTCGCCGGGCACGTAGTGGGTGTAGTGCTCGTAGAGGGTGTGATGGGTGAAGACCAGCGGCAGGCCATAGGTCTCGGCCGCCCGGGCGGCGGTGTCCCCCAGCAGGAAGGGATGGTGGGCATGCACCAGGTCAGGCTCGAAGGCCTCGATGGCGTCGAAGAGCTGGCCCGGGATCGGCACCGGCAGGGAGAAGTCGCTGCCATTGAAGTGCTGGACCGCCGCCACCCGCACCACGTCGGCCTCGTCGGCGGGCTGGCCGGCGAGCCGCGGGGCCACCACCAGCACGCGGTGCCCCGCCGCCTGGAGCTGGCGCTTGAGACGCTGGACGGATTCGCTGACCCCACCGACGATCGGCAGATAGGTGTTGGTGAACATCAGCACATTCACGTTGACGACTCTCCTGTCGTGGTCGGCCGGGTGACGGGGGGCACGCGACCGGCCATCTCCTGCTCAAGATAGGCGATGAAGGCACGGATCCGCAGCGGGACGTGGCGGCGCTGATCATACACGGCATGGAAGTCGGCACGCACACCCCGCCAGCCCGGCAGCACTTCCACCAGCTGTCCGGCGGCCAGGTCCTGGTGCACGTCCCACCAGGATCGCAGCGCCACGCCATGGCCATCCCGTGTCAGCCGGCGGATGACCTCGCCATCGTTGCTGGCCAGCGGGCCGGACACCTTCACCGCCTGTTCCTCCCGCGGGCCGTCGCGACGCTCGAAGCGCCACAGGGCATAGTCGCTGGCATTCTCGCGCAGCACCAGGCAGGGATGCGCCGCCAGGTCGGCGGGCGACTCCAGGGCCGGCATGGTCGCCACATAGCCCGGGGAGGCGCAGAGGATCCGGCGGTTGGCCAGGATGCGCCGCGCCACCAATCGCGAGTCCGGTGGCTCGCCGACGCGGATGCCGATATCGAAGCCCTGGTCGGCGAGGCTCACCGGGAAATTGCTCAGCTCCAGGGCGGCCTCGAGGCGCGGGTGCCGCCGGCAGAAGGCCGACAGCAGCGGCGCCACGTGGCGCCGCCCGAAGCCGAAGGTGGCATTGATGCGCAGCGGGCCGGAGAGCTCGGCCCGCTGGTCGGCCAGGGTCTCCTCCAGTTCGACGAGCTCCTCGAGGATCGCCCCGCCCCGGGCCAGGTAGAGCTCGCCCTCGGCGGTCAGCGTCAGGCGGCGGGTGGTGCGGGTCGCCAGGGCGACCCCGAGGCGCGCCTCGAGCTGCTTGAGCCGCTTGCTGACCGCCGACAGCGACAGGCCCAGCTCCCGGGCGGTGGCGGTCAGGCTGCCGGCCCGGGCCAGCCGCTGGAAGAAGGCCAGGTCGTCGAGGGGGGGCACGGCACTCTCCACTCAAGATCAACAATGGATTGCATTTTACCCCGATTGTCTCCGGGATGTGCAGGGTTAGACTGGACACCCCGACCCAGTTCCTGGAGGAGCTCCCATGACCCACCGCATCGCCGTGCTCGCCGGTGACGGCATCGGCACCGAAGTCATGCCCGAGGGCGTGCGCGCCCTCGAGGCCGCCGCCGGCCGGTTCGGCATCGACCTGGAGCTGACCGCCTTCGATTTCGCCAGCTGTGACTACTATCTGGAACACGGCCAGATGCTGCCCGACGACTGGCACGAGACCCTGGTCGCCTTCGATGCCATCTTCTATGGCGCCATCGGCTGGCCGGACAAGGTGCCGGATCACATCTCGCTGTGGGGCTCGCTGCTCAAGTTCCGCCGCGAATTCGACCAGTACGTCAACCTGCGCCCCTGCCGCCTGCTGCCGGGCATCCAGAGTCCGCTGGCCGGCCGTGCCCCCGGCGACATCGACTTCTACGTGGTGCGCGAGAACACCGAGGGCGAGTATTCCAGCGTCGGCGGCACCATGTTCGAGGGCACCGAGCGCGAGGTGGTGATCCAGGAGACGGTGATGACCCGCACCGGCGTCGACCGCGTGCTGAAGTACGCCTTCGACCTGGCCGCCACCCGCCCGCGAAAGAAGCTCACCTCGGCCACCAAGTCCAATGGCATCGCCATCACCATGCCCTGGTGGGACACCCGCGTGGCCGCCATGGCCGAGCGTTACCCGGCGGTCGAGGTGGACAAGTTCCACATCGATATCCTCACCGCCAACTTCGTGCTGCACCCCGACTGGTTCGATGTGGTGGTGGCTAGCAACCTGTTCGGCGATATCCTCTCCGACCTGGGGCCCGCCTGCACCGGCACCATCGGCGTGGCCCCCTCGGCCAACATCAACCCCGAGGGACGCTTCCCGAGCCTGTTCGAGCCGGTCCACGGCAGCGCCCCGGACATCGCCGGACGCGGCATCGCCAACCCCATCGGCCAGATCTGGTCCGGCGCCATGATGCTCGAGCACCTCGGTCACGCCGAGGCCGGGGCGGCCATCCTCGCGGCCATCGAGGCGGTGCTCGGCGAGGGCGACCCCGCGGTGCTGACCCCGGACCTCGGAGGCCGGGGCACCACCGCGGGGCTGGGCCGCGCCATCACCGGGCGCATCGCCGCCGGGGACTGAGACGCCGCCCCGCGTCGCGTCCGGCTCAGCCGGCGACGCCTCGGCGGTATCGAAGGTCCGCCCGCCGGCGCTGGCGACGTCTTTCGACGCTCCGTACGGTCAGTCCCGCTCCCAGACGCCGGCGAGGATCCGCACCCGGTCGTCCGCCAGGTTGTCGTGCAGGTTGCGGCCCATGGCGGCGAAGTCGTCGCCGAAGATCAGGGAAGGCCCCGGCAAGGGCGGCGCCGCGCGGCGGCCATGCTTGCGCCGCCAGGCCAGGGCGCTCTCGGTGACGTCCTCGAGATGGACGGCGCGGAAGCCCGCCTCGGCGAGGGTACCCGTCAGGGACGCCCGGCAGGCCAGGTGGCTGGTCGCCGCGCGGCGCGCCCAGGGCACCGGCAGCGCGAGGGGGGCCGGATTGTCGCCGGCCACCACCTCATGGAGCAGCACGCGGCCGCCGGGGCCCAGCAGCCGCCGCCATTCGCCGAGCACCGCCGGCAGGTCGGGCATGTTGATCAGCGCATGCTGGCACCAGACGACGTCCACGCTCGCCACCGGCAGGGGTACGCGGGCGGCATCGGCACACAGGAAGCGGGTGTGCGCCGCCAGGCCGGTGGCCCGGCTCAGCCAGTCGGCCACCGCGACGAAGGCCGCGGTGATGTCCACGCCAACAACCGTCACCCCATGCTCCGCCGCCAGCAACCGGCTGGCCCCACCGGTGCCGCAGCCCACGTCCAACACCCGCTGCCCGGGCACGAAGGCGCCGTGGCGTGCCAGGGCGCGACTGGCCTGGCGACCGCCCAGGTGCAGCTGGTCGATGCCGGCGATCGTGTCGAGGGACAGACGGTCGGGATCATGGCCGGCGGCGCGGAAGGCCGCCTGCAGGCGGGTCAGCAGGCGGTCTCCTCCCTCTCTCGCGAGGGCATCATAGTGGGCGTCGAGCTGTCGGGCGGTGTCGATCATGGCGGCCTCCTGGCGGTTCGAGCTCCCAGACTAGCGGCTGCGCATCGCGCCCCCTATCCTGCCATGGTCGTCCCCGACAAGGAGTCCGAGATGCCACGCCCCCTGTTCGTCCTGCCCCTGCTCGCCCTGGGCCTGGGCGCCTGTACGGGGATCCCCGACGGCACCCGGGCCGTCGAGGACTTCGACCTGGAGCGTTACCTGGGCCGCTGGTATGAGATCGCCCGCCTGGATCATGCCTTCGAGGAGGGTCTGGACTGCGTCACCGCCGACTATTCACGCCGCGACGGCGGGGGCGTGCGGGTGATCAACCGCGGCGTGGACCTGGCCGCCGGCGAGGCGGATGTCGCCGAGGGCCGCGCCTTCCCCGTCGAGCAGGCGGATGTCGGCCGACTCAAGGTCAGCTTCTTCGGCCCCTTCTATGCCGGCTACAACGTCCTGGCACTGGACGAGGACTATGCCTGGGCCCTGGTCGCCGGTCCCGACCGGGACTACCTGTGGATCCTCTCCCGCACCCCCGAGCTGCCGCCCTCGACCTACCGGGACCTGACACGTCGGGCTGCGGCCCTGGACTTTCCGGTCGACGTCCTGATCGAGGTCGAGCAGGGCGAGGCCGCCTGCGGCCCCTGGCGCCGCGACGGCTGAGCCCGCAGGCACGGCCAGCAAGACGCCTGGCGTGTGAATGCCCTGAATGACCGGGCCCGCCGCCCCAGTCGGGGTGGCGGGCCGGTCTCAACGTTCGCCGGGGTGGCGGGACACGGCGGCCCCTCTCCGCGGCTATCGGGCTCAAGCTAGTCGCGAGAGACCAATGACTTGAGGTACTCGCCGACCTCGGAGTGGTGAAGGATGGATGACACCGGCAGGATAGCCTCGGCAGGCCCCCAGGCGAACACGTTCACCGGGGTATGGGTGTGCGTGCCGGTTCCCCAGACGATGTTCTGTGCCGTTCCCAGCTGCCGGGCCAGTACGGTGGCACGGTCGTTATAGGGATAGAAGGCGTCGAAGTCGTGGATCGCCGGCACTTCCTCGGCCCCCAGGTAGCTGTGTCCCTCGACGTGATAGGGGTTGGGCTTGTCGGTCATGACGGCAGCAGCCTGCTCCTCGGTGATCGCGAAGTCGCTGTTGGCGTTCACCATCTCCATCAGGGTCGCCGGTGTCCTCTCGTCATCGGGCAGCGCCTCGAAGCGACTCAGGAGGTTCCCCAGGCTGTCCTTCTGCTGATACAGGGAATCGAGGACGGCGGGGTCGCCGAAATTGAAGTTGGGCGCGTAGTCTCGCTCGGCGAAGGCCGGGCCAGACTTTTCCTGCGGCTCCGGCAGATTGGCCGAGGAGTAGCTCAGGCCGAAGGAGCCCGTCTCGTGATCGGCGGTGACGAGGATGACGGTGTCGTCACGCTCGGCGGCCCAGTCATAGACGCCCTGAATGGCTTCCTCGAACTTGACCATCTCGTTGAGCATGGTGCCGGCATCGTTGGAATGCCCAGCCCAGTCGATCTGCCCCCCCTCGACCATGAGGAAGAATCCATCCTCGTCCTGCTCGAGGGTACGCAGTGCGGCCTGGGTCATCTCGTGCAGGGTCGGCTCGGTGCGCTGCGCCTCGTCGCGCGTATCGCGGTAGACGATACCATCGGCCATGCCGGAGTTGGCAAAGAGACCCAGCAGCTTGTCGCCCTGGTGCGCCTCGAGCTGCTGGCGGGAGAAGGCAAGGCCATAGCCCTGGCTGGCCGCCTCATCCAGCAGGTTGCGCTCGTCATCTCGCTGGGAAGCAGGCTCATAGGCACCATCCATCATGGCCCTCAAGGTATCCCGCGCCTCGCCTGGCTCATTCACCGACTGCGGCACCCAATGGCGCAAACCGCCGGAGAGCATCACCTCGGGGCCGATGGACAGCATGTCCTCGGCAATCGCATTCTCCAGCGAGCGATGCGGCTGATGGGCGGCGAAGGCGGCCGGCGTTGCGTGGGTCATGCGGGTATCCGAGACCAGCCCGGTGGCCATGCCACGGCTCTTGGCCAGTTCCAGTACGGTTTCCACCGGATTGCCATCGGCATCGATCCCGATCACTTCCGAGCCGGTGAAGACACCGTTCGCCAGCTGCGTGGCGGAACAGGCCGAATCCACCACGACCGCGTCTTCGGGATAGGTCAGGGAAGTGCCCACCACGCCTTCCCGGGCGAGACGATGCAGGGCCGTGGGTTCACCGCCGTAGATCGAGTTCGGGGCCTGATGGGCATAGGTCTCCAGGAACCCCACCTGCTGGGGCCCCATGCCGTCTCCGATCATCAGTATCACGTTCTTGATGTCAGCCGCCTGGACCGGCGCCGTGAACGAAGCGAGCATCATGCAACCGAGCAGGGGCCCGGTCGCCGGTTTCTGCATCATGCGACAATTCATCTGGAATCCTCTTGAACTACCTGCCCTTGGGGTGAGGACGACGCACATGCCGTCCCGAACCGTCCTGGTCTCCATCACCCGGCAGCTCCAGCGATGTCCCATCACCCTGGCAGCGCACCGGCGCGAGAGCATCTCAGCCGTTCATGACGATACCATGACGGTACGCCCACCCTGTCAGACGCGGCGTGATTGCGCAGCGGGAGCCATCGCCGCCCCGCGCTGCCCGGCCCCTTGCGGCCGGGCATCATGGTCAGGCTTTTCACTCAGGCACCGGGCTCTTTCATCAAATCGACAGGCGCCCTTGCGACGGCCGGCCCGGCGCCGGAAGGTAAGGCCAGATTCTGTCTTCACAACGATATAACAAGGATTCTGCCCCATGCCGCGCATCACGGTGCCACAGGCCTACCCGACCGCCGCCCATCCGCCGATTCCGCGAGGTCGACATGCTGGCTGAGTGGCTGGACCGCAGCCTCGCCGCCGAGCCAGAGGCCGGGGTGGAAGGCGACCTGCCCGGGGGACGCTACCGGATCCCCGCTCCCGGCCTGCTGGAACTGATCCCCTCGGCACCGGCCGCGCACACCCCGGCCTTGGTGCTCTCGGTGGGGATCCACGGCAACGAGACCGCCCCCATCGAGCTGCTGGGCGAGCTGCTGGCCCGCCTGGAGGCCGGCCAGCTGACCCTGGCCACGCCGGTACTGGTGATCCTCGGCAACCCGGCGGCCATCCGGGCCGGCAAGCGCTTCGTGGCGACCAACCTCAACCGGCTGTTCCGGCGCGGTCTCGACGCGGCCGGTGACGAGCCCGATCGCGCCCGCACCCTGATGGGCGCGGTGGACGCCT
>NZ_JAUFPQ010000028.1:47154-77784 GCF_030409305.1 Halomonas maura
CGACCTGCACACGGCGATCCGTGACAGCCAGTATCCGCGCTTCGCCGTCGAACCGCATGCCGAGGCGGTCACCACCCCCGAGCAGTGGCGCTGGCTGGCCGGCGCCGGCATCCAGGCCGTGCTGCACCAGCACTGCCACAGCTGGACTTTCTCGCACTATTCGAAGCACTACCATGGGGCCCAGGCCTTCACCCTGGAGTTGGGCAGGGCCCGGCCCTTCGGCGAGAACGACCTCGCGCCGCTCGCGCCCATGGGGCGGCTGCTGGCGGCGCTGCTGGCGGGGCGCGCTCCCGACACCCGCCCGGCCGCGGCGATGGCCTTCTTCCGCGTCGAGCACGAGCTCGAGCGCGCCTCCCGGAACTTCCGGCTGTGCTTTGCCGACGACACGCCCAACTTCACCGAATTCGCCCCCGGCACCCTGCTGGCCGAGGATGCCGAGGCCGGTCCCTTCCGCGTGGGCGAGACGCCGCTGCGGGTGGTCTTCCCCAACGCCCGGGTGGAGATCGGCGCCCGGGCCGCGCTGCTGGTGACGGCGCTGCCGGCGCCGGGGACAGGCTGACCGAGCCAGCCCGGCGAGGCGGACGATCACCACGATAATCGCCTTTCAGCAACAAGAAATGCCAAAGAACAACAATTATCTGGAGACAATTCATGACAACAAGCCATTGCCGCTTAGACTAAGGTCGCATGACCATACGGACAACAGCGCCTGCCGTCACACCGCGCGCCTGTTAGAATCGCCCCCTTTTCGCGCCAGCCGCATTGTCCTGTACCCGCTAGGCGACCCCCTGAACTGGAGCCCGTTTCATGGCCGATACCCCGATCCCGCTGGAAGTGCAGAACATCAAGAAGCGCTTCGGCGACACCGAAGTCCTCAAGGGACTCTCCCTGCAGGCCCACAAGGGTGACGTCATCACCCTGATCGGCGCCTCTGGGTCCGGCAAGAGCACCTTCCTGCGCTGCATGAACCTGCTGGAGCAGCCCAACGAAGGCGAGCTGTTCGTCCATGGCGAGCAGATCCGCTTCAAGGAGACCCGGCACGGCCGCGAGCCGGCGGACTGGAAGCAGGTCGTCAACATGCGCGCCAGGCTCTCCATGGTCTTCCAGAGCTTCAACCTGTGGGCCCACATGACGCTGCTGGAGAACGTCATCGAGGCGCCGGTGCACGTGCTCGGCAAGTCCAGGCAGGCGGCCACCGAACATGCCCGCGCGCTGCTCGAGCGGGTCGGCCTGGCCGAGCGCGCCGACTACTACCCGGCCCAGCTGTCCGGCGGCCAGCAGCAGCGCGGCGCCATCGCCCGGGCGCTGGCCATGGACCCGGAGGTGATGCTGTTCGACGAGCCCACCTCGGCGCTGGACCCGGAGCTGGTCGGCGACGTGCTCAAGGTCATGCGCGACCTCGCGGAGGAAGGCCGCACCATGATCGTGGTCACCCACGAGATGGCCTTCGCCCGGGATGTCTCCACCCAGGTCATCTACCTGCACCAGGGCCAGGTCGAGGAGGCCGGGCCGCCCGCCGAGGTCCTCGGCAACCCCAAGTCCGAGCGCCTCAAGCAGTTCCTGGCGCCCAAGCACTGACGGGGCGGCCCGGGACAAGGAGAGACACATGATCGACCTGCATGGCTACGGCCCCCGCCTCGCGGAAGGCGCCCTGATCACCATCGAGCTGGGGATCCTGTCGCTGATCCTGGCGGTGATCCTCGGCCTGCTCACCGCCAGCGCCAAGATGTCGCGCAGCTGGCCGTTGCGCCGCCTCGCCACCCTCTACACCACGATCATCCGCGGCGTGCCCGACCTGGTGCTGATGATGCTGCTGTTCTTCGGCGGCCAGATCGGCATCAACATGTTCACCGACTGGCTGTACACCCAGTTCGACGTGGACATCTTCATCAACGTCAACGAGTTCGTCGCCGGCGTCATCACCATCGGCCTGATCTTCGGCGCCTACATGGGCGAGACCTTCCGCGGCGCCTTCCTGGCCGTGGACAGCGGCCAGATCGAGGCCGGCCGCGCCTACGGCATGACCCACTGGCTGGTGTTCCGGCGCATCCGCTTCCCGCAGATGATGCGTCACGCCCTGCCGGGGCTGTCCAACAACTGGATGGTGCTGCTCAAGACCACCGCCCTGGTCTCGGTGATCGGCCTGTCCGACATGGTCCGGGTGGCCGCCGAGGCCTCCAAGGCGACCCGCGAGCCGTTCACCTTCATGATCATCGTCGCCGCCATCTACCTGCTGATCGCCAGCGTCTCCGAGTGGGGCTTCGCGCGGCTGCAGAAGCGCTATGACATCGGCTATGGGGAGGCAGACTGATGGAAGCCCTGATGAACTGGCTCGAGGCCCAGTTGGCCGACAACAGCATCTTCACCCTGCAGACGCTGTCCTACTACGGCCAGGGCCTGACCACCACCGTCCAGCTGGTGTTCCTCTCGCTGATCATCGGTCTGGTGATGGCGGTGCCCCTGGCCATCGGCCGCGGCTCCAAGAAGGCCTGGCTGCGCCTGCCGATCTTCTTCTACTGCTACGTGTTCCGCGGCACCCCGCTGCTGGTGCAGCTCTACCTGATCTACTACGGCGTGGTGTTCGTCGAGGGCATCCAGGAGAGCTGGCTGTGGGTGATCCTCGAGAAGCCCTTCGTGCCGGCACTGATCGCCTTCACCCTCAACACCGCCGCCTACACCACCGAGATCTTCCGCGGCGCCATCAAGGCCACGCCCAAGGGGGAGATCGAGGCCGCCCGGGCCTACGGCATGTCCCGGGGACTGATGATGCGGCGCATCGTGCTGCCCAGCGCCTTCCGCCGCGCCCTGCCGGCCTACGGCAACGAGGTGATCTTCATGCTCCACGCCAGCGCCATCGCCAGCGTGGTGACCATCATGGACCTCACCGGGGCGGCACGCTTCGTCTATGCCCGCTTCTATGCGCCCTTCGACGCCTTCCTGTTCGTCGCGGCGATCTACCTGTGCCTGACCTTCGCCATCCTCTACCTGTTCCGCTACCTGGAGAAGCGCCTGCTGGCCCATCTCAAGCCGGCGAGCGGCTGAGGCAGCGTAAAACAAGCGTTGGGAACTATCGTTCGAATCGACCCTTTCGACCCGCCCCGGCATCGGCTATCGTGGGCGGGTCATCACCCACAAGGTGAAACCACCAACAACAAGGGGAAACACCCATGAAGATCCAGAAGATCCTGAGCCTCGGTGTCCTCGGCGCCGCGATGATCGCCGGCAGCGCCAATGCCGAAATCCGCGACATCCGCATCGGCGTCGACGTGCCCTACGAGCCCATGGAGTACCGCACGCCGGACGGCGAGCTGACCGGCTTCGATATCGAGCTGGGCAATGCGCTGTGCGCCGAGATCGGCATCCAGTGCGAGTGGGTCGTCCAGGGCTGGGACGGCATCATCCCCGGCCTGCAGGCACGCAAGTACGACGCCATCATGTCGTCCATGACCATCAACGAGCAGCGTCGCGAGCAGGTGCTGTTCTCCGATCCCTACATCACCCCGCCGTCGGCCTGGTTCGCGCCCGCTGACGCAGAGATCGGCACCCCCTCCGACGAGACCCTCGAGGGCATGACCATCGGCGTGCAGCGCGGCACCCTGCAGGACAACTACGTGACCGACATGTACGGCGACGTAGCCGACGTGAACCGCTACGCCACCGCCGACGACATGGTGCTGGACATGGATTCCGGCCGTCTCGACGCCGTCTTCCTCGACTTCCCGATCGGCAAGTCCACCCTGCTCGACAGCGAGGCCGGCGACTACAAGGTGGTGGGCGAGAAGATCACCGAGCCCAAGGAGTACTTCGGCGAAGGCTTCGGCATCGCCTTCCGCCAGCGTGACGAGGAACTGGCCCAGGCCTTCAACGAGGCGCTGGCCACCCTCAAGGACAACGGCACCTACGAGGAGATCTACGCCGAGTACTTCGGCGAGTAAGGGCTTCGGGCGAGCAAGCCGCGCCTCTCGTCCCATATGCCAACGGCCCCGACAGTGTCGGGGCCGTTGGCGTTTCGAGCCGTGCGTATGCCAGTGACGCGGCCTCGCCGATCCCCGGTCAGACCCGAGGATGCACCCCCGGCACATGGTCGTCGCCGGCCTCCGGAACGCTCGGCGTCGCCGCTGGCGTGTGCGCCAGGGCATCGAGGATCCCGCACTCGCCGGCCGAGCGCGGCTCCCGGCAGCGGGCCTGCAGCGTCTCCAGCGCACCTTCCAGGGCCTGGAGTTGGGCGATGCGCGCCGCCACATGGTCGAGGTGGGCATCGATCAGGTCGTTGACGTCCTGGCAGGGCCGCTCGGGATGGTCGTGGCAATCCAGCAGGGCGCGGATCTCGTCGAGGGTCATGTCCAGCGCCCGGCAATGGCGGATGAAAGCCAGGCGCTCGACATGGAGCTCGCCGTACAGGCGGTAGTTGGCCTCGCTGCGCGCGGGCGCGGGCAACAGCCCTTCCCGCTCGTAGTAGCGGATGGTCACCACGCGGCAGCCGGAGCGTCGCGCCAGTTCTCCTATCTTCATGCCGGGCTCCATTGAGGACTTGACCCTATAGTGCCTATAGGCTGTGTCATCACACAAGACACCCCGACACGGAGCGCGAGATGACCGACGCCCATTCCCGCCATGCCGGTTGCTGCGGCGGCCCCGCCGAGGCCGCCCGCGAGGCCGTCGCCGCCCCGCCGGGCACGACCACCCTGCGCCGCCGCATCGCCGAGATGGACTGCCCCACCGAGGAGGCCCTGCTGCGCAAGGCACTGGCCGGGGTCCCCGGGGTCGACACCCTGGACTTCGACCTGATGAACCGGGTACTCAGCATCCACCATCAGGGGGCCGACCCGGCGCAGCTCGACCGGTGCATACGCGAGCTGGGCATGACGCCGCGCCCCGAGGACGAGGTCGACGCGCCCCCGGCAACCCCGCACGCCCCCTGGGGACGGATGGCGCTCGCCATCGGCCTGGCGCTGGCGGCCGAGTTGGTCGGCTGGACCGCCTGGCCGGGCGGCGCCTGGCTGTCCCCCCCGCTGGCCCTCGCCGCCATCGGCCTGGTCGGCCTGCCCACCTGGCGCAAGGGCTGGGTGGCCCTGCGCCATCGCAGCCTCAACATCAACGCCCTGATGAGCGTGGCGGTGACCGGCGCCCTGCTGATCGGTCACTGGGCCGAGGCCGCCATGGTGATGGTGCTGTTCACCCTGGCCGAGCGTCTCGAGGCCCGCTCCCTGGACCGCGCCCGGGGGGCCATCCGGGCGCTGCTGGACGGCGCCCCCGACCAGGCCCGTCGTCGCACCCCGGCGGGCGACTGGGAGCGCGTGACTGCCGCCGAGGTCACCGTGGGCGAGACAGTGCGGGTCCTGCCCGGCGAGCGCCTGCCTCTGGACGGCGAGATCGTGCGCGGCGAGCCGACCCTGGACGAGTCGCCGATCACCGGCGAGAGCCTGCCCCGCGACAAGGGGCCCGGCGAGGCGGTCTTCGCCGGGACGATCAACCGCCACGGCGACTTCGACTACCGCACCACACGGCTGGCGGATGACAGCACCCTGGCGCGGATCATCCATGCGGTGGAACAGGCCCAGGCCAGCCGAGCCCCGACCCAGCGTTTCATCGATCGCTTCTCGGCGATCTACACCCCGGCGGTGCTGGGCCTCGCCGTCCTCACGGCCATCGCCTGGCCGTTGCTGTTCCCCGGTGCCTGGCTGGAGGGCGTCTATCGGGCCCTGGTGCTGCTGGTGATCGCCTGCCCCTGCGCCCTGGTGATCTCCACCCCGGTGACCATCGTCAGCGCCCTGTCGTCGGCCGCCCGGGCCGGCATCCTGATCAAGGGCGGGCGCTTCCTCGAGCAGGGGCACCGGCTGGCCTGGCTGGCCCTGGACAAGACCGGCACCCTGACCCGGGGCGAGCCGCGGCTGGCCGACTGGCGTCCCCTCGATGCCATCGAGGGCGCCCCCCTCGCCCGTCAGGCGGCCGGACTGGCCGGACGCTCCACCCACCCGGTGTCCCGGGCGGTGCACCTGGCCCTGGCCGACGAGGCCGACGAGGCCGAGGTGCATGGCTTCCGGGAACATCCCGGCCGGGGCGTGGAGGGCGAGATCGACGACGAGATCCTGTGGCTGGGCAATCGCCGGATGATGGCCGAACGCGGCCTCGGCACCCCGGCGCTGGCCGCCGAGCTCGACGCCCTGGCCGAACGGGGCGACAGCGTGGTGCTACTGGGCGATGCGAGGGGCGTGCGGGCCCTGTTCACCCTGCGCGACGCCCTCAAGCCCGGCAGCCAGCCGGCCATCGCCGCCCTGCACGACCTGGGCGTGAAGACCCTGGTGCTCTCCGGCGATGCCACCCCGACGGTGGCCGCCATCGCCGCCGAGGCCGGGATCGACGAGGCCCGGGGCGAACTGCTGCCCGAGGACAAGCTCGCCGCCATCCAGGCCCTCGGCGACCGGGGCGTGACCGGCATGGTCGGCGACGGCATCAACGATGCCCCGGCGCTGGCCCGGGCGGACATCGGCTTCGCCATGGGCGCGGCCGGCAGCGACGTGGCCATCGAGACCGCCGACGTGGCGTTGATGGACGATGACCCGGGCAAGCTGCCGACCTTCCTGCGGCTGTCGCGGGCCACCCGGGCCGTGCTGATCCAGAACATCGTCGTCGCCCTGGGCCTCAAGGCGGTGTTCCTGGTGCTGGCCTTCACCGGCCAGGCCACCCTGTGGATGGCGGTGTTCGCCGACATGGGCGCGAGCCTGCTGGTGGTGGCCAACGGCCTGCGCCTGCTGCGCACTCGTCACCGCTGAGGACTCAGCGCAGGACGCGACGCACCAGCACCGGGCCCAGGATCTCGAAGACCACCGTCGAGGCCACCACCGTCGAGAGCAGGACCGCGCCATGCTCGGGGAAGCGCTCGGCGGCCAGCAGGGCCATGCCCATGGCCACCCCGGCCTGGGGCGTCAGCGCCAGGCCGATGTGGCGCGGCAGGTCGGCCTGGCGTTCCCGAGCCAGGCG
Organism: Halomonas maura; assembly: GCF_030409305.1. Taxonomy (GTDB): domain Bacteria; phylum Pseudomonadota; class Gammaproteobacteria; order Pseudomonadales; family Halomonadaceae; genus Halomonas; species Halomonas maura. The sequence continues at coordinate 54,136 of NZ_JAUFPQ010000028.1, forward strand.
CACGCCCAGCAGGCCGCCGAGCAGCCGGCCCAGCAGGCGCAGCAGGATATAGGCCAGGGTCAGGGCGAGGGCCTCGTCGAGGCGGTACAGATCCACGCTGGCCCCGGACAGCACGAAGAAGAACACCAGGAAGGGCCACTCGATATGCTCGATCTCGTTGAACGAGCGGGTGTGATGACGCGACAGGTTGGCGACCAGCACGCCGCTGACCATGGCGGCGAGCAGCGACGAGACGCCGAGCCAGGACGACACGCCGGCCAGCAGCAGGATCAGGGCGATGGCCTCGACCTGGGTCGGCTCGCCCGGGGCCAGGCGGCCGGTCAACCAGGCCGCGGGCAGGCCGATCAGGGTGCCGAGCAGCACGGCGCCGCCCAGTTCCCAGGCCGCCTCCAGCAGCGCCCGCTCGCCCCCGCCGGCACCGTTCAGCGTCCAGCCCAGCGCCGCCATGGCCAGGCCGAAGACGACGATGCCCCAGCCGTCGTCGATGGCCACGATGCCCAGCAGCAGCCGCGCCCGCAGGCGGGTGTCGCCGCTGGCATGCACCGTCTCCTGGACCGCGGCGGGGTCGGTGGCCACCGAGATGGCGGCCAGCGAGACGGCCACCACCAGCGGAAAGCCCAGCCCCAGCAGGCCGAGGCCCACGGCGAGGGCGCCCACCACGACGACCGACAGCGAGACGATCAGGATCAGCGCCCCGGTCAGCCGCAGCCGCTCCCGGGTCAGCTCGCCGCCCAGCAGGAAGGCCACCATCACCAGGGCCACCTGCACCAGGGGCTCGCCGAGCCCGTCCAGGGGGCGGGCGTCCGGCGCTTCCAGCCACAGCTGCTGGACGATCGCCACCCCCACGCCCACCATCACCAGCAGGGAGATCCTCGGCAGCCGGGTCCGGCTCGCCACGGCATCGGCGAAGATGCTCGAGGACAGCAGCACGCCCAACAGGATCAGGGCTGCCGAGGTCGGCGGCAGGTCGCTGAGCACTCCGGTCATGGTCGATTCGATCACGGGTCCTTGTGCACCGATGGCGGTCGATGGGAAGGGGGGGCGTGCCGCGCTCCGGCGTGGCACGCATCCGACGACTCAGGGCGAGGCTAGCACGAGAGCCGACCCGGCGTATTGTCCTGCCTCAAGGGCGCGCGGCGGGCCATCGCCCGGCGAGTGACCGACGACCGGGGAGCCTGCCGGGTCATCGCGGCTGGTCGCCGGCGACCGTCTCGACACGGGCCCGGCGCATGAACGCGAGGATCCAGCGCGCCATCAGCGCATCGTCCACCGGGGCCTGGAGGGACGCCAGGCCCTCGCGGACCCGCTGGGGGCCGACCTGGTCGCGGCGCAGGGCCATCAGGTCCGCCGAGTAGGGCTTGGCGAACTCCGGATGGCCCTGCACGCCGAGGAAGCACTCGCCCACCTGCATCAGGTAGACCGGACAGAAGTCGCTGCCGGCCAGCACTCGGGCATCGGGGGGTGGCGCCACCACCTGGTCCTGGTGGCTGACCACCAGGTCCAGGCCCTCCTGCCAGGGCGCCATCCAGGCGGTGCGGCCACTCACCCGGTTGAACGACATGCCCACGCCCCAGCCCCGCTCGCTCTTGACGACCTTGCCGCCCAGCGCCTTGGCGATCAGCTGGTGGCCGAAGCAGATGCCGACCAGCGGCTTGTCGGCCGCCCACAGACGGCGCACGAAGCCGCACAGGTCCTCGACCCAGGCCAGGCCGTCGTTGACCCCGAACCTGGAGCCGGTGGTCAGCCAGGCATCCACGGCGTCCGGGTCATCGGGGAGCTCGCCATCCAGGCAGCGCCAGACCCGAAACTCGACGGTCGGGTCCACCGCGGTGAACAGCCGCTCGAACATGGCCGGGTAGTTGCCGTGGCGCTCGCGCAACTCCGGCGCCACGTCATCGCATTGCAGCAGTCCGATGCGCATCGGCCTGTCTCCCTGTCTGTCTGTGTTTGCCGCCCGACGCCGCGGCCTAGCAGCCTGTCGGACTTCACGCTGATCTACTGCGAACCCCGGGCTTACGGCCACTTTCATTCGATCGGATTCGTTAAATAGCGCGCTATTCGCCTCATTCGATCGATAAAATCGTCTCGAAATCCGTGAATCTCGCGACGATCGATCAAGCCCGACAGGCGGCTAGAGGCGCCCCTCGACGGCCCGCACGAAGATGTCCCGGTACTCGCCGGCCCCGAAGGCGATCGGGTTCGATCCCGAGGACGGGTCGGCGACGGCCATCTCCCCCACCCGCTCGGCCTGGCCGGTATCGATGTCCAGCGCGGCGAGGGTGTGCGGGATGCCCAGCCGCTCGCGCAGCTCGAGCACCCAGTCGATGACGGCCACGGTGCTCGGCTGGCGCAGGTCGAGGTAGCGCGAGAGGCGCACCATGGGCTCGCCGATGGCCCGCTCGTTGGCGCGCAGCACATAGGGCATCAGCACCGCGTTGAGGGTGCCGTGGTGGGCGTCGTAGAGCGCCCCCAGGGGGTGCGCCAGGGCATGCATGCCGCCGAGCCCGCGCTGGAAGGCGGTAGCGCCCATCATCGAGGCCACCAGCATGTTCATGCGCGCCTCCAGATTACGGCCATCGGCGTAGGCTCGAGGCAGGTAGTCGCGGATGCGCCGCATGCCCTCCACGGCGATGCCCTCGGCCATGGGGTGGTAGTTGGGCGAGCACCAGGCCTCCATGCAGTGCGACAGCGCGTCCATGCCGGTGGCCGCGGTGATCGCCGGCGGCAGGCCGGTGGTCAGCTCGGGGTCGAGGATCACCGTCGCCGGCACCATCGCCGGGTGGAAGATGATGCGCTTGACGTGGGCGTCCTCGTCGGTGATCACCGAGGCACGGCCGACCTCCGAGCCGGTGCCGGCGGTGGTGGGCACCGCCACCACCGGGGCCACGGCGTCGCCGTCGGCCTGCCGCCAGTTGTCGCCGACGTCCTCCAGGGACCACAGCGCGAGGTCGTCGCGCTGGCGGGCCATCAGTGCCACCGCCTTGGCGGCGTCCAGGCCGGAGCCGCCGCCGAAGGCGATCACCCCGTCGTGGTCGCCCTCGCGGAAGGCCGCCACCCCGTCGGCGACATTGCGCCCGGTGGGGTTGCCCTTGATCTCGCTGAACACGGCGATGCGCAATCCGGCCTCGGCGCAGGCGTCCACCAGCGCCTGGACCATCGGCAGGCCGGCCAGGCCCGGGTCGGTGATCAGCAGCGGGGAGTGCATGCCCAGCGCCCGGCAGGCCGCCGGTAGTTCCCGGGCCCGGCCCACGCCGGTGAGGATCCGGGCCGGGTAGTTCCAGCCCGTGGTGAAGGCAGAAAGGTCCATGTCGCTCATGAGGGCTCCTCGATCAGGCGTGCTTGAGGTGGAAGGACTTGGGCCGGGTCAGGGTCTCGTAGCCCAGCCGCGACAGCGAGCAGCCACGCCCGGACTGCTTGACGCCGGTCCAGGCCAGCTCGGGGTCCAGGTAGTCGCAGCGGTTGGTGAAGACGGTGCCCGCCTCGAGGCGCCGGGCCAGCGACTCGCCGGTGGCGATGTCGCGGGTGAAGATCGCCGCGGTGAGACCGAAGTCGCTGTCGTTCATCAGGGCCACGGCCTCGTCGTCGTCGGCCACCGGCATGATGCCCACCACCGGGCCGAAGCTCTCCTCGCGCATCACTCGCATGGAGTGGTCCACCCCGGTCAGCAGCTGGGGGGCCAGGTAGGCGCTGCCCGGGCGCGACAGCGGGAAGTCACCGGGATCGATCCAGGCCCTGGCGCCCGCGGCCACGGCTTCCTCGACCTGGCCGCGCACGAAGTCCGCGGCGGCGGGCTTGACCAGCGGGCCCAGGGTGGTCGCCGGATCGGTGGGGTTGCCCAGGCGCAGCTGGCGGACCCAGGCCACCGCGCGTTCGACGAAGGCGTCGAAGATCTCGCGCTGCACGTAGATCCGCTCGATCCCGCAGCAGCTCTGCCCCGAGTTGAAGAAGGCCCCGTCCATGACCCCGTCCACGGCGGCCTCGAGGTCGGCGTCGGCGCGCACGTAGGCCGGGTCCTTGCCGCCCAGCTCCAGGCCGGTGGCGATGAAGCGCCCGGCGGCGTTGCGCTCGACCATGGCGCCGCCGCCCACCGAACCAGTGAAGGAGACGTGGTCGATGCGCGGGTCGCGGATCAGCGCCTCGGTGGCCGCGTGGGACAGGTGCAGGTGCTGGAAGACGCCCACCGGCAGGCCGGCCGCATCGAAGGCCTCCTGGAGGCGCTCGGCGCACAGCGGGGTCTGGGCCGAGTGCTTGAGGATCACCGCATTGCCGGCCATCAGCGCCGGCACGATGGCGTTCACGGCCGTCATGAAGGGGAAGTTCCAGGGCGCGACGATGAAGGACACGCCCAGGGGCTCGCGGGTGATATAGCGGGTGAAGCCGGGCTTGTCGGGCAGCGCGACGGGCGCCAGGGCGCCCTCGGCCAGGCCGATCATGCCGCGGGCGCGCTCCTCGAAGCCGCCGATCTCGCCGCCGCCGGCGGCGATCGGCCGGCCCATCTGCCAGGTCAGCTCCTCGGCCAGGGCGTCACGCCGGGCGACGATGGCATCGACCATCGCCGAGCAGCGCCGGGCGCGCTCGCCGAGCGGCGTCTCGCGCCAGGCGCGCTGGGCGGCGACCGCTCGCGCCAGGGTCGCCTCCACCCGGGCCGGGTCGGCCAGCTCGCGCTCGACATAGACCGAGCCGTCCACCGGGGAAATCGTCTGTTGTAGAGCCATACCTTGTCGGTCCTCTTCTGTCACTGCCAAGAATCGTGGGTCGCATGGGTGAGTCACCACGGCTGACCCGGCGACAGGTCTCTGCGGGGGCGCTGTGAATCCCTCCCTGGACGCTACTTCTTCCTTCCCTGGAAGAAGACCCCCGCTACGACCTGTCCCCGGCGCCGCTCCTACCGCGTACCTCAGATAATTTCGAAGTAGCGGTCCAGCTCCCAATCCGTGATGTGCTTGCGGAACTGCCGCTCCTCCCATTCCCGGGTGGCGGCGAAGTGCTCGACGAAGGCATCCCCGAACAGGGCCCGGGCGGCCTCGGAGGCCCTGAGCCGCTGGGCGGCCTCCCAGAGGGTGGCGGGCAGCGCCTGTTGGTCGGGGTGATCCAGCTCGTAGGCATTGCCCTCGACCGGCTCGTCGGGCTCCAGGCGGTGCTCGATGCCGTACAGGCCGGCGCCGATGGCCGCGGCCAGGGCCAGGTAGGGGTTGGCGTCGGCGCTGCCCAGCCGGTACTCGACGCGCTGGGACGCGTCGCCGCCGGAGATCACCCGCAGCGCCGTGGTGCGGTTCTCCACGCCCCAGGTGGCATCGGTGGGCGCCCAGAAGCCGGGAATCAGCCGCGTGTAGCTGTTGATGGTCGGCGCGAACAGGGCCAGGAACTCCGGCATCAGCTGCTGCTGGCCGGCCACGAAGTGGCGCTGGGCATCGCTCATCCGGAAGGGCTTGTCGGCGTCGAAGAAGGCCGAACGACCGCTGTCGCGCTCGCGCAGCGAGAGGTGGATGTGGCCGCTCTGGCCCGGGTAGTCCGGCGACCACTTGGCCATGAAGGTGGCCATCAGGCCGCGGCGCTGGGCCCAGACCTTGGTGAAGGTCTTGAACAGCGCGCCCTTGTCGCCGGCGGCCAGGGCATCGTCCACGGCGATGGCCGCCTCGAGCACGCCCGGGCCGGTCTCGGTGTGCAGCCCCTCGATGGGGAAGTCCATGGCCTCGGACAGCGCCAGCAGCTCGTGGTAGAGCTCGCTGTGCACCGAGCTCCTGAGCATCGAGTAGCCCATCATGTCCGGGGTCAGCGGCCTCAGGTTGCGAAAGCCCTTCTCGCGCACCGACTCGGGGGTCTCCTGGAACAGGAAGAACTCGTACTCCAGGGAGCCGAAGGCGTCATAGCCCATCTCGCGGCCGCGCTCGAGTACGCGCTTGAGCAGCCCCCGGGGGCAGATCTCGGCGGCGGGGCCGGCGAAGTCGGCCAGGAACAGCAGCATGCCGTCGCCCTCGCTGGGCAGCTCCCGGCAGCTCTCCGGGACGACCCGCAGCGGCGCGTCGGGATAGCCGGTGTGCCAGCCGGTGAACCGGACGTTGTCGTAGAGTTCGTCCTTGCTGTCCCAGCCCAGTACCACGTCGCAGAAGGCGAAGCCGTCCTCGAGGGCCGAGAAGAACTTCCTGGCCTGCATGTACTTGCCGAGCATCACGCCGTCGATGTCGAACATGCCCACCTTGACGTGGCTCAGGCCGCGTTCCTCGACGATTCTCCGGGCATCCTCCGCGGTCTTGATGTCTCTCGCCTGCATTCGGCTCATCGTGGGTTCCTCGTTGGCTCTGTTGTTGTTGGATTCACCGCCGGGCCCGTGCTCGGCCCGGCGTATCGGATGGTGGGGGTTAGACCGTGTCCGGGGCCGGTTCTTCGTCCGCCAGTTCCCGCTCGGCCAGGGCGATGGCCGCGAATTCCTCCTCCGGCGCCTGGGCCACCAGGTGGTGGCGGCTGTAGACGCCGAAGTAGGCGAGCATGATGGCGTAGAACACCGCCGACCAGAGCGCCGCCTCGACGCTGACCACGAAGGTCGAGAGGAAGGCGACGATCGCCAGGACGAAGGCCACGCCCGAGGTCAGCATGCCGCCCGGGGTACGGTAGGGGCGCGCCAGGTCCGGCTCGCGGCGGCGCAGCAGGAGGTGCGACAGGGTCATCATGGCGTAGGAGATGGTGGCACCGAACACCGCCATGGTGATCATCAGGTCGCCCTTGCCGGTCAGCGACAGCAGGAAACCGATGGCGCCGGGCACGATCAGCGCCAGGTAGGGCACCTTGCGCTCGCCGGTGACCGACAGCCAGCGCGGCAGGTAGCCGGCGCGGGACAGCGCGAAGGTCTGGCGGGAGTAGCCGTAGATGATCGAGAAGAAGGAGGCGATCAGCCCGGCCAGGCCGACCAGGTTGACGAAGCCGGCCGCCCAGGACTCCTTGCCGTAGACCGCCTGGAGGGCGCCGACCAGCGGCGCGGCGTGCTCGCTCATGGCCGCCGCCCCGGCCCCGCCGGGGGCCAGCAGCAGCACGCAGGCGGCGAACACCAGCAGCACCAGCATGGCGGTGATGATGCCCCGCGGCATGTCGCGGGCCGGATCGCCGGCCTCCTCGGCCGCCAGGGGCACGCCCTCCACGGCCAGGAACAGCCAGATGGCGAAGGGCAGCGCCCCCCAGATGCCCATGACGCCCTGGGGCAGGAAGGCCGAGGCCCCCGCCACGCCGGCGCTGGGCGCGATGTCGAAGAGGTTGTCGACGCTGAAGTGCGGCAGCATGCCGACCACGAAGACCAGGATGGCCACCACCGCGAGTGCCGTGATGCCCATCATGATCTTCAGCGCCTCGCCGGCGCCCCACAGGTGGATGCCGACGAACAGCGCATAGAAGGCGGCATAGACCAGCGGCCCGTTGAGGCCGACCAGCTCGTTGACGTAGCCGCCGATGAAGATGGCGATGGCCGCCGGGGCGATGGCGTATTCCAGCAGGATCGCCGTGCCGGTGATGTAGCCACCCCAGGGGCCCAGGGCGCGCCGCGCGAAGCTGTAGCCGCCGCCGGCGGTGGGCAGGGACGAGGAGAGTTCGGCGATCGACAGCACCATGGCGGTGTACATGATCGCCATCAGCACGGTGGCCACCAGCATGCCGCCGAAGCCGCCGGCGGCGAGGCCGAAGTTCCAGCCGGCATAGTCGCCGGAAATCACGTAGGACACGCCGAGACTGGCCAGCAGGATCCAGCCCGCCGCGCCCTTCTTCAGCTTGCGCTTGTCGAGATAGGCCTTGTCGACCGATTCGTAGTCCACCGAGGTGGTGTGGTGCGAAGAGCTCATCGAATACCCCTTGTGCTTGTCATTGTCTGGGTGGGTGGGAGCGGGTCCCACGACCGGGAATTGCCAGGAGCCTGGGCCAGTGTGGTGCCCCCCCGAACAAGGCCGCAAACAGCATCGGTCGGGCCGACGCCGGGGCTATAGGAAAAATCGATACTGTCCGCCCAAGGCGCCTAACAGGGGCCTTCGGCCCCGTGGTGGGACGGGTGTCAGGAGCTCAGAGGCCATCGATATGCGACACCACCCAGGGCAGGTGGCGCTGCAGTTCGCCGCGGAAGCGTCGTTCGAGCAGCCGACGGCTGTCGCGGGCCAGCTGGGCCGGCAGGCCGCCCAGCTCGTCGCGCCGCGCCACCAGGGTCAGGTCGCGGCGCAGGGGCGCGGTGGGCAGGGGCACGGCCTGGACGTCGAGGCGCTCCAGGCCGGCCTGATAGAGGCACAGCGGGGTGGTGATCGTCCAGCCGGCGCCGCCGGCGACCAGGCTCAGCACCGCGTAGGTGTTGTCCAGGTGCAGGCGGGCCGGCAGCTCCAGTTGGTTGAGGCGCAGGTGACGCTCGATGGTCTGGCCGATCAGCGACTGGGGGGTATAGCGCACGAAGTCCAGCTGCCGCGACAGCCAGCGCAGGTTGTCCACCGGGCCGGCCCAGTCGCCGGGCAGCACCAGCACGAAGGGCTCGCCGAGGATGGCATGGCGTTCCAGGCCGTCGTAGTTCTCCAGCCGGTCGTCGGAGATGATGATGTCCACGTGCCGCGTCAGCAGCGCATGGCCGTGCATGTGCGAGAGCCCGGTGGTCAGGGTGTAGTCGGTGGTATGGCGACGGATCACCTCGAGCAGCGGCTGACCGACGGCGGTGGCCAGGGAGTCGACCAGCGCCATGCGCACCTGGTGCAGCTGGCCGAAGGCGCCGCCCTGGAGCTCGCGGCGGGTGGCGCGGGCCTCCTCGAGCAAGCGCTTGGCCCGATCGTAGAAGAAGCGCCCGGCCCCGGTCGCCTCCAGGGGCCGGGAGTGCCGGTCCAGCAGGCTCACGCCCAGGCCCTCCTCCAGGTTGGCCAGGCTCTGCGATACCGATGACTGCTTGAGCCCCAGGTGCTCGGCCGCGGCGGTCTGGCTACCCCGCTCGAGGGTCTCGACGAAGATTTCCAGACTCCGCAGATCGAACCCGAATCCGCCTCGCATCGTCACCCCTCCCCTGGTCAGCCCTCAGGGAACTCCGCGCGGGCTGGCCTGTCAACGGGCGTTGATCGTCACCCACCGGAGGGCAAGATGACACAAGCCGCAAGCGCCGCCCTGGCACCCCCCCGACCCGCCTCGACCTGGACCGGCTGGGGCCAGTGGCTGGCCCTGTTCACCATGACCATCGACCACCTGGCACGCTACGTGGTCCCGGAGCGCTGGGGCCTGGACTGGGCGGACGCCTCCCTCGGGCGCATCGCCTTTCCGCTGTTCGCCGCCATGGTCGCCTGGCACGGGCTCTTCAACACCCGCAACCCGCTGCGCTATGCCCGCCGCATCCTGGTGATCGGGCTGGTCGCCCAGTTGCCCTACATGCTGATGCCCCGCGCGGCGGATGGCCTGATCCTCAACATCTGCTTCACCCTCTCCCTGGGGCTGACCGGCGGCACCTGGCTGCAGGCCCTGAGGGGACGCCTCGCGCGGGGCGCCCTCGGTGGTCCTCGGCTGGCCGCCGAGGCCGGACTCGCCGTTGCCGTCTGGGCCGCGGCCGGGCTCTGGGTCGAATACGGCCACCTGGGCCTGCTGATGATCCCGTTCTACATGGTCGCCATGCAGGCCCTCCACGGCGCCGGCGACGGCCTCGGCGAGCGCCTCGCGGCCACCGCCATGGCGCTGCCGGTGCTGATGGTGGCCGGGCTGATGAACAGCTCCGACATGGCCAAGTCGTTCACCGTCGCCACCTGCCTGGCGGCCCTGCTGCTGGCCGCCGGCGCGCACCGCCTGGCCCCGGCCGTCCCCTTCCAGATGCCGCGACGGCTGTGGCTCGGCTGGTACCCCGGGCACTTCGCGGCCATCGCCCTGTGGCTATGGCTCGCCGGCGGGGTCTCCTGAGGCCCGGGCCTCGACGAGGAACACCTTGAAGGCCTGCCACAGCGGGCTGCGATAGCGCTCCGGGTGCCACACCAGCGAGAAGGTCCGGCGCAGCCTGAGGCTGGTGTCCAGGGCGACCAGCTCGCCGCGCGCGAGCTCGCCGGCCACGCTCAGCCGGGACAGGCAGCCCAGCCCCAGGCCGGCACGCACCGCCTGCTTGATGGCCTCGTGCTGGCCGAGTTCCATGCGCACCCTGGGCGGCGCGTTGCGGGCACGCATGGCCTGCTCGAAGACCCCGCGGGTGCCGGAGCCGGACTCGCGCAGGATCCAGTCGGCCTCGGCCAGCCTCGCATCGTCGAGCCGCCCCCGCCCGGCCAGCGCATGGGAGGGGGCGGCGACCACCACCAGGCGATCCTCGCACCAGGGCTCGCTGGCCAGGCTCGGCTCCCGGCACTCCCCCTCGATCAGCCCCAGGTCCGCTTCCAGGCGCAGCACGTCGGTGATCACCTCGAAGGTGTTGCGCAGGCGCAGCCGCAGGTCCACCGCCGGGTGGGCCTCGCTGAAGCGTCCCGCCAGCGCGGGCAGCAGATAGGTGCCCACGGTGGCGCTGGCGGACACGCCGAGCATGCCCTGCAACCGTCCCTCGGGCTCGGTGGCGGCGGCCACGAAGCCGGCGACCCCGTCCAGCAACTCCTCCGCCCGGAGCAGCAGCCGGCGGCCCAGATCGTTGAGGTGCAGGCGGCGTCCCAGTCGCTCGAACAGCGCCACCCCCAGCTGCCGCTCGAGGTCCGAGAGGGACTGGCTGGTCGCCGACTGGGACAGGCTCAGCTCGGCGGCGGCCACGCTCACCGTGCCCAGGCGCGCCACCGCGGCGAAGACCTGCAGCTGTCGAAAACTCACCGTGGGTGTCATATCGGTTTTCCCGAATAGCCAGTTCGTTATTAGTTGATAACCATATGAGCTATACCCTGCCTAGGATAGTCACATGCATCCCGTCGTGAGGACACGCTCATGTGGCAAGGCCTGCTGGTCTGCATCACCCTGACCGCTACCGGCGTCGGCCTGGCCCGGCTCCCGGCCCTGGCGAGCAGCGGCATCAGCCCGCTGGTCATCGCGCTGCTGCTGGGCATCCTGGCCGGCAACACCCCGCTGACCCGCACCTTGCGCCACACCGCGCCCGGCCTCACGTTCGCCACCCGCCGGCTGCTGCGCGCCGGTATCGTGCTGTTCGGCCTCTCGCTGACCCTGCAGCAGGTCGCCGCGCTGGGGCCCAGGGTGCTGTTGCTGGATATCCTGGTCATCTCCAGCGTGTTGATCACCGGCTACGTCATCGGTACCCGGGTGCTGGGCATGGACCGGGAGACCACCCTGCTGACCAGCGCCGGCAGCGCCATCTGCGGCGCCGCCGCGGTGCTGGCCACCGAGTCGACCATCCGCGCGCGGCCGGCCGCCACCGCCATGGCCGTGGCCACGGTGGTGCTGTTCGGCTCGCTGGCGATGCTGGTCTATCCCCTGCTCTACCCGCTGCTGGACATGGAGGAAGGCCTCTACGGCATCTACATCGGCGCCACCGTCCACGAGGTCGCCCAGGTCGTGGCCGCCGGCGAGGCGGTGGGCCCCGACGCCCTGGCCAATGCGGTGATCGCCAAGCTGGTGCGGGTGATGCTGCTGGTGCCCTTCCTGCTGATCGTCGGCCAGTGGTGGCTGCGCCGGCGCGACGGCGCCACCGGCGAGGCCGAGGCCGAGGCCGGGACCGGCCTGGTGATCCCCTGGTTCGCCTTCGGCTTCATGGCCATGGTGGTGGTCAACAGCCTGGTCACCCTGCCCGCCCCGCTGCATGATGGCCTGGTGCTGGTCGGCCAGCTGTCGCTGACCATGGCCATGGCGGCGCTGGGCTACGAGACCCGTCTCGAGCGGCTGCGCTCGCTGGGCCTGCGCCCCTTCATCCTGGCCCTGACGCTGTTCGCGCTGCTGCTCACCGGGGGCGGGCTGGCGAGCCGATTGCTGATGGGCTGAATCGCCCCCCTCCCTGACGACGAAGGCCGCGCCCGGGGGCGCGGCCTTGGTGTTGCCGGGCGGGAGCGTCACTCGAAGCTGAAGCGCGGCGCCGGGGCCTCCGGCAGCAGGGCAGCGCAGGCCCTGACCTTCTCCAGCAGGGCGTCATGGGTCGGCGCCACCAGGTTGACGTGGGCCAGCTTGCGGCCGGGGCGCTCGCTCTTGTCGTAGCGGTGCAGGTGGGCGTCCTCGATCGCGAGCAGCGCCGCCGTCTCGCCCTCGCGGCCGATGACGTTGACCATGCAGGTCGGCAGCCGCGCCGAGGTGTCGCCCAGCGGCAGGCCCTGGATGGCCCGCAGATGGTTCTCGAACTGGCTGGTCACGGCGCCATCCATGGTCCAGTGCCCGGAGTTGTGGACCCGGGGCGCCATCTCGTTGGCCATCAGGCCGCCGTCACGGGTCTGGAAGAGCTCCAGGGTCAGCACCCCCACGTAGTCGAGCTCGTCGAGCAGCGCGCGGATATAGCCGTCGGCGGTCTGCTGGATGGCCGCGTCGAGGTCGGGCATGGGCGCCACCGAGTAGCGCAGGATGCCGTCGACATGGACGTTCTCGGCCATCGGGTAGAAGGCCACCTCACCATCGCGGCCGCGCACGGCGATGATCGACACCTCGCGCACGAAGTCGACGAAGGCCTCGACGATCAGCCGCGGATGGTTGATGGCATGCCAGGCGTCGGTGGCCTCGGCCGGGTCCTTGAGTACCGCCTGGCCCTTGCCGTCATAGCCCTCGGTCACCGACTTGGCGACCACCGGCGTGCCCAGTTCCCGGGCCGCGGCCTCCAGCGCCTCGGCACTCTCCACCAGGCGGTACGCCGGGGTGGGGATGCCCAGGCGGTCGAACAGCGCCTTCTCCTCGGCGCGATTCTGGCAGACCCGGATCGCCTCGCTGGAGGGATGCACGGGCTTGTGCTCCTCGATGGCCTGGACCAGCGACACCGGCAGGTGCTCGAACTCGTAGGTGACCAGGTCGACGCGCTCCAGGAACTCCTCGAGGTGGCGCCGGTCGGTGTCGATCATCACCTCGCCGATCCCGGCACTGGGATGGCCGGTGGTGTCGAGGAAGGTGAAGCGGTTGGCCAGCGGATAGCCCGCCAGGGCCAGCATCCGACCGAGCTGGCCGGCCCCCAGTACGCCGATTTTCATCTTGGTTTCCTCACTCGTCTCTCGATCAGGGATTGGGCCGCGGATCGGGATTGTCCAGCACCGTCCGGGTCTGCTCGGCGCGGAAGGTCTCGACGGCGGCGCGCACGTCGTCGTCCTGCAGCCCGACGATCTGGGCCGCCATCAGCCCGGCGTTGGTGGCGCCGGCCTTGCCGATGGCCAGGGTGCCCACGGCGATGCCGCCGGGCATCTGCACGATCGAGAGCAGCGAATCCAGGCCCTTGAGGGCCTTGGACTCCACCGGCACGCCGAGCACCGGCAGCGCCGTCTGGGCGGCCACCATGCCGGGCAGGTGGGCGGCCCCGCCGGCCCCGGCGATGATCACCGCGAGGCCGCGTTCGGCGGCGGACTTGGCATAGTCGAACAGCAGGTCCGGGGTGCGGTGGGCCGAGACCACGCGGGTCTCGTAGGGCACGCCCAGGCGCTCGAGCATGCCCACGGCATGCTCCATGACCGGCCAGTCGGACTTCGACCCCATGATCACGCCGACGCGTGGCGACTCGTTCGATGCAGGCATCCAGGGCTCCTCGAGAACGGGCAATGACGACGCCCGCGATCGGCGCCGCGGGCGGGTGGCAAATTGGAAGGCCGCTATTCTAGCAGAGCCGCGCGGCGCCTACCTCTCCCGGGGGCCCTGGCGGCATGCGGACGTCGTCACGGCGAACGTCGCGGACGGGCGACAGCGGGTTTCACCCTTCCTGCGCATTGGCTTGCTAGGGTCATGGACAAGCAGTCAACGGGAACGCGACCTACCCTATCCACTTGGATATCGTCCACAAGGACACCGTGCCGAAGGAGAACGACCATGAAGCGCCATCTTTTCATTGCTGCCGCCCTCACGGGCACCCTGGCCCTGGCCGGCTGCGACAACGGTGAGGACACCGAGCAGGCCGCCCAGGACGAGACCACCAGCCAGGCCGAGCAGCCCCAGGAAGAGACCACCAGCCAGGCCGAGCAGCCCCAGGAGGCCGAACAGCAGGCCAGCCAGACCCTGCAGGGCATGCTGGAATTCGCCGCCACCGAGACCCCGCTGCCGGAAGAGGCCGAGGTGACGGTGAGCCTGCGGGAAGTGGCCGAGGCGGATGCCCCCGCCACCGTGATCACCGAGACCACGGTGACGCCCGAGGACGGTGAGCCCGTCGAGTTCGCCCTCGACTACGATGTCTCGGCCGTGACCGCCGACCACGCCCACATCCTGCAGGCGACCCTGCGCGATGGCGACGACAACCTGCGCTGGACCACCAAGGAGCGCCACACGGTCGAGGTCGGCCCCGACGCCGAGCAGGGCCCCATCACCCTGGTGCTGGAGCCGGTGACCAGCGAGGCCGCCGGTGACGAGAACCTGCAGGAAGCGCAGCAGGACATGCTCGAGTCCGATGACGCGGCCGGCGCGTCCAGCGACACCGCCGACGAGGCCTCCGGCGAGAGCATGGAGGCGATCGACGAGCAGGCCACCGAGATGCAGGAACCCACCACCTCGAGCGAGGGTGACGCGACCACCGCCGGCCAGTAACCCTCCCCCGCGCCAGCCCCGCCCGGCGCGTCCGGGCGAGGCCTGTGCAAGCCGCGAGGCTAGCCGGCGGCCAGTCCTTGCCGCCGGCTGGCCACCCAGTTGCCGGCGATGGCCAGCGCCATCACCGCGGCGCCTACCGCCTCGGCGACCAGGCTGGGATAGAAGACGGCGACGATGGCCGGCAGCAGCACCAGGCGCACCGGCGCCGACATGCGCGTGAACAGATACCCCTCCAGGGCCGCGGCGAAGGCGCCCAGGGCGAGGAAGGCGGTGAGTGTGCTCCACACCAGCAGCGGCAGCGGCCCACCCATGATGATCTCCGGATTGAAGACCATGAACAGCGGGATCAGGTAGAGCCCCTTGGCGAACTTCCAGGCCTGGAAGCCGGTGTCCATGGGCTTGGCCCCGGCGATCGCCGCCCCGGCGAAGCCGGCCAGCGCGATGGGCGGGGTGACGTTGGAGTCCTGGGAATACCAGAACACCACCAGGTGGGCGATCAGCAGCGGCACCCCGAACTCCGCGGTCAACGCCGGCCCGACCAGCACGATCAGCACGATGTAGCTGGCGGTCACCGGCAGCCCCATGCCCAGCACCAGGCTGGCCAGCAGCACCATCACCAGCGCCAGCAGCAGGTTGCCGCCGGAGAAGGCCATCATCATCGCCGAGAACTTGAGCCCCAGGCCGGTCAGGCCCACCACCCCGACGATGACCCCGGCCACGGCGCAGGCCATCGACACCGCCACGGCATTGCGCGCCCCGAGCTCGAGGCCGCCGACCAGCTTGACCAGCCCGCTCTTCACCGCCTCTCGCAGGGTTTCGCCGGTCACCCGCTGGCCCTCGCGCGGCGCGATGAACAGGAACCACACCGCAAAGCGCGCCGCCGCCACCGCCAGCATGGTGAGGATGGCGTAGTAGCCCACCCGCATCGGCGACATGTTCATCACCAGCAGCCAGACCAGCACCGCCAGCGGCAGCAGGAAGTGCCAGCCGGCGCCCATGACGTCGCGCATCTGTGGCAGCTCGCTTCTGGCCATGCCCTGCATGCCCTGCTTGAGCGCGATGATGTGCACGAGCAGGTAGACGGTGCCGAAGTACATGATCGCCGGCAGGATGCTGACCTTGACCACCTCGAGGTAGGGCATGCGGGTGTACTCGGCGATCAGGAAGGCGCCGGCGCCCATCAGCGGCGGCATGATCTGACCGCCGGTGGAGGCGGCCGCCTCGATGCCGCCGGCCTGGTGGGGCTTGTAGCCCAGGCGCTTCATCAGCGGAATGGTGAAGGCCCCGGTGGTCACCACGTTGGCGATGGCGCTGCCGGAGATCGAGCCCATGCCGGCGGAGGCGATCACCGCGGCCTTGGCCGGCCCGCCGCGCTGGCGACCGGTGGCGGCGTAGGCCAGGTCGATGAAGAACTTGCCGGCGCCGGTGATCTCGAGAAAGGCGCCGAACAGCACGAAGATGAAGATATAGGTGGCCGCCACGCCCATCGGCAGGCCGAAGATGCCCTCCTGCCCCAGATACAGCTGGCCGACCAGGCGGTCCAGGTTGTAGCCGCGGTGCTCGAGGATCCCGGGCAGGAACTGGCCGAGCCAGGGCAGCTCGCCGCGGGGCCCGGCGAAGGCATAGAGGATGGCCAGGATACCGATGATCGTCATGCCGAGCCCCACCGCCCGCCGGCTCGCCTCGAGCACGGTAACGGTGGCGATGCAGCCGATCACGATGTCGGTCTGGCTCCAGAAGCCCGCACGGTTGATGATCTCGTCGAGGTACAGCACCAGGTAGCCGCCGGTGATCACCGCGCCGGCGAAGAACACCAGGTCGATCGCCCCGCCGGCCAGGCCCCGTCGGTGCCGAGGGCCGAAGACCGGGAACATCAGGAAGGCCAGCATCATGATCAGCGCCAGATGGATGCTGCGCTGGTAGAACAGGCCCAGCGGCTGGATGCCGGCGGAATACAGCTGAAACAGCGACAGCGCCACGGCCACCAGGCTGATCAGCCACAGCACCGGGCGCGAGTGCGGCGCCTGGCTACCGGGGACGATGGGGGAAGTGACCTCTTCGCTCATAGCGTCTCACTCGCAGGGTTGGGGCCCGCTGGTGGCGGGCCGCGTCAGGGAAGGGTGGGCTCCAGGGCGAGGGTCACGCGCTGGTTGGCGGCCCGCTCGCTCAGGCTGACCACTACCGGGGCCGCCGAGTCGACGTCGTAGGGTCCCGCACCGCAAACCCGGGCCTCGGCCAGCAGGGCCGCCAGGCGCGGCTCGCCGTGGCGCACCAGGCGATGAGCGACGCGCCTGGCGCCCACCCGCAGGCGGTAGCGGTCGCCGGGCACCGGCTCGTCGATGGCCTCGATCCAGTAGCCCCCTTTCCCGTCGGAGACCTGGCGGCCACGCCCGGGAATGTGGTCCAGGCCGGCGGCGAAGTCCGGCAGGTGGCTGCGCTCCAGCACCATGTGCCCGCCCCGGTTGCGATAGCAGTCATGGACGGGAAACCCCTCCACTGAATGGTTCCAGGCCAGGCACCAGCCGGCCCCTTCGGGCATCGGCAACCGCACCAGGACCCGGCCCTCGGCGTCGCGGACCCGCAGCTCGTGGGTCGGGCACCCGCCGTCGGCCAGGGCCGGCGCGGCGATCCCCAGCATCAGCCAAAGCCCGGGGGCGAGCCAGGCGGCCCGCCCCCGGGGCATCCACGACATGTCGACGTCCCTCAGGGACGCTGACGGTCGGCGATCTCGGCGCCCACTTCCTCGTAGTAGCGCAGCGCGCCGGGATGGAAGGCGATGGGCGTGGACTCGACGCTGAACTCGACGGTGGTGTCGTTGGCCGCCGGGTGGATGGCGATCAGCTGGTCGGTCTGCTCGAACAGGGTCTTGGTGATCTGGTAGGCCAGCTCCTCGTCCATCTCGCTGCTCACCGCCAGCACGTTGGGGATGCCGATGGTCTGCACCGCTTCCTCCATGCCCTCGTAGAGCCCGGCCTTGAGCTGGTAGGCGGCGAACACCGGCTCCTCGCCCTTGGCGTTGGCCACTTCCTCGTCGGTCAGGCCGATCAGGCGGATATCGCGGGTGGTGGCCAGGTTGAGGATCGAGCTGGTGGGTGGCCCGACGCTCCAGAAGCCGGCGTCGATGTCGCCGTCGCGGATGGCATCGGCGGTCTCGTTGAAATTGAGCCGGCGCGCATCGATGTCGTCGTAGGTGATGCCGTTGGACTCGAGCACTGCCCGGGCATTGAGCTCGGTGCCGCTGCCCGGCGCGCCCACCGAGACCGTCTTGCCCTCGAGGTCGGACAGCGACTCGATGCCGGAGTCCGCCAGGGTGACGATCTGCACGGCATTCGGGTAGATCGAGGCCAGGGCGCGGATGTTCTCGAGCTGGCGGCCCTCGAAATCGCCGGTGCCGTTATAGGCCTGGTAGACGGTATCGGCCAGGGCCAGCGCCAGGTCGGAGTCACCGCGCCAGACCAGCCCCATGTTCTCCACCGAGGCGCCGGTGACCTCGGCCACGGCGTCGTAGCCCTCGACGTGCTCGCCGATCAGCTCGGCCAGGCCACCGCCATAGGGGTAGTAGGTACCGCCGGTGCCACCGGTGGCGATGGACAGCTGCTGCTGGGCCAGGGCCGCGGGGGCCGCCACCAGCAGCGAGGCCGCCAGGGCATACTTGAGTGCTCGCATGAAGGATCCTCCGTCGCGAATCGGTAAGGCGTTGTCCTTATTGTGGGCGATGCTTTCGCTCACCGCCTGGAAAGACGCTAGCAGCCCCCTGACGCCGGGGCCAGGTAATAATTTCTACGTTCCCTAATACTTTCGGCAAAACCCGACGCCTCCCGACTCGTGCGGCGAGCCGCGGTAGCGACTCGCCACCGGAGGATTGGACATATACTGGGTCCAGCCGGGACATTCGAGGACACGAGTCGACTTGACGTCCACCCCCCGTCCATCACAGCGACGCAGGGTCCATGCCGCACGACACGACACTCATCACGACGTTGGCCGCGGGCTTGGGTCTCGCCCTGGTGCTCGGCATCCTCGCCGAAAGGTTGAAGCTTCCCGCCCTGCTGGGCTATCTCCTGGCGGGCATCGCCATCGGGCCGGCCACACCGGGCTACGTGGCCGACATGGGGACCGCGAGTCAGCTGGCCGAGCTGGGCATCATGCTGCTGATGTTCGGCGTGGGCCTGCGCTTCTCGCTGGACAATCTGCTCTCGGTCAAGCGTGTGGCGCTGCCTGGCGCCATTGCCCAGATGACGGTGGCGACGCTGCTGGGCATGGCCCTCGCGGGGACCTGGGGCTGGGGGCTCGGGAGTAGCCTGGTGTTCGGCCTCTCGCTGTCGGTGGCCAGCACGGTGGTGCTGTTCAAGGCGCTGGAAGCCCGCGGGATCCTGGCGTCGATGAATGGTTACATCGCGGTCGGCTGGCTGGTCGTGGAAGACCTGGCCATGGTGGTGGTGCTGGTGCTGCTCCCCCCCCTGGCCGGGATGCTCGGCGGCACCGAGACAGACGGCGCCCTCCCGCCTCCCCTGTGGCGGACCCTGGGCCTGACGTTCCTGCAGGTCGGCGCCTTCGTGGCCTTGATGCTGGTCGTGGGACGCCGCGTCATGCCCTGGGTGCTGTGGCTGGTGGCGCGGACGGGCTCCCGGGAGCTGTTCACGCTCGCCGTCATCGCGGCGGCGATCACCATCGCCTTCGGTGCCGCCGAACTGTTTGGCGTTTCCTTCGCGCTCGGCGCCTTCTTCGCCGGCATGGTCATGCGGGAATCGACGTTCAGCCACCGGGCGGCGGAAGAATCCTTGCCGCTGCGTGACGCTTTCGCGGTGCTGTTCTTCGTCTCCGTGGGCATGCTGTTCGAGCCTGGTGTGCTGATAGACAGCCCGCTTCGCGTGGTGGGCGTCGTGGCCATCATCATCCTCGGCAAGTCCGTCGCCGCCGCCTTGCTGGTCATCGCCTTTCACTATCCACTCAGCACGGCCTTCACGGTGGCGGCGAGCCTCGCCCAGATCGGGGAATTCTCCTTCATCCTGGCCACCCTCGGCATGTCACTGGGTCTCCTCACCGCAGAAGGTCAGAGCCTGATCCTGGCCGGCGCCTTGATCTCGATTGCACTCAATCCCATGATTTTCGGCCTGATCGAGCCGCTGCGTAACAAGGTGCTGGAAACTTCCCGGCTGGCCCGTCAACTGGATCAACGCCAGGACCCCTTCGCCGAGCTTCCCCTGTCGACCGCAGAGCGTTACCTCGAGGGACAAGTGGTCCTGGTCGGTTATGGTCGTGTCGGACAACAGATCGGTGACGCGCTTGGCAGGCGGGGTATCCCGTTCGTCGTGGTCGAACAGAACCGCGAACTGGTGGAAGCGCTGCGCCAGCAGGATATCGCGGCCGTATCGGGCAACGCCGCCGAGCCCTCCGTGCTGATTCAGGCGCACATCGCCCGTGCCGCCATGCTGGTCATCGCCATTTCCGATACCCGCGACGTGCCTCAGATGACCGGGACGGCGAGAACGCTGAATCCCGACATCGAGGTGGCGGTGCGCGCCCAGAGCCAAGACGACGCCAGGCTGCTGGCCAGGGAAGCGGTCGATCGCATCTTCCGCGGCGAGGAGGAGCTGGCGAAGGGCATGGCCGAGCATATCCTGACGCGCGTCGCGCCACCGGGCGACCATCCTGGATAGGCCTCGACCGCGACCGCTTGGCCCCGGCCCCCGAGCGCCAGCCGGCCCCTCCCCCCCACGCCGCCGGAAGCGGATCTGCTGGCGGCTCAGCGGCCGCTGCCGGCGGCGAGGATGCCCGGCGTCGGGACACCTCAGTCCTCGACCTGCTGCTTCACCCTCTCGACGATATGCGCCCCGATGGGGAGCGCCGAGGTGGCCGCCGGCGACGGGGCGTTGCCCACGTTCACCGTGCGCGGGGTGTTCACGAACAGGAAGTCGTCCACCAGCCTGCCGTCGCGGGAGACCGCCTGGGCGCGGACCCCGGCGGGATAGTCGCCCAGATCGTCGACGGCGAGGCTCGGGCAGTACTTGCGTACCAGTCCCAGATAGCCCCGCTTGTGCAGCGAGTTCTTCATCTCGACGAGGCCGGGGCGCAGGTTGCGCCTCAGCACCTTGAGGATGCCCGGGTCGGTGAGCATCTGCGCCAGGTCGCGGGGCGAGACGTCACGCTTGCGATAGCCCTCGCGCTTGAAGGCCAGCACGGCGTTGGGACCGACGGTGACGGAGCCGTCGATCATCCGCGTCAGGTGCACGCCGAGAAACGGCATGGCGGGATCCGGGATCGGGTAGATCAGGTGGTTGACGATGTCGTTGTGCCGCTCGGGCAGCCGGTAGTACTCGCCGCGGAACGGGCAGATGCTGAAGCCGGGATCCTGGCCCAGCATACGCACCACCCGGTCGGCCATCAGTCCCGAGCAGCTCACCAGGTACCGCGCGGTGAACTCGCCGGCACCGCTGGTCACCACCACTTCCCGGCGACGCTCCTCCAGGGCGGTGACCTCGGTCCCGTAGCGGATCTCGCCGCCCATCCGCTCGAACTCGGCGGCCATGGCCCGGGTCACGGCGGCAAAGTCGACGATGCCGCTGGAGGGCACGAAGATGCCGCCGATGCCCGTGATATTGGGTTCGCGCTCGGCGAGTGCCTCGGCTTCCAGCCATTCTCGCTCCAGGCCATTGGCGGCGGTGCGCTCCCACAGCGCCTTCATGCGCTGCAACTCCAGGTCATTGGTGGCCACCAGCAGCTTGCCGCAGATGTCGTAGGCGATGTCGTGGGCGTCGCAGAACTCCCGGGTGGCGCGGTTGCCGGCCAGGCAGAAGCGGGCCTTGAGGCTGCCCGGCGTATAGTAGACGCCGGCATGGATCACGCCACTGTTGTGACCGGTCTGGTGATGAGCCGCGCCTGCCTCCTTCTCCACCACCAGCATGCGGCGATCCGGGTAGGCCTGCTTGAGCTGCATGGCGGTGGACATGCCCAGGATGCCGCCGCCGATGATGATGAAATCGTACATGCCGTCCTCGTTGTGCTGATGCGACCACCACGCCCGGGATGACGGCGTGGCCTGGCCTCGTCAGGGTAACCCATCGGTCGGGGCATGGCGCCTCACGACCGACGCGCTTCGCGCAGCGTCCTGGCGTGGGTGAAGTGGCCACGCTGGCGCATCAGCTCCCGGCGCAGCTCCGGGTGCGGCGTGAAGCGATCCCGGCCGTGCAGCCAGAAGTGGTTGTTGATCAACAGGAAGCTGCCCACCGGGTTGGGCACCGAAAGGATCGCCGGGCTGCCCTCCAGGGACTCGGAGAGATCGCACAGCCAGTTGCCCTCCTCGAAGTCCCGGGGCTGCACGAACTGGTCGATGTAGGACATGATCGGCCGCCCCTCGGCGTCGACGTCGAACACCGGGTGAAAGACATCCTTGGCGACGTTCTTGCTCGGCGGCGCGGTCCAGCGCAGCTCGCGACGCGCCAGCGGGTGGCGGTGGAAGCGCGCCAGGTCCTCCCAGTCGTCCAGGTGCAGCAGCAGCGAGTCGCCGCCCGCCATGTGCCGCTCGTCGATCTTCATCATCAGCACGTAGTCGGTGTCCTGCACGACGAAGGTACCGTCGTTGTGCAGCTCCATCACCCGGTGCGGCTGCCGCAGGTAGCTGTCCGACGCGTCGACGTTGCGCACCACGAAGCGCGCATAGTACTGGCCGCTCATGGCGTCATGGTTGGAACGCCCCATCAGGTGGGCCACGGCGGTGGCGAACTTGACCATGTCGTCGGCCTGCTCGACGTCGTCGAGGCCCTCGGGCGTGACCTGCAGGCCGCCCGTCTGCCGATCCACCAGGGTATTGATCAGCACCGGCTGCAGGGTGTTGCCGCACAGGTCGTCGAGGATCCTGGCCACCCGGAAACGCAGCATGGACTTGTATTCCAGGGCCTGGACGGGCCACTCGGCCACGGCCGCGAGGAAGGCCTCGACCACCTCACGCGAGACGGTCAGCTGCAGCAGCCGCGGCGACTGGGCGGACGGCGCCAGGCTGAAACCCCGGAGGTCGGCGGGCAGCGGCATGGCGGTATCGGAAAGCAGGGTCAGCGCAGTCATGTCGGGTCTCCATGGTCTCGAGCATCGATGACTCAAAATATCTATATTTTTATAAAATATCAACACAACGACATCCATTCACGTCCAAGGCCGCCTCTTCGCCTGCGAGCGGAGCGCATCCAGCCGATTCATGTCCGGTGACGAGGGCGATACGCCGCCGCCTGCCTGCATGGCGAGGTTCGCGAGCAAGGCGGGCGGGTCGTGCAGGCGCGGTGGCAGAGGCTCGCTCGGCTCGACACCCAATCGACGGGAGCCAACGCAACGAGGCCCGGCATTGGCCGGGCCTCGTTGGTTGGCGAGGGAGCGTTCTCGCCAACGGCTCAGGGCCTGTGGCCGGGCCCCGCCTCCGCGAGATGCTGCTGAGGCACCGGCACCGGCACCGCCATCGCCACCGGCTCTCGGAGCAGCGAGCGATACCGGCCGATCGAGATCAACAGAATGAAAACGGCCTCGCTCATTGCTGAGCGAGGCCGTTCGTTTCAAGCCTCAATCGGGCGGCGACGCTGCCATGGGGGTCCATCCCCGAACGGGCTGGCCGCGCCGCCGTTAAGCGGCAACGCTACCGTGGGGGTCCATGACGAATTTCTTCGCCGCCCCACCATCGAAGTCGGCGTAGCCCTGCGGCGCCTCGTCCAGGGTGATCATCTGGACGTTGACCGCATCGGCGATCTTGACCTTGTCGAACAGGATCGCCTGCATCAGCGGCCGGTGGTACTGCATCACCGGGCACTGGCCGGTATGCAAGGAATGCGACTTGGCCCAGCCGAGCCCGAAGCGCATGCTCAGCGCGCCGTGCTTGGCCGCCTCGTCGGTCGCGCCCGGGTCCGCGGTCACGTACAGCCCCGGGATGCCGATCTGGCCGCCGGCGCGGGTCAGCGCCATGGCGGAGTTCAACACGGTGGCCGGCGCCTCCTTGCCGTGGTTGTGGCCGCAGGCATGGGCCTCGAAGCCGACGCAGTCGACGAAGGCATCGACCTCGCGCTCGCCGAGGATCGCCTC